>CAZQSB010000146.1:0-2531 GCA_964596015.1 uncultured bacterium | reverse complement strand
CGACGAGGCGCTTGCGATGGCCAGCAGGCCGCTGTGCGGCCCTGACCAGACACTTGTGCTGGTGGGCGGAACCGAAACGCCGTGGCTGCCGGGCCCGGCCGAACTGGGCCTTCTGCGCGAGGCGATCCGCAACGCGGCCCGCGTCTGCGTCGTGGGTTCGGCCGTGTTCGTGCCGCTGGCCGCCGGGGTCCTGGCCTCCAAGCGGCTGGCCGTGCATCCCAATTTCCGCCCCGGTGTCGAGGAAGGCGCCGGCGGGCCCGAGCTGGCCGACAGCGCCACCTGCCATCACAAGGCGCTGAGCAGCGCCACCGGCCATGTGGCCGCGATCCGGATGATGGTCGACCTGGTCGGCGCGCGCGACGGCGAATTCACCCGCCTGGCGCTGGCCCGCGACCTGGGGCTGAGCGAAGCGCAGGCCGAGTGCGGCAGCGCCGAGCATTGGCGGTTCAAGCGCATGGCCCAGGGCGACGAGGTGATCTGCGAGGCGCTGCAGATCATGCGCGACCATCTCGAAGACACGCTGACCGTGGGCCAGATCGCCGATATCCTCGATGTCTCGCCCCGCAAGCTGGAGCGCGGCTTTGGCGAATATTTCGGGCAGACGCCGCTGAAGGTCTATCGCGACCTGCGGCTGGAACGGGCGCACAAGCTGCTCGCGCAGACGGCGATGCCGGTGGGCGAGGTGTCGGTCGCCTGCGGCTTTTCCAACGTGACGCTGATGAAGAAGTGGTTCCAGCGCAAATACGGCCAACTGCCCGGCGAGGTGCGCCGCCAGGCCTATGCCGGGGCTTAGAGAGGTTTGACGCGCGCGCGCCCGCTTGTCATTCTCGGCCCATGGTGAAAGGTATCCTGCTCGACTTGGCCGGTGTGCTGTATGACGGCGACACGGCCATTCCCGGCGCGGCCGACGCAGTGGCGCGGCTGCGTGCGGCGGGGCTGCCGGTGCGGTTTCTGACCAATTCCACCCGCTCTCCCCGGCGGGTGCTGCTGGACCGGCTGACACGGCTGGGCTTCGAGGTGGCGGCCGACGAGGTGTTCACACCCGCCAGCGCCGCCTGCGACCTTCTGGAGGCGAAGGAGCTCGCCCCGCATCTGCTGATCCATCCCGACCTGGCGGAGGATTTCGAGGGGCTAGGCGCGACCGGCGGCGAAGGCGCCGTGGTGGTGGGCGACGCGGGGCCGTATTTCACCTATGACAGCCTCAACGCCGCCTTCCGTGTGTTGGCCAGCGGCGCGGCGTTCTATGCGCTGGCCGCCAACCGCAGCTTCCGCGATGCCGACGGGGAACTGAGCATGGATGCCGGCGCCTTCGTGGCGGCGTTGGAATACGCCAGCGGCGAGACGGCCGAGGTACTGGGCAAGCCCGCGCCCGCCTTTTTCGACGCGGCGCTTGCCGACATGGGGATTGCCGCGAAGGACGCGGCGATGGTCGGCGACGACGTGGAATCGGACGTGGCGGGCGCGCTGAAGGCCGGGCTGGGCCGGGCGGTGCTGGTGCAAACCGGCAAGTACCGCGCGGGCGACGAAAACCGCGGCGACCCGCCCCCCAGCCATGTGGCAAAGGACATTTCCGCCGCGGTCGACTGGCTGCTGGATAGCCCGGAATAGAAAAACCCCCGGCAGCGGTGCCGGGGGGTTCGTGTTCATGCCATCCCTCGTCGATCAGCCGGCCTGGCGGGCCGCCTTGGCGCGGAAATCGGTCTGGTCGGTGACGGTGAACCGCCCGCCCTTCAGTTTCTGCAGCTTGCCCTCGCGCAGCAGATGCCCGAACGAGCGAAGACCGTCCTCGCGCGTGAAGGACTCGTTCTCGACCTCCTTCAGCTTGCCCATCAGCATCGGCCGCGAGAACTGCTGCCGGCCTTCCACGTCCGCCATGTAGGCGGCGGCGGCTTCCAGAAGCTCGGTCAGCGTGGTGGCGCCAATCTCCTCGGCGAATTCGGTAAAGCCGCTATCGGCACCGGTCGGGGCGGCCTCGGCCGTCATCTGCGCCGACGACACGCGGCGCGGGCGCACCTTTTCGTGCGGGGTGTCCACCCGCTGTTCGGCCACGAGTTTCAGCGGCGCCTCGCGGCCCTCGGACGGGCGGCGCGAACGGCTCTCGTCGCCCTCGAGCGATCGCGTGGTCGGGCGGCGCGGGCGCACGACGCTGGCCAGATCCGACCGATAGGCGTCTTCGTCGGTTTCCTGCTCCAGCGTGCCGCCGGCCTTCCTTTCGGCCTTGGTGGCGGCCACGGCGGCGCGAAGGTGCTGGATGGCATTGCGGCGCCTGGTTGCTTCCGGGGCTTCGAAATGCGTGTCAGCTCTCTCGAACAGACGCGACGATTCGGCTTCGGCCGCTTCCCGCAGGCGGGCCGCCGCGCGCGGCGCCTGGTCCTCGGCGTGCGAGTCTTCTGCGCGCGCGGCCTGGGGTGTTTCCTCGTCCCCGGCATGCCCGGCGGGCTCAACCGCATCTTCGGCGGCCTCTTCAACGCGCGCCTCATCGTCGGCATGCCCGGCGGGCGCGGCGGGCTTTTCGGCCTCCGCTTCTCGCT
>CAZQSB010000145.1:0-2562 GCA_964596015.1 uncultured bacterium | reverse complement strand
CGTCCTCCTCCAGGTCGCGGGTATTAAGCGCGATGCCCACCACACTGCCCGGGGTCAGCACCCCGCCGGCCGAGGTCACCGTCTCGTTCAGCGCGATCACGTCCCCGAGCGGCGGAATGCGCACCTCCTCGCCCGAGGTGTCCAGTATCTCCATCCGCGCCCGGTGGCATAGGATCATCGCGTTGGGGCAACTGCCCCGCATCAGCGGCAGCGTGGCGGTGCTGCCGGGATGAAGCAGCGACCCCTGCCCCTCGACGATCAGCACGTCGTGGGCGGCATTCTCCATCACCATCCGTTCCACCGCGCCGCTGGCATGGTCCACCCGGAAGGCATCGAGCGGGATGCCGGTGCCCATTATGGAAATGCCGATCTGGCCGGAGGCCAGAAAGGCCGAATCCACGCCGTGCGCCTTCAGTTCCCGGTAAATTTCCAGTCCCGCCGTCATCTTGCCCACGGCCATGTCGGTACCGACCATCAGCACGCGGATGTTGTCCAGGGTCGCGGCCCGCGCCGTAGCAATGGGCGGCATTTCACCCACCGGCGTGCGGATGTCCCAGATCCACTGGCCCGGTTTCAGGTCGGCGCCAAGGACATCGTTCAGCGGGTCGTGCAGCCCGTTGACGATGGACAGCCCCTCGCCCACGGCATGCCACAGCACCGACATCCATTCCGGCGGCACCCGCCCGCCTGATGGCGCGGTGCCCAGCACCAGCACCTCGGCGCCCATGGCGATCGCCTCGTCCAGCGTCGCCACCACCGGGACGTCGCTATCCATCCTGCACAGTTCCCCCACCCGCTTGCCGGCGGCGTGGCTGTCGATCACGCAGGCGACCGGGTTCTCGCCGTAGCGGATGATCCCCTCGGCCATCTTGGCGTTGATGAGGCCCATCGTGGCCTCGGCATAGATCGCGATCTTCTGGTTCCGCTCAAGCATTTTGCAGGTGTCCTCCATGTCCGGGTCGGTCCTCGGGCAGCGTCACCCCGCCGACAAGCGGCGCGCCCTGGGCCGGGTCCGGGTCGAGGTTGAGGTGGGAATCGAGGTCGATATAGTCGAACAGCGCCCCGATCGAGGCGCCGGCGGCGATCGAAATGCTGCTTTCGCCCATGCAGCCGATCATCGTCTTGAGCCGATGCGCGCGGGCGGTGGCCACGATGCGCAGCGCCTCCGTGATCCCGCCGCATTTCATCAGCTTCAGGTTAACCCCGTCCACCCGGTCGGCGAAGCCGGGAATGTCAAAGGACATCCGGCAGCTTTCGTCGACGAAGATCGGCAGGGCGCGGTCGCGGAAAAGATCGGCCAGCTGGTCCTCGGCCCCGCGCACAAGCGGCTGTTCGATGTATTCGGCACGCCGGTCGGCCAGCCAGCCCATCATGTGCCGCGCGTCCTCCAGCGACCAGCCGCCATTGGCATCGACCCGCAGCGCCACATCGGCCGAGCCCACGGACTCGACCACCGCCGCGTACATCGCCTTGTCGGCCTCGATCCCCTCGGGCGAGCCAAGCTTGATCTTCAGTGCCCTGGCCCCCCGGCCCAGCAAAAGCGGAACCCGCTCGCGCACAACCTCCGGAGGGTTGATGCCGACCGTGAGCGAGGTGGGCACCCCCCGCCGCGCCAGCCCCAGCAACCGGTAAAGCGGCATGCCGGCCTGCTTGGCGCGCAGATCCCACAGCGCCATGTCGAGCCCGGCCAGCGCACAGGCGGCAACGCCCGCGGCATTGGCCCGCTCCCAGATGTCGTGGATCGGCCCGGTGTCGAGTCCGTCCTCCAGGAAGGCCGCCAGCATCGCCCGCGCCTCTCCGGGCGTCTCCGCCCCTTCCGTGGCCCCCGGCGCCACCTCGCCCCAGCCGGTGACGCCGTTCTCGGTGATACCCAGGAACAGGTTGTCCGCCCCCTCGATCACGCCCCGGCTGATCGCCAGGGGAAAGCGTTTCTTCAGGTACAGCGTTCTGAACTCGATCTCCGCCATGCGGTCTCCTTATTCTATACCGTCCAGGAAGGCGGTCAGGTTCCACCCCAGGGCATCCGACACATAACCGCCCTCCTGCACGCAAAGCCGCGGCAGGCCGGCGGCGGCGATGGCAGCGGCGATCCGGGTGAATCCCCCGGTCGTCACCGCAAGCCCCTTGAACGGGTCATCGACATGGGCGTCAAGCCCGAGCGCGACGACGATCACGTCGGCGCCGAAATCGGCAATCCGCTCCAGCGCCTTCGAAAGCGCGGCGAGGTAATCGTCGTCCCCGGTGCCCCGCTCCAGCGGCAGGTTCAGGTTCGCCCCCAGCCCCGCGCCCTCCCCGCGTTCCTGTGCATGGCCCCAGAAGAACGGGTAGAACCGTGCCGGATCGGCATGAAGTGACACCGTCAGCACGTCGCCCCGGGCATAGAACATGCCCTGCGTGCCGTTGCCGTGATGCACGTCGATATCGAGGATTGCCGGGCGCAAGCCGCGCCCGAGCAGCCGTTGCGCGGCAATCCCGGAATTGTTGAGGAAACAGAAGCCCCCGGCGAGATCGGCAAAGGCATGATGCCCCGGCGGACGGCAGAGCGCATAGATGGCGCGTTCT
>CAZQSB010000144.1:0-2564 GCA_964596015.1 uncultured bacterium | reverse complement strand
CACGAACGGCAGCTGCCCCGCCTCGCTGCGGCCGTCGATCACGAGGCCGCCGTCCGCCCAGACGAACTCGAGGTCCCCCCAGTCGAGGCGCCACGTAGGCGAGGACGTCAGGCCGGCGGCGAAGCCGGTGTCGGTGAGCGCGATCGCGCCGGTGAGGTCCAGCGGGTCGAGCGGACCGACGAGGTGCGCCCGCCACGGTTCCTCGTCGTGGGCCACGTCGAGCCGCAGCCACGGCCCCTCGCCGCCGCCGTTCGCCGGCAGGCCCACGCGGGCGGCGGCCGCGAACCCGGCCACCTCCGCCTCGAGATCGACCTCCAGGGATGGGTCGAGTCGCCACGAGAACACGGCGGCGAGGCCATCCGGGCCGGTGGCGGTCGCCTGGCCCGTTCGCCCGCCGCCCGCGCCCAATCGCCAGCGCCCGTCGGCGCTCGCCAGGGTGAGCTCGACGCCCGCGGCGTCCGTGCGGGCCTCGCCACGCCAGGCGACGTCGTCGACCCGGCCGTCGAGCGTCCAGCGGGTCGCCGGCCAGTCGCCCAGATCGTCGCCGCTCACGTTCCAGGTCGTCGGCACGCCCGCCACGTCGGCCTCCGCCGCCAGCGTCAGGCGCCGGCCGGCGGCCTCCAGGCTCGCGGAGACGGGCCAGCCGGCACCTGGCGGCCAGGCGACGTGGAGGCGGCCGTCGAGCGACCAACCGTCGGCCGCGACGCGCGCACGCAGTTCGCCGCTGGCGGATGGATCGCGCAGTTGCGCGACCCCGGACGCCCGCGCGAGATCGAGGTCCTCGCCCCGCGCGACGATCTCCAGCACGGCATCGTCGAGCGTGAGGTGCCCCTGTGCCCACGGCGCGGGGTCCACCGAGCCACCGCCGGCGGGCGGGTCGTGGGCCAGCGCCCAGCGGCCGCTGGCCGTCGCCGCCGATCCCGTGGCCTCCAGGGACAGCGCGAGGCCCGCGCGCCGCGCGGTGCCCGTGAGCGACCAGTCCTCGAGGTCGCCCGCCCACGCCGCCGTCACGACGTCGCCACCGGCGTCGATCGCCCAACCGTCGCCCGCCGGCTGCAGCCGCAGGGAGGTCGGCACGTCGGCGACCGTGACGGTCGCCGACAGCCCCTCGGACCAGCTCCCGGCGAGCCCGTCGGTGCCGGACAGCGCCACGCCCTCGGGGCGCAGGTCGACGTCCGCGGCGAGCCGCGGCCACGCCAGCGGGCCCCGTTCCCCGGCCGACAGGCCCACGGAACCGGTCAGGCGGATCTCGGCGGCGGACGCGACGAGGGCACCGCGGCCGTCGAGGCCGATGTCGGCTTCGTCGGCGAGCCGCCAGGTGCCGCGCCAGGCGACGGCGGGTCCGAGCGCCACCGGCCCTTCGGCCCACGCCCGGAGGGGGCCGAAACTCGCCGTCGCGTCGAGGGTCGGCTCGTCGCCGCCGACGAGTCGGGCGGTCACCTCGGCGCCGGCGAACGCGGCGGCCACGTCGAGGGCGCCGCCGGCGTCGACCCCGGGCGTCGCGGCCCCGCCCGTGGCCGGCCCATCGCCGGCGGACCCGGTCGGCGCGCCACCCAGACCGAGAGCGATGCTGCCGTCGATCGCGAGCGCGAGGTCGTCGCGCCGCAGCAGCGGGGCCATGCGTGCCTGCTCGGCCTCGAGCTCGAGGCGGCCGTCGCGATCGAGGCGGGCGCGCCAGCCCGCACCGCTCGCCTCGCCGCCGGCGGGCGACCAGGTGAGGCCGACGGGCCGGTCCTCGCCGTCGCGCCACCCGGCGCGCAACTCGAGCGAGCCCGTCGGCGACCAGGCGAGCGTGCCCGTGAGCTCTCCGGCGAGCGCCGCCTCACCGTCGGCGGCGAGCAGCGGGCTCACCACCGCGGCCCAGTCGGCCACCGGCCCCGCGAGGGTCGCGACCACGCCGTCGAGGTCGCCGACCACGCTCGCGCGGCCGCCGCCGCCGAGCTCGAACGTCGCCGCGAGGTCGCCAGCGGGTCGCTCCGGCGACCAACTCGCGCGCCCCGTGAGACGTGCCGGCCGGCCGGCCCACGACGCTTCGAGGTCGATCGTCGCGTCGAGACGCGGCTCCGCGAGGTCGAACGTCGCCCGCGTCGCGCCGAACTCGGCCTCGCCGACACCGGCGCTCGACAGCCACAGGCGCCAATCCTGCGGCGCCACCCGCACGCCCGCCGCGCCCCAGCCCGGCCACGTCCCGCTGCCCGAGACGCCGTCGCCGTCGATGCTCAGGAGGGCGAGGTCGCCCCAGGCTAGCGTGCCCGCGAGGGGCTCCGGCGCACCCGGCCGCCACCCGCCCGAGCTCAGCAGCGGCAGGCCGGCGAGATCGCTCACCGCGTCCCAGCTGGCCGTGGTGCCGTCGGCGGCCAACGCGATCTCGGCGGGCCACGGCGCCTCCAGGGTCAGCGACGCCTGCCCCACTGGCAGGTCGTCGCGGGCCGTCTCCCACACGGCGGCGAGGCGCGCGACGCCGACGACGTCGGCCCAGCCTCGCAGCGCGATGCCGACGTCGATTCCACCGGCGACGTCGAGGCGGCCGCCCGGGACCCAGGTGCCCTCCAGCCGCTCGCCGC
>CAZQSB010000143.1:1372-2623 GCA_964596015.1 uncultured bacterium | reverse complement strand
GGAAGCGGCCTCAACGCACTCACCCGCGACCCGGCGTACGGGCTGGAATTTCTCGACCGGTTCCATGAACAGCTCCTTTTGGGTACGGATTACCTTCGGTATGACCAGGAGAAGCCCGGCATCATTGACTTCCTGCAGACTGCGCTGCAGGACAGGAAGATCTCCCGGACGGCGTTCCGCCGCATCTGCCGGGACAATGCCCGGCGGCTCCTGAAGCTCTAGCCAAACATATTTGAAATTCGTTTTTATGTGAAGCAGCGCTTGTGAGTGTCTCGACGCCTCGGGTGATGGGAGAGTTCAGGGGTTCAGTGTTCAGAGTTCAGGAGGGGGCCACCGGCGCTCTGACTCCGGCAGGTGCTTCTCTGGTGATTTTTCCAGGCCGTTGAGCATGCGAATGCATTCCTTGTAACGGCCTCGATAGGAGCTGTAGCCGGACTGATCGATGTAGCCTTTGAGCTTGGCGATAAACAGGTGGTGAATGGTTTCGCCGGCTTCGCCTCTGCTGCGATTGACGCCTTCGATCTTGTTCCGGATATGCCGGTCGTCGTGCTTCTCAGCCAGCTGGGCTGGGGAGCTGTTGGAGGAGCGACGCACTTGTGATCCGAGCTCGTAGCGTTCCTCCTGTGGCCAGTCATGGCTCAGATCGCAGACTTCAATATGCAGCTTGCAGAGCCTCTGATAGACATCCAGATCCTCGACCTCCATGTACGTTTTGTCGGTCGCCATGGCCTGCCCTCCGAGATTGAATCCATCGGTTTCTCCACCCCACAATGGGGTGGCCGGCAAGCCAAAAGGAGAAACCGATGGAAAAGCTCACTCGACTCTTCGGTCGTTCAATTCGTTTTGCCTATCACTGCTTTGACCGCATCGTGATCCGCGGATACCTCTCGACGCTGTCGCGGCCCGAGAACATCGTGTACTTCTTCCGGACGATAAAGCAGGTCGATTGTATCAGCAAGGAAACGCTCCGACAGCGAACCGATCAGTATTTGAACTGGGTCAACGCTTACACCGGCAACCGTCAGATCCCCATCGTCTGGGCGGAGAAAAGTGTGCGCAAGAAGGACGATCTTGCCCCCCTACGCACGCGTATGCTCAGACAAGGTCGGACGGGAGTTTACTACGTGCTCAAGAGCATGGAGCAGGGGCCGAGCTTCCCAATCGTGAAACCAAAGTTCCCGGTCGATGATCCCTCCTGGCGTATCGTGGCCGCACAACGCTCCCGCTACACGCATCTGTATTTCTACATCA
>CAZQSB010000143.1:0-1272 GCA_964596015.1 uncultured bacterium | reverse complement strand
CTACATCAACCAGGTGGAATACGCGCAAAACATCGTCTTCAAACGCAACCGTCCGATCCATTCCATCTTTGAACGCTCTTGCGATCTTGGGCTGGCCCGGATTACCACTCAGCGCATAGCCAACATCTTCGGCTGGCGCGTGACGAAACGTACCAAGGGTAAGCATCAGGTTGTGCTCGACCAGATGGAGCACGGCCATCATGTCCTGCGCGCCTATTCAAAGAACGCCTTCGTCAAGCAGTACGAAAAGGACAACACGTTCCTGCGCATCGAGACCTGCTCGAACAATCTCAAAGACTTCCGCCAGAAGAAGAGCTTGGCGTATCTGCCCGAGGTGGCAGGCAAGCTTCAGGCGGTCAATGATCGCTTCGCCGACGCTCAAGCCGAGAACCTCAACGTCGAAATGGACTACCCCCTACTGGAAAAACTGGCACAACCTTGCCGCCTGAAGAGCCAACGCATGGCCGGCATCCGCTTGGACAACGATCGGATCATTCGATTGTTGGAAATTCTGATGCACAGCTCCTCGCAACTGGGCGGCCTCAGCGCCGCCGACATCCATCAGGCCGTACGGCAAGCACATGGCCTCACCCCGCAGCAGTATACTCGCAACCAACTTGCCTACGATCTGCGCAAGCTCAAGGCTCACGGCCTGATCGAACGGCCTGACAACCGATACGTCTACGTCCTCTCCGACTACGGACGTAAAGCTGCCGCCCTGTTAGTGATCGTCCGCAACCGCATTCTGCGCCCCATCGCAGGCAGCATCTTCGATCGTCCCACGAACGCTTCGCTGAAGCCGAACTCAACGATCCAAGCCCAGTACCGCCGAACCACCAAATCGTTCAACGACCTCATCGCCTTGCTCAAAGCTGCCTGAGCGCTCACGGCCTGCTATTCAGCCCTCGCCATTCGTAGCGGCGCTCTGCACGCATCACAACACGCACCCCGATATCCACTTAAATGCTACGCCCAATCGCCCTCTCCCCCCCATCCCGAGACGCCCTGCCTCGGTTCCCAACCTGAACTCTGAACACCTGAACTCTGAACACTCTCGACGTCAGAAAGCTGCAATTCGCCACGGAACTTCTTTGACTCATCTACTCAGAGAAGCGAGATTCAAGGAGCAATAACCAAATTCCCTTGCATTCCTCCGCAAAATCCCCTTGCATGGAGTCGAGGAAAGAGCGAATATAGTTGGAGCAAAGGCGTCGTAAGTCCCGCAGAGATCGAGGCAACCATGAGACAGAAGACATTCTCGAAGCGCTGGGC
>CAZQSB010000142.1:0-2630 GCA_964596015.1 uncultured bacterium | reverse complement strand
TATCACCAACGCCTGATCGCCGCACCGCGGCCCAACGATGCGCGGCTCCTCACCCACCCACGCCCGAATCCTCCACCCACCCCCCGGTTCCCAACCCTGCGCGCCTGCGCTACGCTCCGCGCAGCCACACGAACAGGAGCCAGCGCCATGACCGATGACACCCCCGAAATCGCGCAACCCGCACCTTTCCCCGTCGAGGTGACCGAGGGCAAATCCTACCTCTGGTGCGCCTGCGGCCGGTCCGCCCGGCAGCCATACTGCGACGGCAGCCACAAGGGCACCGCGCATCGCCCGGTCAAATATACCGCCCCGGCCACGCAAAAGGTGTTCTTCTGCGGCTGCAAGCATACTGGCAACGCCCCGCTCTGCGACGGGACGCATTCCACGCTATGATTCACCTGACCACCACCTGCCCCGACCTCGACAGCGCCCGCGACCTGGCCGGTGCCGCCATCAGCGCGCGCATGGCGGCCTGTGCCAATGTCACCCCCGGCCTCATCAGCCTGTTCCACTGGCAGGGCGCGGTCGAAGAAGAAACCGAAGTCCAGATCACCTTCAAGACGACCGCCGCCAACCGCGCCGCGCTGGTCGCGCTGATCACCGATCTTCACCCCTACGATCTGCCGGTCATCACATGGGAGCAGGTCGAGACCACGCCCGAAACGACGACCTGGCTGGATCAGGAAACCGGCGGATGACAAACCGGCGGGCGCAGTTTCGTGCGAATCGCAGGTTCACGGCCCGAAATCCACGTTCTGGCACAAACGCCAATCATGTCCTGACCGTGCGCCACGTTAATTGGTTAACGCGGGCGCGCTGAAAACCACGTCTTCCATGACGCCGTTGCCCGTTTGGGCGTCAGCGCGGATCAGGCGGGCGAAAGACTATCAAGCAAATCCTTGTTCTTGCAGTATTCTGGTGCTTCCTTCGCGTTCTTTTGCCCATTCATCCAGCTCAGGCACTCGGCCTCGTGGGTGCAACTGGCACAGCGCATGACCGCGCCACGATACTGCGCCGCAGCCGAGTGGTCACAGGCAATCCGCCCGCCGAAATCGACCCCGAGAGTCTGCGCCATCTGGCCCATGACCTCGGCGCGGTGGCTGAATTTTTCCAGGATTTTCATTTTGGTTTCCTTGTGTTTTCTATATTTCTTTCAGCGCATTAAGCGTTCCGGCGTGGGCACAGAATGCCGGCGCGCGCGCCGCTTCGCGGCCGCCTTTCGCCAGCCAGGCCTGGCAATCAGCGACACGCGCGCACAGTCGGCACCGCGCCACCATTTCCGCGTAGTCATCCGCATGCAGCCGCCCCGCCTGCATCGATTCGCTCAGGTTCAGCCCCACCGATCGCGCCATCGACCGCGTCAGCCAGAAATGGCAGTCCGGATCACCCAGGTATTCCATCTTTCCCATGTCACACCTCCTGATCCCGGCCGTTTGGGAATGATCAACCAGTTGTTATCACATCACTTTTCAGGCACCCGAAGGGCGCCTTCACGACTTGCGCAACAGCTCCAGCGCCTTGGCGTTGCGGCAATAGCAAGGCGCATGCGCCTCCCCCTCCCGCGCCGAATCAAGCCACGCAGCACAGGTGTCAGGCTGACTGCACCCCGTGCACCGCAGCACCATGTCCGGCAGCGAATCATAGTCCAGATGCCCGGCCATCACCTCTTCCTCAAGGTCCAGACCAAGCGCGGAAGCCATCCGGTCAACCAGCGCTGCATGCCTCCTAATAGTTTGATTTTCATGCATTTTAACGCCCTCCCATATTGGGATCGCCCCTATGGCGAACCCTTGAATGGGACCATATCGCGCGCGATCACGCCTTGACCTGTGTCAATCGCCAGTGGGCAGGCCGATCGCGTCGAGATAGGCGCGCACACAGGATTGCACATGACGGAACCTGTCACCGCCCAGGTGTTTGCCGCCATACCAACGGGTTACCACGATCACGTGGTCGTGCAGCCCGGCCCGTTCCAGCATCCGCAGGATGATCATGCCGGCCCCGCTTTCACCATCGTCACCTTTGCGCGCGGTGCCGTCGGCGGCCAACATCGCCCATGTATTATGGGTGGCCTTGGCGTATTTCTTGTTACGCTTCAACCGCTTGAGAAACGCGGCAATGTCCTCGTCACTGGCCGCCACGCCGCCCGACACCGCGTAGCGAGAGCCTCGGTCGCTAACCACATTCTCGATCGTTTTCATGCTCTGGCGAGCCTCTTGCATTGCGGTGGAACTGCCGTACCCTCTGGGTATGTTTACCATTGAACACGAATTCGACGCCACGGTTATCACCCTTGTCGATGACGGCGAGACGCCCTTGCAAGAGGACGTGATCGTCACCGCCTTCGCCGAATGCGTCACGGTATCCCAGTACGATCCGCGCACCGACAGGGTCCAGACGGTAACGCTCTCGCCTTCGCAACTGCGCGATCTCGGCGCGGCGCTGAACCTACCCGAAGGGGCCTACAAGTTGCGCCCCGAACCAGGCGAAAGCTAGGCTCTGGCCCCATTAATCAAGGTGAAACACCTTGTTGCGCGCCGTTTTGCCCCTAATCAGGGACAGGCGCGACTTGGGTACGCCCATGGCCTTGGCCAGCAGGGCTTGCGCCGCCGCCGTGGCCTTGCCGTTCT
>CAZQSB010000141.1:0-2638 GCA_964596015.1 uncultured bacterium | reverse complement strand
GCGCTTCAGGTTTCGATCACGCGCACTGATGCGCCCTTTGCGGTCAGAGCAATTTCGCCGTCGCACAGGCGCAGTGCATCCTGGCCGAACACCTCTTTGCGCCAGCCATGCAAGGCCGGCACATCGCGCAGCCCTCCCGCGATCGCATCCAGGTCAGCCGCCGGGGCGATCAGCTTGGCCGCGACGCCCGATCTTTCCGACTTGGCCTTGAGCAGCACGCGCAACAGGTCCGACAGCGCCGGATTGACCTGCAACTTGTCGCGCCCGGTGTCGGGTTTCGGCATGTCTTCGGGCGGGCATTCCAGCCCCGCCTTGACGGCGGACAGGATGCCCTCGGCGATCTCGCCCTTGCGGGCATCGCGCAGCAACAGCCGTGAGCGGCCCAGATCGGCCATGCTGGTGGGTTTCGTCGAGGCCAATTCGACCAGCGCGTCGTCCTTGTACACCCGTGAGCGCGGCACGTTGCGCTGTTGCGCGTAACTCTCGCGAAACCGCGCCAGTTCCCGCACAACGGCCAGGAAACGCCCCGAATTGGTGCGCGTCTTGACGCGCTTCCATGCATCCTCGGGGTGGGTCACGTATGTGTCGGGATCGGTCAGAACTTTCAACTCTTCGGCCACCCACTTCTCGCGGCCCGCGCGGGACAGTTGATCGGCGAGGAATTCATAGATCACCCGCAGATGGGTCACGTCGGCCAACGCATAGGTTTTCTGCGCCTCGCTCAACGGGCGGCGCGACCAATCGGTAAAGCGCGAGGATTTGTCGAGGCTCGACTTCGCGATCTTGCGCACCAGCGTCTCGTAGCCAGCCTGCTCGCCAAAGCCGCAAACCATCGCGGCGACCTGCGTGTCGAACAGGGGGGTGGGAATCACGCCCGCCTCGACCTGGAAAATCTCGATATCCTGCCGCGCGGCGTGAAACACCTTGACCACAGAAGTATCGCGGAACAGGTCGTATAGCGGCTCCAGCGACATCCCCTCGGCCAGCGGATCAACGAGGACCGCGGTGTCGTCGTCCTCGCCGGGCATTGCCAGTTGCACGAGGCACAGCTTGGAATAATAGGTCCGCTCACGCATGAATTCGGTATCCACGGTGACGTAATCGCATGCGCTGGCCGCCGTGCAGAACTCGGCCAGTTGTCGGGTGGTAGTGAGTGTTTTCATAAAAGCCGCTGTCGGTTGGTTGAGAGTGCTCGCCGGTGGCGGCGGTTGCCCCTGTTTATGCCAGTGCCGCGCAAATTGAAAGAACCCCGCGCCCCATGCGCCTAGTCGAGGATAAGGGGCTGCCGTTCGCCCTCGGCAAACCGCCGCAGAACGGCGGGGTACAGGCGGTGCTCCTGCACCAGAACCCGCTCGGCAAGGGATTGCGGCGTGTCACCCGGGCGAATCGGCACGCGGGCCTGACCCAGGATAGGCCCGTCATCCAGCGCGGGCGTAACAAGATGCACGGTGCAGCCCGCCTCGCTATCCCCCGCCGCGATGGCGCGCGCGTGCGTGTCCAGACCGCGATACTTGGGCAGCAGAGAGGGGTGGATATTGAGCATCCGCCCCTCCCAGCGGGACACGAAATCAGCGCCCAGAACGCGCATGAACCCGGCCAGGCATATGATGTCCGGCGCGGCGCGCTCCAATTCAGACAGCAGCGCCGCCTCGAACGCGGCACGGTCGCGGCCATAGGCGCGGTGATCCACCGCAGCCGTTTCGATACCCATCTTGCGCGCCACGTCCAACCCGGCCGCGGCGGGGTCATTCGAGGCCACCAGAACGGCGCGCGCGGGGTGGTCGCCGGTCATGCTCTGGGCCAGCTTGACCATGTTGGAGCCGCCGCCCGAAATCAGGATGGCAACGCGTTTCGTCACGCCAGCGACCCGCCGTAGACGACCGCATCGCCGCGGGTGACGTGGCCCATGTGGCACACGGTTTCGCCGGCCGCGCGCAGTGCCTCCGCGATCGCGTCGGCGCGTTCGGGTGCAACCACCAGCACCATGCCGATGCCGCAGTTGAAGGTCTTGAGCATTTCGGCTTGCGTCATCCCGCCGGCGTCCGACAGCCAGCCGAACACGCCGGGCATCTGCCAGCTTGCCAAATCGACACCCGCGGTCAGCCCGCCCGGCAACACGCGCGGCAGGTTTTCGGTCAGCCCGCCGCCGGTAATATGGGCCAAGGCATGCACGCCGCCCACGCCGATCGCCTCCAGCGCCGGCCGCACATAGAGCCGCGTGGGCGCCAGAAGCGCCGCGCCAAGGCTGCGCCCTTCGTCCCATGGGCAGGGCGCATCCCAGCCAAGGCCGGACATCTCGACCAGCTTGCGCACAAGGCTGTAGCCGTTGGAATGAACGCCATCGCTGGCCAAGCCCAGAAGGACATCGCCCTCGGCCACGCCATCGGGCAGGCCGCCATCGCGTTCCATCGCGCCAACGGCAAAACCGGCGAGGTCGAAATCACCGGCCTCGTACATGCCCGGCATCTCTGCCGTCTCGCCCCCGATCAGGGCAGCGCCCGATTGCTCGCATCCGGTGGCGATCCCTTCGATGATGCGCGCGGCGCTGTCGGTGTCGAGCTTGCCGGTGGCGAAGTAATCGAGGAAAAACAGCGGCTCCGCGCCCTGGCAGCCCAGGTCGTTGACGCACATTGCCACC
>CAZQSB010000140.1:0-2670 GCA_964596015.1 uncultured bacterium | reverse complement strand
TATACGCCTACCGCGGCTTTGGGATGCTTTCCCTGCAGTACGCCATCTTTACCGTACTGGCCATATACGGATTACTGGAATGGAGAAAACGCTACTACAGCAACCTTCAGACATCGTAAAGGTGGTCCTGTTCGGACCGGAATCCACGGGCAAGACCACGCTGGCCCGAGAGCTCAGCGAATACTACGACGAACCCTGGGTGCCGGAATACGCCCGGGATTTCCTCCAGCGGAAATGGGATGCCGAAAAGGAAATCTGCAGCAAGGAAGATCTCATGGATATCGCACAGGGACAGATCCGCCACGAGAACGAGCTCGCCGCGCGAAGCCGGCGACTGCTGGTATGCGATACCGATCTGTTGGAGACCCTGGTATATTCCGAACTCTACTTTGACGGCTATGCCCATCCCGATTTGCGGACTGCTGCCCGGACCAACCGGTACGACCTGTATTTCCTCACCGATATTGATATCCCCTGGGAAGAGGACGACCTCCGCGACCGGCCGGATGACCGGGAGGAGTTCTTCCGGGCTTTCCGGGGGGCATTGGAGCAAAGCGGTAGGAAATTTGTTACTTTGAGCGGGGGACGCGAACAGCGCCTTCAAACTGCCATTACAACAATTGATCATCTACTCAATACTACCTATGGAACTCACGGATAACGACAAGAAACTCCTCAGTGAAAAGGGCATAACCGAACAGCAACTGGCCCGGCAGGTGGAAATGTTTGAAAAAGGGGTGCCCTTTGTAAACCTGGCCGAAGCCGCAACAGTGGGCAACGGTATTTTCCAATTCGAAGAGCAGCAACAAACGGCTTTAAGGGAGCAGTTCGACAAACTCAGGGAGGGGAAGTCCCTGCTTAAGTTTGTTCCCGCGTCCGGGGCCGCCTCACGCATGTTCAAGGCCCTGTTCTCCTTTCTCGATGCCTATAAGCCCGAAGAAGAGGAGTTGGATGCCTATTTCGAAAGAAACGAAGATAAGGCGCTCAAGCAGTTTAAGGAGGGATTGGAGAAGTTTGCGTTTTACGGCGATGTACAGGAGCGAATCGCAGGCAGCTACCAGACGGAAGGGGAACACCTGCATCGCTTCATAGCCGAAGTCCTCGGGGAGACGGGTCTGAATTACGGCTTCTATCCCAAGGGGATGCTGGCCTTTCACCGATACGGAGACCGCAATGTGACCCCCTTCGAAGAACACCTCAAGGAGGCTGCCCGGTATGCTGAGGCCAATGGAACGGCACGGGTACATTTCACCATTTCGCCCCAGCACCAGGAGCTTTTCACGACCGAACAGGAACGCATACAAGATCACCTGAGCGAGGAAACCGGCAAGACCTTTGAGATTTCCTTTTCGTATCAGAAACCCTCTACGGATACGGTAGCGGTGAACATGGACAACAGCTTCTTCCGGCAGGAGGACGGCAGCCTGCTCTTTCGGCCCGGTGGACACGGCGCCCTGATCGAGAACCTGAACGAGGTCAATGCCGATATGGTCTTTATCAAGAATATCGACAACGTGGTTACGGAAAGGGACTTCCCGGATACGGTGGACAACAAGAAGATGTTAGGCGGCCTGCTGCTCAGCGTACAGGAGCGTGCCTTCGAACACGCCCGCTGGCTGGATGAGGGTACCGGTGGAGCGGATCACCTCGAGGAATGCCGGTTGTTTATGGAAACCGAACTGAATGTGCGCATACCGGCAGAGTATGCCCAACAGGATGAGGAGGGCAAGCGGCAGATGCTGAAGGAACTCATCGACCGCCCGATCCGCGTCTGCGGCATGGTGAGAAACGAGGGGGAACCCGGTGGAGGGCCTTTCTTTATTCACGGAACGGACGGCTCGGTTTCCCTCCAGATCATAGAATCTGCCCAGATCGATACCGACAATCCCGCTCAGAATCAAATACTCCAGGGAGCCACCCACTTCAACCCGGTGGACCTGGTCTGCGGGATGAAGAACTACAAGGGGGAGCCCTACCACCTGATGGACTACGTGGACATGGGCCAGGCCTTTATCGCCTACAAGACCAAGGACGGCAAGGAACTCAAGGCCCTGGAACTGCCCGGTCTCTGGAATGGTGCCATGGCGAAGTGGAACACTATCTTTGTTGAGGTACCCCTGAGCACCTTTAACCCGGTGAAGACGGTAAACGATTTGCTGAAGCCTGCGCATCAGGCGTAATGAGGGTGACCTATGGGTTGAGAACACTCGCTCTAGGTTTTTTAATTACAGAACCCTCTGGAATATTCTACGTTTAGGGGTTTTTGTGTGTGGATGACTCAGTATTCGGGAATAGTCTAAGAAGTTCATGATATCCTCTTTGGACACACCTTAGTCGAATTCAAGCATACATCTGTTGCAATATTGGGCTTATACGTATCATTTTCCTGTAGACTTCTGCGATTTTTCGCCGCAGACCACAGGACTTTCCTGCACAGGGGAAAAAGAGAGGTCCATTATCATTCGGCTTAATATACCGCTCTGTTCATTCAGGTAGCTTTCCCAGCCCCCTAAACAGCGACCCACTCAGCGTGAAATAGGGTGGTTGTATCATATCGGGGAGACTATGGCATGTTTAAAATTTCGACCACGTCATTTTTTGAAAGGGGCTTAACCAGCATCCTCTGAACCACAGGATACTTTTCGGCTTTTTCCATATCGTTCGCGTCGG
>CAZQSB010000139.1:0-2703 GCA_964596015.1 uncultured bacterium | reverse complement strand
TCCGCGTCGACGTCGCCGATGTCGCCGACGGCGAGGTCGTGGTCGAGGACGCGGCCGGCAACGTCACCCGGAGGCCGCTGCGATGAGCGTGTCGTCCCCGCGCGACGCACCGAAGTCCACCGACCCTGCAACGGGCATCCGGCTGCGTCTGCCGGTCCACAGCGACGACCTGTTCGCCGGCGTCGACCGCGCGACGACCGTCGCCCGCGAGCACGCGCACGGCAACCGCGACCTCATGGGACTCGTCGACGTCCTCGGCATCGGCGGCCCCTTCCGCGCGCTCTCCCCGTGGGAACTCGAGGACGAGGAGGGCCGCCACCTGATCCACGCCGGCAGCTACGCGGCGGTGCCCTTCGGCGAGGGGTACGCGCCGCTGGTGCAGACCGTGGAGCGCTACCTGGCCGAGACCCACGACATCGGCCTGCCGCAGTCGTCGCTATCGGCCTGGAGGGCGGCCGTCGAGGAGACCCTCGTCGCCATCCTCGCCGCCGTGGCGCCCAGCCACGCGCGCAGCCGCGTCTTCTTCTCGAACTCCGGCGCCGAGGCCATCGAGGCCGCCGTCAAGTTCGTGCGCGCCTACCGGCCCGGGGGCACGCTGATCAACTTCACGCACGCGTACCACGGCAAGACGGCCGCGGCGCTGGCGCTGACGCCTAACGAGGAGTACCAGGCGCCGTTCCGGCCGCTGTTCGGCCCGGTGACGACGGTGCCCTACGGCGATCTCGACGCCTTCGAGGCCACGCTGCGTGATCTCGGACCGGACAAGGTGACGGCGGTGGTCATCGAGCCAATCCAAGGCGAGGGCGGCGTCATCCGCCCGCCCGCGGGCTTCCTGTCGGACCTGGGCGAACTCTGCCGGCGGCACGGCATCTTGGTGGTGGCGGACGAGATTCAGACGGGGCTGGGGCGCACGGGTCACTGGTTCGCCAGCGTCGCCGATGGGCTCGATCCCGACGTCATCACGCTGGCCAAGACGCTGGGTGGCGGCCTGCTGCCGGTCGCGGCGACGATCGCACGCGAGGACATCTTCCTGAAGATGCTGCCGGGGGTCGAGTCGAAGCGCCACTCGAACACCTTCGGAGGCGCGACGCTGCCGATGGTGGTGGCGCTGCGCTCGCTCGAGCTCATCCACGAGGAGGGGCTGGTGGCGAAGGCCAGGCGCGACGGCGAGGTCGGCCTCGCGCGCCTGCGTGCGCTCGCCGAGCGCTTTCCCGACCTGATCGTGGAGGCCCGCGGCGCCGGTATGCTGTTCGCACTGCAGATCCGGCCCGTGGCACCGTCACGCTTCCTGCCCGTCGACGCGGAGCTCGTCGACCAGGTCGGCGCCGCGCTGGGGCTGCGCGCGCTGCATCTGGGCGGCGTGCACGGCTGCTACTCGATCAACGCGCAGCGGGTCGTGCGCCTCACGCCGCCGCTGAACTTGCCGGAGGACCTGCGCGACACCCTGTTCGAGCGCGTCGAGGCCACCACCGCGGCGTTCCCGCAGTCGTGGCGGCTCTTGAAGACGATGTCGCCGGCGCGCTGGATGCGGTTGGCGCGGCTCGCCCTCTGAGCCCATGAGCTCGCCCTCTGAGCCCATGAGTCCGTCGCCGGCGTCGGGCGGGCTCGGCGCGGGGTTCCGCGCCATGGTCCCGCTGTGGATCGGGCTGGTGCCTCTCGGCGCCGCGTACGCCGTGAGCGCGCGCGCGGCCGGCATCGAGCCGGTCGACACCCAGCTGATGAGCCTGCTCGTCTTCGCCGGCGGCGCCCAGTTCGCGGCGGTCGGCCTCATCGCGGCCGGCGCCGGACCCTGGACGCTGGTCTCGACCACCTTCCTCATCAACCTCCGCCACCTGCTCTACGGCGTCGTGGTCGCCGCGACGACCGATCTGCGGGGCGCGCGCCGCCTGCTGGCGGCCCACCTGCTCACCGACGAGGCGTTCGGCGTCCACGTCGCGCATGGGCGCGGCCGGCCGGCCTTCCTGATCGGCGCCGGCCTGTCACTGTTCGTGGTCTGGAACGCCGCCACGCTCGTGGGCTCGCTGCTCGCGCGATCGCTGCCGGAGCCACAGGCGATCGGCCTCGACATCGTGTTCCCGCTGGCGTTCGTCGCACTGCTGGTGCCGCTGCTGCCCGACCGCCGGACCCTGGCGGTCGCGGGCATCGCCGGCCTCGGCGCCTGGGGCCTCGCGGGGGTTCTCGAACCGGGGGTCGCCCTGCTGGTCGCGACGGCCCTGGCCGCCGGCATCGGCGCCGCCCTGCCCGCAGGAGCGCGCGGGGCGCCGTGACCCCGCTCGCCTGGACGATCCTGGCGATGGCCGGCGTCACCTACGGTGTCCGCCTGTGGGGCCTCCTGCTGCCGGGAACCCAGCTGCGCGGTTATGGACGGCGGTTCCTCGACCTGGTGCCGGTGGCCGTGTTCGCCGCGCTGGTGGCCGGCGGCCTGCCCGGCAGCGGCGCCGCCGACGGCACCTGGCGCATCGCCGCGGCGGCCGTGACGGTCGTCGTGGTCGCGCGGACGCGGGGTCTCGCGTCCGGCCTGCTGCTGGGCTTGGCCGTGTACCTGGCCGCCCGCGCGCTGGGGTGGGCCTGAGGCGCCGGCGCTCGAGCGCCGTCCGCATGAAGAACGCCCCGCCCGCGCTCGGCAATGGCCTACGCGGGCGGGGCGTCCGAGGTAGAAACGACGAAGGGCCACCCGAAGGTGGCCCCAAGTCTTCCAGGATC
>CAZQSB010000138.1:0-2830 GCA_964596015.1 uncultured bacterium | reverse complement strand
GTACATGGGCCGCGTGCTGCGCGGCGACCTCGGCTTCTCCTACCGCCTGCAGCAGCCCGCCGTGACGGCCGTGCTCGGCCGCTTGCCCGCCACCCTGCTGCTGATCGGCCCGGCGCTGCTCCTGTCCACCGCGATGGGGCTGGCGCTCGGGGTGCTGGCGGCACGCCGGCCGCACTCGCTGGGCGACACCGCCGTGAGCGCCGTCTCCTTGCTCGGGCATGCGGTGCCGGTCTTCTGGCTGGCCCAGCTGCTGCTGCTCGCCTTCGCGGTTCGGCTGGAGGCCTTACCGGTGCAGGGGATGCGTGACGTCCGCCTCGACGCCCAGGGTTGGGCCGGCGTGCTGGACGTCGCCCGGCACATGGTCCTGCCCGTGACCGCGCTGACCGTGCAGTTCCTGGCGCCGATCGCGCGCGTGGCGCGGGCGAGCCTCATCGACGTGCTGGGCCAGGACTACGTGCGCACGGCGGTCGCCAAGGGCCTGCGTGGGCGGGCGGTGCTCGGCAAGCACGCGCTGCGCAACGCGTTGCTGCCCGTCGTCACCGTCATCGGGGCGCAGGTCGGCTTCATGTTCTCGGGCGCCGTCCTGACCGAGACCGTCTTCGCCTGGCCCGGCCTGGGACGCCTGCTGCTCTCCGCGATGCTGGCGCGCGACCTCGCCATCGTGAGCAGCATGTTCCTGCTCCTGACGGTCGCCGTGGTGGCCTCGACGCTGCTCGTCGACCTGCTGTACGCCGTGCTCGATCCGAGGATCCGCTATGGCTGAGCGGTGGCTGACGGCACGTGGCTGGGCGCCGCGCCGGCCGCTGGTGCCCAACCCCTCGCTGCTCGTGGGGGGCGGGCTGACGCTCGCGTTCGTGCTGGTGGCCCTGTTCGGTGGCGCGTTGGCGCCGGGCGACCCGTTCGCGGCCGCCGGGGCGCCGTTCGCGCCCCCCGGCGCGGTGCACCCGTTCGGGACCGACGACCTCGGCCGAGATCTGCTGCGCGCCGTGGTGCACGGCGCACGCGTGTCGCTGATCGTCGGGACGGCGGTGGCGGTCGCGTCCCTGACGCTCGGCCTGCTGGTGGGCGGGGTGGCGGGCTACCTGGGGGGCGCCGTCGACGACCTGCTCATGCGCTTCACCGAGCTGGTGTTGGTGCTGCCGCGCTTCTTCCTGGCGCTGGTGGTGGTGGCGCTCTTCGGCGCCAACCTCGCGAACCTCATCGCCGTGCTGGCGCTCACCAGCTGGGGCATCATCGCGCGCGTCGCGCGCGCGGGCGTGCTCACGGTCAGGGAGCGCGAGTACGTGCTGGCCGCTCGGGCGCTCGGCGGGGCGGGGCCGCGCATCTTGCTGCGCCACGTGCTCCCCAACGTCCTGGCCCCCGTCGTCGCCTTCGCCGCGCTGCAGGTCGGGAACGCCATCCTGGTCGAGGCGAGCCTCTCGTTCCTCGGCTTCGGCGACCCCAACCTCGTCAGCTGGGGCTACCTCCTGAACAACGCCCAGGCCTTCGTGCGGCGCGCCTGGTGGCTCTCCGTGTTCCCCGGCGCGGCGATCGTCCTAGCGGTGCTCGGCATCAACCTGCTGGCCGATGGGGTGCGCGGCCGGTGGGCGGAGACGGGCGGCTGGGGCCGCCGCCGTCAGCGCTCGGCAGGCTCCCAGCGGACCTCGTAGAGCGCCGGCCACAGCTTGCCCGTCAGCCACCAGCGGTCCGTCTCCGGGTCGTGGGCGATGCCGTTGAGGACGGCGTCGCGGCTCGCGCGCACGAGGGGGTCGTCCGGCACCAGCGCGGCCGCATCGACGATCGCGTCCACCCGGCCGCTGTCGGCGTCGATGCGCACGATCTCCGTCGTCAGCCAGACGTTGGCGTACACGTGGTCGCCGACGCACTCGAGCTCGTTGAGGCGCGGGACCGGCTGGCCCGCGCGGCGAACCTCCAGCCGGCCCGTCAGCTCGAAGGTGGTCGCGTCGCGGCGCTGCAGCGTCGACGAGCCGTCCGACATCCACAGGCCCTGGCCATCGAAGCACAGGCCCCAGCCCTCGCCCTCGTAACGGAAGCGGCCGACCTCCTCGAAGGTGTCGCGGTCGTAGACCAGCGCCGTGCCCTCGCGGTACGTCAGCTGGATCAGCCGGTCGCCGGCAAGCGCCAGGCCCTCCGCGAAGAAGCGGGCCTCGAGCGGCCGACGGCGCACGACGGCGCCGGCGTCCACGTCGACCTCGCGGAGGTCGGAGAGCCCATACCGGCCGCTGCTCTCGTAGAAGTGCCCGTCGGCGAACAGCAGCCCCTGGGTGAACGCCTCGCGGTCGTGCGGCAGGGTGCGCACGACCTCGGGGACGAGCCGCTCGATGCCCTGGGCCGAGCACGCGCTGGCGGCGACGGCGAGGGCGATCCATGCGGCCCACGTCCAGGGTCGGGACCTGCGCGTCGGCCCTCGGCGGGTCACGGCCGCAACCCCAGGACGGGGGCGACCGCCCGCCACACCTGCGCCTCCAGCGTGGCCGCCGGCGAGCTGGCGTCGAAGACGCGCCAGCGGTCGGGGTCGGCGGCCGCCAGCGCGGTGAAGCCGTCGCGGACCCGTAGGTGGAAGGCCAGCTCGGCGACCTCGAGGCGGTCGGGGCGGCCGCGGGCGGCGACGCGCGTCAGCCCGACGCTCGGCTCGAGGTCGAGCAGCACGATGAGGTCGGGGCGCAGGCCGATGGTGACGCGCGCGTTGACGTCGTGGATCCACTCGAGGTCGAGCCCGCGCCCGTAGCCCTGGTACGCGACCGAGGCGGCGGCGAAGCGGTCGCTGAGCACGATGCGCCCCTCGGCGAGCGCCGGCCCGATGACCTCGGACACGTGCTGGGCGCGTGCC
>CAZQSB010000137.1:0-2834 GCA_964596015.1 uncultured bacterium | reverse complement strand
CGGGTGGCCGGTTCGGTGATGTCGCCGGCGAGCACCTCGACGCCGTCGACGTCGTCGGCGAGGTCGGCCAGCAGCTCGGCCGAGCGGGCGGTGGCGACGACGTCGGCCCCGCGGCGGGCGAGGTCGGTGGCGATGGACCGCCCGAGGCCGCGGGAGGCGCCGGTGACGATGACGGTGGGCATGGGGGCTCCGCTGGTCGGTTCCCCCCGAGGCTACGGATGGTCCGGACGCGAAGCGGGGAGCGCCTGCCGCGCTCCCCGCTCCAGGAGTTCGATGCTTCTTCCGATTCAGTCGTAGGAGGACCAGCCCTACGAATCGAAACTTCCCGGTGGTCCGAGTTGGATTCGCCGTCCCCGGCAGGGGGAGGCGCATTCAGCAGCAGGGCGCCTCAGCGCTCGGCCACCTCCAGAGTCCATTGACTACTACTCAATGTTGGACCACCTCCTTTCTCTGGTACCGGGCAGTGTGGCAGACGCGCCCCCCGACGCGCGAGGCTTTTTCGGCCAACCCTGGGTTGTGAGCGTCGCCCAATCGTCAACCCAGGGTTGTCAGCGTCGGAAACCGACGCCCTCAACCCAGGGTTGGGGTCAGCCCCGGTCCTTCAGCTCCCGGCGCAGGATCTTGCCGCTCGCCGACTTCGGGATCTCGTCGAGGAACTCGACCTCGTGGAGCTGCTTGTAGTGGGCGACGTGCTCGGCCACGTGGTACCGCAGCTCCTCCGCCGTCGCCTCGGCACCGGGCTTCAGCACGACGAACGCCTTCGGCAGCTCGCCGGCCTCGAGGTCGGGGATCCCGATCACCGCAGCGTCGGCGACCGCCGGATGGGTGAGCAGCAACCCCTCAAGCTCGGCCGGCGGCACCTGGAAGCCCTTGTACTTGATGAGCTCCTTGAGCCGGTCGACGATGAAGAACCAGCCGTCGGGGTCGACGTGGCCGATGTCCCCGGTCCGCAGCCAGCCGTCGGAGGTGATCGTGGCCGCCGTCGCCTCGGGGTTGTTGAGGTACCCCTTCATCACCTGCGGCCCCCGGACCCAGATCTCGCCGTCGGTGCCGACGGGCACGTCCTCGAGCGTCTCGGGGTCGACGATGCGGGCCTCGGTGTTGGGCGTCAGCTTGCCCGACGCCCCCTCTCGGTACTCCCCGGGCGGCGTGAAGTGGCTCACCGGGCTCAGCTCGGTCATGCCGTAGCCCTGCACCACCTTCGGCCCCACCCGGGTCGCCGCCTCCTCGGCCGTCGCCCCGTCGAGGGGGGCGGCACCCGACGAGACGTAGGTCAGCGACGACAGGTCGTACTGGTCGACGAGCGGGTGCTTGGCGAGGGCGAGGATGATGGGCGGCACGAGGTAGGCCCGGGTCACCTTGTAGGTCTGGATCGCCTCGAGGAACCCGGGTAGGTCGAACCGGGGCATCGTCACGATCGTCGCCCCGGCCCGCAGGCCGGCGTTCATCAGCACCTGCATCCCGTAGATGTGGAAGAACGGCAGCACGGCGA
The DNA here is from genome assembly GCA_964596015.1 of uncultured bacterium. GTDB lineage: Bacteria > Joyebacterota > Joyebacteria > Joyebacterales > Joyebacteraceae > WJMD01. Next base: position 1,342 of record CAZQSB010000137.1, on the reverse strand, counting down.
TGAGCACCTCGTCCTCGTCGCCGATCTCGGACCGGGCGAGGGTCTGTTCGACGTTCGCCACCAGGTTGTGGTGGGTGAGCATCACGCCCTTCGAGAGCCCCGTGGTGCCCGACGAATACGGGAGCACCGCCACGTCGTCGGGATCCACCGGCGTCTGGCCGACGGGGCGGGCCTCGAGCAGGGTGGCGAACGGCGTCGCCCCCTCCGCCTCGCCGAACACGAACACCTCGTCCAGGTCGTGTCCGGCGGCGTGCACCGTCGGCAGCACCTGGGGGATCGTGACCAAGAAGCGGGCGCCGGCATCGTCGAGTTGGTGGGCGACCTCCTCCGGCCCGTAGGTGGGGTTGAGGGTGGTGACGGTCCCACCGGCGAGGCAGGTGGCGTGGAAGGCGATGGCGTACTCGGGGAGGTTGGGGGCCATGATCGCCAACACGTCGCCCTTCCCGAACCCACGGGCGGCCAGGCCGCCGGCGGCCCGGTGGATCGCCCCGTGGAGCTCGCCAAACGTGTAGCCCCGGCCGGTGGCGGCGTCCACGATGGCGCTGCGGTCGGCGTGGCGTGCGGCATCGGCGAACACATACGGCCCGATGAGGCTGGCGGGGATGTCGATGTCGGGGAAGGGTGAGGTGATGATGGCCATGGCGGGAGAACCTACGTGGTGGTCCCCGGTCGAACCCAGGGTTCTGACCTGCGCCGTCCGGCGAACCCAGGGTTGGTGAGGGCGCTGGGTACCGCCTCCGGCCCACGCCTCCGACGACGAACCCCCCGGCCAACCCTGGGTTGGGGAGGGGGTCAGCCGAGGGCGTCGACGGTCTGCTCGTAGGCGTGGCGGCGGATGTCGTCGGCGACCTCGGCCCCCCGGCGAGGGAAGCCCTTGAACATCTCCTGGCGGTCCCGGGCCGGGGCGACGCCGACCACCTCAATGCCCGCCCGCTCCAAGCGCTCCACCTCGTGGCGGAATCGGCGATGGGCGTGTCGCAGGACCCACCCCTGATCCGGTCGGGCCATCGGCGCCGACACCACCGCCCGGTCGACACCGGTGCCGATGAGCAGGTCGGCGTGGGTGGTGCTGATCGTCCCGCCGTCCATGAACACCACTCCCTCGATCTCCTTCGGCTTGAACGTGCCAGGCACCGCCATCGTGGCCACGAGGGCGTCCTTGAGGCCCACGTCGTGGCGATCCCGGCCGAACACCACCAACTCGGCCGAGTCCATCGCCACCGCCGTGATCCAGAGCCCGTCGGGGATCGGATCGTCCTCCTCGAACCAGGGCGCCAGGCCGGTGTGGGGGAACGGTCCGGGCGGGAGCAGCGGGGCGATCGCCGCCAACGCCGGCACCCCG
>CAZQSB010000136.1:0-2839 GCA_964596015.1 uncultured bacterium | reverse complement strand
CCCGACCGGGCTGCCGACCATCGACCCGTTGAACGCCGATCCGGCCAACAACATCGGCATTGCCGGTTCGTCCACGGTGTTCCCGCTCTCGACGGCGATCATGACCCGGTGGGAGGACGAGGGTGGCCCGAACTACCCGATCGACTCGGTCGGATCCGGTGGTGGCCTTGAGCGCTTCTGCGTGGAGGGTGCGTCGGACATCGCCAACGCCTCTCGTGAGATCAAGGACGAGGAGATCGCCTCGTGCGAGGAGATCGGTCGCACGATCATCCCGGTGCGAGTCGGTTCCGACGCCCTCACCCTCGTGGTGAACCCGGCGGCTCCCGACGAGTTCAAGACCCTCACGATCGAGCAGATCGCCACGGCCTTCTCGCTCACCGACGCCGGCGCCACGTGGGCCGACGTCGACCCGAGCTTCCCGGCGCATCCGATCGCGACGTTCACTCCCGGTGAGGACTCCGGCACGTTCGACTACTTCAACGAGGTGATCTTCGAAGAGGCGGAGCCCTCCCCGATCATCGGCTCGATCGCCCAGGTCGTGGGTGAGGACGACAACGTGACCGTCCAGGGCGTCTCAGGCGACGGCTGCCAGGCGGGTGACACCAACACCACGTGTGCCATCGGCTACTTCGGCTTTGCCTTCTTCGCCGAGAACCAGGGCTCGCTGGCCGCGGTCTCGGTCGACGGCGTCGAGCCGAACGAGGACACCGTCGCCGACGGGTCGTACCCGATCGCCCGGCCGCTGTTCATGTACACGGCCGAGGAGGTCCTCGACGAGAAGCCGTGGGTTGCCAACTGGATGGCCTACTACCTGCAGGTCGTCAACGAGGAGATCGACGAGGTCGGGTACTTCCCGGCCCCGAACGACAACCTCCAGGAGGCTGCCGACAACATCGCCCCGTTCGTCGACGCCGGTTAGGTTTCGACGACTGACCAGCGGGTGGTCCCGGCCGGCTCGGCCGGCCGGGACCACCCTCTCCCTCGGATCGGGATGGGATGACCGACCAACGCAGTCAGGACCGGGCGGAGCTCGCCGCCGCCCTCAAGAAGAAGCCCCGACCACGTGAGGCCGTGATCGTGGGCTCGCTCTTCGTGGCCGGCTTCGTCTCGATCGCCGTGACCCTCGGCATCCTCTTCGAGCTCGGCCGCGAGTCGCTGCTCTTCTTCCAGGACCCCAACGTCAACCTCGGGGAGTTCCTCGGCTCGACCCGCTGGGCGCCCTCGGCGGGCGACTTCGGCATCTGGCCGCTCGTGCTGGGCACCAGCCTCATCGCCTTCATCGCCCTGCTCGTCGCCATCCCCATGGGACTGGCGTCGGCGATCTACCTCTCCGAGTACGCCCCCGAACGGGTGCGAAGCATCTTCAAGCCCATCCTCGAGGTGCTCGTCGGCATCCCCACCGTGGTCTACGGCTTCTTCGCCCTCACCTTCATGACGCCGCTCCTGCGGAGCATCATCGGCGAGGACGTCGTCCAGTTCTTCAACGTCGCCTCGGCGGGACTCGTGGTCGGGATCCTCATCACCCCGCTCATCAGCTCTCTGTCGGAGGACGCCATGCGGTCGGTCCCCGACGCGCTCCGCCAAGCGGCCTACGCCCTCGGCGCCTCCAAGATGGAGGTCTCGCTCCGCATCGTCGTGCCGGCCGCCCTGTCGGGCATCGGGGCCGGGATCGTGGTCGCCATGTCCCGGGCGGTCGGCGAGACCATGGTCGTCGCCCTCGCGGCGGGCGCCGCCCCCCGCAACTTCACGATCGGCGAGGACCCGCTGTTCTCCTACATCCTCAACCCGTTCCTGCCCGGCGAGGCGATGACCGGCTACATCGTCCGGATCGCCTCCGGCGACCTCTCCTACGCCACCCTCGACTACAACTCGATCTTCGCCGTCGGCCTCACCCTCTTCTTCATCACCCTCGGCCTGAACATCCTGAGCCGCTGGCTCGTGGCTCGCTACCGGCAGGAATACGGATGAGCGTCGAAGCACCCCAGCGCACCGGTCGGGACTGGTTCCCCGACGACGAGGAGTACGCCAAGGAACTCGATGGCCGCAAGCGTCGGAGCCTCCTGTTCCAGGCCTTCGCGCTGCTCATGCTCTCGCTGGCCACGCTGGCCCTCGTCACGCTGCTGGCGTCGATTCTCGGGCGGGCCTTCAACGTCGTGGCGATCGTCAACCAGACCGAGCCCGAGGCCATCGTGGCCGCGGCCGGGGGCGACCCCGAGACTGAGGGCCTCGAGGACCTCGAGTTCGACACCCTCGTCGATGTCCTCGAGGCCGAGATCACCACCAACGTCGGTCGGCGCCTCGAGCGGGAGCAGCGGTTCTACGAGGACCGACTGGTCTTCGAGGACCCGGCCGTCTTCGAGGAGGCCTGCGCCTCCGACTCGCCGTTCGCCGCCTGCGACCTGCCGCCGCGGGACAAGGCCCAGGTGATCCAGTTGGTCAACGAGCGGGTCGTCCAACCCGACGTCATCGCCTCGTCGACGCTCTGGCAGTCATTGCTCGATCGGCAGGCCTTCGAGGACGAGGTCCGCACCACCTTCGAGACCACCCCCGAGCGGTTCGAGCCCTACACCGTCGACCAGGTCCAGTTCGAGTGGCGGGCGTGGCTCAACTGGACGTTCGTGACCACGCCGTCGAACTCGCGCCCCGAGATCGCCGGCATCCGCACGGCCATCCTCGGCTCGGCATGGCTGATGTTGATCACCCTGGTGTTCTCCGTGCCGGTGGGCGTCGCGGCCGCGGTGTACCTGAACGAGTTCGCCAAGCCCAACCGGTTCAACGACTTCATCCAGACCAACATCTACAACCTGGCGGGTGTCCCCTCGATCATCTACGGCATGTT
>CAZQSB010000135.1:0-2845 GCA_964596015.1 uncultured bacterium | reverse complement strand
CGCCGCCCGCAGGGCGTGGAGCACCGCGTCGCGGAACAGTTCGGCCAGTCGCTCCAGGGAGAGGAACTTCCCTTCTTCGGGAAAGTCCACCCAGTCGCCGCGGGAGGCGTCTCGCGGGATCCCGCCCCCGGGAACCATCAGGTGCAGATGCACGTGGCGATTGCCGATCTGTCCCCAGGTATGCAGGATCAGCTGCGCGGCCAACTGCGCCTCCAGCTCCTCCAGGCCCAGTTGCAGCACGGCCTGTCCCCCGGCACGCATCACCCGGCTGTAGAGCACCTCGCCGTGGTCCATCACGAAGCAGGTCAGTTCGTGCGGCAGGGTGGGAATCACGTGATGGTAGGTGACCGGCAGCAGATCCAGCTCCAGCTTCTCGGCCCACTGTCGCCGCCGCCGCCGGCCGCACTTCGGGCAATGCCGGTCACCACAGGAATTGAAGGACAGGTACGTCGCCTCGCACTCCGGGCAACGCCAGTGGTGTTCGCCCATGGCCGAAGTGCGGCAGCCCAGCAGGGCGCGCAGCACCCGCTCTTGCTGGGCCAGCGCGTCCGGGTGGAGACCTTCACCCCGCGCGCGCTCCAGGTACTGCCGGCCGAATTCGCGAATCACGTGTGCCAGTTCCAAGTCACCGCCGTAGCCCTCCCGCCGCGCCGCGATCGCTTCGGGATCTTCTTCTTCGTCTTCTTCCTGGAACAGTTCGTCCTCGGCTCGCGCGTCGGGCGGCGTGGCGGCGCCCGACGCGCTGGATGCCCGGTCGCGGACTGTCGCCGCCAACCCCCGGGGCTTTGGCCCGGCGGGCTCCGCCCGCGGCGTGGTCTCCAGCAGACGCTGGGCGGCCTGCGACTTCACCAGCTCGGCGGCCGGAGTCTCCGGCAACGGATGTGGCCGGGAGGGCCCCGCGTGCGTGGCGTGAGCCGGTGTCTCTCGTTCGGCGAACGGGCGACGCGTCTGCCGCTCGCGCTCCGCTCGCCGCCGTCGTGGCGTGTCCGTGCTCGGCATGGCAACTCCCTGCCATGTTCGGCATCCATCAGGGAAAAAGAAGATGGAGGTCGCTCTGGGGCAGGTCACCCATCGCCATTTCGCGATGCCTCGCCGCTTCCACGAAGCGGGCGTACGCTGCGTCGTCAAAGCAAAGCGCTTCCCCCGTCGCTTCCATGGCGGCGTACAGCTCCTCGAACGTGAGCCCTCGGATCACCACCGGCGTGTCGGGCCACGCCTGAGCGGCGGTGCGCCGCATCAGGGCGGCGGAAGCGGCCACGAGGCACTCGCCATTTTTACGCAGGAAGTCCTGACCGTCGTGGGCCAGGTAGCCGATCGCCTCGGCCGTCGGCCGGTGGGCCTGGGGGACCATGTACGGAGCGAGTTCTTCGGGTGCCGTCACGATCGGGGAAGCCGGTTGCCGCGCGGGCACCTGCGCGTGATCCTCCGCGGCGGCAGAGCGTGCTCCCGAGCGTCCTCGCCGCGCGTGACGGCGGGCTTCCCGTTGGGCTCGCTTCTTCGCCTTGCGCGCGCGTTTGGATCCCATGAGGCGTCCTCCTTGCTCCACGTGCCTTGCTTGACGTGCGAACGGTGCCGATGCGATCCCTGCTGATGGTAACCCTTCGCGGGGGCGCATACCACACCGCATGCCCCACGCCCGATCCCTCAACATTGCGTGACCGCTACAGCTTGCCACTTCCCGCCTCCGCCGGGTGTCGCGTGGCACGAAATACCGGTCCGGGGTACTTGACAGAGTGAGGTGCCGTGACGCTTCCTGGAGAGAGTGACCATGACCGACGGCGCGGCACGACCGAAAAGACGTCGCCGGCATCCCCCGCGTGGACCGGTGAACTCTCCAGGTTACGCACGGCACCGGCGGCAGCGGCGTGTCGGTCTCCAGGAGGCGGTGGCGGGCTCGGCGTGGTCCTTGCGGAACCATCGTGGACCCCTCGTTTTTGGAGTCTTCCCATGACCCTGTCTGATGCCGCGCTCCCCCCGCGCGCCGACCTGACGGATGACACGCCCGCGGATGTGGCCTCGGACGTGCAACTGACGTTCGACGATCGCCACTGGCGCATCCGCGGTCTGGAAAACCAGCTCGGCCGCGAGCGTCTGCGGGTCAACCTGCGGGTGGCCCGCCGGGAGCTGACGCATGTGGACACGCTGGATCTGTACGTGGGCCGCCGGCGGCGGGCGTTTGTGCGGGAAGCGGCCGACGAACTCTACGTGGACCAAGCCCTGCTCAAACGCGATCTGGGCCACGTGCTGCGGGAACTGGAACAGCGGCAGGAGCTGCTGATCCGGCAGACGCTCCAGCCACAAGAACCGGAAGTGCCGCCCCTGACCGACGCCCAGCGCCACGAAGCCTTGGAGCTGTTGCAAGACCCGCGGCTCCTGGATCGCGTGCTGGAGGACTACGAGGCCCGCGGCCTGGTGGGCGAGGAGGACAACAAGCTGATCTGTTACCTGGCCGGAACCTCCCGGCTGTTGGAGCGGCCGCTGTCGGTACTGGTCCAGAGCAGCAGCGCGGCCGGGAAGACCTCGCTGCTGGAAGCCACCTTGGCCTTGATGCCCCCGGAAGCGCGGATCCGCATGTCGTCGCTCACCGGACAGGCGCTCTACTACATGGGCACGCGGGAACTCCAGCACAAAATCCTCTCGGTGGCCGAGGAAGCGGGCGTGGCCGAAGCGGCCTATGCGCTCAAGCTGCTGCAGAGCGACGGCCGGTTGCGGATCGCCACGGTCGGCAAGGATAGCGGCGGCGGTCGCCCGCGGACCCGGCACTACGAAGTGGAAGGACCCGTGGCCATGCTGCTGACCACCACGGCCGAGCATCCCGACGAGGAACTCGCCAACCGCTGCCTGA
>CAZQSB010000134.1:0-2912 GCA_964596015.1 uncultured bacterium | reverse complement strand
TACGCCGACTTCGAGGGCGTCATCCCCGAGGGCGAGTACGGCGCCGGGACCGTCCTCGTCTGGGATGCCGGCCCCTACGAGAACCTCACCACCGACGACGACGGCGAGGAGGTCCCGGTCCCCGATGCCATAGACGGCGGCCATCTCGTGGTCCGTCTCCATGGGCGCAAGCTCGTCGGCGGGTACGCCCTCACCCACACCGACGAGGACCGGTGGTTGCTCGTGAAGACCGACGACGACCGGGCCGACGCCCGCCGCAACCCCACCAGCACCGAGCCGCGCTCGGTGCTGACCGACCGGGACCTCGACGAGATCGCCGAGGAGGCGCAGGGAGACGCCGGATGATCGACGAGTGGCTCGAGTCCCTCGGGCCGGAGGCACGGGAGGCGGTCACGGCCGGCGACGTTCCCGAGTGGGTCGACCCCATGCTCGCCACCCTCGTCGACGAGGCCTTCTCGGACCCGGACTGGATCTACGAGCGCAAACTCGACGGCCAGCGAGTGCTCGCCTTCCGTGACGGGGACGAGGTCCGGCTGCTCAGCCGCAATCGGGAGAGCGCCGCCACGGCGTTTCCCGAGATCGTCGAGGCACTCGCCGCCGTCGACCTCGAGCGGTTCGTGATCGACGGCGAGGTGGTGGCGTTCGAGGGGGACGTGACCAGCTTCCAGCGCCTGCAGGGACGGATCCACGTCGCCGACCCCGACGAGGCCCGTGCCACCGGCATCGCCGTGCACCTGTACTGCTTCGACGTGCTCCACGCCGATGGCCACGACGTGGGGGACGTGCCGCTGCGTGACCGGAAGCGTCTGCTCCGCTCGATGTTCGACTGGGACGACCCCATCCGATTCACGCCCCACCGCAACGCCGAGGGCGAGGCGTACCTCGAGGAGGCCTGCGACCGGGGGTGGGAGGGCCTCATCGCCAAGGACGCCACGGCTCCCTACGTCCATGCCCGCTCGCGCCGGTGGCAGAAGTTCAAGTGCGTCCACCGCCAGGAACTCGTCATCGGGGGGTTCACCGACCCCCGGGGCGAGCGGATCGGGTTCGGGGCGCTGCTGGTCGGCCACCACCGCGACGGCGACCTCGTCTATGCCGGCAAGGTCGGCACCGGGTTCGACGAAGAGACGCTCGCCGACCTCGGGGCGAGGCTGGCCGACCTCGAGGTGGACGCCAGTCCCTTCGACGTCGGTGGCCCCCCCGACGACGCCCACTGGATCCGGCCGGAACTGGTCGCGGAGATCGGTTTCACCGAGTGGACCTCGGCGGGACGGCTTCGCCACCCCCGTTTCCTCGGGCTTCGGACCGACAAGGACCCCGCCGACGTGGTTCGGGAGCGCCCGGCATGAGGGTCGAGGTGGACGAGCACACGATCGACGTGAGCAACCCCGACAAGGTGCTGCTCCCCGACGGCATCACCAAACGTGACCTCGTAGAGCACTACCGACGGATCGCCCCGGTCATGGTGCCCCACGTCGCCGGTCGCCTCCTCACCGTCCAGCGGTTCCCCGACGGCCTCGACGACGGCGGCTTCTTCCAAAAGGACACACCCGACCACTACCCGGACTGGATCGAGCGGTGCACGGTTCCCAAGGAGGATGGGGAAGTGGCCCACACGGTGGTGCGGGATGGGGCCACCCTCGTCTACCTGGCGAATCTGGCCGCCATCACCCTGCACGTGAGCCTGCAGACGGTCGACCACCTCGACCAGCCCGACCGACTCGTCTTCGACCTCGACCCACCCGAGGGCGGTGGCCCGGGCCCGGTCAGGTTCGCCGCCCGGGCGGTCCGCGACCTCCTCGACGAGGCAGGGCTCGAGACTCGGCTGATGACGACCGGCTCGAAGGGGTACCACGTCGTGGTGCCGATCCGACCCGAGCGGGGCTTCGACGAGGTGAAGGCGCTCGCCAGGGCTGCTGCCGAGACCTTCGCCGAGCGCCACCCCGACCGCCTCACGGTCGAACAGCGGATCGCCAAGCGGGAGGGTCGGGTCTTCGTCGACTTCCTCCGCAACGCCGCCTCGCAGACGGCGGTGGCGCCCTACTCGGTGCGGGCGAAGCCGGGCGGTCCGGTGGCGGCCCCGATCGACTGGGACGAGTTGGGGTCGATTGCGCCGGCCGACGTCACGATGGCGAACGTGTTCCGCCGGCTCGGCCAGAAGGACGATCCGTGGGCGGCGGACGGGATCGATGCCCAGTCGCTCGACGGGCTCGAGGAGCTCCTCGGAGACAGGTGAGGCCACCTGGGTGGCGGTGGCGGAAAGGACGCGAAAACTTCCGGTGCACGGCGGGTGAACCTGCTGTACATTGGTGCTTGAAACCCCCGTGGGGTCCGACGGAGAGCTGGGTGTTCCCCGGCTGAGAAGTTGGCCAGCGAGCCGACGATCCGAGAACTTGATCCGGGTAAGACCGGCGCAAGAATCTGGACTTTGCGGGGGTTTCACTTGTGCCCGCTCGCTTCGTCGGCGCCCGTCGGCAGCCCCCTCGAGCCCGTTTGTGGCGGTCCCGCGCGAACGGTAGGCCAAGGACGCGAAAACTCCCGGTGCACGGCAGGCGAACGTCGGCTACTGTTCCTCCTGAAGCCCCCGTGGGGTGCCAACGGAGAGCCGGGTGTTCCCCGGCGAGAGTTCGGCCAGTGAGCCGGGCGATCCGAAGACTTGACCGGGTAAGACCGGACGAGGACTTGGCCTTTGCGGGGGCTTCACTTGTGCCCGCCCGTTCTTGTGTCGCTGAGCCTCCCATGCGAGGGCTGTGTGACACAGGAACGGCGGCGGCACCCCCTTGGGCGGGGGTTGGGACCCGGGGTGCTCGTGGTCAGTGGATCCGTTCGGCCAGTCGGGCGGCCTCGGCGTCGTGGAGCGCCTCGATGATCTCGGCGTCCACGAGTTCCTTGCGGTCCAACAGGGCGTCCCGCAG
>CAZQSB010000133.1:0-2941 GCA_964596015.1 uncultured bacterium | reverse complement strand
GCCCCACGACCCCTCTCCTACTCCTCGTCCGTTTCGACGCTCGTCGGACCATTCGCGCCGGGGATGCGCCTGGCCGCGCGCTCGGTCCCGATCTCGGACGTGTAGCTCTTGAGCTTGTCGGCCAGCGCCTCGGGCTGCTCCATGACATCACCTGAGAGCAGCGACTCGCCGATCATGTCCCCCGGCACGTCGATCCCGAAGTAGTCGAGGATGGTCGGCGTGATGTCGAAGATCGAGTACGGGTTCTTGCTCGCGACCGACGTCGAGAGCTTCATGCTCGTGATGAAGATGCCCTCCTGCGCGTGGTTGGCATCGTCGGGACCGGTGTCGTTCTCGAAGATGTGCAGCGTCCCGGTGCCGACCGAGCCCGCGCTCCGCCAGTCGAGCCCGCCGAGGTGGACGACGAGGTCCGGCGGGATGTTCTTGATGTCGGCGTAGATCTCCTCGGGCCGGTAGACGATGGTCCCGAGGTTCTCGCCCTTCTCGTCCTTCGTGAACTGGAGCTTCCGGATGAGCTTGTCGCGCTCCTCCGGGTACTCGTCCTTCGGGATGACGCCCTGGGGCTCGCGGCCCTCGACGTTCATGAAAATACGCGAGTAGTAGCCGCCGGCGCCCCAGGCCTTCGTCTTCGGCCAGTCGATCATGTCTGGTCTCAGGCGCACGGGCTCCTTCGGCTGCTCCTTCAGGGTCAGATAGCCTTCCTGCTGCAACCACTCGTTGATGCAGAAGCCGCCCTTCATGGTCTTCGCCCCGTGGTCCGAGACGATCATGACCTCGCAGTTGTCCGGAAGGATCTCGAGCGTCCGCGCGACCTCCTCATCGAGCTGCAGGTAGTAGTCGTGGATGGCGTTCTCGTACTTGTGGCCCGCCTCGTAGAGCCGGTGGTTCTTGTCCATGTACCGCCAGAACCCGTGGTGGATGCGGTCGGGACCCATCTCGACCATCATCGCGAAGTCCGGGTCCTCCTTCTGATAGAAGTGGCGGAACGCCTTGAACCGCCGCTCCGTCATGATGCGGATCTGCTCGAGGAGCCAGTCCTTATCATCCGTGCGGAAGTTCTTCACGTCGATGATGTAGTCGCCGTCCGCGACCTCGTCGATCTCGGCGGCCGCCTCCTCCGGGTAGGTCCACTGGACGCTCTTGTCGGGGGTCAGGAACGAGCTCACCATCATGCCGTTCAGGGGCTTCGGCGGGTACGTCAGCGGAATCCCCCAGATGATGGACGAGAGACGGTTCCTCGAGAGGTAGTTCCAGAGCGTCTTCTCCTTCACGCTGTTCGCGTTCACCGTGTACATGGCCTCGTACGAGTAGTCCTTCCGGTTCCGGAACCCGTACATGCCGAGCTGGCCGCCGTCCTTGGAGGTCATCATCGACATCCAGGCCGGCACGGTGATGGGCGGAATGGTCGAGAAGAGCGGGCGGAACGTGCCCTTCTCCATGAGCGAGCGGAGCGTGGGCAGGTCGTCGTACCACTCGTTGAAGACGAGCTGCGGCGTCAGGCAATCGAGCCCGATGACGAGGAGTTTCTTGTCAGCCATGTGCTACTCCTTATCCCTGGCGTACGCCTCGACCAGCACCTCGGCGACCTCCGGCCGCGTGAACTCGGGCGGCGGGCACTCCCCCTTGGAGAGCATCTCGCGGACCTTCGTGCCGGAGAGGAAGACGTGGTCCTCGTTCCCGTGCGGGCACGTCTTGGCCGAGGCCATGTTCCCGCACTTCACGCAGAAGAACGCGTGCTCGAACATGAGCGGGGTGACGTCCAGCTCCTCGCGCGAGAACTCGTTGAAGATGAGCTGCGCGTCGTAGGTGCCGTAGTAGTCGCCGACGCCGGCGTGGTCGCGGCCGACGATGAAGTGCGTGCAGCCGTAGTTCTTGCGGACCAGCGCGTGGAAGATGGCCTCCTTCGGCCCGGCGTAGCGCATGGCGGCCGGGAAGACGGAGACCGCGACCCGGTCCTTCGGGTAGTAGTTCTCGAGGATGGTCTCGTAGCACTTCATCCGGACGTCGGCCGGGATGTCGCCCTTCTTCGTGGCGCCGACGAGCGGGTGGACCAGGAGCGCGTCGACGATCTCGAGCGCGCACTTCTGGAGGTACTCGTGCGCGCGGTGGATGGGGTTTCTGGTCTGGAAGGCGACGATGGTCTCCCAGCCCTTCGTCTTGAAGAGGACGCGCGTCTCCTTGGGGTCGAGCCGGTAGTTGTTGAGCTCGGGGTGCTTCGGCTTCTCGAAGACCGAGACCTCGCCGCCCAGGTACGTGTCGCCGATGGACTGGAGGTACTGGACGCCGGGGTGCGCATCATCAGTGGTCTGGAGGACCATCTTGGCCTCGTGCTTCTTGTCCGGCTGCCACTTGTCCTCGAGATGGAGGACGCCGAGGATGGTATCGCCGTCCACGAGCGCGACATCGAGGCCTTCCTTGTAGATGGCGGGGTCGTCGCCGGGCTTCGTCGCCAGCACCACCGGAATGGTCCACGGGAGCCCGAGCGGCATGTGCATCGTGTCGACGATCGCGTCGTAGGTCTCCTTCGTCATGAACCCCTCGTGCGGGCTCATGGCGCCGACGGCGAGCATCTCGAGATCGGCCAGCTCGCGCTCGTTCAGCTGAAGCTTCGGAAGCGACTGCGCGCGCTCGACGAGGTTCTCCTTCTTCTCCCCCTCGACGAGGCGATTGATGAGCCGGCCGCCGTGCGGTCGGATCTGCCGGATGTCCTTCGTGGTCTCGGGCACGGGTCCTCCTCTGGTGTGCTGCGGTGCGGCTCAGCCTGCCTGTCTACCTGCCTGCCGCCGCGATTCGGTCGCGGCGTCTACTCCATCCACCGCCGCGATTAGATAGCTCATGTGGACATCGTGCCGGGGGCGCTGGCTCCGCGCGAGGGTCGCCGCGCAGTGGCGAGCGAGCTCGCGGCACCCCCGGCACCGATGGTTCACGTCTACAGGTAGCC
>CAZQSB010000132.1:0-2976 GCA_964596015.1 uncultured bacterium | reverse complement strand
TTCCTCCTCGCCCAGCGCTGGGTGATCGAGGGCGTGACCACCTCCGGCCTCAAGGGCTAGAGCGGAGCGCGATGCGCCACACCGTCCACGCCGACGTCCGCCTCCTGCTCGACCACCAGGCGCCCGGCGGCGCCTACGTCGCCAGCCCGTCGTTCTCGCAGTACCCCTTCGGCTGGCTGCGCGACGGCGCCTTCATCGCGCACGCCCTGCAGCGCGCCGGCGAGCGCGCCTCCGCCGAGGCGTTCCACGTCTGGGTCGCGCGCGCCGTCGGGCGCCGAGAGGGCGACGTCCGTCGGCTGATCGCCGATCGCGCGGCCGGCCGCGCCGTCGACCACGGCCGCATGCTGCCCGCGCGCTTCATGCTGGACGGGCGCAGCGAGGCGGGCGACTGGCCCGACTTCCAGCTCGACGGCTACGGCCAGTGGCTGTGGAGCCTCGGCGAACATGCCCGAGGCGGCCCGTTGCCCGACGTCGTCCGCGACGCCGCGCGCCTGGTGGCCGACTACCTGACCGCCTTCTGGGACGAGCCCTGCTACGACGCCTGGGAGGAGGGCCGCACCCAGCACCACACCAGCACGCTCGCCTCGGTGGCGGCGGGCCTGCGGGCAGCGTCCGGGCTGCTCGATCCGGGCTACGAGGTGTCGGCCGACACCGCCTGGCGCTTCGTGATGAGCCGCTGCGTCGAGGACGGACACTTCGTCAAGTCGGCACGCAACCCGGCCGTCGACGCCTCGCTCGTCTGGCTGGCGACGCCGCTCGACCTGGTGGGCGACGCCGATCCCGTCTTCGCCCGCACGCTGGAGCGGGTCGAGCACGACCTGTGGCGGCCCGACGGCCTGCTCCGCTTCCGCTCGGACACGTTCTACGGCGGCGGCGCCTGGGTGCTGCTCACGGCCGGCCTCGCCTGGCACCACGCGCGCGCCGGGCGCCGCGCGCGGGCGGCCGAACTGCTGGCGGTCGTGGAGCGCCACCGCGGCGCCGACGGCGGCCTCCCCGAGCAGGTGCCGACCGAGGGCACCGACGCCTGGTTCCTGGACTACTGGACGCGCCGCTGGGGGCCGTCCGCGTCGCCGCTCCTGTGGTCGCACGCGATGGTGGTGTCGGCGCGTCTGGAGCTCGCGGGCGGGTAGCCGGCGTCATGCCCGGCGTCGCGGGCGCTCTGCCGTCGGCGGGCGTCGCGCGGCCGCATGTCGGCGGGATGACCCGGCGGTCATAGAGCCCCTTTAGGGTGGAGGTGGTAGGCGTTGTAACCCGCAGTCGCCGCCCCCTTCGATCGAGGAGGATGCCATGGCGAACACGACCGTCACACCCACGCTCTTCAGCCTGAACGACGAACCCTACGACGTGAAGGACCCCGCCGAAGACGTCCGCAACCACACGGTCGTCGACCTCGACGGCGAGGAGATCGGCTCCGTCGACGACCTGCTGATCGACGGCATCGACCACAAGGTGCGCTTCCTGAGGATCAAGGAGGGCGGCTTCCTGGGCCTCGGCGGCCGCCACTTCCTCATCCCCGTGGACGCCGTGACCCGCATCACCGAAGACACCGTCGCCATCGACCAGACCGGCGAGCACGTCGGCAAGGGCCCCGAGTACGACCCGGAGGTCGCGGCCGACGACGCCTGGCGCCAAGAGGCCTTCCGGGACGACGGCTACTACCCCAGCGTCTACCGGCACTACGGGGTCCCCCCGTTCTGGGCGCCCGGGTATGCGTACCCGGCGTACCCGTTCTACGTGTAACCGACCACCGTCCGATCACTCGTTCGCGGTTCGGCGCCGGCCTGTTCAGGTCGGCGCCGAACGGCGTGATCGGGCGCTCGTAGACGTCATCAGGGGGACCGAACTGCTCGATACGTCCCTGGTGCGTGACGGCAGCGTGGTCGCTCACCGGCATCGCCTCTTCCTCGTCGTGGGTGAGGTAAATCGTCGTGGTGCCAGTCTCGCGTTGGATGCGACGGAGTACGTAGCGTCGGTTTGCGCCGGACCTTCGCGTCGAGGGCCGACAGCGGCTCATCGAGCAGCAGCAGTCGCGGCTCGATCGCCAACGCTCGGGCCAGCGCGACCCGTTGCTTCTGCCCCCCGAGAGCTCCCGTGGGTAGCGTTGGTCCACCTCGAACAGGTGGACGAGCTCGAGCAGCTCTGCGACCCGCGGTCGGATGGCGTCGAGCGGCCGGCCGGCCGGCGGGCCGCCGGCCGAAGGCGACGGCCTCGAAGACCGTCAGGTTGGGGAACAGGGTCTCATCCTGGAACACGCCGCGGGGTAACGTATGTGTTACCATCCTGGCGCGGGGTTCGTGGTTCGGGGTATCTACGCGATGATGGGACGAGTCCGTTCGCGGCGTGGTTCATGTCGCTGGACGCCGCGATCTTGCGGTGGGAGGACTACCGGCGCCGAAGGGCGAGAGGGGAGCGTTGATCATGGCGGTTTCTCGCGAGTTCCGCGAGACGGTGGCGGATCGCGTGCGTGACGATCCCGCGTACGTGCAGGCGTTGCTCGACGAAGCGGTGCAGCTGTTCGTGGATGGCGAGCCGGACACGGCGAAGCTCGTCCTTCGCGACCTCGTGAACGTGACGGTGGGGTTCGAGGCGCTGGCCGCGGACGTCCGCAAGCCGGCGAAGAGCTTGCACCGAATGCTGTCGGCTTCCGGGAACCCAACGATGGGCAACCTGTCGGCGATCTTCGCGGCGCTCCAGCGGTCGTTGCGGCTCGAGGTGCGCACCGAGGTCGTACCCCTCTGACGGGTGTGACGACCGAGGAGGATGTCGTGCGTGGCGTGACACTTGACGCGCTTTCCGATGTCGACCTGGCGCCCCCGCCGCCACGCCCCTGGTGGCACGACGCCGTCATCTACCAGGTCTACCCGCGCAGCTTCCAGGATGCGGACGGCGACGGCGTCGGCGATCTGGCGGGCATCGCCCAACGGCTCGACCACCTGACCTGGCTCGGGGTCGACGCCCTCTGGCTCTCGCCCATCT
>CAZQSB010000131.1:0-3214 GCA_964596015.1 uncultured bacterium | reverse complement strand
AGGTTCATGATGACGTGCCCGAACATGTTCCCCTCGGCGGGCCGGCTCAGTTCCCAGGGGAAATGGAACGTCGCCGGGCCAGAGTAAGAGGTGACGAGGTTCGGGTCGTATGACTCCGGATCGATCGCCAGCGTGATCACCACGACGTCATCGAGACCGAACGGGTGGTCGTTGGGGAGGAACCATGCCTGAGGGTGGTCGGGCTCGAGGTCGGTGTACCAGACGTTGAACCAGTCGCGGTGAGAACGCCAGGGTTCGATGCCAAACAACCCCAGCGCGCCACCGTGGGCCTCCCTGCCGGCCTCGCTCGGGAACCCGTTTGTCGTGAGGTAGGCGCGACCGTCCCACGACAGCGTGCCTTTGGCAACGGCGAGGAAATCATCGAAGGTGTCCCAGTTCCACCCGGCATACACGAGGTTGATCCGATCGGCTTCGGCATCGTTCCCGGGGACCATCGCCCACAGCCGCTCTCCTTCGAGCTGCTCACCGTCGGCCATCCCCGGGATGGCGGTGGTCGTCGTCGTGGTCGACGACGGGCTCGTGGTGGCCGGTGGCTGAGTTGTCGTTACGGTCGACGACACCGACGTGGTGGTCGTCGACGTCACCCCCGTCGCGGTGGTCGATGGGGGCGATGCAGCCGGGTTCGGCGCAGTGGTGCCGCCCGAACACGCCGCCACGACCAGGGACAACACGACCATGAGGGAGAGGGCGGCAGCGCCGCCCACTCCCGTGCGTTCAGGTCCGGTAGGGGAGGATCCCCGTGCAATCACTCGGCGCATCGAATCCCACCCTCGATGCTGGTCACGACATCGTTGGCGGCGATACCGCTGAGCCCGCCACCCAAGAATGGGTCGGCTTCGATCTGCCATCCGGGCCCGACTGCCGGGCTGTTGTCGACCGAAAGGGCACTGCCGTAGATCGCCTCCAGTTCGGCCAGCGTGGCACCGAGGCCAAAGACCGTCTGGGTCATGTGATTCCTCGCAGGGGTGCGTGATGCCGGGAAGGTAGGAAGGAACTTGCTGCTACCGAGACGCCGCCGGCAGTCGCAGCGTCACGGTGGTCCCCTCACCAGGCCGGCTGTCCAGCTCGACTGTTCCTCCGTGGCGCTCGATGATCGACCGCACGATGGCGAGGCCGAGGCCGCTGCCCGGCGTGGATCGATCGGGACTCGCCTGGTAGAAGCGCTCGAAGGCTCGGGCCGCCGCTTCGAACTCCATGCCCGGGCCCTCATCCGATACCGCAATCACGACCCAGTCGCCGTCGCGATCGACGCCGACGGTTGCAGCGGTTCCCGGCTGGGTGTGGGTTCGAACGTTGCCGAGCAGGTTGGCGACGACCTGCCGCAGCCGGTCGGTGTCGCCGCCGACCACCATGCTCTCCGATCCGATCTCGACGGCGACGGGGCGGTCGGGTTCGGCCGCAGCGGCGTCGGTCGCCGCTTCCCGGACGAGCCGGGCGACGTCGACGTCTTCTGTGGCAAACGGACGCTCCTGATCGAGGCGGGCAAGCAGGACCAGGTCCTCGACGAGCCCGCCCATTCGACCCGCCTCCCGCTCGATTCGATCGAAGGATCGCGCCACGTGATCCGGCGAATCGGCTCCTGCCCGGTACAGCTCGGCGTATCCCCGGATCGACGTCAGCGGCGTCCGCAGCTCGTGGGATGCATCGGCGACGAACCGGCGCATCTTGTCTTCGGATTCGGTCTTGGCGGCCACCGCATCCTCGATCCGCCCCAGCATGCTGTTGAGCGCCCCGCCGAGCCGGCCCACCTCACTCGAGCTGCGAGTGATCGGCACCCGTCGCGACAGGTCGCCCTCGGTGATGCGGTCGGCCGTTGCGGCCATGGCGTCGAGCGGCTGCAGCTCACGGCGGATCAGGAACCAGATTGCTCCGCCCAGGATCAGCGCCGCTCCGGAGCCGACCACGAGGAGAACCAGCAACGTCCGCCGTAGCGTGCGGGCGACGTCGTCGAGCGGCTGGGCGAGCACAACGGTGATCTCCTCACCCGCAGGCACAACGGCGGTGACCCGGTATCCGTCATTGCCGTCGACGGTGAACGGTGCGTCGCCGGCCTGCAGCCGTTCGACGTCCTCCGGTTCGAACACCGGCAGCGGGTCGGGGTTGCCGGCGGGTCCGCTCGGTGCCGCAGCGATGACGGAGCCGTCAGCCGCCAGGCCGATCACGGCGAGGTCGGCGCCGCCGAGCTGCGGCCGGTCCGTCGCGAACCCCCCGAGCAGATCGATCGGAACGAGCTGCAGCAGTTGCTCGAGAGCCCCCTGGCGCTCGTTGAGCGAAGTGTCCACGTCGCTGATCAGGCGGTTGCGGAGGAGGCCCAGCGCAATCATCCCGGATGCGATGAGAACCACGATGAACGCCGCCACCGACATCAGGACCAGGCGGCGGCGGATGGTCACGGTTCGTCTCGAAGGACGTAGCCGAAACCGCGAACCGTGTGAATGAGCCGGGGCCCCGTCGCCTCGGTCTTCTTGCGGAGGTAGCTCACGTACGTCTCCACCACGTTCGGATCGCCCTCGAAGTCGTAGTGCCACACGTGGTTGAGGATCTGCTGCTTCGACACCACCTGCTCTCGATTGGTCATGAAGTAGCGCAGCAGGTTGAACTCGGTCGGCGCCAGCTCGAGCGGCCGGCCGCCGCGGCTGACTCGATGCGCCTTCTCGTCCATCTCGAGGTCGGAGTAGACGAGGGTCGGTGCCACCTCGGGTTCTGCAGGGGCGGCCCGGCGCAGCACTGCTTCGACCCGCACCACAAGCTCCTCGAGGCTGAATGGTTTGGTGACGTAGTCGTCGCCGCCTTTGGTGAAGCCGCTGATCTTGTCCTCGGCCGAATCCCGGGCGGTGAGGAAGATGACCGGCGTCTGGTCGCCGGCATCACGGAGCCGGCGGACCACCTCGAACCCATCGAAACCCGGCATGTTGATGTCGAGGATCACGAGGTCGGGACGGAGCCGCTGGACCTCGTTCAGTGCGGTGACCCCGTCGGCGGCGACGGCCACCTCGAACCCCGAGAAGCTCAGCGCGGTGCGAACGAGGTCCCGGATGTACTCCTCGTCGTCCACCACCAGCACGGTGCGCTTCTCGGGGTCTTGGTTGGTCATGGTCATGACAGTTTGGCTGATCTTCGGAACGGAGGAGGACTAGTCGGTGATGTCGCGTCGCTGGAACAGCACGAACGTTGCGGCGACGAATGCTGCCGC
>CAZQSB010000130.1:0-3224 GCA_964596015.1 uncultured bacterium | reverse complement strand
TGCCTGATGCCTGATGCCTGATGCCTGATGCCTGATGCCTGATGCCTGATCGCCACTCGCCAATCGCCCATTGCCTGTGGAGGGGGCGCCAGCCGCCCCCAACACCCTTGACCCCCTTGTGGGGGAGCGGTATCGTTGGCGGGACAGCTGAGACAAGCTGAGGTCGCTACGACGTATGTTCGGCCGGCTCTTGCCGAGCTAGGGTAGCAGTGTGCTATCCTGGCTCTTTGCCGTCCCATGTCCGGCCTGAGTCCAGTCCCGCCCCCAGATCGAAAACGGAGGAAGATTCCTTGGCTCGTGCGCGCACCGAGCGTCTTTCGTTCGCAAAGATTCCCGAAGTCCTCCCACTCCCCGATCTCCTCGCCGTCCAACACGAATCCTTTCAGTGGTTCCTCAAGCGCGGCTTGCGAGAGATCTTCGAAGAGATCTCCCCGATCGAGGATTTCACCGGCTCCCTCGCCCTGGAGCTGACCGACCACCGCTTCGAAGACCCCACCCTCTCGATCGAGGAGGCCAAGGAGCGGGACAACAACTACTCGTGCCCGTTGTTCGTCACCGCGCGGTTCATGAACCGCCAGACCGGTGAGATCAAGGAGCAGCAGGTCTTTCTCGGCGACTTCCCGATGATGACGCCCAATGGCACGTTCATCATCAACGGCACCGAGCGGGTGGTCGTCAGCCAGCTGGTGAGGTCCCCGGGCGTCTACTTCGACCAGACGGTGGACAAGGCCAGCGACCGCGACGTGTTCAGCGCCAAGGTGATTCCCGGGCGGGGCGCCTGGCTCGAGTTCGACATCGACAAGAAGGGCACCGTCGGGGTCCGTGTCGACCGCAAGCGGCGCCAGTACGTGACCACGTTCCTGAGAGCCCTCGATTTCGCTCAGAGCGATGAAGAGATGCTGGCGCTCTTCGATGGGGCCCAGGTGATCGCCGACACGATCGAGAAGGATCCGACCACCGAGCGCGACGAGGCCCTGCTCGACCTGTACCGCAAGCTGCGTCCCGGCGAGTTGACCACCGTCGAGTCCGCCCGCGGTCTCATCAACACGCTGTTCTACAACCCGAAGCGCTACGACCTCACCCGGGTCGGCCGCTACAAGCTGAGCCAGAAGTTCGGCCGGGGCACGACCAGTGTCGAAGACCTCGAGTCGTATCGCACCGACGACCTCGGCCTGCTGTCGAAGGAGGACATCCTCGACACGATTCGCTACCTCGCGGGACTCCACGAGGGCGCCGAGGGCTACAACACCGACGACATCGACCATTTCGGGAACCGTCGAGTGCGCACGGTCGGGGAGTTGATCCAGAACCAGATCCGGGTGGGCCTCACCCGCCTCGAGCGGGTGGTGCGGGAGCGGATGACCACTCAGGACCCGGAGTCGATCACCCCGCAGAGCCTCATCAACATTCGTCCGGTGGTGGCTGCCATCAAGGAGTTCTTCGGCACGAGCCAGCTGAGCCAGTTCATGGATCAGCCGAACCCCTTGGCAGGGCTGACCCATCGCCGGCGCCTCTCGGCGCTGGGCCCGGGCGGCCTGTCTCGGGAACGTGCCGGGTTCGAGGTGCGAGACGTGCATTCGTCGCACTACGGGCGGATGTGCCCGATCGAGACACCCGAGGGTCCGAACATCGGTCTGATCGGCTCACTGGCGTCGTACGCGAACGTCAACCAGTTCGGCTTCATCGAGACCCCGTACCGCAAGGTCGTCGAGGGCGTGGTCACCGCCCAGATCGACTACCTGACGGCGACCGAGGAGGAGCGATACGTCATCGCCCAGGCCAACGCCCCGCTCAACGAGGACGGGTCGTTCGCCGCCGAGCGGGTGCTGGTGCGCCGCAGCCAGGGGGATGTCGAGTACGTGTCGCCGGTCCAGGTCGACTACATGGACGTGTCTCCGAAGCAGGTCGTCTCGGTGGCGACCGCGCTGATCCCGTTCCTGGAGCACGATGACGCCAACCGGGCCCTCATGGGCTCCAACATGCAGCGTCAGGCCGTCCCACTGCTGCGGGCCGAGGCGCCGCTGGTCGGCACCGGCGTCGAGCAGCGGGCCGCCCGCGACTCCGGGGACACGGTGATCGCGGCCGAGGCCGGCGAGGTGACCGACATCACCGGCGACTCCATCGTCGTGTCGGGCAAGTCGGGGCGCAGCGTCTATGCGCTCAAGAAGTTCGTTCGGTCCAACCAGGGCACCTCGATCAACCAGAAGCCGATCGTCGAGCTCGGCGACAAGGTCCGCGCCGGTGACGTGCTCGCCGACGGTCCTTCCACCGACCTCGGTGAGCTCGCTCTCGGGAAGAACCTGCTGGTGGCGTTCATGCCGTGGCAGGGCCACAACTTCGAGGATGCCATCGTCGTGTCGGAGCGCCTCGTCAAGGACGACGTGCTCACCTCGATCCACATCGAGGAGTACGAGATCGAGGCTCGAGACACCAAGCTCGGCGCCGAAGAGATCACCCGGGACATCCCCAACGTCGCCGAAGAGGTGCTGCACGACCTCGACGACCGCGGCATCATCCGCATCGGCGCCGAGGTGGGGCCCGGCGACTACCTGGTCGGCAAGGTGACGCCCAAGGGCGAGACCGAGCTGACGCCCGAGGAGCGGCTGCTGCGGGCGATCTTCGGCGAGAAGGCCCGTGAGGTGCGCGACATGTCGCTCAAGGTGCCTCACGGCGAGTCGGGCAAGGCCATCGACGTCAAGGTGTTCGACCGCGAGGTCGGTGACGAGCTTCCCCCCGGCATGAACGAGTTGGTGCGCGTGTACGTGGCGCAGCAGCGCAAGATCGCCGAGGGCGACAAGCTGGCCGGCCGCCACGGCAACAAGGGCGTGATCGCCAAGATCCTTCCCGAGGAGGACATGCCGTTCCTCCCGGACGGGACCCCCGTCGACATCATCCTGTCGCCGCTGGGGGTGCCGTCGCGGATGAACCTGGGGCAGATCCTCGAGACCCATCTCGGCTGGGCGGCAGCCCAGGGCTGGGAGCCCTTCGAGGGTGACTCCCCGGCCGCCGTGGGCGCCGGGCAGTGGTCCCACATCGCCACCCCGGTGTTCGACGGCGCCCGAGAGGGCGAGATCCTGCAGGTGCTGGCCAACGCCCTTCCCAACGGCGACGGCATGTCGCTGGTGGGAGACCGTGGCAAGGCCACGCTCTTCGATGGTCGCAGCGGCGAGCCCTTCGACTCGCCGATCACCGTCGGCTACATCTACATCCTGAAGCTGCTGCAC
>CAZQSB010000129.1:0-3262 GCA_964596015.1 uncultured bacterium | reverse complement strand
AGCCGCCAAAGGTCACGTCTGCGGCTGCGACGCCAGCGGTGGCGACCAGGGCAGTCGTTGCGAAGAGAATCTTTTTCATGGTTTTTCCCTCGGTTTTCATTCAAGCGCCCCAAACCGGAGAATCCAGATTGGGTATGGCAATCGTTTCGCTCTTTTCGGGGGCAGTTGGCAAGTATCCGGGGCCTTCGCACTGCAATGCCCTGCCGGATGATGCAGCTTTGCCACACCCATGCTTTTGGGCAGGGCTGCGCGGGCGGCAACCCCTCGCGCGAGGGCGAGTATATCCTTGCTCCCTTGCGGGCGGTTGTTTAGGACAGGACAGAACGGATATTCAGGGGCGGTGCCATGACCATGACTCGCATTGTGAAACCCATCGCGCTTGGCGTGCTGCTACTGTCGCTGGCGGCCTGTGGCGGGGGCGGCCTTTTCGGCGGCGGGCAAGGCGACGAGGGGCAGGAGGCCACCGGCAATGCCCCCAAGGCCTCCAACCCGCGCGTTGAAGCACAAGCCGGCGGCTCCAGCCTGTGGGATTTGCTCAGCAAGAAAAACCCCGATGTCACCGTGGCGGTCAACCGCTACCTGTGGAACGGCACGCTGGACGTGCTGAACTTCCTGCCGCTGGAATCGGTCGATCCGTTCACCGGCGTGATCGTGTTCGGCTATGGCACCCCGCCGGGCGGCGGGCGCGCCTATCGCGGCACCGTCTATATCAAGGATCCGGCGCTTGATGCGCGGTCGCTGGTTGTCGCGCTGCAAACGCGGCGCGGCCCCGTCGATGCCGCCACGCAACGCGCGATCGAGGATGCGATCCTTGCGCGGGCACGGCAATTGCGAATCGCCGACCGGAAATTCTGATACCCGGTCAATCGCCCACCTTTCCGGGCGTCATCGCCGCCAGCCGGTCGATCCACCGCATCTGCGCAGGCAGGCACACGGTTTTCAGTTCATAGTGTTCGCGCACATGCGCGCGTGCGGCGCGGCCCAGCCCCTCGCGCGCCTCGGGGTCATCCAGAAGGCTGCACACCGACGCGATCAACGCGTCCTGATCGAAAAACCCCGCCAGCAGCCCGGTTTCGCCATCCGCGATCACCTCGCGCACCGGGGCGGTATCGCTGGCGACGATGGCCGCGCCCACGCTCATCGCCTCCAGCAAGGACCAGCTCAGGACAAAGGGGTAGGTCAGGTAAACGTGCACGCGGCTGACCGCCAGCAGCGTGGCGAATCGATCATAGGGCAGCTTTCCCATGAAATGCACGCGAGCCCAATCGGCATCGGGAATCTGCGCGCGCACCTCGTCGATGAAAACCTGTTTCCACGTCTGCCCCTCGGGCGGGCGGGCGCCGTAGCTGACACCGTCGCCCCCGACGATCAGAACCTGCGCGCGCGGACGTTCCCGCAGCAGCCGTGGCAAGGCACGCATGAACACATGATAGCCGCGATAGGGCTCAAGGTTGCGGTTGACGAAGGTGATCACCTCATCCTCGCGCGTCACGCGCCCGCCTTCGGGAAGATGCAGCGCCACTGATCTGTCGGGCCACAACAGATCGGTGGGCACCCCGTCATGGATAACGCTGATACGCTCGCGGAACTCGGGTGGATAAGTGTCCGCCTGGTAACGGGTCGGGCTGATCCCCAGATCGCCCACGGGCAGATGCAGGCGGTTGTTCAGGTTCTTCATGCGGATGCGCAGCGCCTCGTGCGGGTCGGGATCGCGCGCGAATTCGGGATCGAAGCCCAGATGGTCGCCGTCCGAGCGGTGGAACAACTCGTAATACAGGCCGATGCGCGCCTCGGGCCAGACATCGCGCAGGAACAACGATTCGCCCCAGCCGGGATGCGCCACGATAATATCGGGGGTGAACCCCTGCGCCCGCAACTCCAACGCGGCGTTGAAACAGGCCTCGCCGCGCGTGACCTTGGTATCGAGGTCGATCAGCCAGGGATGCACATGCTGACGGCGCCCCTCCGGCAGGGCATAGGGCACGATCCGTACACCGCTCCATGTTACCGGCTTTTTCACCCGCAGGGTCAACGCCACGCAATTGTGCCCCCCCGCCGCCAGCGCCGGGGCCAGATGCTTGAACTGGCCGGGAAAATTCTGGTGTATGAAAAGGATATTCATGAGGCGCGGCCGCATCTGTGTGGTGGTATTGCCCCCTTATACGCATGTCAGCCCGCCTGCATAGCGCTGCATTTTTGCGCCAAACCCCTAGACCATCGTGTCAAGCCCGCCTATCACCCGCTGAGAACGCATCGTCCGCGCGCGCCGGCGCGCTGTCAAAAAGGGGTTTGCAGCACATGTCGCGCTATTCAGCCGCCGAGATCGAAGCGAAATGGCAAAAGGCCTGGGACGAGGCCGGGATATTCCGCGCCACCCGCGAGCCGGGCAAGCCAAAGTATTACGTGCTGGAAATGTTCCCTTACCCCTCGGGACGCATCCACATGGGGCATGTGCGTAATTACACCATGGGCGACGTGGTCGCGCGCTACAAGCTGGCGACGGGCCACAACGTACTGCACCCGATGGGCTGGGACGCGTTCGGCATGCCCGCCGAAAACGCCGCGATGGCCAGCGGCGGCCACCCCAAGGACTGGACCTATGGCAATATCGAGGTCATGCGCGACCAGATGAAGCCGCTCGGCCTTTCCATCGACTGGAGCCGCGAGTTCGCCACCTGCGACCCCGAGTATTACGGCCAGCAGCAGGCGATGTTCCTGGACTTCATGGAAAAGGGGCTGGTCTACCGCAAGAACGCAATCGTCAACTGGGATCCCGTGGACATGACCGTTCTGGCCAATGAACAGGTCGAGGATGGCAAGGGCTGGCGCTCGGGTGCCGAGGTCGAGCGGCGCGAGTTGACGCAGTGGTTCTTCCGCATCTCCGACTTTTCCGAGGATCTGCTGACCGAGCTGGACGCGCTCGACGACTGGCCCGCCAAGGTCAAGCTGATGCAGGCCAACTGGATCGGGCGCTCGCGCGGGCTGCAATTCGCCTTCGACCTGATCGATGGCCCCGATGGATTTGACAACATCGAGGTCTATACCACCCGCCCCGACACCCTGTTGGGGGCCAGCTTCGTCGGGATCTCCCCCGATCACCCGCTGGCCAAGACGATTGAGGCGAACAACCCCGACGTGGCGGCCTTCTGCGCCGATTGCAGGCGCGGGGGCACCACCGAAGAGGCCTTGGAAAAGGCCGAGAAAAAGGGCATGGATACCGGCCTGCGGGTGCGTCACCCGCGTGCGGAACTGCCTGGCACCA
>CAZQSB010000128.1:0-3279 GCA_964596015.1 uncultured bacterium | reverse complement strand
CGAACGGTGGTCGTGGGGGCCGAGGTCACGCTCGACGGGCGGGCCTCGGAGCATGCGGACGCCTACGCCTGGAGCCTCACCGAACTGCCCGCGGGCAGTGGCGCCGTGCTGTCGGACGCCGACGCTTCCGTCGCGAGCTTCGTCGCCGATGCGGCGGGCACCTACGCGGTCCGGCTCAGCGTGTCGAACGGTCGGGGCAGCGACGACGCCGTCGTCGCGATCACGGCGGTCGAGGGGCTGGTCCCCGAGGGGGTCTACCGCGGCGCGGGCGACCTGGTACTGGCCGCGCTGCCGGGCGCGCTGGAGGCAGCGATCGGCGTCTACAGCGATGTCGTCGAGGAACCCGACGTCGCGCTGCCCTCCGAGGTGGACGAGCGCTGGGGACCGTACCTCGTCCTCGGCTCGGATGCCGATGTGCTCGGTGAGGCCGGGGCGTTCGCCGTGGCCCTGCCCGTGCCTGAAGGCGCCGACGTGGAGCGGCTGGCGCTGGCGATCCTGCTGCGGCCGGAGGACGCCTCCGGGCTCTACCTGAGTGGCCCCACGTGGTGGCTCGTCGACGGGGTCTTCGAACCGCGCGAGCGGTACTTCGTGGCCCCGCTGAGCGGGCTGACGGCGGACGGACGGGTCGTCACCCTCGTCTCGAGCGGCGACGCCGTCTCACCCGCCCTTGGCGCGACGCCATCCACGGTCGCGCCGCAGCAAGCGGCCGCGTTCGAGGCCAGCTGCCGGACGTTCGGTGACCCCCAGGTGAACAACCTCGGCATCGGCTGTGACGCTGCCGACGAGGCCGACCTCGAGGCCGTCATGGCGGCGGACCACCTCGACTTCCAGGGACTCGGCTTCCGTGAACCGAACCTGCCGCGGTCGATCGACCTCACGCGCAGCGCGGTCAACGTCGCGACGGGCGACTTCTCGCTCGTGTACGGGCCGTACGAGGTCCAACTCCGGCCGTACCGCACGGTGCCGCAGGGAGCGGACAGGTGGCCGTGCGGCATCACTCCGGACGGCTTCAGCAACGGCGGTGGCTACACCTGGACGCCAGCGGTCAGCCTGTTCGTGTGCATCGATCAGGACGGCCTCTACGACGACGCGACCGGGAACCCGATGCGCGCCGTGGCGACGGCCCGTCACGAGCTGTTCCACGCCGTCCAGCTGGCGTACCCCGAGGTCAGGGACACCTGGCGGGGGTACGAGCTGTGGATCCTCGAGGGCACCGCCGTCGCGTCGGAGAACTCGTCGGCCACGATGCAGAGAGCGTCACGGCAGCTTCGCCCCGTGGAGATCAGCCTGTGGTCCGAGGTCGGCCCCACGCTCCCGCACTACCAGGCGCAGGACTTCTTCGTCTTCGCGGGGCAGTCCCTCGGCCGCGGCCTCGACTACCTCCGCTCGGCGTTCACGCGCGGCGCGAGGACCGAGGACGTCGACGCCGCGTTGGTGGCCCTCGGGGTGCCGGGCGGCCTGTCGGAAACGTACTGGCGGTGGGTGCGGCACCAGGCCATGGCGGACTCCAGCGTGGCCGGCGGCGCCTGTAGCCTGCAGAGCGTCGCGGCCACGCCCGTGCAGATCGCCCTCGACGCGAACGCCGCGGCCGGCCGGCACACGGCGACCCTGCCGTCGCTGACCGCCCAGGTCGTGGAACTCACGCTCGCCGCGGACCCGCAGGCGACCTACGTCGCGGACCTGACGGTGACGCCGGACCGCACCGGCGCCGCGCGCGTCAAGGTCTACGTCGACGGCGGCTGTATCCAGTCGGACGAGACGACGAACGTCGCGATCACGGTGGAGGCCGGCAAGCCCAGGTCGCTGGTGGTCCTCGTCGCCAACGGCACGCCGGAGAAGTGGGTCCGCGACCTGGGCTTCGACCTCGACTACCGCGTGCAGCCGTCGGTCTTCATCGATGCGCCGGCCGATGGTGCAGTGAGGTTCGCGGAGCAGCCGCTGCCACTGCGGGCGGTCATCACGGGCGCCGACCCCGTCATCGCCTCCCTGCCGATCGACTGGTGGGTGACGGCGGCCGCGCCGGGACGGGCGACGACCCAGTGGCGCTACCAGAGCGCGTCCGGCGAGACGCTCGTCTTGCGCCGCTTCGACGCCTACTGCGACGCCACCGTCGACCTGGAGGCGATCGTCGACCCCGGCGCCCTCGTGGTCGAGTATGGCCTCCTGTACGCGCTGCACCGCATCACCCTGGAGGGCGAGCCCGCCGACCGCCTCAGGGCCGTCGTCGTCGCGCCGACGCGTCGCGTCCACCACCTGGAGCTGAGCGAGGGCCCGCCCGGCGCGTTCGAGCTGCCCGACTTCACGTTGCGCGGCTTCGCCGCCCAACGGCGCTGTGGGGCCGATGGCCTGTCGGAGGCGACGGCCACGTGGCGTGACCGCGACGACCAGGTGCTCGCGTCGGACCTGTTCCAGGTCGATCACGCCGTCGATCCGGCCGACTTCGACGACGGCAGCGGCGGCTGGGCGGCGCGCTGGTACCACCTCGACGTGGAGTTCGGTCTCGATCGCGCCCGCAGCGACACCCTCCTGACCCCCTGCTACGGTCGCGAGGACGACGACGGGCCGCGCCTGGGCGGCGTGCCGCCCTGCCCGAACGAGATCGACGGCTTCTGGTACGACCTGGACCAGGCCTTCGGCACGCTCATGGCGCTGCCTTCCTGGCAGGAGGTCCACGTCGAGCTGGTCGGCCTCACCCGCAGCCTCGAGGACGCCTTGGGTCTCGCCGTGGGCGGCTTCCCCAACCGTGATCCGAGCGTCGTCGACACCCTCGACGTCGCCATCGGCGTGCGCGAGGCGCTGCGCGACCTGGCCGACGCGGTCTCGGTCGGCACGGTCGCGGAGGCCGAGACACGCCTGCTGGAACTGGACGCGCGCGTCCGCGGCGACCTGGCGGCCGAGGACGCCACCCTCTACCAGGTCGGTTGGGGTCTGGTGTGGGACGCGCTCGAGGCCTTCCGCTTCGCGCCCGATGGCGAGGCCGACGGCTGGGCACGCTTCGCCTTCGTCCGCGACACCGATCCCGCGCTCGCGGAGGTCGACCCGGTGGCGCCGGCGCGGGGCGCGCTGCAGGGGTTCCTGACCAGCGCGAACTACCGCGCCGCGACCCACCCGATCCACCTGCGCGCCGCGACGCTCGGCGCCCTCGTCTACGCCGCCGAGGAGCTCGAGCGGGTCGGGTACTGACGGCTGTGGGGCGCGGCCACGCCGCGCCCCGCTCACGCCACCGGCAGCGCCGCCGAGCCGTCGTGGAGCTCGTCGAGCCGGTCGCCGAGGTGCTCG
>CAZQSB010000127.1:0-3280 GCA_964596015.1 uncultured bacterium | reverse complement strand
TGGCCAGCACCTCGTAGCGCACGCCGGGCTCGGCCACGAAGGCGACGAACGAGCGATCCGTGCCGGGGGCGTCGTCGTTGTCGAAGAGCAGCTCGCCGGTGTCGCCGTCGAACACGTAGAGGTACGTGTCGAGCCAACCGCTGTCGTCGTTCATCTCGACCTCGACGATGTCGCCGGGTTGCACGCCGACGAGGGCGTAGTGCGCGTACGGCGCATCGCCGGTGAGCTCGGCGGTGACGAGGGTGCCCGTGGCCAGTGGGGTGGCGGTGGACGCACCGAGGTCGAAGTCGAAGGGGAGGGCGTTGAAGGCGTTCGGTGGCGTCAGGGCGGTGTCGTCCCAGCCGCCGCTCCACTCGTCGAAGTCGTCCCAGCCGTCGTCCGTGCCGCCGAGGCCGTCCAGGAGGCCCTCCGTGGCGACGAGTGCGAGGGTGGACGCGAGCGGCTGGGCCATCAGGTCCGCCAGGTCGGCGAGGCCGCGCAGGACCGCGGGCGTGTCGACGAGCCCGACGTCGCGCGCCGCGTCGGGCCAGCCCGCCAGGGCGTCGCGCCAGGCGGGATCGGCCGTGGCGTCCGCGGCGCCCGTGCGCAGCTCGAGCAGCGTCCCCAGGGCGCGGAACGGGGTGGCGAGCACCAGGTGGCCGTCGACGATCGCCACCGCCATGTCCAGCGTCGGGCCGACGCGCACCCGGTCGACCTCGAGGCCGCCCACGTTCTCGCGCGTGGCGACGATCGTTCCGGGGCCGAAGAGCGCGTCGACGGCATCGCCGCCGCCCGGACCGGTCGCGAACGGATCCGCGAAGGGTCCGCCGAAGGGGTCGCCGCCCATGCCCAGCGGGTCGTCGGCGAGCGTCGCGGCCAGCCCGAGCAGCCGCAGGCCGCCCTCGCCGAGCTCGGCGAGGCCGGCGCGCGCCAGGTCCTCGTTCAGCACCGGAACCACGACGAGTTGCGCCTGCCCCTGCACCCAGCCGCGCAGGTCGGTGCCGTACGGCTCGAGCTGGACGACCTGCACGGTCTCGCCGATCCACGACAGCAGGGCAGCGTCGAGGTCGAGGTCGAGCGCGTCGGCGGCGAGGCCGCGCAGGTCGACGCGGGCGCCGAGCGGCTCCTCGAGGGCCGCGAGCCAGCCGTCGACGTAGTCGACGATGCCGCGCAGCGGGATGAGCGAAGCACTCGCCCCGACCGCGCCGGCGGGAATCCACACGGGCCGTTCCGCGCGCCGCGGATCGGCCAACAGCGCCGCCAGGGCCGCGTCCGGGGCCGCCTCGGGCCAGGCGTGGACCTGCTCGAAGCGCAGGCCATCATCGGCCCAGCCGACGCGGCCCGCGACCACGCCGAGGGTCTCGACGGCCGCGACCGCCCGCGCCAGGAGGTCGGCCGCCTCGGGCGGGACGCTGCCGGCCAGGGCGTCGGCCACGCCGGCGAGGCCGGTCAGGTCGAGCCCGAAGCCGACGCCGCCGGGTTCGAGGCGCGCGAGCGCGGCGCCCAGCGGGGTGCCCGAGAGCGCCGGCTCGGTCGCGCCGCCGGCCCGCCGCACGACGCCGCGAACGAGGTTGGGTTCCGTGCCGGCGACGAAGACGCCGCCGACGCGGGCGACGATCAGCGGCAGGTCCTCGCCGTCGAACAGCACCTCGAGCGCCACCCCGTCCTGCTCGAGCCGGGTGCCGCCGAAGCAGCCCACGAGGGCGTCCTGGAGGTCCGCGGCCCGCGGCTCGTCGGCGACCCTGGCCAGCGCCAGCCCGTGCGGCGTGGGCGCGAACGGCGTGAGGGAGAGGAGCAGCAGGCCCTCGGTGAGGAAGCCATCCGGTTCGAGCCCCTCGAGGGCGTCCGCGGCGGCGGGGCAGGCTTCGGCCATCTCGCTGAGCGGGTCGCTCTCGCCCCCCATGCCGTCGAGCGCCTCACCCCCGAGGATCTGCGCCAGGCGGCCGAGCGCGTCGCCGGCCGCTTCCCAGTCGAGCTCCTCGAGGGCCGCGACCAGGCCGGCCGGCGGACCGGCGTCGGTGGCCACGTCGAGGACCAGCACGGCGCTGTCAGGCGCCAGGTCCAGCAGCCCCTGCGCCGGCGCTGTGGCGAAGAGGGTGAGAGCGAGCAGCGGGGCGAGCCATCGTTTGGGCATGGGGGACCTCCAGGTCATCGTTGGATCACACGGCGGACGCCGCTGGGCGTGACGTACCAGGCGACGCCGGGCACGGCGTCGGAGTCGACCCGCAGCCGGTAGCCGTCGTCGGTGAAGTCCTCGAGCGTGAGCCGCGCGCCGCGCGGCAGTTCCACGTCGACGAGCACGTTGGTGGTGTAGGCGCCGAGCTGCAGGCGGCCGAGCTCCATCCGATGGTAGGCGACGTAGGCGGTGCGCTCGACCTCCTGGGCGGCGGGACCCGCCAGGCGGTCGGCCACCGCCGCCGGTACGCAGGCGGACAGCGTCAGGCCGAGGGCCAGAGCGAGGAGCCATGCGATGCGGTGCCGACGAAGCGCGTCCATGGGGCCAGTGTAGTCGCCCGGCTGGCCGCGTGCGATGACGGGCGAGCGTCAGGCGTCGCTGCCGACGAGGGCGGCGAGGCCGACATGGACCACGTAGCGCTGCGCGCCGCGGGCGCGCTGGTAGCGCTGGACGAGGTCGTAGAGTTCGCGCTGGAGCGCCTTGGCGTCCGCATGATCGAGCCACACCTGGTCGCGCCAGGCCGACAGCGCCGCGGGCATGCCGTCGTCGAGCATCGAGGCGTTGGCGTCGGGCGAGACCGCCGTCTGCACCTGGACGCGGCCGCGGGCGTCGCGGTAGATGCGCGTGCCCCATACCCCCATGGCCTCGGAGCGGGCGCGCACCACGTGACGGCGGAGCAGGCGTTCCCAGTAGGCGTCGCGCTCGGCAAGGGCGGCTTCGAGGTCCTCCGCCCCCGTCGCCTCGAAGGGCACGAAGAAGACGTCGGCCGTGGCGCGGTAGCGCCGCAGCGGCCGGCCGGCGCGGGGACGTTCGTCGGCGACCTCGAGGAGGTCGAGCGCCAGGAGCCGCTGGACCCGCCGCAGCACGGTGTTCGGCTTCTCGCCGCTCTCGCGGGCCACCTCGGACACGCTGCGCGGCTCGCCGATGAAGGGGGCCAGCCGGCGCAGGCCCGAGGGCCGCACGAGCGCGCGGGCGACCGTCGGGTCGCGCACCACGCGGATCCGCGTGGAGCGCAGGGGGGGCGCCGAGGGCGCCTCCTCCGCGTCGTCGGGCGCGGACCCGCGGGGACGACGTGAAACCCTGGCTTCCATGTCATGTTGAAGCGTAGCAGACTGTGGGAGACCG
>CAZQSB010000126.1:0-3391 GCA_964596015.1 uncultured bacterium | reverse complement strand
TAGGGCGTGGGGGACGCTAAAGCGGTATTCCCCACGCCTTTGTACGTATGGCTGTCAACCGAGCAACTCTTGGAGCCGCTCGAAAAGTCGGCCACGATCCAATCGCCGATATCGAATGTGAGGGGTTACCAAGTCGCCATCGGCTTATATATGTACCTGCTCTGCGGCGCTGGGCACCTCGCTCACATCCACCTCACGATAGGCGAGACCGCCTTCCCTGCAACCAGATCCCGGCAAGGGCGCAGTCGTTGTCCCAGGGCGAACAGCATGCTGGTTACTCCGGGGTAGTGCAATAAGTCGAGCCTGAGAAGTCAACCCAGTAGGAGTGATACCTCCTGGGCAGTTGGGGGATAATATATCTGAACCATCCACCCAGTCTGACCAGGAGGTATCTGATGTCCAGTATACATCTTCTCGACCCCAAGGGGCAAGCGATCTACCGCTGTGCGCAGAAAGGCTGCCCACGTTGTCTCGATCAGCTGCTGCATGATCATGAGGGACTGATCCACGCCGTCCTACAGCGGCAGTGTCGCTCGGGAGCCCCCTACGCGGACCTGTTGCAGGAAGGACGGATTGCCCTCTGGCAAGCCATCCTCCACTACGATACTGCCCGTGGCGTGGCCTTCTCCACCTACGGCTGGCAAGTGATCCGCCATCGTATCTGGCGGGTGGTGGCTCGGGCTCAACGCCCCCAGGGCTGGTCCCCGCCGCCCCCGCCCTCCGATCCAGCCGCCGTAGTGGAGCGCAACGATCAGCACCACCACGTCCACGCCGCTCTGATGGCGGCCTTGTGCCACCTGCCCCCACGCCTGGCTCAGGTGCTGGTCGCCATCTATGGCTTGGATGGGCAACCTCCGTGTAGCATGGCCGCTGTGGCGCGCCAACATGGCGTCACCCGCGAGTGCGTCCGTCAATGGCGCAACGACGCCCTCTGTCTGCTGCGTTTGCCCGCCCTCTCCGTCACCCTCCGGGCTGTCTGTGCCCAGGACGACGTCCTTGCCTACGCCCGGGCGGCAGCACTCAATCGGATCTGGACGCGCCAACGGCGTCGGAGGTCACCATGACCAGCCCCCTGCTGTCTGCCCCAGAGACCCAGCCCCTGCTGGAGGACTCGCCGTTGGGCGGCCTCTTGGCCCAGCTCCAGAGCCCCTCCCGCGCGGAGTTGGTGGCCACGCGTGCGATGCCGGCCGCCCAACGGCGCTTGCTCAGCGAATCCTTTCGCCACACCTTTCACTGGCGGACGATCCGTCCCTTGCTGCCCCTACGTCTCGTCGTGCCCAGCGATGTTCCCCCCTGGCGCGCGCGGCGCTGCCGTTCCCAGTATCGCTGGCTGCCCGCCACGGAGGATCTGGAGGACCCCGCGGCATGGGAGGGGCTGGACGATTTTGATCTGCTCCTGCGTCTGTTCGATTTCGGTGCCTGGCGTCCTATCCTGGGCCAACGGTTTCGTAGCGCTTTGGGCCCTCCTCCCTTCGATCCGCTGAGCATCGGTCTGGGCTGTCTGCTGGCCGTCTGGAAGGGCTGGACATGGCAGGATCTGGGCCAGGCGCTGCGTTCTCCCGAACGGGGGCTGGGCTACTGCCGTCGCTTGGGCTTTGATCAATACGACGACGACGGTCACATAGATCTGCCCAGCAACTCCACCTTCCGCATGGCCCTGTACGCAACAACCGTAGCGGTCTGGCAGCAATGTGCCGACAGCGTGGCGCAGGGGCTGATGGCCCATGGGTTGTTGCCCACCCGCTCCACCTTCCCCCACGATCCCCCCACCCGCGGGGTCAGCATCGCCCTGGACAGTCAACTGATCGAGGCCCGCTCCCACATGCGCTGCCATCACCAGCGGACCGAGTGTTTTCTCCCCCCCGCCCAGCGAGACTGTGCCGCCCGGGCCGCGGGACGGGCGGGCTGCGCCTGTGACAGCGAGGCCTGTGCTGACCACTGCCGTCGGGCCACAGCCCGTGACCCCGAGGCCACCTATGTCTACTACAGTGGCTCCAACCAGCCTGCACAGCCCAAGGCCAACGCCAGCCCGGAGGAACGGCGCCAGGGCCGCGGCACCCACCACTTTGGCTACAAGGCCAAAGCCTTCAACGTCCTCGATGATCGTCTCTTCACCTACTGGGTCCTCTCCGGCCCCTTTGTCTCCGCCAACCGCAACGATCACCTGCAGACGATCCCGGGCTTCCATGACCTACGACGTCGCTTTCCCGGTCTGATCATCGGTGAGGTCGACGCCGATGCGGGAGAGGGTCAGGATGAGATCCTGCGTTTCGTCTATGAGGAGCTTCACGCCCTGCGCGTGATCGCACAGCGCCATCACCCTTCGGACGACGACCCGCTGAGCTGCCTGCGCCGGGGCTATGACGAGCAAGGTACCCCCTTGTGCCCTCACGGCTATCGCCTGTCCTTCAATGGCCACGACTATGCCCGCCAGGACAGTAAATGGGTCTGTCGGCGCCGATGCTTGCGGCATCCCACACCGGACATCATCGCTACACCAGAGCAGAGCCCCTCTCCCCTGCCCCTCAGGGAGGTCTGCCCCTATGTCAAGACGCCGACCAAGCTAGGCTTCCTGGTGCGCACGGGCCTCTCCTTGCCCGACGGCACCATCCGCCTAGCCCGCGACCTGCGGGTTGACTCGTCTACCTGGAAGATCCGTTACGGTCGCCAGAGCTATGCCGAAAGTCGTAACGCTCACCAGGCCCTCATTGGCCTCAAACGTTCGCCTTGGTACGGTCAAGCGAACAGCGCCAAAGCCACCTATCTGGGAGATATCCTCACCAACGTGCTCAACGTCGTCCGTTTTGTACGCGAGGCGAGCACGGCCAAGTCTGGCCGCCCTATCACCGTCACCTGACTCGGGGGCGACCAGCAGGGCCTGTCACACTGATCGCCCCCTCCCGACCGAGACACTTGCCTGTTCGGGGCCGTGGTTAACCCTATCCATCAACGGCCGACTGCCCCCTGTGACCGCGCTGCCCATGGCCGCTTCGCCACCCGCTCTACGGCTCCTGTCACGACGCCCAGAACCGTCCAAACGCCACCGGTCACTGCCCAATGCGATTCCTTGCCCGACTGGTTGCGTCACGAGAGCCTTCGACCCTGTCCCGGCTCCGGCGAGATCTCGTTCAACTCATCCCATACCGTCCCTCTCTTATATCTGCGCCCCAGAACCGCCCCACTTATTGCACTACCCCATCTGGGCATTGGGTTGACGCATGATTAGGCCGTGGCTATAATCGTCCTCGTCCACTGCATTCGGCGGACGAGGACGTCCGGCCCTACCATTGGGTGCGATTTGGCTTTTACAGAGAGGAGAGGATCCATGACTATTACTCCCCGCGAGCGCGTTCTGACAGCCATAGCCCACGAGCAGCCCGATGTCACGCCC
>CAZQSB010000125.1:0-3402 GCA_964596015.1 uncultured bacterium | reverse complement strand
CTGGAGTTCTGACGCCCCGTGCGCGCCCGCTGTCACCCGGGAGTTCTGACGCCCCGTGCGCGCCCGCCCGGAACCGACTTCCCCTGTCCCGTGCGAGGGCCTGAAGGAGCCGCCGAACGATGACGACGAGGAAGCGAGCCGAGGCGCGGATGCGCGAGCTCAGAGAGCTCATCCGCCACCACGACCGCCGGTACTACGCCGACGCGGATCCGGAGATCACGGACGCCGAGTACGACGCGCTTCTCGCCGAGCTCGTCGACCTTGAGTCCTCGCACCCGGATCTCGTGACCCCGGATTCCCCCACCCAGCGCGTAAGCGGTGAGCCGACCGAGGGCTTCGCGACCGTCCGGCACTCCGAGCCGATGCTCTCGCTCAGCAATACCTACTCGGCCGACGAGCTGCGCGAGTTCGATGCGCGAGTCCACAGGCTCCTGCCCGACGAGGACGTGGAGTACGTCGTAGAGCTCAAGCTTGACGGGGTGAGCATCGCGCTCAGCTACGAGGACGGTTCTCTCGTTCGCGCCGCGACCCGCGGAGACGGAGTCTCCGGTGACGACGTCACGAGCAACATCAGGACGCTTCGGTCAGTGCCGCTCTCGCTCTCCGGACCCGGCGCGGGTGGCGACATCGAGGTCCGCGGAGAGGTCTTCATGCCGCGCACCGGCTTCGAGGCGATGAACGACGCGCGCCGGGGGGCCGACCTGCCCCCGTTCGTCAACCCGAGGAACGCTGCGGCGGGTTCACTCAAGCTCCTCGATCCGGGCGCCGTGCGGGAGCGGCCTCTCAGGGCCTTCTTCTACCAGCTCATGCGACCGGAGGAGCTCGGCGTGGGGAGCCACACCGAGGCTCTGGAGGCGATCGGGGCCATGGGGCTGCCCGTCGAGCCGCACTGGGAGAGAGCGCGGACCATCGAGGACGCCATAGGGCTCTGCGACGCCTGGCGGGAGCGGAGGGACGAACTCGACTACGACACGGATGGAATGGTCGTCAAGGTCGACTCGCTCGACCAGCGCGAGCGCCTGGGCGCCACCGCGAGGAGTCCGCGCTGGGGCATCGCCTACAAGTTTCCCGCGCAGGCCGCGAGCACGGTCGTGAAGGACATCGTCGTGCAGGTCGGACGGACCGGGCGGCTGACCCCCGTGGCGCTTCTCGAGCCCGTCTTCGTCTCGGGGTCCACGGTGTCGCGAGCGACGCTCCACAACGCCGACGAGATCGAACGGCTCGATGTGCGGGTCGGCGATACGGTGATGGTCGAGAAGGGCGGGGAGGTCATTCCCAAGATCGCGAAGGTCGTCCGTTCGAAACGCAAGGGGCGCCCGCGGCGATTCCGCATGCCCGAAGCCTGCCCGGCCTGCGGGGAGCCGGTCTCCCGCGCGGAGGGTGAGGCGGACCTGCGATGCGAGAACGTGGCCTGTCCGGCGCAGGCGAAGCGCGCGATCGAGCACTTCGCGTCGCGCGGCGCGATGGACATCGAGGGTCTCGGGCCGGCGATCGTCGAGCAGCTCGTCGACTCCGGCCTCGTGAGCGATTACGGGGACCTCTACTCGCTCGAGGCGTCCGAAGTGGTCGATCTGGAGCGGATGGGTGAGGTCTCGACGGCGAACCTGATGCGAGCGATCGATGAGAGCAGGCAGAGGCCGTTCGACCGGGTGCTCTTCGCGCTCGGGATCCGACACGTCGGCGCGCGGGTCGCCCGGGCGCTGGCGGAGAGCTTCCGATCGCTCGACGCGCTCGAAGCGGCCGATCCGGAGGAGCTTGCGGAGGCCGACGAGGTGGGGCCGGTGATCGCGCGGAGCGTTCACGCGTTCCTCCGCTCCCGGCGGAACCGCGCCGTCATGAAGAAACTCCGCGAAGCCGGAGTACGCACGCAACTGGAGGGACGCGCGCGCCGCGACGGCCGGCCGCTCGAGGGGCAGCGAGTCGTCCTGACAGGGACTCTCACGGGATTCACGCGCCAGGAGGCGACTGCTGCCGTCGAGGCCGCGGGCGGCCGGGTCACGGGGAGTGTGAGCGGCAACACGGATTTCGTCGTGGCGGGAGCAGATCCCGGCTCGAAACTTGAGAAAGCCCGGCGCCTCGGTGTTACAATCAGGACCGAGGAGGAGCTGCGCAAGCTCCTCGACGGCTGATCTGACGGCTGCTCTTGCCGAGCGGCCTGCCGGGGGCGCACTGCCCCCTTTGGGCGTCTCCCGTGAGGGGAGACCCCGGCTGCACCCGAAGAGAGAGGAATGAGGCTATCATGCTGCTGATGCACGAGACGCGCGACGGGAGGACCACGCCCGAGCTTGACTCGGTCGCACGCGACGAGGGGATCGACGTCGCGCTTCTGGCCGAGCAGGTGGCGAACGGCCGCGTCGCGATCATGAAGAACGTCAGGAACTCGCACCGCCCCGTGGGCGTGGGCGAGGGGCTTCGCACGAAGGTCAACGCGAACCTCGGGACCTCGTCCGACGCGTCGGACATCGAGGAGGAGCTCGAGAAGGTCGACGCGGCGATCGAGGCCGGCGCGGACGCGGTGATGGACCTCTCGACGGGCGGGGATATCGACGCCATCCGGCGCGCCGTGGTCGAGCGCTCGACGGTTCCCGTGGGAAGCGTGCCGATCTACCAGGCCGCCATTCGAGCCCGTCTGAGCGGCAAGGGCATGGTCAACATGACCGGGGATGAGATTCTCGGCGCCGTCAGAGATCACCTCGAGGACGGCATCGACTTCGTCACGGTGCACTGCGGCGTGACGCGGGAGGTCGCCGGCCACTGCCGCCGCACCCCGCGCCTCGCGGATGTGGTCAGCCGCGGCGGTTCCTTCCTCATGGAGTGGATGTCGTACAACAACCGCGAGAACCCGCTCTACGAGCGGTACGACGAGCTCCTGGACATCGTCGCGGAGTACGACGCGACGATCAGCCTCGGCGACGGGCTCCGGCCCGGCGCGCTCGCCGACGCGAACGACGCCGCGCAGATCGCGGAGCTCACCGTCATCAGCGAGCTCGTCATGCGCGCGCGCGACCGCGGCGTCCAGACGATCGTCGAGGGTCCGGGGCACGTCCCGCTGGATCTCGTGGCGTCCTCGGTCGAGCTCGAGAAGTCGCTCTGCCGCGGAGCCCCGTTCTACGTGCTCGGTCCGCTCGTGACCGATGTCGCTCCCGGATACGACCACATCGGGGCCGCCATCGGCGGGGCCGTGATCGCGATGGCCGGCGCCGACTTCCTGTGCTACGTCACGCCTGCCGAGCACCTCCGTCTTCCGACGGTCGAGGACGTCAAGGACGGCGTCTTCACGTTCCGGCTCGCCGCGCACGCCGCCGACGTCGCCAAGGGCATCCCGGGGGCTCGTGACTGGGACGACCGGATGTCCGAGGCGCGCAAGGCGCTCGACTGGAAGACGATGATGGAGCTCTGTCT
>CAZQSB010000124.1:312-3432 GCA_964596015.1 uncultured bacterium | reverse complement strand
CGAGATCGCCGCCAGGATCTGGTCGCCGTAGGACTCGAGCTTGGCCGGGCCGATGCCCGGAACCGTCAGGAGCTCCGTTCTCGAGGTCGGCTGGGCCTCGCAGAGCGCGTCGAGGGTGCGGTCGTTGAAGATCACGTAGGCCGGCACGTCGCGGCGTGACGCCTCCTCGCTCCGCAGTCGCTTCAGCCGTTCGCGGACGTCGGTGCCGTCGAGGACCAGGGGGCCCGACCGGGAGCCCACCCGGACGAGCTCTCCGGCCGTGATCCGCATGCGGCCCCCCTCGCCGAGCTGCAGCAGTACCCACTCGTCGCCGACCTCGACGACCTCGCCGCGGTAGCCCCCGCTGGCCGTGATCCGGTCGCCCACCGACACCCGCACCCCCGACCGCGTGCCCGCCCCGCCGGTCCGCACGGATGGGCGCTCATCGGGACCCCGCTCGCGCTCGAGCTCGGGGAGGAACGGACTCGGGCGGGCGGCATCGGCCATGACCACGACCTGTCGTCGGGCCCGGGTGATCGCCACGTGGAGGACCCGCCGTTCCTCCTCGAGGTCGTCGCTCAGCCGGTGGGGGAGGGTGCCGTCGTCGACGCCGAAGACCAGCACGCGGTCCCACTCGAGACCCTTCACCTTGTGCACCGTCGTGAGCCGGATGGCGTCGGCGGCCGGTGGGCGGCCGAGGCGCTCGGCGAGCCATTCGCCGAACGTGTCCGGGTCGGGGTGGAGCTCGGCGGCACGGACCAGCGCGGTCAGGTCGTCGGTGTGGCCGCCGGCCCCGGCCGGTCGGGAGTGGTCGAGCTTCAGGGCGGCGGTGGCCAGGCCTTCGTCGTCGACGACGGCGTCGAGCAGGTCGGCGGTGGTGGCGGCCCGGCCCATCCGGGCGACCCGCTCCAGGCGGTCGATGAACTTCCACCACATCGCCGCCTGCCGACCGTCGAGGGTGCGGCCGATGCGCTGCAGTTCGCGCAACGACGTGTCCCGGTTGCCGACGACCTCGCCCAACAGCCCCACGATGCCGCTGGGGGGTCGTCGGGCCGTGTGGTACAGGTCGTCGGCGGCGATGGTCTCGGGGTTGCGGCCCACTCGCAGCCACGCCAGCGCCGACGCGACGCCGGTGCGGTCCAGGAATCCCGGCTCCAGGTCAACCTGGGTGGGGACCGCGGCCTCCTGGCAGGCGAGATGGAGTGGGAGCAGGGCCGCGTGGACCCTGGCGAGGACCACGACATCGGTCTCGCCGGCCTCGAGCCACGCCGCCAGCTGGGCCGCCCCTCGCACCGCCAGCTCGGGTCCGGGGACCGTTCGGACGGCGACGGCGTCGTCGGGTTCGGTCTCGTCGGCCGCGACGATCTCCTTGTCGACCCGGCGGCGGTTGTGCGTGAGCAGCGTGGCGGCGGTCCGCACGATCGGGGCGACCGACCGGTAGTTGGTGGCCAGGGCGTGGGCGTCGGCGCCGGGGAACCAGCGCCCGTAGTCGATGAGGAACTCCGGGTCGGCGCCGGAGTAGCCGTAGATCGTCTGGTCGTCGTCGCCGACGCCGAACACCGCCAGCTCGGGAGCGGCGACGAGGCGCAGCAACAGCAGGTAGGCCGGGGTCAGGTCCTGGAACTCGTCGACCAGCACGTGGCGATGGCGGGCCTGCCGCTCGGCCCGGAGGGCGGGGTCGGCCAACAGCACCTCGATGGCGCCGAGCACCTGCTCCTCGTGGTCGGCGGCGCGCATGCCCTGGAGGCGGTCCCGGTAGCGGCGGAGCACCAGGGCGAAATCGGGGGCGTCGTCGCGAAGGGCGTCGACCTCTTCGGGGTCACGGAAGCCGACCCGGACGGCGGTCAATGCCTCGAGGTAGGGGCCGAGTCGGTCGGTGTTCGACTGGTGGCGGGCGGGCACCAGTCGGTCGAGGACCCGTCGGACCTCCCGCTCCTCGAGCAGGCGGACCGACGGCTCGGCCTGGCGGAGGATCGACCAGCCGAGCGAGTGGATGGTGCGGACGTCGACGCCGCGGGCCTCGGGCGGCAACCGCTCGACGAGCTCGTCCCGGGCCCGGCGGTTGTAGGCCACCGCCAGGATCGACCGCGGCTCCACGCCCCGGGCCAGGAGGTGGTGGATCCGGCCGATGAGGGTGCGGGTCTTGCCCGAGCCCGCCGGGGCGATGACCCGGGCCGGTCCCGCCCGGTGGACGACGGCGTCGAGCTGGCCGGGGTCGAAGGCGCCCGGGGGCGGCTCGGGATCGGTGGCCGGCATCGGCCGCAGGGAGCCCGACCGAACCGACTCGGCGTGGACGACCGGATGGGCGACGTCGGGGACCGGACCCCGGGGCCCGCCATCGACCCAGGCCGGGGTGCCGTCGGGGAGGACGACGTCGGCGGGGCCACCGATCTCGGCGCCGAGGGCGGCGGCCTTGTGCGACCACCACCAGATGGGGGTCCCGGTGCGGGCGTCGACCGAGTTCACCCACACGAGGTACTGGAGGCGCTCACGAGGAAAGAGGTGATCGGCGCCCACCTCCCACGGCGGCGCCACGACCCGCTCGGGTTCGCGGAGGGCGGCGGCGTCGACCGCCAGCTCCACCACGTAGGGCCGCCGGGCCGCCCATGTCTCGTGGAGGGCGTCGGCGAGGGCGCCGGCCCGGAGCGGATCGGCCACCAACGCGCCGTCGAGACGGTGTCGGGGCGCGTCGGCCCAGATGGTATCGACGGGGGCATCGGGTGCGACCACGAGGTTGCGGCCGAGGGCGGCTGGGGCAGGGTTGGTCACCGGCCCCGAGTGTGGCAGGGGCCTGTGACGCGAGCCGGGCCGTAGGGTGCCCCGATGCGAGCGGCGTGGTGGACAGAGTCGAACGCCGGTCGAGCGATGGGGATCCCCGGGGTGCGGGCCGTCGTCGTGGTGGCGGCCCTGCTCATGGCCTCGGAGGCGGCGGCGTGGGTGGCCATCCTCGTGCACGCCTACGAGGTCGGCGGCCCCGGCATCGCCGGCGTCGCCGTCGCCGTCCAGCTCCTCCCCTCCGGGCTGGCCGCCCCCATCGGCGGCATCCTTGCCGATCGGTGGGGGCGGGGACGCACGCTCGTGGGCGTCGTCGCCGTACTGCCGTTCGTCGGGATCGCGGCCTGGTTCGCCCTCGGATCGGGA
>CAZQSB010000124.1:0-302 GCA_964596015.1 uncultured bacterium | reverse complement strand
GGACTCGGGTTGTGGGCGGTGCTGGCGGTGGGCGCGGTGCTGAGCGTCGGGTTCGCCATGGCGCGGCCACTCCTGTCGGCCGTCCTCCCCGGCCTCGTGCCCGGCCCGTCCGAGCTCATGGTGGCCAACGGCCTGGTCGGGGTCGGATCGTCGGCGGCCTACGTGGTCGGTCCGCTGCTGGCGGCCGGGCTCCTCGTGCGGGGGCCGGCGGTGGTGTTCGCCATGGTGTCGCCGCTGCTGGTGGGCGCCGCCTGGGTGGCTCGCCCGGTCCGGTCGGTGGGCGGCGACGGGCCGCGCCGGCG
>CAZQSB010000123.1:1270-3458 GCA_964596015.1 uncultured bacterium | reverse complement strand
CGCAAGCATTATTCTACCACCGCCTGGCCCAATTCCGCCGCTACCAGCCCCGCGGGCTGGCCAGAAGAAAAAGTCACATCACGAGTCCCTCTCGTGGTAGGGCCCGGTCGAAAACAGCCCCAGAAGGCCCATGGACGCCCGACAACGTTCGAGGTACCGGAAGCCGTCGCTCGGGCTCCGAGGGGCTGCGCGGGGCCATCTTCGAAGCCGGTTTTTCAGGGCGTGACTAAACGAGCGGCCGCTTCTCGCCAAGCTGCACTTTGATTTCATCGAGCCACGCCCGGTACGGGTAATAGCTCCGCTCACCGAACGGAGGCGCGTTCTCGCCAGGTCATCCTCCACCTCCTGCTTAATCGAATCCATCGTACGGCTCGGTCTCGTTGTCCCAGCCTTCACAAAATCCCCCTTCTTCCTCCAGTTCATCGGGAAGGCGAGTCAATCGCCGTTCAGTCCGACTCACGTCAAGAATAAACCCGCCCGCCTCGTCGTAGTGAATGAGGCGGTGACATCGCGAACACAAGCGCACAACCGGCGAGCCCCAACCGTCGCCTTCCGAAAGCCTGAAGTTTCCGAGGAGCGTGGGGGCATAGTAATCGCGGTGATGCCACTGCAGGCCGACGCGGGCACCGCACGCCAGGCACTGCTTCGACCACGAGTAGGATCGCAGGCTACCTTGAATCGACGCCCACAGGTCGGAGGTGAGATAGTGGGTGTAATCCGAAAATCCACAGAGCTCAAGAAATATGTCTCGGGCCCAAAACGCTTCAGTGACTCCCGGTGCATTGACTGTTCTTTTCAGAAGAAACGCCAATGCTGTCCGTATTTCCTCTGCGGTTGCCGGCTTAGCCATGACTTAGGTCCTTACGGTTTAGTCGGCGACATTGAATTTGATAGCATGGCCGCGGTCACGCGCCCGACGCCAATGG
This sequence comes from uncultured bacterium, assembly GCA_964596015.1. Lineage (GTDB taxonomy): Bacteria > Joyebacterota > Joyebacteria > Joyebacterales > Joyebacteraceae > WJMD01. The sequence continues at coordinate 2,532 of CAZQSB010000123.1, read as the reverse complement.
GTTCGGTTTCGGTATTGGCCGGCCGCTCGCCGGCAGCTCGCCGCTCGACGATCGCCTTGGCCCACTGGTAGCCCTCCTGCGAATCGGCGCAGGCCCAGTGCAGTGTCCGCTCCGCACAGCGGTGGACGAACGCCCCGGCGGGATTCCTCGCGGCTCCGGGCTTCGAGAGCGCGTACGCGGTGGCCAGGAACTTCAGCCTGTCCTCGTAGCAGTCCGCCAGCACGCCGGCGCGGACGGCCTCGCGATAGCACGCCCGCAACTTCGGCAGCCCCGGCGGCCCGTCGGCAAAATCCTCCGGCTGCAGGGCCTGCCAGGCGGCCGTCCGATTCAGTGCCTGCTTCGCCGCTCGCACGTCGCCCGGCGCCGCACGCTCGGCCCTGGCGGTCCGGCCTGGTTCACGCCGGTTCACGCCGGTTCGCTCTGGTTCACCCTGGTCCACCTGGTTCGCGGCGTCTCCGAATCGGTTCGGTTCGGTCTCGGTTAAATTCTCGGGGAATTTATAGGAACCTTTCTCGGTTCGGAAAGCGGGCTGAACCGGGCTGAACCAGGCTGAACCAGGCTGAACCAACGGTGAACCGGGCTGAACCGGCGGTGGACCAGGCGGCCCGGGCGGCCCCCGATCGGCGCCCGATCCGAGGAGCCGCGCGACGGTCGCTTCGGCGGACCAGCCACGGTCGAGGCGTCGCTCGTTGCGAGACGCCTCGCCGGTCGCTCTGGCCTCGCCGACCACGCACACGCGGGTCATCACGAGCACCCAATCCTCTCCATGCCGCTCGACCAGTCCCAGGTCGAGCAGCTTCCGCAGGCCTCGGTACGCGCTGCTGGCGGACTGTCTGACCGCCGTGGCGAGCTGTGCCTTGCTCCGCGCCCGGGCCACCTGGCACCGTTGTCCCTCGATCACCTCGCGCCGGCCGCGGTCGAACAGCCAGACGGCGACCGCGTGGGCCGAGTCGGGCAGCCCGCAGTCGTCGATCGCCTGCCGGTAGGCGTCGTCGGAGGCCTCCAAATGCTCGATCAGTGCGAGCTGCCGCTCTACGGCCATCCCGGCCCTCCCTCCTGCGACGCCGCGTCGCGCCCGCTCGGCGGCTCCCGCCCGGCGGCCTCGTCCCGCCGGCCGAGCGATTCCCGGTAGATCGCCGAGAGCCGCTGATAGTCGTCCAGCCGCTGCTGGATCCGGTCGGCCATCGCCTGCAAGCCGGGCAGTTCCTCGGCGGTCTCCTTCAGCTCGCGGACCGCCAGCCGCCAGCGCCACCAGTTCCACG
>CAZQSB010000123.1:0-1170 GCA_964596015.1 uncultured bacterium | reverse complement strand
GCGTCGTAATAGACCGCCTGGCCGGGCTCGAGCTTCTGTGTGCCGGTGTTCTTGGCCACTATGGCGGACGCGGTGACGTAGCCCGCCGCGTCCAGTGCGTGGCCCTTGTTCGGCTGACCGGCCAGCCGCCGCAACGTCGTTGCTGCACAGATCGCAATCACGCCGCACCCCTCCTTTCCTCCAGCAGTTCGCTCCGCACGATCGGTACGGCCTTCGGGGCCTCGATCCCCAGGCGAATCTTCTCGCCGCGGATCTCCACGATGGTCACCACGATCTCGTTCCCAATCACAATCCGCTCGTCCTTCTTTCTCGAAAGCACCAGCATCTCCGGTCTCCTTTCCGTTTTTAGTTTGGGTCAATTTGAAAGCAACCACGAAAAACACGAAAGACACGAAAGAAAGCGTCAGCCGCCCGGGTGCACGCAAGCGCGCACCGCGGCATCCTTGGCCTCCAGTAGCTTCCGCAGGGCAACGGTCCGTTCCGGGCCCGGGTCCAGTCGCTCGCACAACAGGTACGCCAACCCGGAAAACGGCGAGCTAAGTTTCTGAAGTTCTTCGGGCAGGTGCGTGTATGCAAACCATTTCAGCATGCGATCTTCCATTACCTTCCTTTCGTGTGGTTCGTGTGTTTCGTGGTTTCCCTCATTCCTTTTGCGCCTTTGCGCCTTCGCGGCTTTGCGTGCGACATTCCCCGCCGCAAACGCTTTCGCGCCCGACGTCCAGTACGAACCGGTAGGCGTCGCGATGGCCGCCGTAGCGGCCGGGGACCACGCAGATGGCCCGCAGCCCGCAGGCGGCCAGGAACAGGTGGGCCGCCAGGTTCCTCTCGCTCGGGTCGGCCCACAGGTACCGCCGCCGCTGCGCGGTGAGCTTCGTCCGCAACTTGTCCACGATCGCACGGCCCAGCCCGCGGCGCCGCTGCTGCGGGTGCACGGCCAGGTTCAGCAGCCAGATGCCCCGCTTCTGTAGCCAGTAAATCACGTAGCCGGCCACCTCGCCTTCCCGGCCCTCGACCACCATGCCGATGGTGGCCTGCTGGCGCAGCGCCCGGACGAAATCCTCGTCGCTCCACGGCGCACCGAACGACGCCCGCTCGATCGCGAGCACCTCCTCCATGTCCCGGCGGATCATCCAGCGGATATACATTAAAATTAGGTGTCAGGTTCTAGGT
>CAZQSB010000122.1:0-3472 GCA_964596015.1 uncultured bacterium | reverse complement strand
CCCCCACCTCGACCACCTCGGCATCATCCCACTCGTAGACCACCGACCGGTCCAATCCCTCGAACACCAGATCACCGTCGGGCCCTGACAGGATCAGACGGTCTCCTTCGACGAGGTAGCGGGTCGCCGTGGCCACCCCCTCGATGGCCTCCGACTCGAGCTCGTTCAGCGACGGGCCACCATCGAGTCCGGGTCCACAGCCCATGTCCGTTCGGATCAGCGTCGCAGGATCGATCGACCACCCACCACCGGACCTGACCGCAACGTCGGCGGCGAACCCGTTGCAGAACGCCACCCCCGACACCGACGACGACCCCACCTCCAGGTAGGCCACCCGCCCCTCGACCACCCGCAACGGCTCGACCAGCACCCACTCGCCGGTCGGGTCACCGGCCGCCACCGTAACCGACGTCGACGACGACCCGGGCGTCGGATCGTCCGCCGTGCACGCCGCAACCGCCACCGCAACCACCATCCCCACGATGGCGAATCGCACGAACCGCATGTCGGCTCCCTTCGACCGATCAGGCTACCGGGACCCCGGTCCCCGCGCCGGTGCTCCAGCCAGGGGAGCAGCACTCTCCGATCCGTCACCGCCGATCGATTGCCCCCTTGACAGCGAACAGGTGTTCGGGCAGTCTGAGGACGAGGCGAACACCCGTTCGATTCGTGTCACACCCCCGCCGTACCGTCGGCCACGACCGCCAGCACCGGAGTACCCCCATGAGCACCCACGTCCACGAGCCGCCGACCGTCCGCCTGACTCGTCCGACCAACGACGGCCTCCGCGCACCCCGGCTGCCGCGTCGCGTCGCCCTCGGCTTGGTGACCGTCGCCGTGGCCCTCGGGTCGTTCGCCGGGCTCGCCGGCAGCGTGGGGGCCGACGGTCCGACGCCCACCGAGGCCTATGTCGTCCGCTCGGGCGACACCCTCTGGGAGATCGCCGCTCCCATCACCCGGCCCGGCGACGACGTGCGAGCCACCATCATCGAGATCGTCGAGCTCAACGGCCTCGAGGGCGCCGGGCTCTCGGTCGGCCAGGAACTGCGCCTGCCAATCGCGCCCTGACGCCGTGGCCTTCTGGGGGCCGGCGGGTACTCTCCGCGCCATGCTGTGCCCGCTCTGTGGGGCCGACGACACTCGGGTCGTCGACTCCCGGCCCGCCGACCAAGGCGCCTCCATCCGCCGACGCCGCGCCTGTGGCGCCTGTGGATCGCGCTTCACCACCTACGAACGGGCCGAGGCGGTGCTCCTCGTGCGGAAACGAGACGGCCAGATCGAACCCTTCCAGACCGCCAAGGTGCGGCGGGGGTTCGAGTTCGCGCTCGCCGACCGGCCGATCGCGGCCGACGCCCTCGACGGAATGGTCGAACGAGTGGAACACCATGCTCGGGCTGCCGGGCCGGTGGTCGACTCCGATGTGATCGGGCGGGCCGTGCTCGCCGAGCTGCGGGCGGCCGACGAGGTGGCGTACGTCCGATTCGCCTCGGTCTACAAGGAGTTCCAGGGACTGTCGGACTTCGAGCGGGAGTTGGCCGGCCTCGAGGGCGACTGATCAGCCGCCAATGCCGTCGAGGGCCGCGTCGAGGGCCAACGAGTCCGCCGTGAGTCGATCGGCCTGGCTCGCCAGCCACTCGACGGCCCCTGCCCGGGTCGTCTCGAAGGCCGACTCGATCTCCGCGGCGTGGGCCTCGGCTGCAGGGTCGTCGCTGCGCAGGGCGACCACGTAGTCGGCGACCGCGGCGTCGAGTTGGGCCACCGCCGGCTCGAGCCGGTCGGCGAGGGCCGGGTCGGAGGCGGCGACGGCGTCGCGTACCTCCTCGACGACGTCGATCAGGGCGCCCTGCACCGCCTCGACGGTGCCGTCATCCGCGCCGGCCGGCAGTTCCGGGAGCGCGGGAAGCTGGGCGACCCGGAGTCGGGTGGCGAGGGCCGTCGAGAGCCCGTCGGAGAGCCAGATCGCCCGGTCGGCGACGACCCCGAAGGCGACCCGACGGGTCTCGAGGGGATCGGTGAGGTCGACGCCGATGGGGGCGAGTGGGTTCGCCGGTGGTTGTGAGAGGTTCGACAGCCGCAGGGCGCGATCGCCGAGATCGGTGATGGTGGTGGCGGCCGCCGACAAGTCGACGGCTCCGGTATCGGCGTCGGTGACGGCGGCGATGGCGGCCGGAACGTCGGCTGCGACGGCCCGGGTCTCGTCGAGGGCGGTGGCCGCCTCGGCGCGCAGGTCGGCCGACCGTTGGTCGAGCCACCAGCCGGTGCCGAGGTAGCCGGTCGCGCCCACCAGGCCGAGAACCAGCACCGTGGCGACGATCCGGACCCAGCCGAGACGCCGGGTACCGGCGATGGCCGGTTCGATCGGGGGCGGGAACGGGGGAGCGGGGGAGTCGTCGGCGGCCCAGAGTTCCTGGACGAGCCCGGTCGTCGAGCGGGTCGGGACGGGCGTGCCCACGGTCGTCGGCACCGGGACGGCCGGCGGTGGCGGCTCGGGGCGCCGGCGGCGTCTGACCGCATGGGGGGCGTCGGTGAATCCGAGCGCCTCGAGGAACGGCGAGCGCTTGGGACGGCAGTCGCAGCGGTCGGTCCCGCAGATGTCACATGTCGTCACTGGCGTCACTCCGAGGTCGTCCGCCCGTGGAAGCCCCCGTAGTGTGGTCGATGCGACATGCAGCTTATCGTCAAACGCCTCGATCGGGACCTGCCGATGCCCGAGCACGCCCACCCGGGCGACGCCGGTGTCGACCTGCGCACCACCGAACAGGTCGAGTTGGCGCCGGGGGAGCGCCACCTCGTCCCGACGGGTCTTGCGGTGGCGATCCCCGTCGGATGGGCCGGCCTCGTGGTGCCGCGGAGCGGTCTGGCGATCCGTCATGGCATCGGTGTCGTCAATGGCCCGGGTCTCATCGACGCCGGCTATCGAGGCGAGATCAAGGTGGTGTTGGTCAACCACGGCGACGAGCCCGTGGCCTTCGACCGTGGTGACCGGGTCGCCCAACTGGTCGTGGTCCCGGCAGCCGGTCAGGACCTCGTGGAGGTCGATGAGCTCCCGGGCACGGTGCGGGGGGCCGGCGGGTTCGGCAGCACCGGGACCAGCGACTGAGGGTTCGGGTTTGGGGGTCCGCCGTGTACAATCGGACGTCCACGCGGAAGTAGCTCAGCTGGTAGAGCGCAACCTTGCCAAGGTTGAGGTCGCGGGTTCGAGCCCCGTCTTCCGCTCCAGCGCCGGGGGCGGCAGTAGTCGTCCCCGTCGGCGTGTCCGGGCGGCCCCCACGAGTGGGTCGTCGGGCAGCGGGTAGGATCCAGACCACGGCGACGTGGCCGAGTGGCTTAGGCAAGGGACTGCAAATCCCTCTACCCCGGTTCGATTCCGGGCGTCGCCTCGACAACCGATCCCGGGCGATTAGCTCAGTGGGAGAGCGCTACCTTGACACGGTAGAGGTCGGCAGTTCAATCCTGCCATCGCCCACCCCGG
>CAZQSB010000121.1:0-3557 GCA_964596015.1 uncultured bacterium | reverse complement strand
TCCCGCCGCCCCTCGCCCCCAAGGAGGTCCCATGCACCCCACGCTCCGCCGCCTCGCCACGCTGCTCGTCGCCCTCGTCCTCATCGGCACCGGCGCCGCCCAGCGCACGCTGACCGTCGCGCAGACGGTCGACATCCCCGGCTTCGACCCCCACGACCACGGGCTCACCGCCGTCGAAGCCGTGCTGACCAACATCTTCGACTACCTGATGCTCCGCGACGCCGACGGCACGATCCAACCCGCACTCGCGACCGGCTACGAGCAGGTCGACGACCTCACCTGGCGCTTCACCCTGCGCGATGACGTCGTGTGGCACGACGGCGAACCGTTCACGGGCGAGGACGTCAAGTTCTCCTTCGAGCGCGTGGCGCAAGACGACAGCCTCTTCGAGCACGACAGCTTCCGCCAGATCACCGAGGTCGAGGTCGTGGGTCCGCACGAGATCCTGATCCGCACCGAAGGCCCCGACCCGGTGCTGCTCAGCCGCATCAGCCGCAAGGGCGCCGCCATCGTCCCCGCCCACGTCATCGAGGCGATCGGCTGGGAGGGCTTCTCCGTCGCCCCCGTCGGCACCGGCCCCTTCCGCTTCGTCGAGTGGGTCCGCGACGACCGCGTCGTGTTCGAGGCCTACCCGGACCACTGGCGCGGCGCACCCGCCTGGGATCGCCTCGTGTTCCGGGCCATCCCCGAGAACGCCACACGCATCGGCGAGCTGCTCACCGGTGCCGTCGACATCGCCGTCAACGTCCCCTCCCAGGACGTCGAGCGCATCGCCGCCGCCGATGGCGTCACCGTGGTGTCGCAGCCCACGACGCGCATCATGATGCTGCTGTTCAACACCGCCGACGACAAGCCGACGTCCGACCCCCGCGTGCGCGAGGCGATCGAGCTGGCCATCGACAAGGAACTGCTCATCGAGGTCGTCGCCGACGGCTTCGGCGTGCCGGTCGGTGCCCGCGTTTCCCCGGGCGTCAACGCCGCGCCCATGAAGTACTACGACCAGAACGCCTACGATCCCGAGCGCGCCGTGGCGCTGTTGGCCGAGGCGGGCTACGGGCCCGGCGAGCTGACCGTCGCGCTGCAGGGCCCGGCCGGCCGCTACCCCGGCGACGCCGATACCCTCGCCGTGGTGCAGGTCATGCTCGAGGCCGTCGGCGTGAACAGCACCGTCGAATCCCTCGAGTGGAGCGCCTACAACAGCCGCATCTGGGGCGCCAACAACGTCGAGAACGTCGCCCTCATCGGGCTCGCCAACTCGCTGTTCGACGGCTGGTTCGCCCTCCGGACGCTCCCCTGTGACGGCGCCTACGCCCAGCGCACCAACTGGTGCAACCCGGCCTTCGACCAACTCCTGGCCGACGCCGAGTTCAACCTCGACCTCGAGGAGCGCGCGCGCCAGATCGAGGCCGCGTACGACATCGTGACGGCCGAGCGTCCCATGATCGCCCTATTCCAGATCGACGCGCTCGTCGGCGTCGCCGACCGCATCGCCTGGCAGCCGCGCCCGGACGAGATGATCTGGGCATTCGACATCGCCCTGGAGAACTGAAGGCCTAGGCTCAGTGGGGGGTGGCCGCCGGTCGCCCCCCACCCTCCGCCCATGACCGCCTATTTCCTCCGCCGCCTGCTGCAGATGATCCCGGTGCTGTTCGGCGTCGTGACGATCATCTTCGTGCTGCTGCGCGTCTCCGGCGACCCCGTCCTCCTCTACCTGCCCGAGGACGCCACCCAGCAGCAGATCGAGGAGCTGCGCAGCGCGCTCGGCCTCGACCGGCCGCTGCCGGTCCAGTACGTCCTGTTCATCTCCCAGCTCGCGCGCGGCGACTTCGGCGAGTCCCTGCGGTACCGCAACCAGGACGTCGTCGGGATCGTCCTCGAACGCCTGCCCGCCACCCTGGAGCTCGCGGGCATGTCGCTGCTCGTGGCCATCGCGATGTCCCTGCCGCTGGGCATCGTGGCCGCGCTGAACCGAAACCGGCTCCCGGACGCGCTGGCGTCCGCCGTCGCGATGCTGGGGCGCGCCATGCCCAACTTCTGGCTCGGCATCATGCTCATCCTGGTGTTCTCCGTGCAGCTCGGCTGGACCCCCGTCTCCGGGCGTGGCACGCCGGCGCACCTGCTGCTGCCGGCGCTGACGCTCGGAACCTCGCTCGCCGCGCTGCTCATGCGCCTCATGCGGTCCAGCATGCTCGAGGTGCTCAGCCAGGACTACGTCCGCACGGCCACGGCCAAGGGCGTGCCGCGGCGCGGCGTGGTCGTCAAGCACGCGCTGCGCAACGCCATGACCGGCTACGTCACGGTCCTCGGCCTACAGGTGGCCCGCCTCCTTGGCGGCGCGGTGGTCACCGAGCAGGTCTTCGCCTGGCCCGGCATCGGGCGTCTGGCGATCCAGGCGATCAACTCGCGGGACATGGCCATCGTCCAGGTGGTCGTCGTGCTGGCCGCACTCATCGTCATGAGCGCCAACCTGCTCGTCGACCTCGCCTACGCCCTCATCGACCCGCGGGTACGCTACGCATGAGCGACACCGTGGCCACCACCCTCACGCCGACCGCGCGTCGGCGCGCACCACGGCTGCTGCGCCTGTGGGTCCGCAGCGTCACCGCCGTGACCGGCACCCTCTTGGTCCTGGCGTTCGTGGTCATGGCCGTGTTCGCCCCCTGGGTCGCGCCCCATCCCCCGAACGAGACCGACCTGCGCGCCCGCCAGTTGCCGCCAGCATGGATCGACGGGGGCCGTGTCGAGCACCTGCTCGGCACGGACCAGCTCGGCCGCGACCTGCTGTCGCGGCTGGTCTACGGGTCGCGCGTCGCGCTGCTCGTCGGCCTCGGCGGCGTCCTCCTCACCGCGGCCGTCGGCGTCACCCTCGGCCTGTTGGCCGGCTACCTCGGCGGCCGCGTCGACACGATCATCTCGCGCGTGATCGACACGCTGCTGGCGATCCCGCCCGTGCTGCTGTACCTGGTGGCGCTGGGGGTGTTCGGTCCCAGCCTGACGATGCTCATCATCATCATCGGGCTGGTGAACTGGACGACCTTCGCCCGCGTCGTGCGCGGCGAGGTCCTCAGCGTGGGCCAGCGCGAGTTCGTGGAGGCGGCCCGCGCCAACGGCGCGCGCGCGGCGCGCGTCATGCTGCGGCACGTGCTGCCCAACGTCACCGCGCCCATCCTGGTGGTCGCGACCCTCAACGTCGCCACGGTCATCCTCCTCGAGGCCTCGCTCTCCTTCCTCGGCTTCGGCGTCCAACCGCCCACCGTGACCTGGGGACGCATGCTGGCCGACGGCCGCAACTACCTCGCGACCGCCTGGTGGCTCGCGACCTTCCCGGGCGTGGCGATCACGCTCCTCGGCCTCGGGCTGCTCTTCGTCGGCGACTGGCTGCGTGACATCCTCGACCCGCGGCTCCGCGGCCGCTGACCCACCCGGGTCCGGCGCCACCGCGCCCCCCGCATGGGAAACTGGCGCGATGGACCCCACCGTCCTCGAACGCCTGCGCGGCGAACTGCGCCCCGACCAGCTCGACGCCTCCCCGAGCGCGCTCGACCTGCACGCCCGCG
>CAZQSB010000120.1:0-3562 GCA_964596015.1 uncultured bacterium | reverse complement strand
CCCGGGGCTGGCGGTTTCGCTCACCGTGCTCGGCTTCAACCTGCTGGGCGACGCGCTGCGTGACGCGCTCGACCCGAAGGCTTGACGGACCCGCCGTCGTCGCGCCGCCCCATCCAGCGCCACAGGCGGTCCGCCGGCAGCGGTTCGGTGAACAGGAAGCCCTGCGCGAGGAGGCAGCCCCGCTCCAGCAGCGCGCGCCGCTGGCCGTCGGTCTCGACCCCCTCGGCCACGACTTCCAGCCCGAGCCCGTGGGCGAGCGCCAGGATGGCGTCGACGACCGCCGCGTCGCGCTCGAGGCGGCCGAGGCCCGCGACGAACGAGCGGTCGATCTTCAGCGTGTCGACCGGTAGCACCGCCAGCCGATGGAGCGAGGAGTAACCGGTCCCGAAGTCGTCCATCGCGACGCGGACGCCCGCGCGCCGCAGGCGCTGCAGCGGCTCCAACACCTGCGGTCGCTCGTCGAGCATGGCGCTCTCGGTGACCTCGAGGTCGAGGGCCGAGGCGGGTAGGCGATGCCGCGCCAGCGTCTCGCGCACGAGCTCGTCGAACCCGCCCGCACGCAGCTGGTGCGGCGACACGTTGACGGCCATCCGCCAATCGGCGGCACGGCCCCCGCGCCGCCAGTCCGCGAGGGCCCCGCACGCGAGGTCGAGCACCTGGGCGCCGAGTGGGAGCGCGAGGCCCGCCTCCTCGGCGAGGGGCACGAACTCGGCCGGCGGCACGGGCCCGCGCCGCGGGTGGTCCCAACGGGCGAGGGCCTCCACGCCGACCGGGAAGCCGTCGGAGAGGCGCACCCGCGGCTGGAAGACGAGGTGCAGGCCCGAGGCCTGCAGGGCGGCGCGCAGGTCCTCGGTCAGGGCCGCGCGGGCGCGCAGGCGGGCATCGAGTTCGGCGGTGAAGAAGGCGATCGCGCCGCGCCCCTCGCTCTTGACGCGGTACATCGCCAGGTCCGCGTTCTTGAGCAGGGTGCCGGCGTCGATGCCGTCCTGCGGGGCGACGGCGACGCCGATCGAGCCGCCGACGTGCACCTCGCGGCCGGCGACGACGTATGCCGCGGACACGACCGCGGCCACCTGCCTCGCGACGCGGCTCGCCGAGGCCGGATCCACCAGCCCCGAGGCGACCACGGCGAACTCGTCGCCACCGAGGCGCGCGACGGTGTCCTCGTCGCGCAGCGCCTCTCGGAGGCGGGCACCGATGGCGGTCAGCAACTGGTCGCCGGCCGCGTGGCCGAAGGTGTCGTTGACGGTCTTGAAGCCGTCCAGGTCGACGACGAGCAGGGCGGTCCCGAGCGCCGCGCGGCGGTCGCGCGCGAGCGCCTGTTCGAGTCGGTCGCTGAGCAGCACGCGGTTCGGCAACCCGGTCAGGTGGTCGTGGTGGGCCATGTGATCGAGCTTGGAGCGTTCCTGGCGCAGCTTGGACTCGAGCGAGAGCCGCTGCAGCAGCGCCCCGAGCAACCCGGCGAGCAGGGTGCCCGACGCGATGGCGTCGTCGTCGAACGCGTCGGGGCGGTCGAAGGAGTCCAGCTGCAGGTAGGCGACGGTGTCGCCATGGACCACCACTGGCACCGACAGCGTGGCGCGGATCTCGTGCAGGCGGCCCGCGGCCTCGAGGGCCGCGCGGGTGTCCGCGGGTAGCAGGTGGTGCTCGCCGCCCCCCTCCAGCACCTCCACACGCGGCGGTTGCCTGCGCCGCATGTCGCCGGGCTCGAAGGCGATCGATCGCAAGGCGTCGAGGTCGAAGCCGTCGGCGGCCTCGAAGTGGAACCGGTCGTCGGCCCCGCGCACGATCACGCTGCCCGCGTCCGCGCCGGGCACGTGGGCGACGCCGAGCGCGAGCACGCTGCGGTAGAGGTCGTCGGCCACGTCCCGGGCGAGCAGGTCGTGGGTCAGCGACAGGAGCGAGCGGCGGAACGCGGCACCGCGTTCGAGCGCCTGCTGCTGCGCCAGACGCTCACTGACGTCGTGCAGCACCCCGTGGAAGACGATCGCGCCGTCGGCGCGCCGGGAGGGCTCGGCGCGGCCGTGGATCACCCGCAGCCGCCCGAGTGCGTCCCTCGCCCGGAAGACGTGGTCCCAGCGCTCCAGGCCGCGGGCGGACCGCCGCAGCGCGTCCTCGAACGCCGCGCGGTCCTCGCCGAGCACGCGGTCCAGGGCGGGCCGACCGTCGTCGGCCAGGGTGCGGGTGTCGATGCCGAGGAGCTCGCCGAAGCGCGGGCTGGTGTAGGCGAAGCGGCGCGCGCCATCGGGAAGGAGCTCGAACTGGAACAGGGCGCCCGGCAGCTGGTTGGCCAGCTGGGCCAGCCTCCTGTCCGCCTCGTCGCGTTCCGTGGCCGCTGCGGCGCGCTCGAGCGTGCCGCCGATGAGGTGCGCGGCCATCTCGATGGCGTGCACCTCGGGGTCGCTCCAGGAACGCTCCCCGCTGACGGCGTCGAACCCGACGAAGCCGAAGGTGCGGCCGTGGCGACGCATCGGAACCGCCAGGAGGGAGCGGACGCCGTGCCCCGCGAGGATCGCGGCCTCGGGGTGGGTGGCCGGATCCAGGGCCGCCACGCTGGGGATCACGACCGGTGCGTCGGCCTCGAACCGCGGCCACCAGCCGCCGACGACCTCGAGCGGCACCGCCTGGAGCTGGTCCCGCTGTGGGGCGACGCCCGGCGCGCACCACTCGTGGTCGTTGCGGAGGGTCGCGCTTCGCTCGTCCACGACGAAGGTGTAGGCGCGGTCGGCCCCGACCGCCGAGCCCAGTTCGCCCAGCGCGGTGGCCACCCCAGCGTCGCGGCTCGCGTCCGGCAGGTCGGCGACGTGCGCCGCGATGCGCAGCACCAGTGCCGCGAACGCCGCGGGATCGTCCGCCAGCGCGGTTCCCGTGCCGTGGCTCGCCACGCCCCGAGGTTACGCGGGGGGCCCGGGGCAGTACCTGTATGAACATTCACATTCGATGCGTTCGGCAGCGGGCGCGAGGCGTCGGGCGAGGGACGGGGCGGAGGCGGCACCCCGTGGAACCGTCCGCGGCCACCGCGCGCGGTACGCTCCGGCGATGGATGATCCGCTCGGACGACGCTTCGTGGGCCTCCAGGCCGCGCTCTTCGTGGTGGTCGGCTTCGGCCCGTGGCTGCCGCTAGCGGCGAACCCCGGCGTGCCCCCGCAGGCCCGCTGGCTCGGTCCGGCGATCATGCTCGCGGGGCTCGTGCTGGGGCTCGTCGCCGGCCTACGGCTCGGCCGCAACCTCACCCCCTTCCCGCGGCCGCGCCCGGGCGGCGAGCTGGTGACCGCCGGCGTCTACGCCTTCGCCCGGCACCCGATCTACGGCGGCGTCCTGCTGCTCGCGATCGGCTGGTCGGTCGCCCAGGCGTCGCTCGCGACCCTCGCCGCCACGGGGCTGCTGTGGCTGCTGTTCGAGGCCAAGTCCCGCTACGAGGAGCGGGCGCTGGCCGAGGCGTACCCCGCGTACCCGGCCTACGCCGCCGCCACCCGTCGCTTCGTGCCCTTCGTGTACTGAGCCCGTCGTGCTGCGCCTACCCATCCGCGAGGCGCTCGAGCGCGCGGGCCTGCCCTTCGCC
>CAZQSB010000119.1:0-3578 GCA_964596015.1 uncultured bacterium | reverse complement strand
TCTAGAGTTTCGCCATCTTTTCAGATCGTAACGGTTGAAGCCGAGAGCCGAAGGACGGTTCACTGGAGGTCCAGGAAGTTATTGAAGAGGCAGGAGAAAATAAAACGGGCTTCTCGAGAGGTTGGTTGTTTCGCGAAAAACGGCCACCCTCTCTCAAAACCCGTATCTGCCAAACATCATGACTTCGACGATTCTTCCGCTCATCGCCCAGTTTCGCAGCGCCTTTTCGGCTCCCAGCTTCGCTAACTTTCAGTTTCTCTTGCTGGCCTGGCTGATGAATCCAGCGCGTGGCTGGATCTCCAATTGCCTCAGGGCCATCTTGCATATGCCCCAGCTCTATCCCACCGATCGCGGCAAAGCCAAGCACTTCTCGTGCTTCTACCGGCTGTTCAGCCGTGCCAAGTGGAGCACCGATGAGCTGGGGCATCTGATGCTTGGACTCTTCGAGCCGTGGCTTGGCGAATCCGTCACCATCTTGATCGACGACACGCTGTGTCGCAGAAGCGGGCCCATGGTGCTCGGCGGCGGCTTCCACTACGACCCGCTGCAGGTCAGCTACGAGCAAGGTCGACATCGTGTACGCTTTAGCTTCGGGCTCAATTTCGTGGTGCTCGCCGTTTGGGTGCCGTGTCCGTTTGTCCACGCTCGAGGCGTGGCGATTCCGGTGCTCTTTCGGCTCTACCGCAGCAAAAAGACCTGTCCCGAAGGCAAGTGGAAGAGGCGTACCGAGCTTGCCGTAGAGATGCTTGAGGTCTTGAGGAGCTGGTGGCCGACGCGCCGCCTCGAGCTGTGCGTCGACGACGAGTATGCCTGCAAAAGAGTCGGTGCGGCGCTCGACGAAAACATCACCTTGACCGCTCCGATGCGCTTTGACGCCGCACTCTACCAGCCCAAGCGCCCTGAGCACTCGGGCCGCGGGCGCCGGCCCATCTGGGGTAAGCGCCTCCAGACGCCCGAAGAACTCGCCCAGGATGCCTCGGTCCCCTGGCAACTCATGGAGCTTGTCGTCTACGGTCAAACGGTCACGCTGATGGTCAAGACGTATCAGGCGCGCTGGAAGAGCATGGGTAAGGAGCGTGTCTTGACGGTCCTCGTCACCCGCGATCCGACCGGGACCTACGACGACCGCTGCTTCTTTCGCACTCAAGCAGACGCCGAGGCCCAAGACTTTTTCACTACGATCTGTCGGCGCTGGACGCTGGAGATGACGTTTCGAGATGCCAAGCAGCTCTTGCACCTCGAAGACATCCAAAACGGCTTTATCCACCGCGACAAGCCAGCCAAGACCCATCGCCGAAAGCGGCCCGGGCCGCAAGCTCCAGTGGACGCCGACCCCAAGGCATCCAGACGCACCGGAGCCTTTGTCATGCTTGCTTACGGCTTTGTCGTCCGGTGGTATCTGGCACATGGTCAACCGGCTCGCGACCTGAAATGGGCGAAGTTTTTGGCACCGTGGTGGTCGCATAAGACCACCATCAGCTTTGGCGACATGCTCCAGGCGTTTCGCCGGCAGATGGAGCACGAACAATTATGGACGAACCCGCCCCAGCACGGCTTCGACGAAAACTATTTGCAGTCTCTGGGCTTTGAGCGGCCGAATCAGCAAGAGCTTTTCACAATGGCCGCTTGAATCCCAAAAACAGGCCTCAAGAGAGGCCGTCAACTTTGTAGTCTACCAGGGCAAGATGCCCTGGCTCCTATAGAATCGCTGTCGAAGATGGCGAAACTCTAGAATAGTGGGCGTTGCTACTCTGCAGGGCCTTCAGCGAGGTGCGACGTGCACTTCGGGCACCGCACGGCCTTGAACGGAATATCCTCGAAGCAAAACGGACACTCCTTGTCGACCGGCGCCTTCGGCGCCTCGCCGGGCGCATCCTCCTCGCGCTCGGTCAGCCGCTTGTAGCTTCGCACCACGAAGAACATCGCCAGCGCGATGATCAGAAAGTTGATGATCGTGTTGATGAAGTTGCCGTAATTCATCGTCACGGCACCGGCGGCCTTGGCGGCGGCGAGGGTCTTGTACGGTCCGATGGGATCGCCCTGCTCGAGCACCCAGAAGAGCTGCGTGAAGTCGACGCCGCCGGTCGCGAGTCCGAGTGGCGGCATGATGACGTCGTCGACCAGCGACTTGGTGATGGCGCCGAAGGCCACACCGATCACGACGCCGACGGACATGTCGACGATGTTGCCGCGCTTGGCGAACTTCTTGAACTCTTCGAAGGTGCTCCTCATACAATCTCCTCGAGAACGTCAGCCAACCTCTCCACGTCATCTGCGGTGTGCGCCGCCGACAGTGCCACCCGGAGCCGGGAGGTGCCCGGCGGGACCGTCGGTGGACGAATGGCAATCACGTGAAAGCCTTCGTCAAGAAGCTTCTGGCTCGCAGCCAGGGCTCGGGCCTCCTCGCCGACTACGATCGGGACGATGGGGCTGGTCAGCTCGCGCCCGAGCCGCGCGCCCAGCTGCTCGACGCGATCCCAGAGCTTCTGGCGGATCTGCGGCTCGTCGCCAACGACCCGAATGGCGGCGCGCGCCGCCTCGACGACCGGCACGGGCTGGGCGGTCGAGAAGACAAACGCCCTGCCCCGGTTGAAGATCCACTGGCGGAGCTTCTCAGACGTCGCCGCAAATCCGCCGAGCGCTCCGACGGCTTTGCTCAGAGTGCCCACGTGGACGTCGATCGCCTCCTCCACCTCGAAGTGCTCGGCGACGCCGCCGCCTTTGTCGCCAAAGACGAGCGTTCCGTGCGCCTCGTCGACCACCAGCAGCGCCTGGTGCTTTTGTTTGAGATGCACGATCTCGTCGAGCGGTGCGAGATCGCCGTCCATGCTAAAGACCGTGTCGGTGACGATCAGCTTGCGCGAGGCATCGGAGGCCTCCAGAAGCCTCGCAAGAGCACTCGTGTCACCATGCGGATAGACCTCGAGGGTGGCCCCGCGCCTTCGGGCGAGCCGACAGCCGTCGATGATCGAGGCGTGGTTGAGCGCGTCGGAAAAGATCGCCACGTCCGGGCCGCCCAGAGACGAAAGGACCGCCATATTCGCGGCAAATCCGGTCGGGAACAAAAGCGCCGCCTCGCTCCCCTCGAGCTCGGCCAACTCCTGCTCGAGCGCCTCATGCGAATCGGTATAGCCGCACACCAGCGCCGATCCCCGTGGCCCCAGGCCCACCTTCGAGGCCGCTCTTGCGACCGCCTCGCGCACCGCAGGATGATACGACAGTCCCAGGTAGTCGTTGCTCGAAAAGAGCGTCAGCTCACGTCCATTGGCACGCACGTGGACCGCGTCGACCGGCTCGATGGGCTCGAGCGTGCGCAACAGCTCGTGCTCGGAGAGCTTGGTCAACGAAGCGTCGAGCCACTCATTCCAGTCGCGCATATCAGGACCAGACTTCTTCAGGAGGAGGGATACAGCCACTCGGAGGCGTCGCGAAGATACTCGGCGGCCTGGATCCAATCGGTCACTCGGGGGAGCTCGGCCACTCTGTCGAGTTGGCGAAAGTCGCGAAGCGTCTGGGCGTTTCGGCCCGTCGAGGAATCGGTGACCTCCGGCACACTGAAGACGACGCCACAAACCGGC
>CAZQSB010000118.1:0-3578 GCA_964596015.1 uncultured bacterium | reverse complement strand
AAGGATGCTCATAATGTATGGTCAGACCATACAATTGACCGGTCAGACCAGTCAAGAGGAAATCTGCCCAGCCGACAGTCCTCACTCGGGCGACACGGGCACCATCGCCCCTCCCCTGACCCTGAACTTCACCCGGACCACCTCCAGATTCCGCCCTAGCGTGTTCTCTTGGACTTCGCAGCACCCCCCCGCTCCCAATGCAGAAGAGCTCCCAGCGCCGGGAAGGTCCGGTTCTGGGAGCTTCTTCATGCGGATCTCCCCGCTCTGGGACGCCCCGTCGATCGTCAGGCCATCCACGAACGCCCGGACGACCCCTTGCACTCGAACAGTCAATCCTGGTCTTTTTCGAACAGATCGCTCAGGACCGGTGTCAGCTCTACCACCTCTCCTTCCGTGTTCGACCGCGAAGACGTACTCGGTCTCTGCATCCGTCCTGAGCAGACCCCGAAGCGCGCCCTGGTGGTGAAGTCGGCAGCGTCCGGGGGAACGATTGACCGGAGGTATGTGCCATCGCTGGAGGGAAGTCGTCGTGTCCGAAAAGCGGGTAGGTTGTGCTACATCCGCCTGCATTGACTTGCGGGTCCGTTACGGGGGTAGTAGGCTCTCCGGGTATCGGCATCTACGATCCACCCGACAGGGGGCCCGCACCATGCCCCAATCCGGGGCCGTCGGTTTCGCCTTCCTCCTCACGATCCTAGCCGGACTATCGACCGGCGTCGGCAGCGCCATCGCGTTTGCCATCAGGAAGCCGAGACCCGGATACCTCTCGTTCGCGCTCGGGTTCTCGGCCGGAGCGATGGTCTACGTCTCCTTTGTCGAGCTCCTGCCGAGCGCGATGCACGGAATCGGGAAGCTCCAGGGGGTCGTGTTCTTCTTCCTGGGCGTGGCAATCGCCGTCCTCATGGACGTGCTGATTCCGACCGGACGCAGCCCTCACCATCTGCCGGGCCTGGGCTCACGGGACCGCGCCGGCGACGGCGAGGTGCTGATGAGAGTAGGTACTCTGACCGCGCTGGCCGTCGGGCTCCACAACTTCCCGGAGGGCCTTGCAACCTTCGGGGCCGCGCTGAGCAGCAGCAGACTGGGAATCATCACCGCGTTCGCTATAGCGCTTCACAACATCCCGGAGGGCATCGCGGTCTCAATGCCGATCCTCTACGCGACGGGGAGCCGCCGAAAGGCGTTCGGGTTGTCATTCGCCTCCGGACTGGCAGAGCCCGTCGGCGCGGTGATCGGGTACGCGTTGCTTCAGCCTTTTCTATCTGACGCTCTCCTCTCCAGGCTGCTTGCGTTGGTATCGGGGATAATGGTCTACATCTCGCTCGACGTGCTGCCTGTCGCGCACCGGGGCGGCCACGCCGCTGTCGTGGGAACCGTGCTCGGCATGCTGACCATTGCGGTCAGCATGCTCTTGCTGTAACCGGACTCCACGAACAGGAGCTTCCTGCGGAGAGCACGCTGCATCCGCAGCTTCTCGGGTTCCAAGGGGTTCTGTGCTTCTACCTGCAGGGCCCCTTGCCGCCGCCGCTGCCCTTGCCGGTGCCCCCGCTCCGTCCACCGCCGGAGCCCTGTCCTCCACCAGGACGCTGCCTACCGCCCGAGCCCTGTCCTCCCCCCTGGCCCTGTCCCCTGCCCGGGCCTCTTCCCCCGCCTCTACCGTCGCGGGGACCTCTGGAACCACTCCGTGGGCCCTTTCCGTCTCGTGCCGGCATTGCAGTCACCTCCGTTCCGCCATCGCTTGGCCGCGCAGGGCTGTCGGACTCTGGAAGCCGCTCGTGTGGCCGCTGAGATCCGTCGAGTTCTGGAAGCCTCTCGAGCGTCCTTCTGGCGACTTCCATGCTCTTCTTGAAATGGCGCTCAAGGCGTTTCATGAGCGCCCCCCGCTTCTCCGCGTCTGCCGCGTAGTACTCGTGAGACACCAGCTGCCGCGCCCACGCGAGATTCGACTCCACCTCCTGGGGAACCAGCTCCCCGTCGTGGCGCACCGCGTCGTTGGGGCACACCTCGTGACACACACCGCAGCGGATGCAGACGGCGTTGTCAATGCGTGCTACGTCACCGTAGGGCTGAATCGCGCCCGATGGACACTCACCGACGCAGAGCAGGCAGCCGGCGCACATCTCTTCCTTAACCCATGGCATGTATCACTCCTCTCTGGATTAGGCTTGAAAATCGTTGCCAGGCGCCTCCGCCGCCCAGCCCGCAAGGAGGTATTCGCTCAGCGGTCGTTCGCCGAAGCTGCTGTTGCGGCGGTTCCCCGGGCGATGGTAACGTAACATGGCCAGTCGAGCTGACGGGCGCGGCTTCGGCCCGCAGCGGCCCACACTGGGAGAGTCCACGTGTCGAAGTTCTCGCTGGACGTTCTCGAAAAGCGGGTCTTCCCCTTCACAGAGGTCCGCGACCCGGATGTCCTTCTCGGGGCCGCATTCGGCGAGGACGTCGCGCTCGTTCAGATAGGCGGCGACATCCTCGCCGCGCACGTGGACCCCATCGTCGGTGCCGTCAAGGGGATCGGCTGGCTCGCAGTGCATGTCGCCTGCAACGATATCGCCGCGAGCGGCGTTCAACCCCGCTGGCTCCTTCTTCTCGTCATGGTACCGACTCCCGAAGATGAGGAGACGCTGGAGGAGATCATGAGCGACGCCGACCGGGCGGCTGAATCGATCGGCGCTTC
The DNA here is from genome assembly GCA_964596015.1 of uncultured bacterium. Classification (GTDB taxonomy): domain Bacteria; phylum Joyebacterota; class Joyebacteria; order Joyebacterales; family Joyebacteraceae; genus WJMD01. The sequence continues at coordinate 904 of CAZQSB010000118.1, read as the reverse complement.
CATCATCGGCGGCCACACCGGCTATTCCTCCGGCCTCTCGCGACCTCTGGTCGCTGTGAGCGCGTTCGGAACCGCCGGAGACCGGAAGCCCGTCCGAACGTCCGGCGCGCGCGCAGGGGACCACGTCTTCATCACCAAGGGGATCGCACTCGAGGGAACGGGAATCCTGTCCGCCGACTTCGCCGACGTGGCCAAGGAGCGCGGGCTCACTCAGGATGACCTCGCAGAGGCACGGGCCCTGATGGGCCAGGTGAGCGTCCTCCCCGAGGCGCTCGTTCTCGCCGATCACGGCGCTAAGGCAATGCACGACGTGACGCGCGGCGGCCTCCTCGAAACGCTGCTCGAGATCGCGCGGCTCTCGGGTGTGGGAATCGAGGTCGACATGGCGAAGTTGCCGGTGCCGGACATCGTTCGCCGATTCGCGGGGGCCTTCGAGTTCGATCCCCTCCGGATGATCTCTTCGGGGACGCTGGCGGCCACAATCCCTGCTGACAGAGCGGGCGAGGCGGCGCGAGCCCTCGACGAAATCGGGATAGCATACGGCGACGTCGGGACGGTCACGGAGGGGGCGGGAGTGCGGCTCATCCGCGGCGAGGAGTCCTCTACCCATACCGAAGTGCGCGCCGAGGAGGACGAGCTGGCCCGCCTCTGGGCCGTCCACCGACCGAGCGGCTAGCGCGCGCCGCGGCATTTGCGGCTGACTCGGGCGGCTATCCTGAAAGAAGAATGATGAGAGCATTCGGTCCGGTTCCATCCAGACGCCTTGGCAAGAGCCTCGGCGTGAATAACATCCCTCCCAAGACGTGCAGCTACGCTTGTGTGTACTGCCAGGTCGGACGCACGACCCACGCACGGGTCGAGCGATCCGAGTTCTACGACCCCGAGGAACTGGCGACCGAGATCC
>CAZQSB010000117.1:0-3616 GCA_964596015.1 uncultured bacterium | reverse complement strand
CATGAGGTCGGATAACGTTCCGGCTCACGGGACCCCTGAACCGGATGGTCACGTTTTGGTTTTCATAGACAAATTTGATCATAAATATGTTACTTTATTAAAAACAATATAGACGCTAAAAAAATATAAAATAGAATATAAGGGGAGAGGAGATACACCGATCAATATCGATATCCAAAAATAAGGAGAAATATTGACTTGGTGTTTTAGCTCGCTGTGCAGAAAAACAAAACCGCTGATTATTGCGCATATCCCTGATAAACCTCCAATGAAATTCCAAGTTGGGACCGGGTCCTGTGGTGAAGGTTCATTCATTTTTGAAATTAGAAGTCCCAGCCAGAACAAAAAACCGAATATCACCGGTATCAGGCTACCTAACACATGGAGTGTTCGTTTCATCAGAACTCCCATGAAAAAACTAGAGTCTTGTCAAACATCAATTGTAGTATGAAGCCCGCCGACTTCTAGTCGGCTGCGTTTCAAGCTATCGGCTTTAGCCGATCGTGTTTTGACTGGACACAGCCTCGGATGAACAATGATTCTTGTATTATCCTAGCAAACTGCCCGACTCAAGGCTTAACCCCATTATGTTGTGGCCCTGTTTATGTTGTGGGTTTTTGATTCCTTTCATTCCATCCCCCCATGGTCCTCACTTTGGTTCTCCCACAACGGTAGAGTTTTTGTCTATCTTGTTTCAATCAATTTTCTTTTGATTCCTATTGTTGATATAAAGACGAAAATATATGATTCTTTTCTTTTGATTTCTATTCCTTCATCTTGATCCTTTGGTTTATTTGGATTGTTTGATTCCTCTTGTGCAGAAGGAGGATCAGTATGAAAAAGTGCCCCTACTGCAAGATTCGATTCACTCCAGATCCAAGAGTTGGCAAACGTCAGAAGACCTGTGGAAAACCCGCCTGCAAACGAGCCATGAAGGCAGAGAATAACAGAAGCTGGCGTCAGAGAAATCCTGACTACTATCGTAATGACTATTCTCGGCTCAGGGCCTGGCTTGTGTCTTCTTAAATCCGGCGATTTCAGAAACTGAATTGATGAGCTCGTCTTTGGTGAGGCCCAATTGGATGCTCTATCGATATGAAAGACGTGTGTCGAAGAATCGTGGTCATCTGATTTTCAGAACCAACGCAGTGTGTGATCGGGACCCCATAAAATATGAGAGCGGTTTCAAACTCCCAAGTTATTGTAGCCCCCCACTCCTCGTTACTTCCACAGTCACACTCACCACAAGAAATCTCAGCCAGGCGCTCGCCTCTCAATCCCGTGTAGCAATCCTCGTCTTTGACCTCGCCGATTTATCCTGGCGCAATCTGGCGCGATTGGTGCTATGCCGGGACCTCTCGCAAGACCTTCTTTTCCTTCGTGGCGGTTCCAGACCAGCACCCCTGTATAAACTAACCTCTATAGGTAGGGGACGATAATACCACACTCCCCACACCAATACCAACAGGGGGATAATTTCATGAACAAAAAACAAACCTACAGCATCGGGACCGTCGCACAAATCAAGGGCGTTCCCAAGTTCAAACTCAGAGACTGGTGCAACCGGTACCTGAACCACATCGAGCGGATCCCGGTCGGAAACTGCACCCATCGGCGATTCACCGACGAAGACGTCCAGGCCATCGCCGAAATCAAACGCCTCATTAGAGAAGGAAGCACCCTCAGATCGGCGGCAGAGAAAGCTCTGGCCGGCATCAAGAAAGAGAATGGAATGAATTAAAATTTGAAAGAAAGGAAAAGGGGCGGAAGTAAGGGGCCGCCCCCTTCAAAGGTGAACCACAATGCGAAAGGAAAAACACTATGACCAAGAGTACTGCATCCGGCTGATCCAGTCCGCTCTTTTACCCCGGGAAAAAAATCCCGGAATCAATGCCTGCTCAATCAAGTTGCGGATTCGCACCAAAGTCGAATACCTCCAGGAATAATGCGGTCTGGATATCGAGGACCTCTTCAGCGAGATCAGCCGGCACTTCCTGGAAAAGGAGATCATTCACAAAATCAATCCCGAGAAAGCCTCTGCAACAACTTTCATACTCCACTACGTGTTCAACCAGCTCCATAATATCGAGAGGTCCTGCACGCGGGGGACATTTGAAAAAGCGCACAAAAATTGCGACGCCATGGACCTGGTGGCATTTCACCTGGACGAGGTCGCCGAAGACAGGGCATGGTTCAAAGAGTTGGCAGACTATAATGATCCAGAGAGTTTACTGATCGCCAAGGAAACTGAGGCTGAACTACTTAATGGACTGAGCGTTCACGATCTAGCATTACTCATGCAGGAAATCACTATGCAGGAATACTGTAACTTCACTGAGGCTTCCATTAGTACTGGCTACAGAAGATTGGCTGATGTGAGTCTTGTAGTCGATCAACTACTTGGGGCTGGCAACTGTTGTTAAGCAGTAGTATTAATCGCTTCGCGATTATGCGTCGATTCGCACACTCGCTCTTTCGTGCTGCTCACTCGCATGCGAGACTCTATATCTTTTGAAGCAGCCAAATATACTATATGCTTACGTCATACTTTATATTTTATATTCTATATATTGTCTTTCAGGTTTCAGTTTTTCTCACAAAAAACGAAAAAAAATGCATTTTTTTGAAAAAAAGTGAAAAAAAGTTTGCCGGCGCCCCTCTGAACGCTGAGAGAAAAAGACCTGCAACTGGTATTTTAGGTCTGTTCCGGCACCATAACATATTGATAGCATTACCAATACAACATAACACCACCTACTAACACCACTTCAACCACCATTTGACCCCTAAATCGTCCCCAAATGAGGTACACTCACCCTATTGAAGTCGCATTTCCTGATATCGCTTGTGCCGACATCCATGAGATTAAACGTCTGGTAGTAAATACATACAGTACATCTACTTCCACTCATCCCCTATCAGTAGTCCCATACCAAGAGCACTGTTATCCATTGATGCAGCAGTGTAGGTTTCAGTTGTTGGGGCGATAACTGATATTACCGGACTGGTAGTAGGATATAAAATATATGTACTATTAGTAATATAACTTGATTGGCTATCAGTTGGATCACTGTAAGTTATTAAACTGTAGTTTATGATCTGATTTGTTGTACTGGAACTTCGTTGATCTGGTAGTGGATGGCAAACATTTACTATTAGTTGTGCAGCTCCAGCAACTGGCAGGGGGTTAGCATGATCTCTGATACAGTAATAGCCCTCAGGAGGAGTGTTCCGGACAAAAAAAAATGAAAAAAGTTCACTTTTTTTGAAAAAGGTTTCGTTAGTAGAAGTCGGTAGTATCGTCACAGGATGGTTTTATCGTAGTCCTGGCTGAAACATATAAATCCGAATGGTGATCCACGTCTTTTACGCCGTCGATTGATCCTGGCGCAATCTAGCGCGATTTTGGGGTAGCCAGAACATCCCTACAGGCCATTGTCAGGTCTGATGAAGATCGAAATGAACGGAAACGCACTCAAATGAATCGAAATGCAGGATACCTGATACCCCACTAACCCCTGTACTCCTCTCTGGGCGATATGGGCGGTTTGGGCGGTGTTTTCTTCCTTTTACAAAGAAGTTGTCTGTGAAAGGAATGGTTTCGGCGGGGAAGAAT
>CAZQSB010000116.1:0-3644 GCA_964596015.1 uncultured bacterium | reverse complement strand
TGGGACGGCGACGGCTACCAGTACTTCGACCTGATGAACGGCACGTTCCTGACACCCGGCGCCCAGTACGATCTCGTCGTCACGCAGAGCAACGACGTGCCGGCGCTCGACGTTCCGGTCACCGTTATGAACAGCACGCTCCTGATGACCGGCCTTGGTGAAGACCCGGTCCTGTCGCTCGACGGCTTCACGCTCAACTGGAACGGCAGCGCTCTTGGCTCGACGGTCAACATCGTGCTGCTTGTCCATGGGCACTTCGACGGTGTGGACATCGACGTGCCCAACACCGGTTCCTATACGTTCAGCTCCGCGGAGCTGTCCTCGCTCATTGCCGGCGATGGGCAGATCGCCATCATGTGGGAGCAGGACGGTCCGCTGGTTGGAACGGGATATCATTCTCTCAGCCATGTGAACCAGTACACCCAGAACAATGCACTCGTGACCTTCGAGTAGGAGGGTCAGGCAGAGAGCAGACTCCGGAGTTCCTTCACGCAGATGGCCAAAAAAGGAAGCCTCCCCGCTGGCGGTGCCGGCGGGGAGGTTTCTTCTGTGTGAGGTGGCATGCTGGTGCGGGAACTCAGGCGCGGCGTTGCGTGGCCGGCCCGCCCATGCGAGGCCGACGGCTCGCTCCGAGGAGCTTCCTCAGCTCGCAGTAGCCCGCGAGCCGCGAGAGACCCCCGGCCAGCGTTCGACGATGGCCTTCGTGATGAACGCGCCGAGCGCGAGCGCGACCCAGAGCAGTCCGTAGAGGTAGATCGAGAACCGCATCGGGTCCGCGCCGGGGGCGTTCTGCACGAGGTAGACGAAGATGTCGTGGACGTAGTGGAAGACGATTGCCGGAAGCAGCGATCCGGTCTTGAGCGTGATGTACGCGAACAGCAACCCCATGAAGAAGATGCTCACGATGTCGACGATGTGCTCAACGGTCACATTGCCCGCGTTGAAGTGGACGACCGCGAAGATGAAGGTCGACCAGAGCACGCCCTTCTTCGTTCCATAGAGTCTGATGAGGACGGCGAGGGCGATGCCGCGGAAGAAGACCTCCTCCCACACGCCGCGGGTGAGCCCCTTCACCAAGCGCAGCGGGGTCACGATGCTCCAGTCGAGCACGAAGTGCTTCGTGAGGATCGACGCCAGCAGGATGGCGCCGAGCGTCAGCGCGGCCATGAGCAGACCGATGAGGATGTTGCGCGTGAGCGGCCGGACCGGTAGGAGTCGGATGTCATAGCAGAACTCGCGGAACGGCTTCTTCCTGTGCGGGAGACCGAGAACGAACGGAGTCACCACGAGCGCCCAGATCCCCGCCCCTACGAAGTAGGCGATGGCGCCGGCGTATCCGTCGAGGGCCATCTCGACAAGACCCAGAAGCAGGAACGGAAGGATGGTCAGAAGGATCGACGGCGCACGGTGGCTCGCAATCCAGGAGAGGTGTTCCGTCTGTTCGGTGGTTGTCATGCGGCGCCTCCCACGAGCGGCAGAACAACGGTCAGCACTCATCGGACAGAAGATGACGCCACCCGGCGCACGCCGCGCCCGGTCGCAAACGGTGTCTGTCGCACCGCATCCTCTTGATGGTCACTCCTTGTGTCTCTTCTGCTTCTTGAACTGCTTGAAGTAGCGTCCGAGAGCCTGGTCCTTCTTCCGCTTGTCCAGGTACGACATCTCGTTGTACTCGGACTCCCGCTTGAGCTTGAGGTAGTTGGCGTAGCGCTCCTCGGAGAGCTCGCCGCTCTCGATCGCGGCGCGGACGGCGCAGCCAGGCTCGTGCTCGTGCGTGCAATCGGCGTAGCGGCAGCCGGCGGCCAGCTCGACGATCGCCTCGAACCCCGCGTCGATCCCCTCGCCAGCGCCCACGACGCCGAGCTCGCGCATCCCGGGCGTGTCGACGAGCATCGCACCGCCCCCAAGAACGATGAGCTGCCGCCGCGAGGTCGTGTGCGTGCCCTCGCCGGTCGCGCTCACCGCCTTCGTGTCGAACGCGTCCTCGCCGATGAGATGATTGATGAGCGTCGTCTTGCCGACGCCCGAGGAGCCGAGCAGGCAGTACGTACTCCCCGGCGAGAGCACGTCCCGGAACCCGTCGAACCCCTCACCGGTCACGTTGCTCACCGCAAGCGGCGTCTCTCCGGTGATCGAGCGGATGGTCTCGGTCTTCTCGGCGAGCTCGTCGGATGTGACCAGATCGGTCTTCGTGAGCATGACGACCGCTTCGACGCGCCCGTCGGCCGCCATGACGAGATAGCGGTCCAACCGGCGCGGGTTGAAGTCGAAGTGACACGACTGGACGAGGAAGGCGACGTCGATGTTGGCGCCGATCATCTGGTAGTCGACGTTCTGTCCCGGGGTCTTCCGACGGAGGAACGTCCGCCGCGGGAAGACCCTGTGGATGATGGCGGCTGTGCCGTCGCTGTGATACTGGACGGTGACCCAGTCGCCGACGCACGGGAGCTCCGAGGGGCTCTCGACGGTGTAGGAGAGCCTGCCCGCGAGCTCCGCCGGGACCTCGCCGAGTTCGCTCAGCACGCGGTACGACCCGCGGTCGACCGCGGCCACGCGCGCGAAGCCGCAGCCGTCCTGCGCCATGTCGGCGGCGTGCGCCTCGAACCAGTCGTCGAACCCCAGATCCTTCGGAGTCACTCGTCGGCCTCCGGCGCTACTGCTCATCAGATGGATCGCTCTCCTCGTCCCTCGCGTAGTCGCCCCTGCGGAAATGCCGCACGCCCTGCTCGAGGAGCTGGACGCCGGAGAGCACGACCAGCACCAGCGCCGCCAGCGCGAACGCCGCCGCGTATCGGTCGAACCCGATGAGCGCGCCGACCGCCGCGAGCACCCAGATCACGGCGGCGGACGTGACGCCCCGGACCAGGCCCTCGCGCGCGAGCATCACGCCCGCGCCGATGAACCCGACGCCCGTGACGACCTGGCCGAGCACGCGCGTCGGGTCGCCGGTCTCGCAGGCGACGAGGCCGCCCAGGCGAACGAACGTCATCGTGCCGAGGCAGATGAGGATGCTCGTGCGGATGCCGGCGGGCTTGCCTCTCAGCTGGCGCTCGACGCCGATGAGGGCGCCGCAGAGCGCGGCCGCACCGACGCCCGCCCAGAACGCAACCTGACTTGGGTCCATGACGCTCCTCCGGAAGGCCTAGTCGTACGACCTGCGGGTCTCCTCGTCGCTCATCGTCGGCGCGAGGATGGGTTTCCAGAGATCGGCTCGCCAGGTGCCGAGCTTCGTGTGCATCGTGAGATACTTCTCGGGGATGGGATGGGTCCCGATGACGACCTTGATGCCGTGTCGCTCCTCGAGGAACCGCTTGAACGTGCCGATGTTGGGGCACGGCGGGTATCCGACGACGAGACCGGTCGCGAGGTGGACGACCTCCGCCCCGTTCTTCACCATCTCGTCTCCCGCGTACTCCACGTTGCCCCCGGGACACCCGTCGCACGTCGTGTAGCCGACGAGCTCCACGTCCTCGCCCTCGTAGATGCTGAACGCGCCCTCGCGCTCCCGGAGCGCGCGGAAGCACTTGCCGCCCGCGCACCGCCGGTACCGGTTGCAGATGATGATGCCGAGCTTCGTCTTCTTCATGGCCTCTCCTGTGCCTGGGATTCCCGACGGCCCTTCTCCCACACGTACCCGGTTCTGA
>CAZQSB010000115.1:0-3672 GCA_964596015.1 uncultured bacterium | reverse complement strand
AACCCGGGTTCGTCGTTCAAGCCGATCGCCATGGTCGCCGCCCTCGAATCGGGGACGACCCTCGGCAGCTACTGGAACTCGACCTCACCGAACGAGTTCGAGTGCCCCGATGTCTGCTTCCCCGACGGCACGTGGACCGTCCGCAACGCCGGGGGTGGCGGCGCCGGGCTGCTGCGCCTCGACGAGGCCACCTACCGGTCGGTGAACGTGGTCTATGCCGGCCTCGCTCTGGAGATCGGCGCCGACAAGATCGTCGAGACGGCCCGCCGGATGGGCATCGACGGCGCGTTGACCGCCGTGCCCTCGATCGCCTTGGGCGGTTCGGCGGTCAGCCCGCTCGAAATGGCCTCCGCCTACAGCAACTTCGCCACCAATGGCCTCCACGCCGACTCGTTCCTCGTCGACCGCATCGAGACCGTCGACGGCGAGACCGTGTTCCGCCACGAGGTCCTGCCGGAGCAGCGGTTCGACCCGGCGCTCATGGCGGCCGGTCGCCAGCCGATGCTCAAGGTCCCGACCAGCGCCGGCACCGCCCGGCGAGCCGACCTTCCCGGCGAGGTCCCCCAAGGCGGCAAGACCGGCACCCACCAGTCGTACCTCGACGCCTGGTACGTCGGCTACGTGCCGAACTACTCCACCGCGGTCTGGGTCGGCTTCCCCGACGAGCAGACGCCGCTGGCGGACGTCACCATCAACGGAGAGCGCTACAGCCGGGTGTTCGGTGGCTCGGTGCCGGCGCCGATCTGGCGTGAGTTCATGGAGATCGTCCTCGCCGACGAGGACCCCGGCCGGTTCCCGGCTGACCCGGCAGGTCTCGACGAGTACTTCAAGACGCCGACGACCGAAGTGCCCGCCATCATCGGCGCCGACGAGGGTGCCCCCGTGGTCCTCTCGGCGAGCGAGATCTCCGAGATCCTGCTGTTGGCACACCTCCGGCCGAACATCGTCGAGGTCAACTCCACGCTCCCGGTCGGCACGGTGCTGTCCCAGAGCGTGGCGGCCGGGACCACCGTGGCCCAGGGCACGGCGGTCACGGTCGAGGTGTCGACCGGCATCCCACCCGAGGCCCCGCTCCCCGACTTCGTCGGCCTGACCCTCGCCCAGGTCGACCAGCAGCTCGGCCAGCTCTTCGAGGAGCGCCGGCTCGAGATCGCCTATCTCGTCGAGTTCCGCGACACCTGGACCTCGTCGGAGGTGGGCCGGGTCATCGCGTCCCGCCCGGCCCCGGGCACCATCATCGAGAGCGGTGGACCGCCGATCACGCTCGTGGTCGGTCGCCAGGGCCAGGGCCCACCGCCGACCTCGCCGACCACTCCCTAGAGCGGCTCGCGAAAGACATCCCTCCAGCCCTGGTTGACCCACGACCGTTGCCGATATACAACGATGGTCGAGAGTCGTCGTCGAGCCGGAGGGGATCGATGCCGGAAGCCAGTCCTCCCGTCGGTCGTGCCACCCCTCCGGCCGGCGCGACTCTCACCAGACGTCGGCCGGTCCGGGTCGTACTCGTCCCAACCACCCGCTCGGGTTTCGACCCCGTCCACCCCTATGTCCGTCGCTGGTGGACGTGCGTGCTCGGCCCGACCGCGGTCACCGACCTGCTCCGCCTGGTTCGGGCTGCCGAGCGCGGCGAAACGGTCCCTCGACCCGTGGGCCTCCCCCGCCTCGTGGCCGCGGGCCTCGTCCACCGCCGGGGCGACGTCGTGGTGATCCCGCTCCCGGTCCCTCCGGTGGCGCGCCCCCATCTCGACCGGATCCCGCACGCACTGCGGGCCCGGCATCGACGGGACCTCGAGCGCTCCCGCCGCCCCTGACGGGTGCCACCACTCCCGACCGGGCACCCCCTACGCTGGCGCTCTCTCCCGCCCAGAAAGAGTCTTGCCATGAAGGCCCAATCGCTGTCGCTGGCGCTCGTGCTCGTCCTCGCGGCCTGCGGCGGATCGGACGGAGGAGGCGAGCCGACCACCGACGTCGCCGATCAGACCACCACCGTCGCCGCCGACGCGGATGGCGACGGTGGTGCATCCTCGAATCCCGAGTTGCCATTCCCCGACCCCGCCACGTCCTACCTCCAACACGCGCTCTCGGACCTCGGCTACCAGGTCGGCACGATCGACGGGATCTACGGTCCGGCGACGTCCTCGGCTCTGGCGGACTTCCAGGCCGACCGCGACCTCGAGGCGACCGGCCACCTCGACCAGGCCACGGCCGACGCCCTGGCCGATGACGCCGACGAGATCGAGCACCTCATGGTGGAGTCGATCCAGACCCAGCTCACCGAACTGGGCCACCCCGTCGAGGTCGACGGCGTCTGGGGACCCGGCACCGAGACGGCGATCGAGTCGTTCCAGTCCGAGCTCGGGCTGGAACCGACCGGCCTCATCGACGACCCGACCCACGCCGCCCTCGTCGACGCCCACCACGCCGACGTCATCGTCCCCCACCGCAAGGCCGCCAAGGAGGGCCGCACCGGGGGCGACGTGCACGAGACCCGCCAGACCGTCCCCGAAGGCGACGAGGACGACTACCTGCGCGAGGGCGATCGGGGTGACGACGTGCAGGCGCTGCAGGAACGACTCGCCGAGCTCGGCTACCGGCCCGGCACCGCCGACGGCACCTTCGGTACCCACACCGCCTCGGCCGTGCTCGCCTTCCAGAAGCGGGAGGGCCTGACCCGAGACGGCATCGTCGGACCGGAGGTGCTGTCGCGTCTCGACGCACCCCAGGGCGCCGGACCGCGTTCGGACGCCCCGGGCCCCCGGGTCGAGGTCGACCTCGACCGCCAGGTCATGTTCGTGATCGACGCAGAGGGAGGAGTGACGACGCTCAACACCTCGACCGGGTCCGGCAAGGAGTTCGAGTCGGCCGAGGCCGGGAAGGGCATCGTCGTGGCCCACACCCCCGTCGGCGAGTTCGAGGTCCTTCGGGTGATCGACGGCCTCCGCCAGGCCCCGTTGGGCACCCTCTACCGCCCGATGTACTTCACGAACGAGGGCGGGTTCGCCATCCACGGGAACCCCAACGTGCCCGCCTACCCGGCGTCCCACGGATGCGCCCGCCTCGCCAACTACGACATGGACTTCCTCTGGGACGCCGGTCTCGGGGTCGGCGACGCGGTGTGGGTGTACGGTGAGAACCCGCCGCCGCCGGACAACGCGGCCGGGGGCTTCTGACCCGAGGAGACGATGCTCCATCTCACGACGTCGGACGGCATCCGGCTGGATGCCTGCTGGGAGGCGCCCGACTCGCCAGCCGCCGCCATCGTGTTCTGCCACCCGCATCCGCTTCACGGCGGGTCGATGCGGGCGCCGCTCATGAACAAGGTGACCGACCGGCTGGTGGAGCATGGGTTCGCCGTGCTGCGATTCGACTTCCGCGGTGTCGGTGGGTCGGGCGGCAGCCATGAGGGCGGGATCGGGGAACGGCTCGACATCGACGCCGCCTGGGCGGAGCTGACCGAGCGCCACCCGGACCTCCGACACGGGATCGCGGGTTGGTCGTTCGGGGCGGCGACCTCGCTCAACTGGGCTGCCGAGCGGGGCCACGACCTGTCGTGGGTCGGCGTCGCCCCGCCGGTCACCTCCGACCGCACCCCGGACCTGCCGACCCCCGACACGGGGCGGGGACGACGGGCCCTCGTCGTCGGGGACCGGGACCAATTCGTGTCACCGGTCG
>CAZQSB010000114.1:2275-3676 GCA_964596015.1 uncultured bacterium | reverse complement strand
GCAAGAAAACTGGCGGGGGGTACCGGCTTATCAGCCGGCTCCCCCGCCTCTGGGATCTCCTGGGGTCCTAATGTCGGATTCCACAGGGCCCAGAATCGTCGCCTTAAATCGGCGAGGATGCACGGTCGCAGTAGCTGGCTGCCCAGCGCGTCACTGACACCTGACACCTGCCTGCCGGCAGGCAGGCCTGACACCTGAAACCTGACACCTTCTTTTCTTACCCCACAGAAAAGAGCTTCAGCCCCGGCGGCTTCTGGCACTCCAGCCGCTCGGCGATGACGTCGGCAAAGCCCCGCTCCTCGCCGCGGCAGGTGTCGATATAGTGCCGCCTGGCGACCTCCGGGGTGTGGCCCGCGTAGGCCGCGGCCAGCTCGATGCCGACCTCGGCCGCGAGGAACGATTCGCCGGTCCGGCGGAGCTTGTGCCACGCGTCGCGATGGGTGCAGCTTAGGCCCGCGGCCGTCAGCAGCCGCTTGAAGTGCTGCCAGTTGGTCTCCCTGCAGAAAGGAAACGGCCACAGCCTGGTCCTCGGCGAGGGGATCAGCCAGCCGGACTGATCGAGCGACCGGCGAATCAAGTCCGCGGTCCGCTCGGTGAACTGGTGCCGCAGGCCCTGCCGGCGACCCTTGCGGTCCCGTGCACGCGAGAGCCAGATTCGCCGTTCGAGGTCCACGTCCTCGACCCGCGCCGCCCAAAGCTCGCCGAACCGGCAGCACGACTCGGTCACCAGCCGCACGCCGAACTCCCAGCCCAGCCAGGCCGGTACGCCGTGCCAATCGCCCTCCGCACGCCCGCAGGCGAACAGCAGCGCCGCGTACTCCTCGCGGCTCCACGAATCCGGCGGATCGTTGCCTACGACCATCTTCTTGATTCGCTTCAGCGCGGCCGCCCGGCCGCAGTCCGCCGCGTAGTTGCCCAGCGCGACGATCGTGCCGCGTTTGCTGTTCACGGTCGCCGCGGCCAGCGGCATCGAGTCCATCCACTCGTGGATGGTCGGCCGGTCGAGGTCCATCACCTCGGCCGGCCGGCCCTTCCGCGCCGCGACGAACGCCGCGAACTCCGCACATTCGGCCAGAAACTTCCTGCGCGACCCGGCCACCATCGTGTGGTCGCGAAGGTACTCGGCGGCAAACGCACCCAATGGCGACGCCTCGAAATCCTCCCTGACACCTGCCTGCCGGCAGGCAGGCCTGACACCTCGTCTTTTGCAGATCATGATGCTCCCCTCTCGCCTGGGTACTGAGTACTGAGTACTGAGTACCGAGCAGGCCCGGAGTGATCCGCCATGACGCCGCCGGGCCGTTTATTGCGTGGCCCCGCAGTCCGTGGGCCACCAAAACGTAGCCCGCTCTGAATTTTGCCAGATCCATCCCACACATCCGTCGCGCTCCAAGTCAGTCA
>CAZQSB010000114.1:0-2175 GCA_964596015.1 uncultured bacterium | reverse complement strand
TGCCAGGCGTAGCGGCCGAGCCCGTAGGTGCCGAACTCGGCCTCCATGGTGCGGGGCTTTACCGGGTCGGGCTCGCAGTGCGTGACCACGGCCACGCACACGACGCAGCCGAGCGACTGGGCGAACGTCCAGCCGGCGGCAGGCAGCCCACTGGGCGGATCGAAGCCGGAACTCTCCAGTGCGAATTGGCACCGCCGCGCGTCGTCCGCCCGTTCGTCGTCCCACCGCTTGGCCGCGTGGATGGCGATGGCCTGGCCGACGGCCCACTGCGGGGCGGGCCAGGAGCGGGTCTCGATCCGCTTCGCGCCGACGGCGATCAAGCTCGCGTACGGCTCCCACAGCGTCAGGCCCGCGACGGGTACGAGATTCACGGCCGGCCCTCGCTTTCCACCATCGCCCGCAGCGCGTCTTCCGCCGCGCCGATCACCACGGGCAGCCCGTCGGGCAGTCGCCACGCCGATTGCCCCTCGGCCCATTCGGCCAACAGTCGGCACGCCTCCAGGGCCAGGTCGCCGGGCCGGTCGCTGCAAGCATGGGTCGCGTTACGTTCCGGAAGCGATTCCAGCAAAATCCAGCCTTTTTTCGCGGCCAGCCGATCGAGGTCGGCCTGGGCCTGGGTCTCGGTCTGGCGGGCGGGGACTGCCGGCGACTTGTACCGCTTCGACGGCGCGCCGGCCTGGCCGACGCCGGTGAAAAAGACCTCCGGCTTTCCGATTCCCCGCCGCACGCGCAGGCACCGGCCCCGATCGTCCATATATTGCCGGCTCTGCGGCGTCATGGCGGCGAGCGCGTCAAGGAAATCACGCAAAGACGCTCCTTTGCCCCTTTGTGTCTTTGCGGCTTTGTGTGCGGTCGCGTTTTCTCGCATCACTACTCCCTTTCGGAAACGTCGTAGCGGTTGCCCACGCGCTCGAATCGCCGGCCGGCGCGCTGGATGGCCATGCGGACGGCTTGGGGTTTCTCGCCGAGCGTCGCGGCGAGGTCGTCGAGGGTGGCCGGGCCGTCGGCACGAATGGCCGCGATAATCCGCCCGGCCAGCTTCCCGTTGCCGCCGGCGGCGCCGGCCGCGGCCCGCTCCGGCCGGCCGTGCAGCCGCCGATCGAGGATTTTCTCCACCTCCCGGAGCCCTTCCAGCTCCTTCTTCGCCGCGTCGATTCGGCCGCGGACGTCCACCAGGTCCTGCTCGCCGGCGGCGGCGATCGCGCTAAGAAGATCACTCACAGCACGCCTCCTTTTCTCCCCTTCGGGCCTCTGCGTCTTCGCGTGAGGCAAAAAAACTCGAACCTCACACGAAGCCGCGAAGACACAAAGTGGGAAAATCGCCGCCGGACGGCCGGCTTCGGGGAGCGCACCGCGGGGGCGTGCGCGCGCCCGCGGCTTTCAGGTACACATCTGCCTGTTTACCGCTTCCCGGCCAGCCGCCCAGGCGGCAAGGGGTGATTCCGGCAGAACGGGCGATTCACGCCACGGCGGAGATTTCTCTTTTGCCCCGCCCCTGCTGCGTCCTGCCGGATCGATCAATCTGCCCGCCCGGCCCCGGATCCCCCGGTTCACTCGCGGCCGAAATCCCGCCGGCCCAGCCGAGCAACACTGCACCGCGCAGCGTCAACTACAGAGATTATCGGATTCGATAATGGGCGTCAAGAGCAGTTTCGGAAAATTTTCAGGCCCGGTGAGAGACGGGCTCTGGAGGGGCCTCGATGAGCCGATCCATGTCGGCGTCGAGGGCCTGGGCGATCCGGTGCAGAATGAGCGAACTGGCGACGAATTTCGCGTCCAGCAGGCCGTAGACGGTGGGCCTGGGCACCCCGGCCCGCTCAGCCAGCCCCAGCGGCGAAAGCTTCCTGTCGGCCAGGATTCGGCGCAGGTTGTCGGCGAGATTTCGCTTGGCTTCGTCTTGCGTCAACATGAGTTCCATGCCCCTATCTTATCGGATCAAAGAATCCGCGTCAATACACAAACCCCCACAAAGAGTGCCGAAGAGAGGACTTGAACCTCCACGGGGTTGCCCCCACTAGGTCCTGAAATTGACAGTCCAGGGGTCAACTTTAGGCCGTTTTTCCGGCACTCCGAGGGGAGTGGGCATAGAGAAGAAGGGCGGAAACCGCGCTAGGCTGCGAACCTAGTTGGCTTTTTTGCCGTTCGGGGGGGCGCTTTATGACGGGCGGGGCTGGT
>CAZQSB010000113.1:0-3699 GCA_964596015.1 uncultured bacterium | reverse complement strand
TACACCGTCAACTTCGACGATTTCCGCGTGAAGGGCGAGAACCTGCTGGGCGGCACCGAGGGACAGGGCTTTGCCCAGATGATGAGCCAACTGCCGCAGGAAAGGCTGATCATCGCTTGCGGCGCGGTCGGCGCGATGGAAGGCGCAGTCGAGCGCACGATTGCCTATTGCACTGAACGCGAGGCCTTCGGCGGCCCCCTGACACAGTTCCAGAACACGCGCTTCAAACTGGCCGAATGCCTCACCCGCACACGCGTGGCGCGCGCCTTCGTGGATGAGTGCATCGCCGAACACCTGCGCGGCGAGCTGTCGGTGGAAAAGGCGGCCATGGCGAAATACTGGACAACCGACACGCAGGGTGACGTTCTGGACGAGTGCCTGCAACTGCATGGCGGCTACGGGTTCATGCAGGAATACGCGATCGCGGAAATGTGGACCGACGCACGAGTGCAGCGAATCTATGGTGGAACCAACGAAATCATGAAAGAGTTGATCGCGCGCAGTTTCACCGAGGGAAAACCGTCATGAAAGGCGCGCAATCGGAAAACACCAGAAGCCTCCGGCGGGAGTGTTTCCGGCAAGATGAAACGACATCTGCTTCATCTTGCCGGAAATACTCCACGGGGGTGTGGGGGTGTAAAACCCCCACCAGAACGGAGGACGAATCATGACTATCAAGCTTTACTGCTTCGGCGAGAGCGGCAATGCCTACAAGGCGGCGCTTACCCTTCAACTGGCAGGGCTGGAGTGGGAGCCGGTCTTTGTGGACTTCTTCAAAGGTGAGCATCGTAGCCCGGAATTCCTGGCGATCAATTCGATGGGAGAAGTGCCCGTTATGGTCGACGGCGATCTGGTACTCAGCCAATCGGGCGTCATCCAGGATTTCGTCAGCACTCGCGCCTCCAAGCTGGGCGGTCACTCCGCGAACGAGCGGCGCGAAATCCTGCGCTGGATCTTGTGGGACAATCACAAACTGTCCGGGCAGGCGGGCACCACACGCTTCATCATGAATTTCCTGCCGCCTGAAAAGCGGTCCGACGACGTGATTGCTTTTCTCCAGGGTCGCCTGCGCGCCGCCTACAAGGTGCTCGACAAGGAGCTGTCGGACAAGGACTGGCTGGTCGGGGACCGTATCACCACCGCCGACATCGCCTGCTGCGGCTATCTCTTTTATCCCGAACCCTTTGGCTTCGACAGGGCCGACTGGCCCCACATAGATGCCTGGCTGACCAGGATCAGCGAACAGCCAAACTGGAAACACCCGTATGACTTGATGCCCGGCAATCCTTCGGACCGGGCCTGAGGAGGAATAATCATGACAGACGCCTATATCTACGACGCCCTTCGAACGCCGCGCGGAAAGGGCCGCAAGGACGGTGCCCTGCACGAGGTGACGTCGCTTAGGCTGAGTTCGGGCGTGCTCGACGCGCTGCGCGAACGCAACAACCTGGAAGGCCACGCCGTCGAGGACGTGATCTGGGGCAATGTCACGCAGGTGATGGAACAGGGCGGCTGCCTCGCACGCAGCGCGGTTTTGGGGTCTTCACTGGATCAATCAATCCCTGGCCTGGCGATCAACCGTTTCTGCGCCAGTGGCATGGAGGCCGTGAACCTCGCCGCCAACCAGGTGCGCGGCGGCGCGGGCGATGGATACATTGCCGGCGGGGTCGAGATGATGGGCCGCGTGCCGATGGGCAGCGACGGAGCCGCCATAGCGGTCGATCCCAGCCTGGCGATGGAAACCTATTTCGTGCCCCAGGGGATCAGCGCCGATATCATTGCCACCGAGTTTGGCTTCTCGCGCGATGACGTGGACAGCTTCGCGGTGGAATCGCAACGCCGCGCAAAGGCAGCGTGGGACGATGGCCGGTTCGCCAAATCCATCCTGACGGTGCGCGATCAGAATGGCCTGCCCATCCTGGAGCACGACGAGCACATGCGCCCCGAGACCGACATGCAAAGCCTCGGCGCGCTCAAGCCGTCGTTCAAGGACATGGGCGAGTCGATGCCCGGCTTCGACAAGGTCGCGCAGCTCCGCTATCCGCACCTTGAGCGGATCGAGCACGTCCACCACGCCGGGAATTCCAGCGGCATCGTCGATGGCGCTGCCGGCCTGCTGATCGGCAGTCGCGCGTTCGGCGAGAAATGGGGCCTCAAGCCACGCGCACGCATCCGCGCCACCGCAAAGATCGGCACCGATCCGACGATCATGCTGACAGGCCCTGTGCCCGCGACGCAGAAAATTCTCTCCGAGAGCGGCATGTCGATTTCCGACATCGACCTGTTCGAGGTGAACGAGGCATTCTCGGCCGTCGTGCTGCGCTTCATGCAGGCCTTCGACGTGGATCATGACAAGGTCAACGTGAATGGCGGCGCCATCGCAATGGGTCACCCGCTCGGCGCGACCGGCGCCATGATCATCGGCACGGTGCTGGACGAGCTGGAACGCACCGGCAAGGGCACCGGCCTGGCCACGCTTTGCGTTGCCTCCGGCATGGGCGCGGCCACCATCATTGAGCGCGTATAAGCCCGCGACAGACAGGAGAGACACGAAATGACAGATTTCACCATGGAAAAGGGCGGCGATGGCGTCGCCGTGATCACCTGGGACTGCCCCGGCAAATCAATGAACGTGCTCAGCATCGAGGCACTGCAAACCCTCGACGGGCTGATCGATGACGCGCTGGCCGATGATGCGGTCAAGGGTATCGTCATCACATCGGGCAAGAAAGATTTTGCCGGGGGCATGGACCTCAATGCGCTGGCCAAGATGAAGGAAGACGCGGGCGACGAGCCTGCGCGCGGCCTGTTCGAAGGTATCATGAAGATGCATGGCGCCCTGCGAAAGATCGAGCGCGCGGGCATGGACCCCAAGACCAACAAGGGCGGCAAGCCGATCGCGGCGGCCCTGCCCGGCACCGCCGTCGGCATCGGGCTGGAACTGCCGCTAGCCACGCACCGCGTTTTCGCGGCCGACAACCCCAAGGCCAAGATCGGCCTGCCCGAAATCATGGTGGGCATCTTCCCCGGCGCGGGCGGCACGATACGGCTGGTGCGCAAGATGGGGGCGATGGCGGCCTCGCCGCTGCTGCTGGAAGGTAAGCTTGTCGATCCGAAGAAGGCCAAGGGCGCTGGAATCATCGACGAGGTTGTCGATGATCCAGTGGCGGCCGCGCGCGACTGGGTGCTGAACGCCAGCGATGCCGACCTGGTCAAGCCATGGGATGCCAAGGGCTACAAGATGCCCGGCGGCGCCCCCTACAACCCGGCGGGTTTCCAAACCTTCGTCGGCGCCAGCGCCATGGTCAACGGGCGCACGCAGGGCGCCTTCCCGGCCGCCAAGGCGCTGCTGTCGGCGGTCTACGAGGGGGCATTGGTGCCCTTCGACACGGCGCTCAAAATCGAGGCGCGCTGGTTCACCAACGTGCTGATGAACCCGTCTTCGGCGGCGATGATCCGGTCTTTGTTCCTGAACAAGGAGGCGCTGGAAAAGGGCGCCAACCGGCCCGAAGCCCCCGATCAGCGGGTGCAAAAGCTGGGCGTTCTGGGCGCTGGCATGATGGGCGCGGGCATCGCGCTGGTCTCGGCCATGGCAGGGATCGAGGTTGTCCTTATAGACGCCAAGCAGGAGGCCGCCGACAAGGGCAAGGCCTATACCGCCGATTACCTGGACAAGGGCATCAAGCGCGGCAAGGCGAC
>CAZQSB010000112.1:0-3803 GCA_964596015.1 uncultured bacterium | reverse complement strand
GCCACTCCCCCACCCAGGTGACGGTGAGCGACACCGGATAGCCCTCGGCACGACCGGCATCGACCGACGAGGTCTCATAGGTGTGGCGGGCCGCTGGCTCATCCTCGGAGCCTCCGACGGAGCGGCCGGCGGCGTGGTCGGTGGCATCGGTCCGCACGGTGGTTCCGTCACCGGTGTCCCACTCGATGGTGCCGACCCACGCCCGACCCTCGAGGGTGAAGGTCCGGCCGCTGGTGCCGTCGGACCAGGTCACGGTGACCGGCCCGGCCGTGGTGGTGCCCGAGTGCCAGAGCCACGTCTCGAGCCCGGTGATGCCCGGCTCGGGTGGCGACGACTCCCACACCGGAGGCGGCAGGGCCTCGATGTCCTCCACGAGGTCGTCCCACAGGTTCTCGTCGGGCAGGTCGGAGCAGACGAGCTGGTAGATGCGGTCCCTGCCGAGGATCGATCCATCCGGCGGGTCAGGCATCTCCGTGGGTCGGACATAGGTGCCGTCGGCCCACAGCAAGTAGCGGATGGATCGGGGGTCGCCGTCGACGCACTCTTCAGCGGTGAACCAAGACCCCCAGTAGACGTTCTCGGGTGCAGTGACAGGAGACCAGAAGGTCGGCGTTCCTGATCCGCTTCCCCGGCAAAGGAGGTCCTCGGGGTTGATGTCGCATATCCCCCCGACCTGAGCCGCGGACGTATTCGCAAGAAGCAAGGAGATTGCTAGCGCGACTGTTCCCACGATGAGACGAGCCAAAGCCCATCCTCCTCTTGGATACCGATGAACGAACGACTGGGCTCTGTCCCAGTGAAGTCCTGATAGGCGACGACTTCGCCGTCTTGGAGGATCCACGCATCGCCAACCGATTGCGTAAGGGCGTTCAGGACTCCAAACCCGTCGTTGATCAGCTCATCTGCGAGCTCACTCTCGATGAGCTGAACCTCCCCAGTTGCGACCGTTGCAAGACCGTCCTCGCTGAACTGCCCCAATTGCTCCTCCAGCGCCCCGTGGTACTCGCTCCCCGGCACCACCCACAGGTCCAGCGTCTCGAGACCCTCCTCGGGGTTGGCGAAGGCCCAGCGGTTCCACGCCGCATAGGCCTCGAACCAGACCTCGGCGTCGAAGCCATCGGAGAAGTCGGGCACTGCCGGCATCTCCGCCCCGATCAACGCCAGGGCCTCCTCCGGCACCCCTTCGACGGCCGCCACGGTGGTCGTCGTCACCACCGTCGAACTCGTGGTCGTCGTCGCCACCGTCGTGCTCGTGGTCGACACCGTGGTCGTCGTCGCCACCGTGGTGGTGGACACCGCCGCCGAGCCACAACCGGCCACCAGCACGACCACAACGAGCAGCAACGCCCTCACGCTTCCCTCCTCACGAGGATCCTGCCAAAGGCATCGGCAGCCGACCACCCCCCTCCGGAGACAAGTTTTCGCGCCCCGAACGAGAAGAAGGGACGCCCCTCCCTCGGGGCGTCCCTTCCTCTGCCTCCGGTCCGTGGGAGTGAACCGGGGGCCTGGGCAAGCTCGGATCGGATCCGAGCGGACGGCACCATAGCGCGCCGGGGACGAGTCACCGCACCAACCCCGGACGCGGAAAAGGGGCGCCCCCAAGGGCGCCCCTCCTCCTCCGCTCCCAATCCGTGGGAGTCGATTGGGACCTAGGCGGTCTCGTCCTTGCGTCGGGTGATGAGCACCAGGGCGCCACCACCGAGCAGGGCCAGCCCACCGATCAGGGCGATGCGACCGGAGTCGTAGCCCGTCTCGGGAAGCTCTTCCTCCTCCTCGATCTCCTGCAGGACCTCGACCGTCAGCCCGGCGTCGAACGTGAGGTTCGTCTCGCCGGGGCCGAGGTCGAAGATCGGACCCAAGCCCGTCTCGGGATCGGCATCGGAGTCGAGGCCGTCATCGGTGCCCGCATTCGGGGTGGTGAACCCGACGAAGCCACCCGGCTGGATGAACTCCACCTGGTACTCGCCCTCCTCCACGAAGGAGAACAGGTAGGCACCGTTCTCGTCGGTGGTCGTCGTGCGCTCGAGGTTGGTGATCCCGTCGCCGAAGCGGTAGAGGTTCACCGTCACGCCCTCGACGCCGACCTCGTCGGGATCCTGGATGCCGTCCTCGTCCAGGTCCTCCCAGACGATGTCACCGACCGACGACGCCGGCGGGTTGGTCACACACCGTGGCGACGACGGCGGGTACTCCACCACGAGCCGGAACTCGGGGTTCACCTCGGCAAGGATCTGCGGGAGCTCACGCACCCACTGGAACCCGTCGTCGACCGGGGCCCACTCAGGGGACCCGTCGCCGTCGAAGTCGTCGAAGATCCAGCCCGGCCAGTCGGTCGGGTTGATGTCCCCGGCGACGATCTGGGCCACCGTGTAGGTGTCGAGCAGGTTCACGCCCTCGAAGCCCGGTTGGTCGAGCACCATGCCCGGCCAGGCGAGGAGCCCCTCACCCAGCGGCAGGTCGCCGTACACGATCGAGCGGCCGCCCGGCAGCAGCGTCCCGCCTGCGTCGGTCTCGAGGAACGAGATAGTCAGCGACGGGTCGATGATGTTCTGCGACGAGACGGTGTACCCGAGGAACGGGATGTCGTTGTAGCAGAGCGGCTCGAGGGCCACCTCAATCGTCGGCGTCAGCAGCAGACCGGCGTCGACCGACAGGTTCGGCACGTCCTGGTCGACCGTCACCGGGTCGGTGCGGCCATCGGCCCCGGCGTCGGAGTCGGCCTCGTCGTCGCTGCCCTGGTTGGCGGGCGAGAAGCCCTCGAACCCGGCGGGCAGGACGAACTCGACCTCGTACTCAGATGTCGGCAGGAGTTCGAACTCGTAGAGCCCGTCGGCGTCGGTCGTCGTGGTGTCGACGAGCGTGTCGGTGCCGGCGATGTAGACGTTGACCGTCACGCCGGGGACACCGGGCTCGCCGGCGTCCTGGATGCCGTCCCGGTCGGTGTCCTCGAAGACGAAGTCACCGAGGATGGCGGGACGCGGCGTCCGCTCCACCGGCAGGCAGGCGTCATCGCGGAGCTCGGCCGTCCCCTCGATCAACTCGAGGATGACGAACGCCTCGTTGAAGAAGCCACCGCCAGGCTCGCCGAAGCACTCGGTCTCGGCCTCGGAGAAGTCGATGTCGGCCGCCGCACTCACCGTGTAGGTGTGGGTGTCGCCGCCGCCGATCACGACCTCCTCGACGATGGTTTCCTGCGACGCCCCGTCGAAGTCGGCCCTCGGGACGATCGAGTCCGGATCGACCGTCACGTCGACGGAGCCGGCGACGACGGTGAACCCGGAGCCGAACCCGGCACCGAAGCCGAAGTCGTCCTGGAGGTCGTACTCACCGGTCGCACCGCCGAGGTTCTCGACGTTGATGGTGTACTCGATGGCCCAGCGATCCTCGACGTTCTCGTCCTCGGCCAGGTCGGTGGCGGTCTTCTCGAGGAAGATCACCGGCACGTCCTGACAGGCGTCGTCGGTGACGTCCGGCGAGCCGTCGGGCACCTCGATCTCGGCGACCGCAGCGACCTGCGGTTGCGCGTCCCGGAACCAGGCGCCGGCCTCGTTGTAGGCGCCGTTGCCCGGCACGAGCCCACCCTCGCCGAGGTCACAGGCGTCGTAGCCGCCCTCCTCGACTGCCTCGCGGTCGACGGATGCCGTGAACGTCACCATGTAGGTGTGGGAGTCACCGCTGGACAGGAATCCGTTGCCGATGACGTAGGCATCATCGTCGGGAGTGGCGGGGCTGATGGGGTTGCCGTCGCTGCTGGTCACGGTCGGCGGACCCGTGATCGTGAATACGTCGTCGAAGTCGGGCCG
>CAZQSB010000111.1:0-3817 GCA_964596015.1 uncultured bacterium | reverse complement strand
GGCGATCACCGTGTCGCCCTCGATCTGGTCCGCGCGCATCAGCGCCGCCGCCAGCGCCACCGCGCCGCCCGGCTCGGCCACGATCTTCAGCCGGATCGCCGCCAGCGCCATCGCGCGCAGCGCCTCGTCGTCACTGACCGACAGGCCCGGCCCGCACAGCCGCCGCATGATCGGAAACGTCAGCGCGCCGGGCGCGGGCGTCAGGATCGCGTCGCAGATGCTGCTGCCGCCGGGTGCGTTCGCCTCGATCCGGCCCGCCGCGAGCGAGCGGGCGGCGTCGTCAAACCCCTCCGGCTCGACCGGGCGGGCGCGCAGGCCCGGCGCTTCGGCCTCCAGCGCCAGCGCGATGCCGCTGGTCAGCCCGCCGCCGCCGCAACACACCAGCACATCGGCGCGCTCCACCCCCGTCGCGCGGGCCTGCGCCGCGATCTCAAGGCCGGTGGTGCCTTGCCCGGCGATCACCTGCGGATCGTCGAACGGCTTGATCAGGGTCAGTCCCCGCTCGCCCGCCAGCCGCGCGCCGATGGCGTCGCGGTCCTCCCCCTCGCGGTCATAAAGCACCACCTCGGCGCCCAGCTCGCGGGTGTTCTCGATCTTCAGGCGCGGCGCGTCGCGGGGCATGATGATCACGCAAGGCGCGCCATGCATCCGGGCGGCCATCGCCACGCCTTGCGCGTGATTGCCACTGGAAAACGCGATCACGCCGCGCGCGCAAACCTCGGGCGGCAGGGCCGACACCGCCGAATAGCCGCCGCGAAACTTGAAACTGCCGGTATGTTGCAGGCACTCGGGCTTGATCAGCACCCGCCGCCCCGCGATCGCATCCAGGAAGGGCGAGGACAGCAGCGGCGTGCGCCGCACCACCCCGTCCAACCGCCGCGCGGCGGCGCGCACGTCATCGATGCTTACTTCATCCGGTCCAGCCATGTGCGCAGCGCCTCCAGCGCCTCGGGTTCATCAAGAAAGGGAATATGCCCGCGCGCGGGCACGTGCGCCACGATCAGGTCCGGGTTGCGGCGCGCCATCTCGGTCACAGTCTCGCCGCTCAGCAGGTCCGAGGTCATGCCGTGGATCACCGCCACCGGCAGGGGCGCAATCGCCTCGAACAGCGGCCACATGTCCGCCGGGCCTGCATCGCGCCCGCGCACCGTTTCCGCCAACCGCGTGTCATAGGCCAATCGCGGCCCTTTCGGCGTCATCATGTGGGTGCGCTCCACCTCTTCGCGCCACCGGGCTAGCGGCACGCCGGGAAATGCGCCCCGCGCCGCCCGTTCGCGCGCCTGCGCCAGCGCGTCCAGAGTTGCCACCTGCGGCTGCAACCCCACGTAGGCCGAGATCACCGCCAGCCCCAGCGGCTCGATCACCGGCCCGATGTCATTGAGCGCAACGCCAAGCAGCCGGTCATGCGCGGTTGCGGCCAGGTACATCCCGATGATACCCCCGCGCGAGGTGCCAAGGATCGCCGCCTTGTCCAGCCCGAGATGGTCCAGCAGTTCCAGCGCGTCGCGCGCCTCGACCGGCACGGCATATTCCGCCGGGTTGGTGGCATGGTCGGATTTGCCGCGCCCGCGCGTGTCCAGCCGGATCATCCGCACGTCGGCCATGTGCGGCGCGACGAAATCGAAATCCCGCGCGTTGCGGGTCAGCCCGGCGAGGCACAACACCGGCAAGCCGCTGCCGGCATCCTCGTAGTACAGCGATAACCCGTCAGACGTCGTGAAATACGCCATTACGCCCCCGCCAACCCCGGAACCGCAGCCAGGTCGGACAGCACGTGATGCGGGCGTGCGGGCAGGCGATCGACCGGCTCGCCGCCGCGGTTGGCCCATGCGGTGGTAAATCCATAGCCTGCCGCCGCCGCCGCGTCCCATCCGTTGGACGAGACGAACAGAACCTCGTCGCGCATCCCGCCAAAGCGTTCCTCGACCAGGTCGTAAACCTGCGGTGCGGGCTTGAAAATCCCGACACTTTCCACCGACAGAACATCGTCCAGCCACTCTCCCACGCCGGCCGAGGCCACCGCCGCCTCAAGCATCGCGGGCGATCCGTTGGACAGGATCGCGCAATTCTTGCCTGCCGTCTTCAGCGCGCGCAGCATGTCTGGAACCTCCGGGTAGGCGTTTAATTCCCAGTAGAGCGCCAGCAGCCTCTCGCGCAGGGCAGCATTGCCATCAAGGCCCTGCGCCTCCAGCGCCCAGTCCAGGCCATCCTGCGTGACCTGCCAGAAATCCGTATGCTGCCCCATCACCGCGCGCAGCCAGCTATATTGCAACTGCTTGAGCCGCCAATTCGCCGCCACCGCCGGCCAGTGATCGGCCAGGGCGGCGTGATCTGGTTCGGTCGCGGCCTGCCGCGCCGCCGCCGATACGTCGAACAACGTTCCATAGGCGTCGAATATGCAGGTGGTGATGGCCATGCTCGCTCCTCTTGCGGGGTGTACCGTGGCAGATTGGCACGGGCCAGAGCGGTGTAAAAGGCAAAAAACCATGCCCGCCCCGGTTTGCAATTTCCCGCACCGATACCTATTATACGCAGGATAACGCGAGAACCCGCCGTGCAGGTGGCCTCGGACACTCACCCTTCCCGAACAGATTGGACACTTCATGACGCAAGTCAAATCGGGCGATACCGTCCGCATTCACTATACCGGCACGCTGGCTGACGGCTCGACCTTCGACAGCTCCGAGGGGCGCGACCCGCTGGAGTTCACCGTCGGCTCGGGGCAGATCATCCCCGGCCTCGACAACGCCATGCCCGGCATGAGCGTCGGCGAGAAAAAGACCGTCGAAGTGCCCGCAGACGAAGCCTATGGTCAACCCGATCCCGGCGCCCGCCAGGCCGTGCCGCGCGCCGAAATCCCCGAGGATATCCCGCTTGACCTGGGCACGCAGTTGCAGGTGCAGACCCCCGACGGCAACGCCATGCCCGTCACCGTGGTCGAAGTGACCGAAAGCGAGGTCACACTCGACGCCAACCACCCGCTGGCCGGGCGCGACCTGACCTTCAATGTTGAACTGGTCGAAATCGCCTGATTCACGCGCCGATTGCCGGTCACGATCATTCGGCGCCGGAGAGGCTTCTCTCCGGCGCCGTTTTGCTGTCAAATGGTGGGATCGCCGCGCGAACCCGGAGGCCCCCATGCCCAGCACGACCGAACAGATCCTGACCCGTATCCAGGAACTTCAGGAGCAACTCGAGGCCGATTTCACCCGCCGCCGCGAGGAGTTCCGCTATCGCCTTGAAAACGGACGCGTGGTGTTCGAGCGCGAAGCGCGTCGCCGCCAGCGCGAGTTTCGCATCCGGCTAAGCGACTTCCTGCGCCGCACGCGCCCGATGACGGTGATCACCGCGCCGGTGATCTATTCGCTGATCATACCCTTCGTGCTGCTGGACCTGTTCGTGACGATCTACCAGCGCGTCTGCTTTCCCGTTTACGGCATTCAACGCGTGCGCCGCGCCGATTTCATCCGCATCGACCGCCACCACCTTGCCTATCTCAATGCCTTGCAAAAGCTCAACTGCGTCTATTGCGGATATTGCAACGGGCTGCTCGGATACGTGCAGGAAATCTCCGGCCGGACCGAGGCCTACTGGTGCCCGATCAAACACGCCGCGCGGGTGGGCGCGGTGCATGCCTACTACGCCCAGTTCGTCGATTACGGCGATGCCGAGAATTTCGAGCCGGGCCTGTGGAAAATGCGTGAGACGGTGCAGAAGCAGGAGTGAGCCGGGCGGGCGCGCTGCCCGCGGAGGGGGCGCGGTGATGGCCTGATGCGGACGTTGCAGGCCAGGCACCAATGCGCGGAATCAAGGCGCG
>CAZQSB010000110.1:0-3822 GCA_964596015.1 uncultured bacterium | reverse complement strand
TCCGTCAGCGTCGCCGGCGACTGGATGATCGTCGAGCCGACGCCCGCTCCGGTCAGCGTGAGGTTGCTCGTCGTGATGTGAACCTGCTCAATGTACGTCCCCGCGGCGATAACGATCGTGTCACCCGCGATCGCGGCATCGACCGCTCCCTGGATCGTCGGGTGATCGCCGGGGACATTGATGGTCGCCGCGGAGGCTGCGGTCGTGCAGATGACCACAGCGAGCGCAGCAACCACGACATACGTCCACCTGCTAGACATGCTCTCTACCTCCTGGTCCCATTTCGGAACCGTCTGCTGGAAGAGTTCTCCCGCGTGCTCTTGTCCAACCGGATGAACGACCTCCTTTCCACCCCGCGCTTCAAAGACCCGCGTTGACTTGCACACGAAGTCCGGGTATCTTCCGCAGACGAGAGCGCGCCGCATCCTGACGGACGCAGGCGTGCCTCGCCCGGGCGGCTGGACTGGCTTCCGACCAATCCTCCAGCCGCCCACTTGCTTATATTCCCACTCTGGACAATATCGGCAGACCGCGGCGTCTGCAGCGAATGTGAGCCTCCATCAATTGAAGGCTCTGGATGAGCATACTGCGTCTCCGACGCTATGTCAACACATAATCTATCCTAATTCGCGTCAACAGAGCTATAAGCTACGGCCAGGATGGGATTGCGGATGATACACCGCACCATTGGCGCAGGATGGCTTAGTTCGGCCTGAAGAACGCACATGGGCCCGCCGCTTCCGACGGGCCTTATCACTTTCCCAACCCGTTGTGCACATCAGAGAAGGCGTGACACCTCGAGCGACGCGCCCAGCCGAACCACCTCACCGTCCCCCTTCACATAGACCATCGGAGACCAGTCGGGGCGGGTCGAGCCGGTCAACCTCAGCCACCAGCTCAACCCCGGCTGCCACGAGGTCACTCCCATCGTTCCCGGAAGTCCACCCGTCCAGTGAGCCATTCGTGGAGCCGTTCCACGCGACGAGAGAACCGCGACACCGCCATCGAGCGCCCAGCTTCCGAACACACTCGTGAACCGAAGGTCGATCCCGGACACCGTTCCCTTCTCTTGTTCGTCCATCGTGACACGCGCGGACAGCAGCTTCACGACGAACGGCGCCCCATTCGGCCCGTCCAACGTGAGCGACGCTCTGCGTGTCCTGGTCACACTGGTCGCGCCGTCTGACGGCTCGCGAGCTTCCGAGCATGTCTCCCGCCCCTCGAACTTCAGGCGCCCGCCCGCGGGAAGCCTCCAGGAGAGCGCGCCGCGCACGCTCCTCCGTCCCTCGGGCAGCGGCTCGTGATACGTCCGCCACGGTTTCCGGCTGACTGTGACAGACGTCTCGAGCGACCACGACCGCCCCCGTCTGACGCCGACCTCCAGCCAGCCGCACGCGCCGTTCGAACCATCGCTCGCGCCCGGGCCTCCCCCGCCCGTCGGGCTCCAGTAGTCCCGGCCTATGAACGAGACGCCGGCTCGAACCGCGATGACGTCGTCGCGCCACCGCCCTCCGACGAGCCACGCCGCCGCGCCGTCGCGGTCTCTCGCGACCTCCGCCCCGAGACGCCAACGCCGCCCCCCGGTCCTCACATCGACCGAGCCGAGCGCCGACTCCTCGCCTCTGAACCTGAACCGCTGCCTCTCAGAATCTCCCTCTGCGAACCCGGGGTCGAACCTCGTCGAGGCGAACGAAGCCCCCAGGCTCCAGTGACCGCCTCGAGCCACTACGCGCGCCGCGACGAGTTTCTCACGCTGCCCGCCCCTGGCCGCCCGCTCGCTCTCGGTTCGATGAAGTCCCGACGTCCTGCGGGAGGTCACGAGGCCGTCTTCGAGCGTCGCGTCGAAGGCGGTCACCGCGACGACGACTTCGCAGCGCAGCCTGCCTCGGACGACCGACGCCGCTCCTCCTCGTCGCGCGGTCCACTCGGAGTTGCCGTCGTAACCGCGTACGCGGTCGGCGGCCAGAGGATACCGGGACGTCCCGCCGAAACCCCCTCGTCCCAACACCAGCCCCTGTCCCCAGGACCCGACGAGGTCTCCCACGACCACGGCGACGCCCTCGTCGGCGGTACCGCGCTCCCATGACGTGAAGCCAACGACATGGTCGAGAAGAACGGGTTCACCGGCATCGCGCTCCAGCGCCAGTCCCCACGACAGGTCGCGGCCGACCGTGCCTCTCGTCCTGAACGCCGCGTTCGCCCCGGGATGCTCATCCGGGCCGGCGGAGGTCCGCACACACAGGCGAAGCTCGGCCTCCGACCGGCGGCCGGACGCACCCGGGAGGTCCGTGGGCTGCGGCTCCCGGGTGGACGGCGCCTCCGCGACCCGGAGATACGGCAGCAGACCGGCTGCTTCCGCCGGAGAGACGCCGGCCCTCTGCCAGAGCTCGTCCAGCGTCGTGACGGGGCCGTCGAGCGCGACGGCCCTGACCATCCGAAGGGCGGTGCCGGGATCCATACCCGGGATCCGCAGGAGCTCCCCGAGCCCAGCGGCGTTCACGTCGAGCGGATTCTGTCGGAGCGCGGCGGCGTCGCGGACCAGCTCGTCGAGCGCTTCGAGCGACGCGTCGTCGGGCTCCGGACCGGCGCTCTCGAAGACCTCGTCCGGGAGCTCGTGTGACTGGGCGTGCGCGAGACCCGAGACGGCGAACAGAAGGAGCGACGCCGCGAAGAACCGCAGCGTTTCATCGAGACCAGGACAGCGAGACAAAGGCGCTTGCTCCCAACAGGGGATGCCACTGCCAGGCGAGGTCGACGCTGGGGGCGGCGCCGCTCGCGACGATGCCGACGCCCGCGGAGAACACGTCCGGAGCGGTCCTCGCGCCGGCGCGGAGGGCGAGGAACGAACCGTGACGAACCTCGACTCCTGCGTGAAGAGAAGGCTCGAAGCCGCTCTCGATGCCGCAACCGGCGACAAGTCGAGCTCTCGCGGTCGGGAGTTCGACCTCCAGCCCGAGTCTCTGTCGGAGGGGTTCGCCGCCGAGGCGTGCGCCGAGGATGTTTGCGGCGGTGACCCTTCCAAGGACACTCCCGAACATCTGAGTGGACGCAAAGACGTCGACAGGACAGGCGCGCTTCGACCTCAGCCCCTCGCCGGAGAGCTCGAGGAGCCCCGTACGGATGGAAACCTGCGCGCGAGGGCCCGTCCGGAGCGTCGCCGAGAGCAGGAGCGCGGTCTCGGTCAGGGGGCCGCCGCCGAGGCGGACGGCATGGAACGCGAAGGACAGGCGCTCTCCGGAACGCGCCGCGCGGACACCCGTTCCCCGGAGCGCCTCAAGCCCGAAGAGCTCACCGGCGTCGAAGCGGACGCTCCACAGAGCGGTCGTCCCGCCGCTGTCGGCAGGCTCCGCCGCGAACACTGCGTCGGGCCAGTCGCCGTCCGAGCAGAATCCCGCACTCGCAGCGTCGGGCCACTCACGCTCGAACGCCGCCTCCACGGCAGGAGGGACGGCGAAGAGAGCGGCGCACAGAACGGCGGCCATCAGGATGGTACGGCTGTCGGTTCGACGCGTCGGTCTCGAGCTCATCGCACGATCCCCACGACGGTCTTGGCGCGCGTCAGCACACCCGCCCTCGCGTCGATCGCCTCCAGGAAGAGCAGGTAGAGCCCGGAGGGAAGCTCGTCGCCGTCGAGCGTTCCGTCCCACACGAGCTCGTGGCGCGAGGCGACCTCCGTGTGATCGAGCAGCCGTCCCCTGAGCCTGCCTCTGATGTCGTAGACGGCGAGACGCGCGAGCGCCGTCGCGGTGGGGAGCTCGAACGAGACCACCGCCCGGTCGTTCTCACCGTCGGCGTCGGGCGAGAACGGGTTCGGGCTGACCG
>CAZQSB010000109.1:0-3829 GCA_964596015.1 uncultured bacterium | reverse complement strand
CTTCGACAAGTACGCGCGCCGCATCGAGTTCACGAACCCGTCGTTCGAGGTCATCGAAGAGGGGGACGCGACCGAGCTCGTCCACGCGGGGCGGATCGTGCCGGAGTACTCGCAGATCGGTGAGCTGTCCGGCAGGAGGATCCGGAAGCTCGTCAAGCGGACGCTCGACCGGTTCGCGGACGACCTCGTGGACCCTCTTCCGGGAGATGTCCGGAAGCGACGACGGATGCCGGGTCTCGTGTCGGCGATGCGGTCGGTCCACTTTCCCTCGTCGCTCGAGGACGCGGCGCGGGGGAGGGGACGACTGGCGTTCGAGGAGTTCTTCCTCTTCCAGATCCTGGTGGGGCTCAGGCGGATGGCGAGGACCGAGGAGGGTCCGCACGTGGCCTTCCGGTGGAGCGATGAGGAGCACGAGCGCTTCCTCGCGACGCTTCCGTTCGAGCTCACCGAGGCGCAGAAGAGGACCATCGGCGAGGTCCGCGCCGACATGGAGGCCGCGCGGACGATGAACCGTCTGCTCCAGGGCGACGTCGGTTCGGGGAAGACGGTGGTCGCGGCCGCCGCCATGTACCAGGCCGCCGTCAACGGCCACCAGGCGGCGCTCATGGCGCCCACGGAGATCCTCGCGGACCAGCACGCGCGGAACCTCTCTGCCCTTCTCGAGCCGCTGGACCTTCCCGTGACGCTTCTGACGGGCGGGATGGGGGCGGGTCCGCGTTCGGAGGCCCTCGAGAGGATCGCCTCGGGCGAGGCCCGCGCCGTCGTCGGAACACACGCCCTCATCCAGGAGGGAACGGAGTTCGCGCGGCTCGGACTGGCCATCGTCGACGAGCAGCACCGCTTCGGAGTCGTTCAGCGGGCGGCCATGAGGGAGAAGGGGGAGGCGCCCGACGTGCTCGTGATGACGGCGACGCCGATACCGCGGACCCTGGCCCTCACCGCCTACGGGGACCTCGACGTCTCCGTGCTCGATGAGCTCCCGCCGGGTCGCCAGCCGGTCGTGACGGCCGTGCGGGACGAGGCGAGCCGGCGGAAGGTCTACGACTTCCTCGCGGACGAGATGAAGGAGGGAAGGCAGGTCTTCATCGTCTATCCTCTGGTCGAGGAGTCGGAGAAGGTGGAGCTTGCCGCGGCGACCGAGATGTTCGAGACGCTCCGGACGAGAGTCTTCCCGGACGCTACGGTCGGCCTCGTCCACGGGCGCATGGGCTCCGACGAGAAAGAGGAGACGATGCGCGCGTTCGAGGCGGGGAAGATCGACCTCCTCGTGTCGACGACCGTTGTCGAGGTCGGCGTCGACGTCCCGAACGCCAGCGTGATGGTCATCGAGCACGCCGAGCGCTTCGGACTGGCGCAGCTGCACCAGCTTCGCGGCCGGGTCGGCAGGGGAGCGCACCGGTCGTACTGCGTGCTGATGGTGGGGCCGGGAACGTCGGAGGAGGCCAGAGACCGCATCCAGGTCCTCGCGGAGACGAACGACGGGTTCGTGATAGCCGAGAAGGACCTCGAGTTCCGGGGGCCCGGCGAGTTCCTGGGCGTGCGGCAGCACGGCCTGCCGCGCTTCGCGGTGGCCGACCTGACGAAGGACACGCGGCTCCTCGCGGCGGCGCGCGAGGACGCGTTTGCCTTTCTCGAGAACGACCCTCAGCTTGAGAGCGATGAAGGTCGCAGGGTCCGGGCGGCGGCGAACCGCCGTCTGAAGCGGACCGACGGCCTTCTGGAGACCGCATAGAGCGCCTGACGAAGGGAGAACCGATGACGCGCGAGGAAGCGCTGGAGCTTGTGAAGCGGTACTGCTCGAACAGGAACCTCCTCAAGCACATGCTGGCCACGGAGGCTGTGATGGCGGGACTGGCTGAGCGGCTGGGGGAGGACGTCGACACCTGGGCGC
Organism: uncultured bacterium; assembly: GCA_964596015.1. GTDB lineage: Bacteria > Joyebacterota > Joyebacteria > Joyebacterales > Joyebacteraceae > WJMD01. The sequence continues at coordinate 1,938 of CAZQSB010000109.1, read as the reverse complement.
TCGCGGGGCTCGTGCACGACCTCGACTACGACGAGACCGCCGAGGACCCCGACCGACACGGCCTGCTGTCGGCCGAGCGCCTCGAGGAGGCCGGCTGTTCGGACGCCATCATCCACGCCGTCAAGGCCCACAACAGCAAGGTGCCGTGCGAGTGCGCCATGGACCGCGCCCTCTACGCGAGCGATCCGGTGACGGGCCTCATCGTCGCGGCCGCCCTCATGCATCCTTCGAAGAAGCTCGGCGAGGTCGACGTCGACTTCGTCATGCGGCGGTTCGGGGAGAAGCGTTTCGCGGCGGGCGCCGACCGCGAGCAGATCGGCTCGTGCGTTGAGCTCGGGCTCCCGCTCGAGGAGTTCGTCGGGGTCGCGCTTCGGTCGATGCAGGGGATCTCGGACGAGTTGGGGCTCTGAGCGAGAGACGCCTAGTACAGCATCCGTTCCGGGTTGATGCGCTTCCCGTGCTCCTTCACCTCGAAGTGCACGTGCGGTCCCGTCGAGATGCCGGTCGAGCCGACGCGCGCGACGACGTCGCCGCGCTTCACCGTGTCGCCCCGGTTGACGAGGATCTTCGAGCAGTGGCCGTAGAGCGTCTCGTAGCCGTTCGGGTGTTCGATGATGACCGTCCTGCCGTAGCCGCCCTTCCAGCCCACGAAGATGACCCTTCCTGTGAGCGCCGCGCGGATGGGCGAGCCGTATCCTGCGGCGATGTCGAGACCCGTGTGCATCATGCGGCGGTGGTAGACCGGATGGATGCGGCTTCCGTAGCGGCCTGAGATCCTGCCGTGGACGGGCCAGCCGAATCGGAAGAGCTGGCTTATGGCCTGCGTGCCCGGGACGAACAGGCGCTGCCCGATATGAAGGGCGTGCACGTCGACGCCCGGATTGGCGTTCACGAGATCGGTGATCTCGATCTCGTACTTCTTGCACACGCCGTCGATGGTGTCGTTCTTCTTGATGGTGACGTAGGTGCCGTCGGTGTCGGGTATCTCGAGGATCTGGCCCGGACGGAGATAGCGCGCGCTGGGGAGGTCGTTCATCGCGACGATGGTCTCCATGCGCACGTGGTACTTCTTCGCGATGGTCCAGAGGCACTCGCCCCGCGCGACGGCGTGCCGGGCGATCTTCGGAGCGCCCTGGTTCGCCTTCCCGTTGCCGCCGATGGGGCCGGTGCGCGAGAGCGGGTAGAGGAACTCGAGAGAGCGGTCCCAGTACCTCTCGCGGGAGTACATGAGCGGCAGGCGCACCTGCGTCTTCCGGCGCGGCGTGCGCGCGTAGCTCACGTTGTTCGCGCTCGCGAGAAGGTCGAGGTCGATGCCGTGCGCGGCCGCCACGGTCTCGAGGTCCTCGCCGGGGGAGGCGATGTACTCCTGGCTCGCCGCTTCCTCGGGGAGAGGCGTGACGACGCCGATGACGTCGAATCCTGAGGACAGGTAGTTCTCACCGTCGCTCGCCACGACGCGACCCCACGGAGAGAGCTCCGAGAGGATGGGCGAACGCGGGTTCAGGACGGGACGCGCGCCCTCGGTCGCCTGGTGGACCGTGACCCCGGACGCGACCGACAGCGTGACGACGAGCGCCGACAGGACGGAATAGAAACGCGCCGTCTCGGGGAGACGGTGAAAGCGCTCGAGGAGCGCCGCCGGGCGGGCGGCCTCTGCTGTCAGTGTCGACTTCCTCATGGGTGACCGAATATACGAACACATCGGGAACGTGTCAAGACGCTGTGAGGCGCCGAGCGGCGCCTCACAGCACTATGGTGGCGTCAGACGAATAAAACCGCGCTCATTGTGCCGGTTCCTGCCGCTCCGCCGGCCCCCGGCATCGCCGGGAACCGTCCGGGCGAGCTGCGGCTCCGGCACGCGCCCTCTCCGGAAGACGCCCCTTTACAGGAGCTTGAACGTGAGACCGAGCGCCAGTGTCTCGCGGAACCGCACATCGT
>CAZQSB010000108.1:0-3890 GCA_964596015.1 uncultured bacterium | reverse complement strand
CCCGTCGATGTCCATGACGGGCGATCGTACCGCCGTCGACGGCGTGGGCTCAGCCGGAGAGGAACGCTCGGAACAGGAAGGTGGCGAACTGCTCCCGGGTGATGGGGGCGTCGGGACAAAACGCCGTGTTGGCCGGTGGGTTGCAGCCCTTGGTGATGCCGGCAGCGGCGAGCGCCTGGATGTCCCCCTCGAACACCGAGTCGTCGTCGTCGGTGAAGGCGTCACCGGGTGCGGGCGGCAGGCCGAGGGCCCGGGCGAAGAAGGCGGCGGCCTGCCCGCGGGTCACCGGTTCGTTCGGACAGAACCTGGTGTTGGCGGGCGGGTTGCAGCCGCGGGTGATGCCGGCAGCGGCGAGAGCCTCGATGTCGTTCTCGAACACCGAGCCATCGTCGTCCGTGAAGGGGTTCCCGGCCGGCGTGGCGAGGTCGAGGGCCCGGGTGAAGAAGGCGGCCAACTGCCCACGGGTGATGGTGTCGGTGGGGCAGAACTGGTCGTTCAGGGGCGGGTTGCAGCCCTTGGTGATGCCGGCGTCGGCGATCGCGAGGATGGCCGAGGCATGCTGGGAGCCGCCGATGTCGGTGAACCCGCCGCCGCCATCGGAACCGGCCGAGGCGCCGCCGGGACTGGCCGCGACGAATCTCACACGTTCGAGGCCCCCCGAGCGCAGCCCGAACAAGGTGCGCGCCCGCTCGCCCGAGAGGTCGCGGGTGACCGGCGCGCCACCGTCCTCGCCGCTCAGGCGCAGCCGTGCCCCGGGCGCCGCCTCGAGGAGGGTCGCACCGGTGACCCGGTCCCAACCCAGGGTGCGGGCGACGGAGGCGGCGGTGAGGGTGCGGGTCCAGGAGGCGTAGGGGTTGTCGGCCGCCGCGCTCACCGACCACGGGTCGGGCACGGAGCGCAGGTAGGGGTACTGATCGGGGCTGCCACCCCAGACGTCCTCCACGTCCTCGGTGGCGCCGCCGGTCGACGACGAGTAGAAGGTCGAGATGATGGAGCCGCCGTAGGCGACGACCTTGCCGGTGGCCGCGTCGACGGCTCCACGCCACGCCGCCGACTCCCACTGGAGGCCCCGGTACGCCTGGTCGCGGGTGTCGTCGACGAGGTGGCACCAGCACAGGTCCTGCCGCCAGGTGGAGAACCCGGACTCGGGGCCGTACGAGTTCGCCTTGCGGAGGGCGTAGGACCGCGCGGTGATGACCTGGGCACCGAGCGCCGCCGCCGGCCACGAGGACGGGACCTCGGCCAGCCCGTAGAGGTACTCGTCGATGTCGAGTTCGAGGACGACGTGGAGGCCGTCGTTCGCGGGGCGGAGGTGCAGGATGCCCCGGCCGTAGTCACACGATCCCGCGACGCAGACCCCCGGGACCTCGACGCCGGACGGCGACCCGTTCAGGTCGACGTCGAGGGCGCAGTCCATCACGACGGCACCCTCGGGCCACCCGGCCACCGGGCCGACCTCGCAACCCTCGTCGACGGCGACGACCCGCATCGGCGATCCCTGCTCGAGCGGGACGCAGCCGTCGCCGTCGCAGACCTCCATGGGGAGTCCCCACGGCAGCAGGTCGACCGAGGGCACGGACTGGGCGAGGCCGATCCAGAGCGGGTCGGGATCGTCGGCGAGGAACGACTTCAGGCCCAATGAGCCCATGGGGGCCACCTGCGCCCCCGAGTAGTAGTACTCGATGATCTGTGAGGCCGAGCGCCCCTCGACGGCCTTCGCCTTGGCCCCGTACTGGCTCATCCCCACGCCGTGGCCCCAGCCACCACCCTCGAACTCGACCTCGGCCTCCTTGGCCGCCGCCGGGAGCGCCACGGCGAGCGCGGTCGCCACCAGGGCGAGGACCAGCGGCAGGCGGCGGGCGAATCGGGTGCTCATGACCATGTGGATCGGCACGTTTCGAGCGCGGCTTGACGCTAGGTCAGCCACGAAGCCAATCGTGGGCCCGCACCAGGAAGCTCGCCAGCTGCTCGCGCAGGACGAGATCCGGGCCGCAGAATCGGGAGTTGGCGGGCGGGTTGCAGCCCCTCGTGATCCCCGAGGCCGCCAGGGCGTCGATGTCGGCCTCGAAGATGGAGCCGTCGTCGTCGACGAAGGCATCGGGCCCGGACGGCAGCGACAGCCCCCGGGCGATCACGGCCGCCATCTGCTCGCGGGTGAGGAGGTCGTCAGGGCAGACCCGGGTGTTGGCGGGGGGGTTGCAGCCCCGGAGGATGCCGACGGCGGCCACCCTCTCGATGTCCGCCTCGAAGACCGAGCCGTCGTTGTCGGAGAAGGTGTCTCCGGCCACCGATGGCAAGCGGAGGAGCCGGGCGAAGAAGGCAGCGGCTTGTCCACGGGTGACGGGGTCGTCGGGGCAGAAGAGGTCGTTGTCGGGCGGGTTGCAGCCCTTGGTGATGCCCAGCTCCGCCAGGCGCTCGATGTCGGCGGCGTGCACCGAGTCGTCGTCGTCGAGGAAGCGGCCGGCGTGGGTGCCCAACTCCAGGGGTACCCGCACCGGCGTCGGGACGACGCCGCCGGCGGTCCGGGCGTCGATCTCGAGCCGCAGGTCCTGGTGTGGGAGGCGGGAACCCTGGTAGGTGCCGTCCCAGGGCACCGACACCGACGTCCCGGTGCCCGAGCGGGCCACCACGGTGCGGCCGGATTGGTCGACCAGGCGGAGCGACCACGACATGGGACTCGTGAAGCGGGCGCCGATGGTGATCGGCGTGTAGCCGTCTTCGCGGTTGCCCTCGAGCCGGTTCGGGGTCTCGAGGAGGATGCGCTCGCCGCCGAGCGCGTCGGTGTCCGAACGGATCGTCGGGAGCAGCACGTGGCAGGCGTCGCCGGGACAGGCCGTCGACTGGGCATCCCGGTGCCCGCTGACCCGGGCGAGTGTCACCGGCACCCCCTCGGCGTACTTGGTGTTGCCGAGCGACGGGAGGGTCACCTCGCCGAGCGGGTCCACGTGATGGAGGTCGAGCTTCCACGCGAGCAGCCGGGCCAGGGCGTCGAGGGCGGCTGGGCTCGGCGGGGACGCCGAGTAGTCGCCGAGGATCGCCACCCCGGTCGAGTACGAGTTGAAGCCCGACGTGTGGGCCCCGCGGATCGCCCGTTCGACCCCGCCGGCGCGGCCCTCGAAGATCGTGCCGTCGGGGGCGATCAGGAAGTTGTAGGCGATGTCGTCCCAGCCTTTGACGTCCGTGTGGTACTTGCAGATGGCCAGGACTCGGTCGTACGGGTTCCCGACCGCCCCCGCCGTGTGGTGCACGAACGCCAGTTGCACGCGCGGCAGCAGGTGCTCCTCGTCGGTCACCTCGCTCTGGCACGTGTCACCGCCCCACGCCGACCGAGGCACGATGGTGGGACCGTCGGGGGCGGCCCCGGCTGGTGGGACGAGCTCGAACCGCTCGGACTCGAGGCGGCCGAGGATGTCCGATCGCAGCCCTCGGGGAGCCCGCTCGACCAACTCGGCGGCCACTCCGGTGCCGGGACCAGCCACCCGGTAACGCACCGCGGAGACGTCATCGCCGACGTAGAGGGGGTCGGTGGCACGACCGAGGGGCTCATCGGTGCCGGGGTCGGGGCCGTGTTCGTCGCCGACCTCCAACTCCAACCACGGCGACCAGACGCCGTCGGCGAGCGTCCGGACCCACGCCCGCTCGGGCGGGGCCGAGTCCCATGAGAGGCCCACCGCGAGGGCGTCGGTGAGGACCGTCTGCGACTCCCAGGTGTCCCCGGCCGTGGCGGCGTCGAGGCCGACCGAGCGGGTCGACCAATCGCCCCCGCCCCCGGGGCCGAGTCCGGGCAGGACGAGGATCGCGGCGACGAGGACGGCGACGACGAAGACGCTGCGGATGGTCCTGGTCACGGCGGCAGCGTATCGGTGGCTCAGGTTTGGGCGAGCGCCTCG
>CAZQSB010000107.1:0-3918 GCA_964596015.1 uncultured bacterium | reverse complement strand
GGTAGCGGTTCCATCACCCTGGTGGGACGTTACGGGGCCTACCGTGAGGCCAGCGTGAGGTGGTGCCGCGGCCGTGGAGCCACCGTGCCGCGACCGTGCCGCGACCCGGGACCGCTGCGGATGCGCCGCCCCGGGTCTCGAATGGCGCATCGCGTTCTGGATGAATATGATGCGGCATGCGGCCCGAGGTGCGGCTCCTGGGTCCGGCGACCGTCCGGATCGGCGAGAAGGTGTGGGAGCCGGCGGCCGATCGGCGCACCGCGGTGCTCTCGTACCTCGCGTACGTCGGCTCGTGGGTGCCGCGCGACGACCTGCTCTTCCTCTTCTGGCCGGATTCGGACGAGCAGAAGGGGCGCGCGAACCTGCGGCAGCTGTTGGTGGCGCTGCGGGCGCTGCCCTTCGCCGACGGCCTGGAAGCGGAGCGCACCCGGGTGCGTTGGCCCGTGGCGACCGACGTCGCGACGTGGGCCGAGGCGCTCGGCCGGCGCGATCTCGCCGCCGCCCGCGACGGCTGGCCGCGACCCCTGCTGGAGGGCTTCCGCCTCACATCGGCGCCGGAGTTCGAGAGTTGGCTCGAGCTGGAGCGCGCGGCCTGGCAGGAGCGCTTCCGCGGCGCGCTGCTCGAGGCGGTCGCGCGTGCTGGCGAGGAGATCGGCGACGACGAGTTGGCCGGGCTGCTGGAAGGCTGGCTGGCGATCGAGCCGCTCGACGAGGAGGTCTTGCGGGCGTGGCTCGCGACCTGTGCCCGCGCCGGCCGCAGCACCGCCGCGCTGGCGCGTTTCGCCGCCTTCGAGTCGCGCCTCGCCGCGGAGATGGGGCTGGCGCCGGAGCGGTCGACCGTCGCACAGATCGAGGCGCTGCGCGCGGCGTCGGGTGCGCCCGTCGAGGTGGCCCCGCGGCGCGATCCGGTCGCCCCACCGCGGCATCAGCGCGGCCCCAGCGGCGCGTTCTTCGGCCGCGAGGCCGAACTGGCGCGCCTCGAGGACGAGCTGCTGCGCACGGGCGCGCCCATCGTGACGCTGCTCGCCGCAGGCGGCGTCGGCAAGACGAGGCTCGCCGCCGAGGCCGCCGATCGCCTCGGATCGCGCTTCCCCGATGGCGCGGCGGTCGTGTGGCTCGCCGGCGCGCGCGCCCTCAACGAGGTCGCGCCCGCCCTCCTCGACGCCGTGGGGGAGGAGCCGGCGCCGTTCCGGTCGCCGCTGGAGCAGGCGGCGGAGGCCCTCGCCGGCCGCCGGATGCTCGTCGTGCTCGACAACCTCGAGCAGCTGCCGGGCGTCGACGGGATCGTCGCCAGGCTTCGCTCCGCCGCGCCGGGCGTGGCCTGGCTGCTGACCTCGCGCGAGCGTCTGGGACTCGCCGCCGAGACCGTGTTCGAGGTCGAGGGGTTGCCCGTGCCCGAACTCGGCGCCAGCGACCTCGAGGCGTACGGCGCGGTCGCCTTGCTGCAGGCGCGGGCCCGGCGCGTGGGCCATCCGCTCGACCTGCGGCGGCAGGCCGAGGCCGTCGCGCGGGTGTGCCGGGCGACGGCGGGCATGCCGCTGGCCCTCGAGCTCGCGGCCGGCTGGCTGCGGGTGCTGCCGCTCGAGGACATCGCGGACGAGCTCGAGCGGGGCCTCGAGGTCCTGGCGGCGACCGATGCCGACGTCGATCCGCGCCACGTGAGCATGCGGGTGGTGTTCGACGCTTCGTGGCGCGCGCTCTCCACGGCCGAGCGCTCCGCGCTGCTGCGCCTGTCGGTCTTCCGCGGCGGCTTCCGCGACGAGGCGGCGCGCGAGGCGGCCGGGGTCGGGCGGCCGCTGCTGCTCGCCCTGCGCAACAAGTCGTTCGTCTCGCTGTCGGCGGAGGGCCGCTTCTTCCAGCACCCGCTGCTGGCGGCCTACCTGCGAGAGCGCGCGGCCGAGGACCGTGCCGCCGAGGAGGCCGCCCGCGAGTCGCACGCGCGCTACTACCTCGACCAGCTGCGCCGCTGGGAGGACGAGGGGCAGCGCGGGGCGCGACGGGCGGCCGTGCGCGCGCTGGCGGCGGAGCACGCCAACCTCGAGGCGGCGTGGGCGCACGCGCTGCACCGCCGCTGGTGGAAGCCGCTGGAGAAGGGCGGCGCGTTCTTCGGCCTGTCGTACGTGCTGGCCGGCCGGGCCGAGCGCTGGGCCGAGTTGCTGCGCGAGGCGCTGGCGCGGGTACCGCCGACGTCCGCGACGTGGGGCGTGCTCGAGGTCCACGAGTCCTCGCTCGACGAGTTCGCGGGCCGCCACCGGGAGGCTTACGCGCGGCGCAGCCGCGCCGTCGAGGTGCTCCGGCGGCACGACGACCCGTTCTCCCTCGCCTGGGGTCTGCTGCTCCTCTCGGAGCCGGCCGCCAGCCTCGGGTTCGCCGAGGAGGCCAGGGCCTGCCTGACGGAGTCGGCGGACCTGTTCGAGGCGCTCGGCGAGCGCGACCTGAGATCCATGGCGCTGGACAAGCTGCACGCGGCCACCGACGATCCCGACGAGCGCGAGCGCATGTTCCAGCTTCTGACGGCGGGCGCGGGCACGGGGGGTGACCGCGAGTACGAGATTCGGGCGTTGCGCGACCACGGCGTGTTCCTGGCGCATGCGTACGGCGAGTACGCCGAGGCCCTGGCGCTGCTCGACCGTGCCGTGGCGCTCGAGCGCGAGGACGACTGGGTCGACATCTTCCTCGCCTTCTTCCTGGCCGACGCCGCCGCCGTCCGGCTCGCCGCCGGCGACCTCGCCGGCGCCGCCGCGCAGGTGACCGAGGCCATCGAGTGCTTCGCGTACAGCCGCCATCTCTTCCCCCACGCGGAACCGGAGATGCGCGCGCTGGCGGCGACGATCGCCTGGCAGCGGGGGGACGCTGCGGGCGTCGGGGCGTGGATGCCGCCCGCGAGCGAGGCGGCGGCCTGCCTCGACGGCCTGCTGCTGGGCAGCGAGATGGCCCGAGCCGACGACCCGATCGCCGCGCGAGCGTTCGCCGAGCGCGCCGTGGCGCTGGCGGCGCCGCCCCGGTCGGGACGCGACGGCCAGCTGCGGTACGTGCGCGCGCTGCGGGTGGCGGCCGAGGCGGCGCTCGCGACGGGCGACGCCGACGCCGCGATGCGCGAGCTGGTCGAGGCCTTGGAAACGGCGACCCGCTGGTACTTCCTGCCGGCGCTGCTGGAGGCCTGCGCTGCGGCGCTGCCGCTGCTCGCCGCCGAACTCGCGGACGAGGTGCGCGGTTGGGTCGCACGCCATCCGGCCTCGCCCTACGCGCTGCGCGTTCGCTGCGTCTCCGACGTGGTGCGGGGCGAGGCGAGGCGCGAGGCACCGGCGGAACGCGACGCGCGCTGGGCGCAGGCGCTCGAGATGGCCGGCCGGGTGCGCGAGGCGCTCGGGGCCTGACGCCGCGGATCTCGCGTCAGCCGCGTGGGTTCGCGGCGATCCGGGCGGGCGCGGGGCGAAGCGCGAACGTCAGGAACGCGCCATCGGACGGCTGCGGCGCGAACCCGAGCCGCCCGAGCAGCCCGATGGAGGCGGTGTTGTCCGGCGCGGTCCGCGCCATGACCGTCGCGAGGCCGAGGGGCCCGAAGCCGTGGGCGACGGCGAGCGCGAGCGCCTCGCGCATGAGGCCGCGGCGGCGGAAGGGGGAGCGCATCACGTAGCCGACCTCGCCCGTGCCGTCGCGGAAGCCGCGGTAGAAGCCGACCGTGCCGACCACGGTGTCGCGGCCGGCGAGGCAGATGCCCCAGTGCACGGTCTCCCCGCGCGCGGCGTCGGCCTCGATGCGCCGCAGCATCGCGAGCGCCTCCCCCTCGTTGGCGGCCGTCACGCCGTCGTACACGGAGATGTCGACGATGTCCGGGACGTCGTCGGGTCGGACGGCGCGCAGCACGACGCGCCGGCCCGACAGGGTCGGGGCCCGGGCCGTCCTTGGGATCGAACC
>CAZQSB010000106.1:0-3945 GCA_964596015.1 uncultured bacterium | reverse complement strand
AACTCGCCGTGGAATTCTTCTGCCATGGGGCGGTAGAAGGCCATCATGGCATCCATTCCCAGTTGACGTCCGGAACGACTGGTGAAACTCGAATTGTGAACCAGATATTTCACCAGTACTGCTGTGGGTGCCGGAAACTGGGCATTGTAGACAAACTTGACTCGCACAGAGCCAGTTCTTTGGTCTTGTGTCATGACGCTACCCTCATGCGATTCATCTCACCGAGCAGCGCCTGAAATAGGCCAAAGCAATCTGTCATCCGCATCGGCATAGACGGCATTTCGTAGGACTCCGGCAACTGAGCTTCCACCAGACGAGTCAGGGCGTCCTGATGCTCCCAGGCAAACGAGAGGCGGGAGGCAAACCCTCGTTCCTCAAAATATTCCTGGAGGGCCTCACGGATCAGATAAGCGGCACCACCGGCTAGAACGACATCCCCTTTACCGGTGGCCAAACTGGGAATCAGATGGTCATTAAAGTGAGAATCCAGAGCATCCAGATAAGCCGCTTCGGTTTGGACCATGGCGGCTGAGAAATCGACCATTTCCCCCTTGGCCACGGAGTATTGCTGGGGTTGACCTGACTCGAGTGCTTTCAGAAGGACGTCGTACTCCGGTATTGAGACCCCAGCAGCGTTGGCCGCTTTCTCAAAGGGCTCCCAGAATCCAGGAAATTTGGACGTAGATTTTGCCGCATTCAGGGTGCCGGTTTCAAAGGCAAGTTGGGTACCGTTACGGTGGCCCAGCATTTCGATCCAGGTGGTGCGTTGGGTGATCGCCACCCCCGCTTGCTGAAGTTGGCACTTACGCTGAACGTAGATGCCGTAGCCTTCGGGGCGAAAGCTGAGTTTGAGGCCAATCCGGTATTCAGACTCGTCCTGAAAGCAGAAGCCCTTACAAATGTTTGACAGACGGGAGGAAATTCGCTGTCGGGTAGCCAGTTCGTTGATTGGGAGGAGGACCCAGACAATGGCTTCAAACTCAGAGGGCAGATTTTCCATTTTTGCAACTGCACCCAATACCCCGGCAATTCGCTCAGCGGCCTTCAGCGACTTATCCTCCTTAAAGCTGTTGTAGTCGAGAAACGCCTGGGCCGACTTACCGACGAACACCAGTTCATCCCCCAGACGGAACCAGGCATTATCTTGAGGCCGCCCCCCCTGGCCAACCTGAGCAACACCCGCAGCGGATCTTTGGGCCACCTCAGCCTCCATCCAGAGGGCATGGGTTTGGCCATTGAGCAGTTTATAAAAGAACTTGCCGCCCGACTTACCCAGGTCGCAGGCCAGCAAGAGAGTTGGAATCTGAGAAAACATACCGTTATCTCCAAATAACTCCCTTTATTATCAGCATTGTCTCAGCAATTGCTTGCGCCAGTTCGTGAAACTTTACCAAAAGCGCTGAAGCTACTGAGAGCAACGTGACTAATTGCAGCACCCACTTTTCTGTGCTGACGGAATGCGATATGATGGTCGGTATCAGGTTGCTTCGCCCCTATCGGGGACTTCGCGGAGGGGCCACACAGTACGCCAAGGTTCTGGCAAAAACCAGGCAAACCGCCTCCCCTCAGTCGCTCTACCGTTTTCCGCCTCGCGCTCGCTCTCCCTTCAGCGGAGCGTCTTGTTTTTAACCTCGCCTCTCCATGCTTTCCACGAGCAACCTCTCTGCGGCTCAAGCGGAGACTTACTACAGTAAAGAGGATTATTATTCCTCCGAGGAAAAGACTCATCCAACCAAATGGATGGGAAAAGGCACGACGTTGCTCGGATTATCTGGCGCAGTGAGTCAGCAAGACTTCAGCAGCCTGCTGGCTGGGAAGGCTCCAGATGGGCAGTCTCTATCGGGTAAGGTGGTGGACCCGAAGAAGCGGAGGGCCGCAACGGATTTTACCTTCAGTGCTCCAAAGAGTGTCAGCATTGCCGCCCTGGTGCAGCAGGATGAACTGGTGCTTGAAGCTCATCATCAGGCAGTGGGTAAAGCCCTATCGGTTCTGGAAGAGCGCTCTGCCCAGACCCGAGTTTCCACTCCCGAGGGACGGCAGAAGGTGGTCACCGGCAACATTGCCGCAGCGGTGTTTACCCATTCCACCAGTCGAGAGGCGGAGCCGCAACTCCACAGTCATTGTGTGGTGATTAATGCGACCCAGTTGCCGGATGGGCGGTGGTTTAGCTTGAGTAATGAAGCGGCCATTGCCAATCAAAAACTCCTGGGCCAGATTTACCAAAATGAGTTGGCCGTCGCCCTCCAGCAGCACGGTTACCCAATTGAACAGAAACCCCATGGTCAGTTTGAGCTGAAGGGCTATTCCCCAGAGTTGCTGACAGCTTTCTCAACCCGCAGGCAGCAGATTCTGAAACTGATTGAGCAGTGGGAGGCTACAGGCTCTGAAAATAATCGAGCGTTGCGGGAGATGGCGACGCTGGTGTCACGGAAGCGGAAGCCCAAGGAGTTAGATAAGGGTGTACTGCAGCGGGGGTGGAATGCGCTGATTCAACTCAAGGGGCTGGAACTGCCGGAATTACCGATTGAGCAAACTCAACCCATTCAAGTTTCCTCCTCGGCTCAAGACCTTCTGGAATCGGCGATTCAACACTGTGGGGAGCGGGAGTCAGTATTTCGGCAAACGAAGCTGGAGCGGTTTGTGTTTGAGCATCAGTTGGGCGTCTTAAATTTTGACGCTATTGAGCAGGCGATCACTGAGAGCCCTGAACTCCTCCGAGTTGAAGACGACAAGTTCACAACCCAGGCCGCGCTCAATCTGGAGCTGAATACGATCCGATTAATGCAGCAAGGACGGGGACAGGTGGAGCCAATTGTCCCCAGCCGTACCCTGACTGAATATCTTGCGGGACGATCCCTGACGTCAGAACAACGACGGGCAGTTGAACTGGCGGCGACAACGTCGGATCAGATGATGGCCTGGCAGGGTGTGGCGGGTGCGGGTAAGACCTACGCTCTGAATGCGTTGAAGGACGTAGCTCAGGGCCAGGGGTATGAGGTACGAGGATTAGCGCCCAGTGCCGAAGCCGCTCATGGATTGGGAGAAGCTTTGGGTATCGAAACTGAGACGGTGGCTGGCTTGCTGGTCTCTCAACCCGCAGATCATCCCCCAGCGCCAACACTCTGGATTGTGGATGAAGCCGGGCTGCTGAGTATGAAAGATGCCCATACGTTGCTCAGGCGAGCCGCCCTGGAGCAGGCCCGAGTTTTGTTGGTGGGCGATACTCGACAACTCTCAGCGGTTGAAGCGGGGAATCCCTTCAAAAGCTTGCAAGCTGGAGGCATCACCACCTCTTATCTGGAGACCCACCGACGGCAGCAGAGTAAGGTGCTGCGATCTGTGGTTGAACTGGTCGCCCAGGGGCAGGTCGAGGATGGGATTGAGTTGTTGGAGCAGGAGAACTGTATCCAAGAGTTGGCTGAAGCGGGTAAGCGGAGTGAATATGTTGCCCAGGACTATCTGAGTCTGCCTGCCGGGGAGCGGAAGAAAACTTTGATTCTGGCAGGCACCAATCAGGAGCGGTTGGAGTTGACCCAGAAAATTCGAGCGGGTTTACAGGTTGAAGGGAGTTTAGGACCAGACAGCTTCATTTTGAAAAGTCTGCGGCGGAAAGATCTAACCACCGCTCAATCCAGCTATGCCTCGGCTTACGCTCCGGGCGATGTGCTCGTTCCGGTGCAGGATTATCGGCTTCAGGGGCTCTATCGAGCCGAAAAATATACCGTGTTGACGGTAGAGCAGGACGCGAATCGTCTGGTTTTGGAAACGCCCAATGGGTCAGTGCTGTCCATTGATCCTGCCCAATGTCCACGAAAGACGGTCTTCACCACTCAAGCGATCCCTATTGCCGTTGGCGACAAGCTGCGATCGAACTGACTGGCAAACAGTACCTGGATTATGCCTGGGTCAGCACCACCTACAGCAGCCAGGGCAAAACCGCCAATC
>CAZQSB010000105.1:0-4021 GCA_964596015.1 uncultured bacterium | reverse complement strand
GCCCCCAGGCCCCCGTCGAGGACCCGGACCGAGCCGTGACCGATCTCGCGCAGCATCCACCACAGCCGGGCTGCGATTGCGCCGCCCCGGTCGTCGTACGCGACGACGAGGTGATCGTCGCCGATGCCGTGGCGGGCGAGCGTCGCCGCCAGGACCGACGGCGGTGGGAGGGGATGGCGCCCCGGTCCGCCGCGGGAGCTCAGATGGCGCTCGAGGTCGATGTAGAGGGCGCCGGGGATGTGGCCGGCGTCGTACTCCCGTCGTCCTCGAGTGGGATCCTCGAGATACCACCGCACGTCGGCGATGCGGACTCCCGGATCGCCGAGCCGGGACGCCAGGTCCTCGACGGAGATGAGGTGCTCGCTCATTGTTCACCACCGGTGTCGGGGGACGGACGGGCCACCAGGGCTCCTGGCGCTGCTGCCTGTTCCCACGGCCGGGCGATGACGTGCCAGGCGAGGGCGAGGGCGCTGACAGGCACTGCGACGTCGGCTTGGACGTCGATGCGGTTGTAGGACACGAGTCCTCCGGCGAGGCGCCCGATCGGCTCGCTTCCCATCCGCAGCGACCACCGCCGCGGGAGGGGATCGCTGATCAGCTGGCATCCGAATCCGGCGGCCTCGACCTCCCAGGTCCGGCCCCACCATGAGCGGCGGACGATCCTGGCCCGTTCCTCACCGTCTTCGGTCCGGGCGACCACCGTTCCCCACCCCTCGGGCGCCAGGGTCAGACGGGCGCGATCCGTGAACACGATCTCAGACGTGTGCCGGCTGGGGATCCGCCGCAGCACCGCCACCGGCCCGCTGTCCTGGGACAGCTCCCAGGCATCGGAGAAGGGGCGGCTGCGGAACGTCGCGGCCCCGACGATCATCGGAGTGCGGGTGGCTCGCGTCATGCTCGGAGCGTAGCCAGGTCGATGGGCCCGGTCACGGCGGTTCCGTCACCCCACGCCAGCAGCGCTACGAGGGATCGGGTGCCCGCGCGGCGGTGGGCAGATGCAGCACGTACCAGATCGCCCAGATGCCGACCACGGCGATGCCGATGCGCAGGGCGATGTGGTCGGCCACCCAGCCGATGCTGTAGGTGAACGCGGCGGTCATGGCCACCGTCGCGGTGATCTTGGCCCGCAGCGGGATGCCCCGTCCCGCCTGGAAATCGGTGATGAACCTGCCGAGTCGCGGATGCTCGAGCAGCCAGCGGTGCATGCGCGGCGAGGAGCGGGCGAAGAAGAACGCGGCGAGCAGCAGCGGTCCCGTCGTCGGGATCAGGGGAAGGAACACCCCGATCACGGCAATCGCGACGAGGACCAATCCGGCGGCCAGGTAGAGCGGCCGCAGCCACCGTGCCGTCACGTCTGGAACCTCGAGCACCTGCGCCATGAGTCGGCAGCGTACCCGTGCACCGATCCGACACCGAGTCGGACTGCCGCCGGGACGGTCGGTACCATCGCAGGCATATGAGGCTCCATCTGCTCGACGGGACGTACGAGCTGTTCCGCGCCTACTTCGGGGCACCACCCCGCAAGGCTCCCGACGGCTTCGAGATCGGTGCCGTGCACGGTCTCATGGACAGCACGCTCAGGCTCCTCGGTGACGACGGGGTCACACATCTGGGAGCAGCCTTCGACACCCAGATCCGGTCGTTCCGCAACGACCGCTACTCGGGTTACAAGACCGAGTCCGGAGCGCCTGAGGAACTGCTGTCCCAGTTCCCGCACGCCGAGGAGGGCCTGGAGGCGATCGGGGTCCCGGTGTGGAGGATGGTCGAGTTCGAAGCCGACGACGCCATCGCGGCGGCGGCCGACCGATTCGCCGGCGAGGTGGACCAGGTGGTGATCCTGTCCCCGGACAAGGACCTGGCCCAGTGTGTCCGAGGCGACCACGTGGTCGGCTACGACCGGCGTCGAGGTGCGTTCATCGACGAGTCCGGGGTGTGGGAGAAGTTCGGTGTCGGACCCGAGTCGATTCCCGACTACCTCGCCCTGGTCGGCGACAGCGCCGATGGTCTCCCCGGGCTGCGGGGCTGGGGCGCCAAGTCGTCGTCGCTCGTCCTGGCCGAGTACGGCCACCTCGAGGAGATCCCGCTCGACGCCGCCGAGTGGAAGCCGTCGGTGCGCGGCGCCGAACGTCTCGTGGAGGCGCTGCGCGACGGGATGGAGGACGCTCTGCTCTTCCGTGAGCTCGCCACCCTTCGTCGGGACGTCCCGATCCCCGAGACGCTCGAAGACCTGGAGTGGCAGGGGGTGCCCCGCCAACGGTTCCTCGCGTTCTGCGATCGGTGGGGATTCGGCAGCATCCGGGAACGGCCGTCGCGCTGGATGGAGTGAGCGAAGAGCGTGGGAGTAGGAGGCCCCGGGGTCGACACCTCCCTCAGCCGAGTCGCCGGGCGGCCGAGACCGCGGCGTGATAGCCGCACATCCCGTGGACGCCGGCTCCTGGCGGCGTGGCCGCCGAGCACAGCCAGATCCGCTCGCCGATCCGATACGGATCGACGGCGAGGCGCGGCCGCGCCAGGACCCCGCGCAGGCTCACGGCCCCTCCGGTGATGTCCCCCCCGTCGTAGCTGGGGTTGTAGGACTCGAGTTCGGCGGAGTCCATCGTGTGGATCCCGGCGATCGTCGCCTCGAAGCCGGGGGCGAAGCGTTCGATCTGGGCGACGATGTCACCGGTCATGTCGCGAGTCGACCCGTGGGGCACGTGGCAGTACGCCCATGCGGTGTGTCTTCCGCTCGGCGCTCGGGTGTGGTCGAAGAGCGAGGGCTGCGACACCAGCACGAATGGGCGCTCGGGATGGCGCCCGGCGGCGACCGCGGCCTCGGCGGTGGCGATCTCCTCGAAGGTTCCTCCGACATGCACCGTTCCGGCCGTGCGGCAGACCCCGGCGGTCCAGGGAATCGGAGCATCGAGCGCCAGGTCGAGCTTGAAGGTGCCCGGAGCGTGCCGCACCCGGCCGAGGCTGCGCCGCATCCGAGCGCCGATCTCGGAATCCGCGATCGCGGCGGCCTGCGGGGCCGAGGTTCCCAGCAGGACGGCCCGGGCCGGCGGAAGGTCCCGCACGTCTCGAATCGACCAGCCGGTCTCGATCCTGCCACCGAGGTCGCCAATGCGGGCGGCGAGGGCATCCACGATCGACTGGGAGCCGCCGTGGGCGATCGGCCATCCGACCAGGTCGGCAGCCACCGCCAGCACGAGTGCCACGCCGGCGGTGGCGGGGGTGGTCAGCGGTGCGACGCTGTGGGCGGCCAGGCCGGCGAAGAGGGCGCGGGCAGGGTCGCTTCGGAACCGCCGGATCACCCACGACGCCGGCCGGAGGGCGACCATCCCCAGTCGGGCGCCGGCGACGGGTGAAGTGACGGCTCGCAGCGGGGGGGCGAGCGACACCTCGAGTGTGCGCCTGGCCCGGGTGACGAAAGGGAGGAGGAGACGCAGCCAGGTCGCCCCGTCGGGTCCCAGTCCGTCGGCGGTCTCGACGATCGAAGGCGCCAGCACGGCCGCCGTGCCGTCGTCGAGGGGGTGAGCGAGCGGAATCGGGGGCTCGATCCAGTGGAGCCCATGGTCTTCCAGGAGGAGATCACGCAGGAACGGAGAGGCGGCGGCGAGCGGGTGGACCGCGGCGCACACGTCGTGGACGAACCCGGGCAGGGTGAGTGCTTCGCTGCGACACCCCCCGCCGATGCGCTCGGCACCCTCGACCACGTGGACCGAGTAGCCCCTTTCGGCCAAATAGGCGGCCGCCGCGAGCCCGTTGGGCCCCGAACCGACGATGACGGCGTCGAGCATGGACTCAGGCTACGGGGTATGCACGGCGGGCGGCGGCTTGCTGCGGTCGTCCGCCGCCCGCCGTGGAGAGCCGGTCAGTGATCGCCGTTGGATCCCACGGGGTCCAGGCTCGAGGGAGGAGCGATCGTCTCCTGGAACACGAACTCGGGGTAGGCGGCGCCACCGTGCTCGGAGCGGTCGAGGCCCTCGCGCTCCTCTTCGGCGGAGACTCACATTCCGTGCACCCGTCTCGGGTCGGTGTC
>CAZQSB010000104.1:0-4065 GCA_964596015.1 uncultured bacterium | reverse complement strand
GACGAGGTCGACCGTGTCGGTGCCCGGTGCCGCGTGCACGATCCGGTACGCGGCCATGTCCGGCCCGTACGTGGTTGCGCCGACGTCGTCCAGGACCATGGCGCGAAGCGCGAGTTCGGGTCGGTCAGGCGTGAAGAGGTCGCGGATCCACGCCCACAGGCCGTCGCCGGCGTCGCCTTCGCCCACCGGCTGGTCGAGCGTCAGCCCGGCCACCGCGACGGTGTAGACGCCACCCGGGACCGCGTCCAGGCCCGTCGTGACGACGCCGTCGTCGCCCTCGTCGCCGAGCTCGATGGCGATCTCGTAGCCGCCCTCGAGAACCTCGCGGTACGCGGTCGTGTCCATGTAGCCGAGCTCGACCACATGGCGCTCGTCGAGCCCTTCGGCCGTGCTCGTCATGACGAGGCGAACGGCGCCGGCGTTCGGCGAGGCGTGGACGAACCGGACGAGGGCCCCATCGAAGACGGGCAGCGGGTCGTAGGCGGCGCCGGGCGGGACCGCCTCCTGCCCGTTGGCGACGAACAGCAGCGACGGTAGGAGGAGGAGTGCGAGCAGACGTTTCATGGGCGTCTCCCTTGCTGGGAAGAGAACGGTCGTGGTGACGGTGAGCGTCGGCGCGAGCCCGTCCGCCGAGGCGCCGGCGGGCGGCTCACCAGAGGTAGCCGATCGCGATGGCGGCAGCCATCACGGCGAGGGCGATCCACAGCAACGTGCCGACCGCGACGACGGCGCCGGCCGCCGCCTCTTCCTCAGGCGGCACGCCGCGTGGCGGTCCCGGGGGTGGCCCGGATCGCCGTGACCGCATGTCGATGGGCGTCGCGGCCGCGATCAGCAAAGCGATGAGCGCACCGAAGACCAGGTACGGCAGCCAGTAGAAGCCCCACAGGGCTGGCCCCATCGGTCGGACCCAGAGGCCGATGGCCCACGAGAACAACAGGACCACGAGGAAGAAGACCCAGAACCCGGGCCACGGACCCGTCGTGCCGACGGCCACGGCGAAGAACCATGTGAGCACGAGCGCGATGAGCAAAGCGACGAGGAAATCGACGATCATGACGGCCTCCTTGCGGGGATGCTGCATCGGAGGCCCGAGCGAGCGGGAACCGGTCGGGGGACGCGCAACCGCCGCCCCGAGGGGCGCCGCGATCGCGTCCTCGGCGCCCGTGGTCCGCCGCTCGAACGGGCCGCCGCGGAACGACGCGTGAACGGCGACCGGCCGTGGTTCAGGCCAGGCGGCCCCTGAGGAGCTCCTTGGCGCGCTCGGCGAGTTCGGCGTGCTGCCGCTGCGCATCGCGGAACAGCGCCGCCAACTCCTGGTCGCCAGCCTCCTCGCAATCCTTCGCGTATTGGCTGTACGTCCACGCGCCCTGGGTCATGTGGAACAGGCCGCTGATCAGGTCGTAGTGCTCGTCCTTCACGGCTGCGTCGTGGTGGCGGGTCATGTGGGTGACTCCTCTCGGAGTTGGGTACGTTCACGCCAACCAACGTGCTGGCGCACCTTCCGCTCTCGTGTTCCCGAATGGCTGACGCGAACGACCGCGGTACGTGCCGGGGTCGGGAACGCCCCCATGGTGCACCCGGAGGCAGGCGGCCCATGTTGGCCAGGTTCCGGACGATCCATCCGCACGACACGGATATCACGTTCGTATCGAATGCACCCTCGGCGCCATCGTGCCGCCGCCGGGCCCGCGCCGGCCTGCGCGTCGTCGTCGACGGGCAGGAGCTCGACGCGGGGCAGGTGGGGCTCGGGACGCAGGCTGGGCCCACGTGACGGCATGACCGCGTGCCATCGCCTATCAGGATTCGCAGCCATCGGGGTCTCCCCGTGAACGGCCGGGGTCGGGAGGCCACCGTAGGATCGTCCATGCCCCAACCCGTGCTCGTCACCGGCTGCAGTACCGGCATCGGTCTCGCGATCGCCACCCACCTCGCCGCCCACGGCGTGCCCGTGTTCGCCACCGTCCGCCGCGACGCCGATGCCGAACGCCTGGCCGTGATCGACGGCGTCGAAGCGCTGGTCTGCGACGTGACCGACGACGCCCAGGTGGCGCGCCTGCGGGCGGCGATCGACGCCCGCGGCGACGGCCTGTGGGGGATCGTCCACAACGCGGGGATCGCTCACCTCGGCCACCTGACGACGACGCCCCTGGACGCTCTGCGGGCGGTGTTCGACGTCAACGTCGTCGGCGTCCACCGCGTGACCAACGCCCTGGCCGATCTCATCGTCGCGAGCCGCGGCCGCATCGTGACGATCTCCAGCCTGTCGGGCACCCTGTCCTCCCCGATCTTGGGGGCCTACAGCATGTCCAAGCACGCCATCGAGGCGTACACGGACGCGCTGGCGACGCAGCTGGCGCCGCTCGGGGTGCACGTGTGCGCCGTGGCGCCGGGGAACTACGCGTCCGACATCGTCCGGAACGCGGTCGGACGCTTCGCGCCGCCCGCCGACGCCAGCGAGGGCCTCGCCACCCTGTACGCGCCGGGCGCCGACACCTCACGCTCCGAGTTCCCCGGTCCCGAGCCCGTCGCGGTCGCCTGCCACGCCGCACTGTTCGACGAGGCGCCGCTGGAGCGCTACCTGGTGGTGCCGATCGCCGACGAGGCGAACGCCATCCTCGGCCAAGCGGCGCACGAGTGGGCGCGCCTCAACGCGTCGACGCCGTTCCGGTGGTCGCACGAGCGGCTCGTCGCCGCGCTCGACGCGGGGGTTGGGGGCGCTGCCGCAACCGCCGGCGACGGCGGGCGAGCGGAGCGCAACAAGGCCCTGGTGCGGCGCCTCTACCAGCGGGTCTTCGTGGAGTGGGACTGGACGATGGTCGACGAGGCCGTCGACCCCGCGTTCGTCTCCCACGACTGGCCCGCCGGCCTCGAGGGCCCCGAGGGCTTCAAGTCCTTCTACCAGCGCGCCCTGCTGGCCAACGCGCCGGACGCGCGCTACGTCGTGGACGACCTGGTCGCGGAGGGCGACCGCGTCGTCGTCCGCTGGCGGATCCTCGCCACCCACACCCACGAGTGGTTCGGCGTGCCGCCCACGGGGCGCCCCCTCACCCTCGAGGGCATGGCCATCTACCGCGTCCAAGACGATCGCCTGATGGAACGCTGGGTGGTCCTCGACGGCCTGGGGAGCGCCGAGCGGCTCCGCGCGTAGGCGCGCGACTCAGTCGAAGACGGCCACGATCTCGGGGGGGCGAAGCCGGAAGATCGCGCCCGTGCCGTAGTCCACCGCGATGGGCGCCAGCGAAAGCCCGAGGAGGCCGGCCGCCAAGGCGTAGCCCCCCGGTTGCACCGTGCCGCCGAGCGAGGCGCCGAGGGCGCCCGCGAAGACGACGAGGCCCCCGGCCACGCCGACGGGCACCAGGTCCAGGCCGACGATCGCGCCCTGCGTCTCGCTGTGCAGGACGAAGGACCGCACCCGATCCCCGAGGCGGACGTCGACCGTGACGTCGGCGTCTCGCCGCAGCGTGAGCTCGACGGGCGTGAACCCCATCGAGACGCCGTCGACGAAGACCTCGGCGCGCTCGGGGCTCGAGCTGACCGGCACCAACTGCGTCGCGCCGTTGAACATGGTGGCGCACGACGTCAGCGTGAGCAGCATCGCCAGGACCGCTGTGACGACCGCGCGCTGGCGAACGACCGCCGACGAGCTCCAACCCGACCCACGAAACCGCACCATGCCGACCTCCATCGGATGACGATCATCATCGTGGCGACGCACCGCTACGCCGACGGTCTACCCTACGATTCGCAGACCAGCCTACGCGAAGACCCGCAGACACCGCATCCGACGGTTTGGCGTGGGCCCCGCATCCGAGACGTAGCCTGTCGTCATGGGCGCATCGTCGGCCGCCGGCAGATGGCGGGCATCCTTGCGCCTCGGCGTGCTCGAACGAGGCCGCCAGTTCAGGAGAGCCCATGAGCCACAGCACCCGCACGCGAGCCGAGATCCCCGTCCAGCACACGTGGGACACCTCCTCGATCTTCGCCACGGTGGCGGATTGGGAAGCGGCCGTCACCCAACTCCAATCCGCCGTCACCGAGGCCAGGCGGTTCGAGGGGCATCTCGGC
>CAZQSB010000103.1:0-4072 GCA_964596015.1 uncultured bacterium | reverse complement strand
GGTGGAGGTGGCGGTGCGTTCTGAAAAGGCAGCGGTGGTGGTGGAGGCGGCGGTGTTGGGGGATAGTACGGCCGTTCAGGTTCAAATTGGTCAGTTGGAGGATACCCATCTCCACAGCAGCGTTGATGTGCTCTTTCAAGCCAGAACAACGGATAGCCATGATCGACCAGTTTATCAACAATGATGGAGTTATGCTTGTAGACACGAGTATTGCCGCGTAAGCAGAGTTGCCAGATCTCGCCGATCTGCAGTTCTGTCGGATCTGCCAAGAGAGATTGCAGTCTATCGATCTCCGGATCATGGACACTGTCCAGGTCATGGCCCTGTAATCCATGCACCTGCAGTTCGATAACGTCAGGCCGATCGAGATTAAGAAGAACTGCATAGTGCACTTCAATGTAAACCTGAGATTGGACCACAAGTCTGGAGATGAAATCGCGAGCCAAATACACTCGTTCTTGACCTTCAATTTGAAGATGGATCCGGTCCTTGATCATCTGAGAGTCTGGCGTTGTCTCAAGTAACTGATCAAGGATTGTATGATATAGGGGGCGATCTAAGTAGTAAATCGGATTGAGATAGAACAGATTGGGCCAGAAATGAAAGCGAGTGAGATGCTGGACTGGATGAACGTCATATCCATGCTCTGTTGAAGCGGAATCGTCATCCACTATGATTGGGGGAACTGACGCGACGGGGGTGCCTGAATTGGCTTCTGCATAAGCTTCACCATTCTCTATGCGGTTCCTTGTCGCCTCTAAATCGAGACTCTGACTGCTGTCAACATCATATGCGATCCCTGTGATGAGCGCAGGGAATCTGCCACTTGTCCCGTGCTCAGCTACCGCCTGATAAATGCCTCTTGGAGTGCCTGTTTCTAGAATTGCGGGTTCCCCATTGGAAGTGTATCCGCGGAGCAGCAAACCGTTCTGGCCCGTAAGTTGTAATGCAGCAGCCAATTCCAGTTTCGCTCCATCCGATCGCGTTAAGTCGAAATACATCTGGGCCTCTGTATCGGAAATGGCCTCCCCTACACCCGGGCCGAAACTCCCCGGCTGAACGATTGTGCCATCTGATAACCGGGAGTAGGTGTCGCTAAGGGTACCCTCCAGGCTGCTTCCGCTCTGTGTTAATGCAAGTGTTATGATGCTCTGATCGTCGGGATCAGTCCCTTCCCAGGTACCGGTAAAGGGTTCTTCCTGCCCGGCTAGGACTGAGGTTTCACACATTCGACCATCAATCCCAGACACTGCTATCAATGCCACGACCATTAAGCGAAACAACCACGCTCGCTGTGGCTTAGCTACGAAGTGGGCGAACATAGCACTTCACCTCTCTTGTCAATTCCGAGCTTTCTCGCAAGTAGTTCCCGTATGCCATCCGTGGTCGCCATGCTACCAAACCGTTCTCTGAAGAGAGACTAGCGTGGTCTTGCCGGAATCCACGTGATGAATCACTTGCTCAATCCTCTGGGGGCCGCAACATGCGCTACCGGGGCCGTGCACGCTATACGACCGCCTGCAAGGGATTCGCAGTTCGAGGCTCTCAGGCGCCGAACTACTTCTACCCATCTTAGTCTACGCGTAATTGCGCTATCTCGATACCCCTCCTTTCCGAAGACCTGTCCTCCGCAGATGAGTGCTCCAAATGTAGCATGAACGATGAACCAGGCCACATCCATGGACACATACCGATTTCGGGTAGTGTCATCTGGTGCCCCTGTCCAACCTCCGGCCCAGCCTGGCTCGATGGCGTTCCGTGCCCACCGGTCTCGGGTGCTATGCCTCAATCCCTTTCCTCCTCGGTATCGATCAGCACGTCTGCGAGTACGGCTGTGGCGCGAGGATCCGGCAGCCGCTCAACGGAGCGTAGCTTCCTTTCCATGGCTCGGGTCCTTCTGTCGGTTTCTTCGAGCGAATCGCTCGCCTTGGTCAGGTGCCCTCTCACTTTTCCGATGATCTTGCCGAACTTGCTGAACTCAGTCTTGACGGCGCCGAGCACCTCCCATACCTCGGATGACCTCTTCTCGATGGCCAATGTCTGAAACCCCATCCGAAGGCTGCTCAAGAGGGCGGCAAGTGTCGTTGGACCGGCCACAATCACCCGGTGGTCCCTCTGCAGCTGGTCCACAAGCTCCGGCTGTCTGATCACCTCGGCATAGAGACCCTCCGTCGCCAAGAAGATGATCGCGAAGTCCGTCGTCTTGGGCGGATTGATGTACTTCTCGTTCACATCCTTGGCTGAGTTCTTGATCGACTTGGCAATGGCAACGGCGGCTGTGTGCACCGCATCGGCATCCGCCTTGTCGGCGGCGTCTTGCAGCCGGATGTAGTCTTCCTGCGGGAACTTGGAGTCAATTGGCAGCCACACGCAGCTCGACGGATCGCCGTCTCGGCCAGGAAGCCTGACGGCATACTCCACTCGCTCTGACGACCCACTCTTCACAGCGACGTTCTTCGCAAACTGCTCGGCGGTGAGGAACTGCTCGAGGATCGACCCCAACTGGATCTCCGCCCATGTCCCGCGGGATTTCACATTGGTTAGAACTCGCTGCAGATCGCCCACGCCGGCTGCAAGCGCCCGCATCTCACCCAGCCCCTTTTGAACGGCCTCCAATCGCTGGCTGACCAAGTTGAACGACTCACCAAGGCGTTTTTCGAGCGTGTCGTGCAGCTTCTCATCAACGGTCTTGCGCATCTCCTCCAGCCGCTTTTCGTTGCCTTCTTGAAGCTCCCGTACCCGCTTGTCAACTGTGTCGCGAATCCCCTCGAGGGTCTTCTGCGTGGAGGTGCCCAGCTCCTTGATCTGCCCCGTCATCCCGTCCAGTCTCTCCTGTTGAGTCTTAGCGACGGTATCAAGCGACTTCGTCACTGACTCGCTCGCTGTCCGTAGCCCGGACGACACCTCCCCCTTCATCTCGTCCAGCTTCTTCTCGTTGCCCTGCTGGAGCTCTTTGACTCGGGAGTCTAGTGTCCCACGGATGCCGTCCAGCGCCTTCTCGTTGGAATCCCCGAGCTCCTTGAGCTGTGTCTGCATCCCAGCGAACCTCTCCTGCTGGACGTTGCCGAAGGCACCCAGTTCGCGGGAGACCGCCTCGCCTGCCGTACGGAGGCCTGCCGAGACCTCTAATTTGACCTCTTCGAGCTTCTTCTCGTTGCCCTGCTGCAGTTCCTTGATTCTCAAATCGATCGTGTCCCGCGTGCGATCCTGCGCGACCTGGTTGGATGACGTGAGTTCGCTGATCGATGTGGCCATTGACTGAAGCCTCTCTTGCTGGATCCTCGTCTTCTCATCGAGGCTCGCAGTCAGCGTTTGGTGGGTGTCTTTCAGGCTCGCGGAGATCTCCTCTCGAAGCTCCTTGGCTGAGCCACGAGCCTCTTCGCGCCCCAGACGAAGCTCATCCCGAACAAGCGCAGAGGCTTTCCGTGCGCTTCTTTCGGTCGCTCCCTCAGGTGTGCGCTGGAACAGCAACACAATCGACATCACAGCTATCAGGAACGTTATTGCGAGGACAACCCATAGCAGAACCTCAGTCATCTAGACCTCCATTGCGAGCGGCCTTCGAAGGGTGCTGATCTGCAATACGGACAGCTACTTCGGCCTTATGGCCTGTACTGTGCGCCGTTGCGCGAGAGACAACAATATGGAGGCAGCCGGCCGCGAGTATTGGCTCGAGCAAGCAGGGCTTAGTACTCGTTTTCCCTCGCACAGCAGAACACCAAGTGGGTGGAAGTACATGCACCGAGATTGCACTGGAATTCTCAAGCTGATTTGGGTACTGCAAGATAGTTTTCGTGGCCGAGTGGCTAACCGAAAGATTCTCACGATATGCCATTTGCTCTTGACGCCACACGGGATCCGATTGGAGCTCGTTCCCAGCTACACGGATGGATGCCGTATGTCGCTTAGAATCCGATACCGACAACCGATATTCCCTTTCTTCCCAGAGACTCGCGCACCAAACCTAACACATGGAGCGCTACGCAAGCAAGCGTGTCCACAGCCAGGAATTCCGGGGACGCATACCGCATTTCGCCGACCCGCTGCCTCTTCCCCACGGTTGGGGACGCTG
>CAZQSB010000102.1:0-4310 GCA_964596015.1 uncultured bacterium | reverse complement strand
GGCGGGTACTTCGACCTGACCCCCCTGGATGTCGCACAGGAGTACCGCAGGCGGACCATCACCTCACTCGAGAGCCTCGGGATCCCCGTCGAGCTCTCCCACCACGAGGTCTCCCCGAGTCAGCACGAACTGGACCTGCGCTACACCGATGCGCTCACCATGGCCGACAACCTGATGACCACCCGGCTGGTGGTCAAGGAGGTGGCCATGGAGCACGGCATCTACGCCACCTTCATGCCGAAGCCGCTCGAGGGCACCGACGGCAACGCGCTGCACCTCCACCTCTCCCTGTTCGAAGGCGACCGCAACGCGTTCAACGATCCGGCCAGCGAGACCGGCCTGTCCACGATCGGCACCGGATTCGTCGCCGGCCTGCTGCGCCATGCACGAGAGATCACGGCGATCACCAACCAGTGGGTCAATTCCTACAAGCGGCTGGTGGCCGGATTCGAGGCCCCGGTGTACCTGACGTGGGCGCGCAACAACCAATCGGCACTGGTGCGGGTTCCCACCCCCAAGCGGGGCAAGACCACATCCACCCGCATCGAGTATCGGGCCGCCGATCCGGCCTGCAATCCGTACCTGGCGTTCTCGGTCATCCTGGCCGCCGGCCTGGCGGGCATCGAGGGCAATTACGAGTTGCCGCCCGAGACCACCACCAACATCCACACCCTGACCGACGCCGAGCGGCGGGCCGCCGGAATCGATCGGCTGCCCGACACCCTGGCTGAGGCCCTCGACGAGATGCGTGACTCCGAACTGGCCGCCTCCGCTCTCGGCGAGCACGTGTTCGAGTGGTTCCTGCGCAACAAGGGCAAGGAGTGGGACCGCTACCAGCGCCACGTGTCACGCTACGAACTGCAGGAGTACCTGCCGATCCTCTGATCCCATGCTCGTCGCCATCTACCCCGAGCAGCCATCGACGGCCCTCAGCGAGGGCCTGCTCGACGCCGGGCTCCGGCCGGTCCCCGTCGTCGACCTGGCGGCGATCACCGACCTGGAACCGCCGGAGGGATGGGCAGCGGTGGTCGTCGAACTCCCCCCGGATGGCGAAGGCCAGGCGCTGGCGATCGGACGGCGCATTCGCGACGTCGGCGGTGCGCCGGTCCTGCTGGCCGCCAGCCGGGCACAGACCGCCTACCTCGACGCTACAGAGGCCTACGACGACTTCATCCTGACCCCGATCGACCGCGGCGAGCTGCGCCTGAGGATCCGGCGGCTGGTCGGCTCGCAGACATCCGATCCGTCCGTCGAACTGGTCCGCTTCAAGGATCTCGAGCTGAATCCGGCCACGTATCAGGCCCGGCTCGGGAGCGTCCATCTGGATCTCACCTACATGGAGTACGAGCTGCTTCGATTCTTCGCGACCAACCCGGCCCGGGTGTGGAGCCGGGAGCAACTCCTGTCGCGAGTGTGGGGGTACGACTACTTCGGCGGCGCTCGCACCGTCGACGTCCACGTTCGGCGACTGCGGGCCAAGCTCGGTGAGGAACGGGCCTCCTGGATCACCACCGTGCGATCGGTCGGGTACCGGTTCGGCTGAGCATCCTTCCACGGGGCTCACCCGGTCGGGACGACGGTGAGGGACCGGGTCGATCCCGGCCCCTCACTCCTTCGGCCCGACAGCTCACTCCCCGGCGTCGCCCCAGGCGCACTCCCCGTTGAAGAACGCCCACTCCGGGCACTCGGCCCCGTTGGGCCCGATGCAGTATCCGGCCTCTCCACCCGCCTCCTGGCGAATCTCGAGACGGCCGCCCTGATCGATGCAGAACTCCGAGGCAGGGTTGGCCATCCCCGGCGCAGGCGCGGGAGACGACTCGTCGGTTGCACCAGGCGAGCACTCGCCGCGGAAGAAGGCCCACTCGTCGCACTCGCTGCCGTCGGGGAACACGCACACGCCGTGCTGGTTGCCTTCGGCATCCTCGCGGACGTCGATGGTCCCGCCTTGGTCCGTACAGAACACGGACGCCGGATTCGGCATTCCCTCCTGGGGCTCGTCGTCGTCGGAGCAGGCGGGGAGCGTCATGACCAAGAGGATGAGGCTCCCGATCAGGATCCGAATGGTGCGCATATCGATCGTTCCTTGCTCTATGCGTCCCCTCCATCGATTCGACGCTACGCGATCGATGAGGAGTTCCCGCGGATCGACCATCCGGCGCCGTCCCGTCGGTGTCAACGGTGCATTCGGATGCTGCGGCCTACCGTAGGACGTCCTTCGGACTGCTCGGGTCTTGGACAACCCACGGTCTCGTCGGAGGGCTCACTCACATCAGCCGATCACACCATCCCGCCAGGGACAACCTCCCCGGTTATCACAGCTAGGAGCCGACAGGATCGCTTCCCGCCGTCGTCGGTGGAGATTCGGTCATCCCCCCGCCCGCTCCGGACTCGGTCACGATGATCGTGCCGGTCATCTGCGCCGGGTGGATGGAGCACCGGTACGGATACGTCCCGGGCTCGTCGAAAGTGAACGAGAACTCGTCGCCCTCCGACATCGTGCCCGAATCCCAGGTGCCGTCGTCGGCCGTCGTCGTGTGGGCCACACTGCCGTCCTGATGGATCCACGTCACCGTGGTTCCAGCCTCGACCGTCAGCTCGACAGGCCGGTAGCTGATGCTCTCCATCATCACCTCGACGGAGGCGCCAGCGCCGGGGGCGTCGGTGTCGCCGGGGCCGTCGGTGGCGGCGTCGTCGTCGCCGCACGACGCAACGAGGGCCACTGCCAGCACCAGTAGGAACACGTGCCTGCGCATCTGTCTGTCTCCCGGATCGCCGAGCGAGCGGCCCTACCCCGGATTCACGGACTGCAAACTCCCGGCGCAGACGCGGAGCCAGTGGTGTCTGGCTTGCGGGGTGGGAACACGGCTGATGGCGCAGCAGCGCCACACCACGCCGGAGTCTGCAGCGGGAGTCGGCTCCACGACCAGCTCACCACCACCCGCGAGGCTCACCACTCTGCGATGAGATCGACCAGCGGCTGCACCGCCACCGCCGGATCAAGGCGAGAGGCCGCCAGCCGGCAGGCCCCCTCCCGGTGCGCCGCGACCTCGGCGGAGGTCAGCCCTGTGAAGAACGCCTCGAGGGCATCGTCGTCGTCAGGATCGACCAGCCAGCCGGCCCGCTCCGCGCCGATCGACGCAGCCATCCCTGTGAACGGCGGATGCACCACCGCAACGCCGTGGGCCAGGGCGATCACCGACCGGGGGGCCGGTGCCACTTCCCGCACCGGCGTGCGCGAGAACAGGTCGATCGCCAGATCTGCCTCGGCGAACGTCCCGCCGAGCTCCTCCCATGTCTGCGGAGACCGGACCTCCACGTCGGGATGCTCGAGGAACGCCCTCCACCGCAGGCTCTCCACCTCGGCGCGATCGGCACCCCAGGACCCGTCCTCGACCACGATGGCGCGCACCGCCGAGCCGGCGTGGGCGGAGGCGACCTCGACCCAACGACCCGGAGGGCCCCAGTTCGGGTGACTCATGGTGAAGACCGCCACCGGCAGATCGCCAACCGGACGGTTGGCCGCCGGGAGCGCCGGGACGGCCATCTCGACCACCCGCA
Organism: uncultured bacterium; assembly: GCA_964596015.1. Taxonomy (GTDB): domain Bacteria; phylum Joyebacterota; class Joyebacteria; order Joyebacterales; family Joyebacteraceae; genus WJMD01. Next base: position 752 of record CAZQSB010000102.1, on the reverse strand, counting down.
TGGGCACCGCCCGAGGATCACGTCCAGCATGCAGCAGCGACGCGAGGTGATAGGGCATCGCGCCCGCAACGCTCACGATGACGGCATCGGCGAACCTCATCGCCTTGCCCTCGAGTTGGGCCATCCTCGTGAGCGCTCGCTCCGGATAGGGCCCGCTTCGGAACGCCAGCTCCAGCATCCGGGGGACGAAACCGTCGTAGACGATCCTCATCCGGCGAGTGCCGTGCAGGTGCTCGGCCTGATCTGCGTTGACCACTACCGCGACCACCGGGCGCATGGCCGAGAGGCGCTTCGAGAGTGCGCCGGCGGGCACCACCTCCACGTGCTCTGCGGCCGCCAGAGGCCCGATCTCCCTCGTGTGTCGGGCGACTGCGTCGGCGACCACGAACGTGGTCACGTCGATGCCGTGGGCCGCCAATCCGGCAGCGAGGCCGTGCGCCCGGAGACCACCGGCGCCGGTCTTGCCGCCCTGGGCGGGGACGACGTCGTTGGAGATCACCACGACCCTCATGCCGCCTCCTTCCCCGACGTCGGCTCGACGAGCGGCTGTCCCGCTCATCACCCGGCCCTCGGCCTCCGGGGTCCCGCACACCCGCCGGGATCGAAGTCGCCGGCGCCGGCCTCCTATCCGAACTCGATGCCCTGGGCCAGCGGGAGTTCCGAACCCCAGTTGATCGTGCAGGTCTGGCGGCGCATGTAGGCCTTCCAACTGTCGGAGCCGGCCTCGCGGCCCCCGCCGGTCGCCTTCTCGC
>CAZQSB010000101.1:0-4516 GCA_964596015.1 uncultured bacterium | reverse complement strand
GTGACGCGGTCAAGGTCAACGGTGAGCCCGTCGCCCGAAAGCGCCATGGCGTTCTTCTGGAAGTCCTCGACGTGAACGTCCGCGAGGACGACCGTGTACGGACCCCCCGTGTCGTTGTAGGCGTAGATGCCGATGCCGTGCTGGGCGCCGCTGAACGGCGTGTCCATGATGTTCAGGACCTCGGCGTCGGTGAGCGACCCGCCGGCGTTCCAGAACGCGATCCCGACGAAGCGGTAGTTCGCGTCGCCCTGACCGTCGCCGTCGATGGTCACGCCGGAGATGTCGACCCCGGTGCAACCGTCAACGAAGACTATGGGATAGTTCGTCCCGAAGAACTCGGTCAACGTCGCCGGAGACTTGATGATCGTCTGGCCGACGCCCGATCCGACGATATCGAGATCGTCCATGGCGATGTGGAGCTGCTCGACGTAGGTGCCGGGAGCGACGTGGATGGTGCTGCCCTGCACCGCGTCAATGGCCTCCTGAATGGTCGCGAAGGCGTTATAGCCCCAGGAGTGACCCCCGCAGTTGTCGGGGCCGTCCCAGTCATCGTCGACCCAGACCTCGTCGGGTCGCTCGAGAGCAAGGAAGACGTTCGTCCCGTACCCGGTGTGGGAATACTCCTCGGCGCGGAACAGGATCTCGCCGTTGGGCCCGCCCCAGTTGTGGTTGGCATAGCACCAGACGAAGTCCGTTCCGGCGGCGCCGGTGAGGTTGGAGATGAGATACCCGTCGGCGTCGTAGAGGCCCAGCCCCGTAGCCGACCAGCCGTTCTCCGACAGAAGGGCGAGCATGCGGTCGTCCGTCTTGCCGCTCCGGAAGGCCCAGTAGCCGGGCACCGTGCGGACGCTCGGGTCGCCGAAACCGTCCGCGACGAAGCTCCAGCTGCCTCCGGAGTACTCGCTGTAGACGCTGCCCTCGCCGTACGTCGACTGTGTCGAGTAGTACGAAACGACCGTGCCGTCGTATGTGGATGCGGGATCGAGATTCTTATCCTCGGGGCTGATGGTCGTCGACGGATAGGTGCCGTCGAAGACCACGATCTTGTCGTTGCCCGTGTTGTACCCGGTCCCGAGGACGTACTTCGTGTCGTCGGCGCCCAGGTATCCCGGGTTCGTGATGTCGTACCCGTTCGTGTCGAGTGCCGGGTCGTAGACCGTCGTGAAGGTGTCGGTCCCGAAGTCGTACTCCTTGAGGAGGTTCGCCGTGGTCTTGTGAACCTCCAGGAACAGGAGCTTGTCGGGATCGGTCAGCGACCACGAGATCTGAGAGTTCTCGTAGACCTCGGTGTACTCGGGATCGAGTGTGTCCATGATCCCGTTCGCGTTCGACGTGAGCTGGAACGGATTCGAGATGGAGTGGGTCGTGCTGTCGTAGTCCATGACCCAGATCTCGTACTGCGGCGACACGCCGTCGATTTTGGCGCGCGCCACGGCGGCGAGCCTGGTCCCGTCGGCGTTCAGCGCCGGGTACTTGATGTAGAAACCGTGCGGGAAGGCGAAAGACTCTCCAGCCGTATACTCCCTGTAGTCGTTGTTGGTCAGGTTGATGATGATGTAGTCGTCGTCGTGGTTCGGGAAGAAGTCGCCCCCGGGTGTGCCGCGAGACGAGCCGCCGGGAGGCGGCAGCTCCCCGCCCGTGTCCGGGAGCTCATAGAGGTATGCCCCGGCCGGGCCCGCGAACGCCAGCACGGCGATCACGAGAAGGATGGCAGTTGCTGTCTTCATTGCATGCACTCCTTGCCTGCCTGACGCGATGCGCTCTTTACACACCGCACACGAAACGGAGAATGCGGGGCCGGGCGCATGCGCCCGACCCCGCCGTCAGCCGCTCTTACTTCAGAAGCGTCATCTTGGTGCTGCCGCGGTACTCAGGCGTCTCCATCACACAGAAGTAGACGCCGCTGCCCACGGACTCACCGTTCTCGCTCCGACCATCCCAGACAGCCTGGTGACGGCCCGGCTCGACCACGCCGTCGACGAGCGTGCGCACGAGGCGACCGCTCACGTCATAAACGCGGATCGAGACAGGGGCCTCGTTCGGCATGTGGTAGCCGATCGTGGTCACCGGGTTGAACGGGTTCGGGGAGTTCTGGACAAGACGGAACGTCTCGGGCACATCGCCCTTCGAGTCGAATCCGCCGAGCTCAGCCGTGAGCTCGTTGTTCTCGGCATCGCGCAGAACGGCCTCGGCGAACTCCAGAGTGAAGTCGCCGGAGACCGGACGGAACGTGAGCACCGCCACATCGCCGCAGCCGCCGATGGTCACGTCCGTTCCCAGGACGGCCAGATCGACCTGGACCGAGGACTCGTTCTCCCCGTGCCAGAAGAAGACCGGCGCGATCGGCGAATTCATGTTCTCGGTGAGCTGCGCCGAGACGAACTCGACCTCGGACGGGTTGTAGGCGATCTCAGCTGAGATGCCCTTCACCTCGCCCGCGTTGCCCTCGAGACAGACCGCGATGTCGACGGTTCCGTCGGACGAGCGCACCTGTGAGAGAGCCAACATCAGGTGGTCCGCCGGCGTGTCGGGCAGGAACGGCACGACGCGCGCAGCCACGACACCGTAGTTCATCGCGAAGACCATGAGGTCCTCGAAGTCGACCACGTCGTCGGGCTCGGGAATGCCGAGACGGCTGAAGTCGTCCGTGGGGCCGACATCGCATTCTGCGTCGTTTCCGACAGGATTGGTCAGGCTGTAGGCTCCGCCGAGCTTGTCGATGTCGTTGACGTTGACGAGGCCGTCGTAGCCCCAGCTACCGAAACCGTCAGCCACGTCGCCCAGCCAGTAGTTCGTGGCCCGGTCCTGGCCGCCCGCGTCCACCGGGCCGTAGTTCAGGGCCCAGTCGTAGATGAACGCGCTGTAGTAGTGGATGTCACGCGGGACGATACCGTGGGTGCCGCTCGTCACGGACCCCGTCCCGTCGAACGCCTCACCGTCGCCGGCCGATTCATCGGCCGGATAGGCGGGCGCGGCCGCGACGTACTGCGGATAGTCGCCCCAGGCCGCGTACCGGACGACAACACCGTAGTAGTTGGCATCGAGGCCCGTCGGGTCGTCCCACGCCAGCGCCACTTCCTCGTGGGCGGGTGACGCGTCGAACCCGGTGATCAGACCGGGCGCCGTGTTGTCGACAATGATGTCGTCGCTACCGGTGCTCGAGTTGCCGAGCCCGTCCGTCGCCGTCACAACGACCGTCTGCACGCCGTCGGTTCCGAGCGTCGGATCGTCCAGGTCCCAGACAGCGGTCGTGCCGTCGTAGCTGTCGGGATTGACGGCCGTGCCGCCGGCGGAGATAAGCGCCGACAGGTCGGCCTCGATGTCGCTCACCGTGAGGCCGTAGTCGTCGTCGATGTCGGCCTCGAGCGTGAGGTCGTCGAGGTCCTTCGCGTAGTCGTCGGTATGCGCGAGCTCATCGTTGAAGAGCTCGACCCGCGTGATGGCCGGGGCGGCCGTATCGACGCGGATGAGACCGTCGTCCTCATAGAAGCCGCTGAGGAACTGGTTGTCCTTGTCGCGCACCTTGAGGATCGTGATGTCGACCGGTGTCTGGCCGTAGGAGTCGGCCGCGAACGACAGGGTGAACATGGTGCCGGGGCCCGACACACCCTCGGTAGCGCCTGTCAGGACGCCGTCGATGGTGCGCGTGTTCCCCGTCCCTGAAACGAACAAGTAGGAGGTACCGGCGTCGGAGAGCAGGTTCCCCTCCGTGATGCCGGTGAGATCGGCGACCGTGTCGTCCCAGGTAACCGTGACGGAGTAACCATAGACCAGGCCGCTGCCGCCGCCCAGGTAGTTGACGTCGATGTCGCCTGACGTGGATCCGACGGTCAGATCGAGCGGGTCGGGGTCGCAGACGATGTTGCCGGTGCCGGTCTTCCCGATCCACGGGTCGTAGTCGATGTGCCCGATGACCTTGTCACCGGTGCCCCGGCTGACGACCTCCGGGCCTGAGGCGTCACCCCACCAGTTCATCTCAGCGTCCAGGGGCCCGCCCGTGCAGTTCGCACCGACCTTGACACCGTAGGATGTGTTGCCCACGAAGGCGTTGTATTCGACCGCGCCACCGGGGACGGCATACGGGCCACCGTAGGCTCCGCCGGCCGAGCCGTCATAGAAGTACACGCCCTGGAAACACTCGGTCACCTGGTTGTTGTGGAAGTTGAGCGTGCCGATGTCCCAGAGCTGGAACGCCTGGCCTTCGCCCCACTCGCCCTCGCCGACGCTGCTGACCTGGTTTCCGTGGACATCAGCTACGTCCACGTGGTTGAGCTCAAGCGCAGCCCAGTGCTGCCCGGCCTCGCCTTCGTTCCCACCGATATTCTCGAACACGTTCCCTGCGACCGTCGCAAGGTCGGTCCTGTCAGCGTGGTTGCCACGGAGCGCGACGCTCCCGTTGCACTCATGAACGTAGTTGCCGGTGAAGGTCACGGTCGTCAGAGGGTACTCGTTACCCCCGAACGGCGGGCCTGCGTAGCTGGCGTCAAAGTCCATGAGCGCCCAGCCGAGGATATCC
>CAZQSB010000100.1:0-4521 GCA_964596015.1 uncultured bacterium | reverse complement strand
ACGCAGCGCGTCTACCAATTCCACCACTTCGGCCTTGAAGCGCTCGTCGATTAGTGTAGCGTCAGCCCGGTCCCAAGTCAACTGATGGAGGCGGCGAGCCGCCCGCAACAGCGCCGCGCCGCGGCCGGGCGACTGAACGTCCGTCAGGGCGGTCCGGGAGGACGGCGCCTGCTTCCGCGACGGCCGCGAGCGTCCTGAAACCCCGAGGTGTCCATGAGAACAGAGCCCTCCCACGCCCGGCGTGGCGCGTACATCGGGACGACCATCGGCGACGCCTGGTGGCGCCGCTACAACCGGCACGGCTTCCTCGCTCGCGGCAGCGGACGCTACTGGCTGGACGATGAGGGCTTCCACTTCCACAGACTCCTGACGAAGAGCCCGCTCACGATCCCCTGCAGCCTCATCGCCGCGACCTCGCTTTCCACGTGGCACGCGGGACGGTGGGGAGGGGGGGCGCCCATACTGCGCGTCCACTGGCGGCGCGACGGCCTCCAACTCCTCTCCGGGTTCATCGTCGCCCGGGACCGCGCCGGGGCGGAGAGGGTGGCACGGGACATCATGGCCTTCGCCCGCGGGAGCTGACCCGGCGCGTCCGTCCGCGCGGACGACCTCGTCTCGGACCTCGACCATGATGTCTCCGGCCGCGTCCGCTCCGCCTTCGTTCCCGAATCGCCTTGCCCGCCGGCTTCCGGCTCTGATAGCATCCGATTCTGAGCCGGCCCGGCCCCGATGCGCCCGGCCGGCGACATTGCGGAGGGCCCCGAGACGCGTCGCGCGCGGCGAGGGGCAGGTCGGGAGGCGTGCGAGTGGCCGAGGACGTCAAGGTCGTAGCGAAGAACAGACGGGCCAGACACGACTATCATGTCGTGGACAGCGTCGAGGCGGGCGTCGTGCTCCGCGGCACCGAGGTCAAGTCGGTGCGCCTCGGCAAGGTCCAGCTGGCCGACAGCTACGCCTTCGTGGGGGACGGGGAGATGTTCCTCCAGGGCGTCCACATCAGCCCGTACGAGCAGGGGAACCGCTTCAACGTCGATCCTCGGAGGACGCGGAAGCTCCTTCTGCACAAGAACGAGATCCGGAGGCTCCATCGCCAGGTGAGGGAGAAGGGCGTGACGCTGATCCCGCTCTCCGTCTACCTGAGGCGAGGGCGGGTGAAGGTCGAGATCGGCCTGTGCCGCGGGAAGCGGCAGCACGACAAGCGCGAGACCATCAAGCGGCGCGACGCCCAGCGCGACCTCGAACGCGAGCTCCATCGCCGCGACCGGAGAGAGGACGCATGAGAAGTTCCCTGACAGTTGCGCTCCTCGTGGTCCTGCTCGTGTCGCCAGCGGCCCCGGCCTACCGCATCGAGGTGGAGCCCGGCGGCCGCAGACTGCCCGCGGCGACCGTTCTCCGTGACGAGATCCCCTACGTGAGCCTTGCCGACGTCGCGCGCGCTCTGGGCGGGTCGCGCCACTGGAACCCGCGGAACCGGAAGGTGGCGCTCGTTGTCGGCGACCACCACTTCGTCATGTCGCCGGGCAACTCGTTCGTCGCGGTCGACAGCCGCATCGTCAACGTTCAAAGGCCCGTGCTGTTCGAGGCAGGGGAGTTCTGGGTGCCTCCCTCGTTCCTCAGGGACGCGGTCGGTCAGACGCTGAACCTCCGGACGGCTGTCGACCGCGAGCGTGAGCTTATCACCATCGAGCGTCTTGGGCCGGTGATCGGTGAGGTCGCGATCGAGGACCGGACCGGGAGCACCGTCGTGACCGTGCCCCTGTCCGAGCCCGCTGAGCTTCACGTCGAGAGTCTCCCGGACGGCGACATCGAGTTGTTCGTCTATCGCGCGGCGCTCTCTGACACGCTCGACCTCTCGGCGGAGCGGGGGTACGTCGAGCGCGTCACGGCGCGCGAGCGTCAGGGCGGGACCACCCTGACCATCGAGACGGGTCGAGGCGCGACCTCGTATCGCGTGGAGCGTCTGAGGCGCCCCGACCGACTCGAGGTCGTCGTCGAGTCGACCGCCGAAGCCATCCCTCCGCCCGCCCTTCGCTCTCCGAAGGAGCTGCTGTCGCGTCCCTCCGACCCTCTTCTCGACACGGGGGAGATGGAGGTCGTGATGGTCGACCCGGGATACGGAGGCCACGAGACGGGCATCGTCGGGCGCGGCGGTGTGCTCGCCAAGGACGTCACGCTCGACATCGCAACAGGACTCAGCGACGCGCTCCAGAGAGAGGGCTTCTACGTCTTCATGACCCGGAGCTCCGACTCCTACGTCCCGGTCGCAAGACGGTGCGAGCTGGCGAACCTGGCGGACGCAGACATCTTCATCGCCATCCGCTGCGACGCGTGGGTCAGCTCCGCGGCGGCCGGCTTCGAGGTGCACTATTACGAAGCGCCCGAGGCGCCGCCGCTTCCCGTTGTTCAGCCGAGGCGAGGGGGCCTCAGGTACGACCATCCGTCAGTGCTCACGAAGGCCGAGGAAGCCCTGACGTGGAGACGCGTCCAGGACGCGTACGTCGACGAGAGCAGGATCCTCGCGAGGCTGGTGAGGGGCGAACTCCGTTCGGCCCTGCCGAGCGTCGATCGCGGCGTCAGCGGCTTCGCCCACGCCGTCCTGGAGGGGTGCGCGATGCCGGCCGTCGTCGTCAATGCGGGATACCTCACGAGCGGCGGCGACGCGGGACGGGCGCAGGACCGTGAGTTCATCGACGACGTCGCGCGGGCCATCGCCCGGGGCGTCGAAGCGTACCGGCGAGGCTGGAAGGAGAGGAGCCAGTGAGCTTCAAGCGCCTTCGGATCGTGCTTGTCGCCGCCGTCATCGTGACGGCCGCGATCATCGTGACGGTCTGGGAGAGAGAGCCCGTGGGGGAGTTTCCCACAGAGGGGGTCGTCGAGGAAGACCTCGGGCAGGGGGTCCAGTCGGTCGTGCTCGCGTTCGCCGACAGCAGGGCCATGAACATCGTGGAGGAGCAGCGCGACATCGTCGTGCCGGAGGACCGTCCCGGTCGGGCGCGCCGCATCCTCGAGGAACTCGTCGCCGGTCCGCGGCACGAGGGCGGAGTCAGGACGCTGCCCGAGAGCACCGAGATCCACTCGGTCTACTTCGACGACTCGGGCGGCGCCTACGTCGATTTCTCGAGCGAGCTCGTGGAGGATCACTGGGGAGGTTCGACGGGCGAGCTCTTCACCATTCGCTCGGTCGTCCGGACCCTCGCCGCGAACTTCCCGGACGTCGAGTCCGTTACGTTCCTGGTCGAAGGCGAACAGATCGAGACCATCGCGGGACACATCGACGCGAGCGTCCCGTTCGCCGTCGAGCAGTACCGCTAGAAGGCGGGGAGGAGCATCGTGGCAGACTCCCGACCGATAGGCGTGTTCGATTCGGGGATCGGCGGGCTGACCGTCGTCTCCGAGATCATGCGGCAGCTTCCGAACGAGTCGATCGTCTATTTCGGCGATACGGCGAGGCTTCCGTACGGGCCGAAGTCGAACGAGACCGTGACCGCGTTCTCCATCCAGAATACGGCGTTCCTCCTCCGTCAGGACGTCAAGATGGTCGTCGTCGCGTGCAACACCGCGTCGTCGGTCGCCATCGAGCCGCTCGCCGAACGCTTCGACGTACCAGTCATCGGAGTCATCAGGCCGGGCGCGCTGGCCGCCGTCTCGTCGACGCTGGTGGGCCGCGTCGGCGTCATCGGCACGGAGGGGACGATCGCGAGCGGCGCGTATCATCGGGAGATCGGCCGCATCGATCGCGAGATCGAAGTGCTCGAGCGGAGCTGTCCCCTCTTTGTCCCGCTCGCGGAGGAGGGCTGGACCGACCGCGAGGTGACGCTCGTCATCGCGCACGAGTACCTGAGACCGCTCAGGGACGCCGGGGTCGACGTCGTCGTGCTCGGATGCACGCACTACCCGATCCTCAAGGGGACCATCGGGAAGGTCTTCGGTCCGAGGGTCCGGCTCATCGACTCGGCCGAGGAGACGGCCAGCGAGGTCCGCGAGCGTCTCGAGACGCTGGATCTCAAACGGGACGGTGCCGCCCCCCCGGAGCTTCGCTACTTCGTCAGCGACGTCCCGCACCGGTTCCGAGAGCAGGCCGAGCGGTTCCTCGGAGGCGAGCTGGGAGATGTGACGGTCGTGACGGAGGAGGAGCTGGTGGAGGGCTCGGCATGAAGGCAGCCGAGCCGCTGACGCTCGTTCTCGCGACCATGAACCCGCACAAGGTGAGCGAGATCACCGAGATCCTCGCCGGGCTCCCCGTGCGTCTGCTTTCCTTCAGGGACCTGCCCGACCTTCCGGATGTCGTGGAGGACGGCGCCACGCTCGAGGAGAACGCCGCGAAGAAGGCGCGCGAGGTGGCGGCCGCCACCGGGCTGCCGGCGCTTGCGGACGACACAGGCCTTGAGGTCGAGTACCTCGGCGGAGCGCCCGGCGTCCGCTCGGCGCGGTACGCGGGCGAGCCGAAGTCGTACGAGAGGAACAACCGGAAACTCCTGGCTGAGATGGCCGACGCCGGGCCGGATGAGCGCCGTGCCGCCT
>CAZQSB010000099.1:0-4617 GCA_964596015.1 uncultured bacterium | reverse complement strand
CCTCGAGACGTTCGTGTTCCAGGAGCTGAGGCGACAGGCGAGCTGGCACGAGGAGGCGCTCTCGTTCTTCCACTACCGCGACAAGGACGGGGCGGAGGTGGACATCGTCATCGAGCAGGGCGCTCGGATGGTGGCGGGCGTCGAGGTCAAGGCGGGAGCCACGGTGACGGCGGCCGACTTCCGGGGCCTTCGCCGGCTGAGGGACGCAGCGGGCAAGCGCTTCAAGTGCGGTGTCGTGCTCTACGACGGCGAGACAAGCGCGAGTTTCGGTGACGGCCTCCATGCCGTCCCTCTTCGCGCCCTCTGGGAGACGACGTGACGCGCGCCTTCACGGAATCGGTTGTGGAAGAAGCCGCCCTCGCCTGGCTCGGGGGCATGGGCTGGGTTGTCAAGAACGGCGCGGAGATCGCTCCGGGCGAACCCTCCGCCGAACGGGATGACTACAGCCAGGTCATCCTCGAGCAGCGATTGCGCGATGCTCTCGCCCGTCTGAACCCCGATCTTCCATCCGAAGCTCTCGACGATGCCTTCCGGAAGCTGATACGCCCCGAGGCCGCTGAGCTCGCTCCGTGCAACCGTTCCGTCCACCGCCTGCTCGTCAACGGCGTCAACGTCGAGTATCGCACGTCAGACGGGGCAATCCGTGGGGCGCAGGCAAGGGTCATTGACTTCGAAGATGCCCAAGCCAATGACTGGCTCGCGGTCAACCAGTTCACGGTTTCCGAGAACAAGCACACGAGGCGCCCGGACGTCGTCCTCTTCGTCAACGGCCTGCCTCTCGTAGTGATCGAGCTCAAGAACGCGGCCGACGAGAAAGCGACGATCTGGACGGCCTTCAGGCAGCTCCAGACCTACAAGGCAGAGATCCCGTCGCTCTTTGCCACCAACGAGCTACTCGTCGTCTCCGACGGCGTGGATGCGCGCGCGGGAACGCTCACGGCCGGCCGCGAGTGGTTCAAGCCGTGGCGCACGATCGAGGGAGAGGCGCTCGCCGACGCACACATGCCGGAGCTCCAGGTGCTCGTCGAGGGGATGCTCGAGCCGCGGCGCTTCCTTGCTCTCATCCAGGACTTCATCGTGTTCGACGATGACGGCAGCGGTCGGCTCGTGAAGAAGATGGCCGGTTACCACCAATTCCACGCCGTGGAACTGGCGGTCGGCGAGACGCTCCGAGCGGCTGCGCTCCGTCGTGCGGCTGATGGGCTCGGGGAAGGCGTTGGACGCTATGAGGCTGGTACAAGGCCAGGCGGGAAGCCCGGCGACCGCCGGATCGGCGTGGTCTGGCACACGCAGGGATCGGGCAAGAGCCTGAGCATGGCGTTCTACGCTGGTCGGATCATCCGCGAGCCAGCTATGGAGAACCCCACCATCGTCGTCATCACCGACCGGAACGACCTCGATGATCAGCTCTTCGGGACGTTCTCCCGGTGCCGCGACCTGCTTCGCCAGCCGCCGGTGCAGGCTGAGAACCGCGCCCACCTGCGCGAGCTTCTCTCGGTCGCGGCGGGTGGTGTCGTGTTCACCACGATTCACAAGTTCTTCCCGGAGGAGAAGGGCGACCGGCATCCGACGCTCTCGGATCGCCACAACATCGTGGTCATCGCCGATGAGGCCCACCGCAGCCAGTACGACTTCGTCGACGGTTTCGCACGGCACATGCGCGATGCACTGCCTCATGCTTCCTTCATAGGGTTCACGGGCACGCCGATCGAGCTCCGGGATGCGAATACCCGCGCGGTGTTCGGTGACTACATCAGCATCTACGACATCCAGCGCGCGGTTGAGGATGGGGCTACGGTCCCCATCTACTACGAGAGTCGGCTAGCGAAACTGGCCCTTGATGAGGCAGCGCGCCCGCGCATCGATCCGGACTTCGAGGAAGTCACGGAAGGTGAGGAGGTCGAGCGCAAGGAGAAGCTCAAGACGAAGTGGGCGCAGCTCGAGGCGGTCGTCGGGGCCGAGAAGCGCCTGGAGATAGTCGCCGCCGACATCGTGGACCATTTCGAGAAGCGACTCGAGGCGATGGAAGGGAAGGCGCTCATCGTCTGCATGAGCCGTCGCATCTGTGTGGAGCTCTATGATCAGATCGCGAAGCTCAGGCCGGAGTGGGCAGCCGAGAACGACGAGAGCGGATCCATGAAGGTCGTCATGACCGGTTCGGCCTCGGACCCAGTCGGCTGGCAGCAACACATACGAGACAAGGCCCGACGAGAGAAGCTCGCTAAACGCTTCCGCGACCCCGCCGACCCATTCAAGGTGGCGCTCGTCCGCGACATGTGGCTCACGGGCTTCGATGCACCGAGCCTTCACACGATGTACGTGGACAAGCCGATGCGCGGGCACGGACTCATGCAGGCCATAGCGCGCGTGAACCGCGTCTTTGGGGACAAGCCCGGTGGGCTTGTCGTGGACTACCTGGGTCTTGCGCATGAGCTCAAGGCGGCGTTGGCCACGTACACCGAGAGTGGCGGCACGGGATGTACGGCCATCGACCAGGACGAAGCCGTCGCCGTGATGCTGGAGAAGTACGAGATCTGCTGCGACCTCTTCCATGGGTTCGACCGATCCCTCTGGCTCACCGGCACAGCCCAGGAGCAGCTGACGGCTCTGCCGTCCGCTCAGGAGCACATCCTCAGCCAGGAGGATGGCAAGGATCGTTACGTGCGCGTCGTCGCGGAGCTCTCGAAGGCGTTCGCGCTTGCGGTCCCGCACCAGGAGGCGCTTCGGATCCGCGATGATCTCAAGTTCTTCCAGGCGGTGCAGGCGGTGCTTGTGAAGCGTGCCCCGGCCGAGGAGCGTCCCGAAGAGGACCTCGACCACGCCGTCCGTCAGATCATCTCGCGAGCGGTCTCGCCGGAACGTGTCGTGGACATCTTCGCGGCCGCAGGCCTCGAGAAACCTGATATCTCCATTCTCTCAGATGACTTCCTCGCCGAAGTGCGCGGCATGCCGCAGCGCAACCTCGCAGTGGAGCTCTTGCAGAAGCTCCTCAAGGGAGAGCTTGCCGTTCGCCGGCGCAAGAATGTCGTCCAGGCTCGCTCCTTTGCGGAGATGCTCCAGCAGACCATCCGCCGCTATCAGAACCGTGCGATCGAGGCGGCACAGGTTATCGAGGAGTTGCTTCAGCTGGCCAAGGAGATGCGGGAGGCGGGTGCTCGGGGGGAGACGCTGGGGCTCTCGGAGGACGAGCTCGCGTTCTACGATGCGCTGGAGACCAACGACAGCGCGGTCAAGGTCCTGGGAGACGAGACGCTGCGAGCGATAGCGCAGGAGCTTCTCAAGGCCGTGCGTGGTAGCGTCACGATAGACTGGACGATGCGGGAGGACGTCCGCGCCCGGATGCGCGTGATCGTGAAACGCATCTTGCGACGATACGGATACCCGCCCGACAAGCAGGCTCGGGCGACCGACCTGGTCATCGAGCAGGCCGAGGTTCTGTGCGGGACGTGGGCAGGGGGGCAAGACGGGCCTGACCAGGCAACTGACGTACACGGCCACTGACGGTGAGGCGAGTGAAGCCCTCCCGGCCCCCGGAGCCCCGTCCAGGTAGCGAAGCCCCCGGGATTCCTCCCGGGGGCTTCATGTTTGGTAGCGGGGGCCCGCTACGAAGTCCAAAAGAGGAGTTTGGGGCGGAATCTGGAGGTGATTCGGGTGAAGTTCAGGGTTCGGGGTGGGGCGCTGGTGCCGATTCCGCCTGGATCGATATGACTGGCATGACCGGTAAGACCGATATGACTGGCATGACCGGTCAATTGCATGGTCTGACCATACACCGGCGTTACGAATCCTCGGCAGTTGTCAAGGAAGTCCGAGAGATCGTGACATCCGCAGACGCAGCTGCGCAGTTCATTCGCAAGAACTAGCGGTTTCCGTTAACTTCTGCAAACGAAGTGCTCGCTCCAGATGTGCAGTCGATGGTCCGCTACGAGGGGGCCAGATGTGTCGGACTACGAACTGAGGTCTGGTTCGTTAACGCGTACCAGATCTCGATGGTTCGGCGGCTGTGGACGAGGACCTTCTCCTTGGGGTTGGGCCCCTCGGCCATGACCCTCTCGAAGTCATCAACCAGGGCCGCCAGCATGTCGCAATCGAGCGCGGGCAGTTCCAGGCGCTGCCGGCGCGCCTCCAGATCCTGCTTCTCGCTCTCAAGATCCTCCATCCGCGCCCGCAGATCGCGTACCTTCTCATTGCACAGCTCCGGCTCAAGGGAGCCGGCCTCGAAGGCAGCGAAGTAGTGACCAGAGGTGCCGGCGTCTTCGCGATACAGACTCGACGACCCCTGTGACTCGAGCTTCAATTGAAGTGCCAAGGGCGGCCAGCAGCGGGCTGCTCTCTGGAAGAACGCCCAAGGAGGCCGCAGCAACTGCTTGTGATCATTCAGCTCTGCGACGGCCCAGATCCCCGATTCCTGGACCACCTGAACACACATTCGCGCTAGCCTGCCGGGGCCACCCCGAGGCTGGATGCGAGCCGGGAGGACCCGTCGATGAAGAAGAGCAGGCTCACAGAGGAGCAGATCACATTCGCCCTCCGTCAGGCCGAAGCCGACACGCCGGTGGCCGAGGTCTGTCGCAAGCTCCAGATCACCGAGACGACGTTCTATCGTTGGAAGAAGAA
>CAZQSB010000098.1:0-4699 GCA_964596015.1 uncultured bacterium | reverse complement strand
GCGTGCCGTAGCCTGCGGCGCAGTACCAGTCGACGCTGTCGGCCGAGTTCCACCAGTCGACGCAGGAGAAGTCGTCCATGTCCTTGCCCATCTCCCATGGACCGATGCCGAACCACGCGGTTTTGGCCCAGGGGTGGTCGGTCGGGGCGACGGAGGCCGGCGACACATCGTCGCCTCGCCGCCCGGCCTTGCTGATTGCGCCATTGACCTCTTCCCAGATATCCCAGAGGGACGCGGTCTCTTCCTCGGTCGCTTCACGGTCCTGCGTGAAGATGCGGTAGGCGTCACGCGCCTTATAAAAGCGGTGCGAGCTGGCCTTGGCGCGGTTGAAATAGGGGTTCCGGGTGCGGTTCTGCACCCAGTGCGCGCCCCGGTCATGCGGTACGCCGAAACTCTCGGTTTCGGTGTGGGCGCGGCCGCCCACGCGCGACTTTGCCTCGATATGCACATAATTGACCCCGGCCTTCCGCAGCACATGCGCGGCGGCGATGCCGGCCGCGCCCGCGCCAACGATCACCACGTCGGGATTAGCGGGAAGACCGCTCTGCGCACGTGCCAAGGCGGGGGCGAGCAGTCCGGCACCGCAGAGAGACACGAATTGCCGGCGGTCGAGTCTTCCGGTTTTGGCGGCATGGGTGGGTGACGGCATCGGGCTTCTCCCCTATAATTTCTCTACGGTGTAGAGTCGATCTATATTCTACGGTGTAGAGTTAGTCAATAGGGGAAGGGGCTCGGGCATGGAGAGAAGGGGCAAGCTGTCGCGGGAATGCATCGTGCAGGCGGCGTTGGACCTGTTGGACAGGGAGGGCGAACAAGGGTTCAGCATGCGCAAGCTGGCCGGCGAGCTTGGTGTCGATGCCATGGCGCTCTATCACTACCACGCGAACCGCAGGGCCCTGATGCATGACGTTCTGCAGGCGTTGATGGAAGAGTGCGAACTGCCCGAACCGGGGCCTGACTGGCGCAGCGACCTGCACGCCCTGTGCGACGGTCTGCGTCGTCTGGCCCGGCGCCACCCTGGTGCATTCCGGGTGTACGAGTTCTACGAGGACTGGGTCGAAGCCGAACACCGCGTGCACGAGGCGTTTCTCGCCACGCTGCTGCGCGCCGGGCTGCCCGGGCCGAAGGCGGTGCAGGCCGTCCGGCTTCTGCTGACCTATACGGAGGCCTTCGCCGTCGACGAGATTACCGGCTGGCTGGAGCCGTTCGACACGCGCGACCGCGAGGCGCTTGTCCGCAGCCTGTCGGACGGCGACTACCCGGCCATGAAAAGCCTGATCGACGAAATAGGGCAGGTCGACACGGATGCGGATTTCGAGTTCGGCCTCGACGTGCTGATACGCGGCGTCGAGGCCGAAATCGGATAATCAGAATCAGCCCCTCATTTCGTACCAGATTGTCTTGAGTTCGGTATATTGTTCGTGTGCGTGAATGCCATTGTCGCGGCCGCCAAACCCGGAGGCTTTGTACCCGCCGAAGGGCGTTGAGACCTCACCCTCGGAGTAGGTGTTGACGCTAACAGTTCCTGCCTTGAGCTTGCGAGAGAAGCGATGTGCCTTGCCCATGTCGCTGGTGTATAGGCTGGCGGCCAGACCATATGCGGTGGCGTTCGCGAGTTCGATGGCCTCCTCGTCGTTTCCCGCGCACGTCACGGCAACAACCGGACCAAAGATTTCTTCCTGAAATATTCGCATCTCCGGCGCCACATCGGCAAACACTGTGGGCTTGAAGGCAAGCCCTTCCACGGCCTCACCGCCGCAGACAAGCCGTGCACCCTCGGTCTTTCCGCTTTCAACCAGACCCGCGACCTTGGTCATGTGTTCATCGCTGATCAGCGGACCGTTCTGCGTCGCGGGATCGAGCGGGTCACCGACGATCCAAGCCTTGGCCTGTTTCGACATCTCCTGGACAACGTCTTCATAAACGTCTTTGTGGGCGATGATACGGCTGTTAGCAGTACAGTTTTCGCCCATGTTCCAATAAATTGCGTTAGCCTGGATTTCCGCGATCTTGGGGATGTCGCCGGCGTCCTGCAGGATAACGGCGGCCGACTTGCCTCCCATCTCGAGGCAAACCTCCTTCATGTTGCTTTGCGCAGAGTATTCCAGGAAACGCCGGCCCACCTCGGTCGAGCCGGTGAACGTGAGCGCATCGACGTCCATGTGCCGGCCGAGAGGCTCTCCCGCACCTGGGCCCATACCAGTTATGACATTAAGGGTGCCGGGAGGGATGCCTGCCTCGATCGCGATATCCGCGACCTTCAGCGCCGTCAGACTGGTTTGTTCCGCAGGTTTGACTATGACCGAGTTCCCGGTCGCAAGCGCCGGTCCGATCTTCCATGCCATCATCATCAACGGAAAGTTCCAGGGAAGCACTGCGGCAACCACGCCAACGGGTTCGCGTACTATTAGGCCGAGCGCGTCGGGAGCCGACGGCGCGATCTGATCGTAGAGCTTATCCTGCGCTTCAGCGTGCCAGCGGATGCAGTTGGCGGTCTCCGGAACGTCAATTTCAACGCAATCGGTAATCGGCTTGCCGGCGTCAAGTGACTCCATGATCGCAAGTTCCGTCGCGTTATCTTCGATCAGTCCAGCCAGTCTTAACATGGTGGCCTTGCGCTCCGAGGGGTGGATCTGTGACCAACCGCCATTCTCGAACGCGGCCCTTGCCGAGATCACGGCGGCATCGACATCCGCCGCGCCACACGCCGGTAGTTCGCTGAGGGTCTTTCCCGTGGCCGGGTTGATGGTGTTGAAGGTGTCGCCATCTCGCGCATACTGGCGATCGCCATTGATAAAGTTCCAGCAGGGAATGTCCAATTTCTGTGATAACTTCCTGTAGTCCGTCATTTCTTCTCTCCCTTCGTTGGTTGGTTGGGCGAAAGTTGAACTGCTTTCCGCTTTGGGGTGCTTTCTTGGCGCATGTTCTCGAAGAATCTCTGCCATGATGCCGATGTCGTTCGCCGGGCCGAGAGCAAGCTGGAGCGTCTCGAGATTGAGTGAACCGATCTCGAGTGGCGCGAGAACCGAAGAGGTCGATCTCTGCAATGTCATCGGGCGGCGGTCTCCTGCCCAGCGCTTCGTCGAGCCGTGCCGGTTTCCGGCTTGCTTGTCGGTGCGCTGCAAGTCTTGGCTTGACTCAGCACAAAAGGCAACTCATAAAATGAATGAATATTCATACAGTCGATGGTCGCTCGCAACGCGACTCGGAGAAGGCTGCCATGAATTTTCGTCGTGAAGGCGACCGCTGACACCTGCCGAATGAAGCGGGGAGGGGGTCATTTCGGGAAATTTTCGGCCGGTCCCATCCGGCGAAAGAAACAGGGAGACAACGATGGATATCCTCGATCAGCTTGGATCAATGAAAGAAGGCAAGATGAGTCGGCGCGCATTCACCCGGTCGCTGCTGGGTGCGGGCGTGGGCGTCGTGTCGATGCCGCTGGCGTCGCGATTCGCTCAGGCGGCGCCGGAAGACCAGGCCACCTATTTCACCTGGGGCGGCTACGACATCCCCGAGCTCTTCGTGCCCTACAAGGAAAAGCACGGCGAGCTGCCCAATTTCTCCGTCTTCGGCGGCTCCGAAGAGGCGCTGACCAAGATGCGCGGCGGATTCGTCGTCGACGTCTCGCACCCCTGTAACCAGTCGCTTCCGCGCTGGGTCGCGACAGATCTGTTCCAGCCGGTCGAAACATCGCGGCTGTCCAACTGGCCCGATGTGATGCCGGGGCTGATCAACCTGCCCGGCAATGACGCGGAAGGCGGAAACGTCTGGATGGCGCCTTTCGACTGGGGTCAGACCTCCATCACCTACCGCACCGATCTCTTCGAGCTCGAGGGCGAGGAAAGCTGGGACATGCTCTGGGACGAGCGCTACAAGGGGAAACTCGGCAGCCTGGCCTCGGGCGGCGATGCCTGGTGGGTAGGTGCCATCAAGGCCGGCGTCGACTTCGAGAATCTCGACACCCCCGAAGCCTTCGACAAGATCTCCGCGGTGATGCGCGAGCAGCGGCCGCTGATCCGCACCTACACCGACGACACGACAACGCTCGAACAGGCGCTTGCCTCGGGCGAAATGGTGGCGGCGATGACATGGAACAGCTCCGCGACGCTGCTCAGGGCCGAAGGTGTTCCGGTCAAGTTCGCCGAGCCGAAGGAGGGCGCGCTGACCTGGGTCTGCGGGCTGATGATCCACAAGGATGCGCCCAAGCTCGACCTCGCCTATGACGTGATCGATTCGCTGCTGAGCGTCGAATCCGGCAAGTTCATGATCAACGACTATGGCTATGGCCATTCCAATGCGAAGTCGTTCGAGCAGTTCGATTCGGAAACGCTGGCCGGCCTCGGCCTGAGCAGCAATCCCGACGAAATCCTGCAGGCCGGGCATTTCCAGATCCCGCAGACGCAGGAATGGGAGACGAAGATGAACGCGCTCTGGGAAGAGATCAAGGCGGGCTTCTGATCCAGTATCGAACAGGTCGGTGCCGCCCCCGGGGCCGGCGCCGGCCGCTCGACGTATCACACGCAGGAAAGGCGCCCGTTGGCGGCTGCGCCGTTTCCCTGCGACCAAAAGTTGGACTTTCCACATGAGCGATCAGACATTGCCGAAGGCGGATAGCACACAGGAGGGCCGGATACGCCCGGGCCTGGTCACGCGCCTTCTGCACGGTTCCGAGACGCTGCGCGGCTTCAGCCTGCTTTCC
>CAZQSB010000097.1:0-4754 GCA_964596015.1 uncultured bacterium | reverse complement strand
ACTCACAACCAACGGATTAACAGTCCGCTGCTCTGCCGATTGAGCTACCCCGGAAGGTGGGGCCGCAGGCTACCACCGGGGCCCTCGTAGGCCCCTCCGAGGCGCGCCATTGGACCGGCCGCGACGGGTCAACCCCTAGCCTGCGCCGATGGGCTTCGTCTCGAACCTGCTCCTCGTGTTCGCCGTCGCCCTGCTGACGCGAGCGGTGCTGGCGGCCCACTCGGTGTCCTGGTGGCGGCTGCTCGTGGCGACCTTCATCGGCCTGCTCGGGGGACTCGCCCTCGTCCTGTTGTTCATCGCCGGACCCGACCTGCCCGGCGGGCTGCCCGACGACGTCGACCTCGGGGACGAGATCATCGCCCTCCCCTTCCAACTGGTCATCACGATGGGACTCGTGGTGACCTTCGAGTTGGTGTCGTCCCGGCCTCGCCGCCGACGGAGACTTCGCCGGGTGCGACCGCTCAAGGCCCTGCGGCGACGCCTGGCGATCGCCGGACGGGGGTGGGAGGTTCTCCGGGTCACCGCCCGACATGGCCTCCGCGGCGGATGGGACCGGAGCGACCCGGCGGCACTCGCCGATCGGGCCAGGCGCCTGCGCCTCGCCATCGAGGACCTCGGTGGTGTGTACGTCAAGCTCGGACAGCTCCTCGCCTCGCGCCCCGACCTCGTACCGCCGGTCGTGACCGCCGAGCTGGCGAGGCTCCAGTCGTCGGCGACGCCGCTCGCCTTCGAGGAGGTCGACTCGGTGATCGTCGCGGAGTTGGGTCCCGACCGTGGCGGACTGACCGACATCGACCCCGTCCCCCTCGGTGCGGCGTCGATCGCCCAGGCCCACACCGGCCGGATGGCCGACGGCGCCCCGGTCGTGATCAAGGTCCGTCGTCCCGGGCTCGAGGACGACGTCGAGCGCGACCTGGCCATCCTCGACTGGGTGGCTCGGACGGCCGAGCGCCGCAGCCCCGCGGCCGCTCGCTACGGGCTGCGCCGCATCGCCGACGAGTTCGCCGAGGCCCTCACCGACGAGTTGGACTTCCGCAACGAGGCCCGACAGACCGCCGAGATGGCGGCGGCCGTGGCCGGGTATTCCGCCATGGCGGTGCCAACGATCCACGCGGGCGCCACCACCGACGCCGTGCTCGTGATGGACCGGCTCGCGGGCACGCCCCTCGCCGCCACACCCAGTTCGTCGATCGCGAACGGGCGCCAGTTGGCCGAGCAACTGTGCAGGTCGCAGATCCGGGCGATGATGCGGGGCGACCGCTTCCACGGCGATCCCCACCCCGGCAACATCCTCCTCCTGGCCGACGGGCGGCTCGGCCTCCTTGACTTCGGCATGACCGGCAAACTCGACGCGTTCGGTCGGGAGTTCGTCCTCGGATTGCTGGCCGGGCTGCGACTCGGCGATCCGGCGCTGGTCTACGAGGCCCTGCTGTCCGGAGGCTCGGTCGACGTCGACACCGACCGCGAGCAGGTCGAGCGGGCGATCGCCGCCTTCCTCAGCGCCCACGCGGGAGACGAGCTGTCGGCCCGGTCGATGACCGACCTCCTGCGGATGACCGCCGACCTCGGCATCGCCATGCCCCAGCAGGCGGCCGTCATGTTCCGGACGGTCGCGACGCTCATCGGCACGCTGGAACAGCTGTCCCCCGCCTTCCCGGTCGTCGACGAGGTGGCGGACGCCGCCGGCATGGAGCTCCGTGACCGGATGACCACGCCCGAGACCATGACCGAGCTCGTCGAGCGCGAGTTCTCGTCGCTGGCACCGCTCGTCAAGCGCTTCCCCCGCCACGTCGACCGGATCGCCACCCAACTCGAGCAGGGCCGGCTCACCGCCCGGCTCAACCTGTTCGGCGACCCCGGTGACCGGGCGATGCTCGAGGGGTTGGTCGACAAGCTGGTCCTCGCGCTGGTCAGCCTCGGCGTCCTCGCCATCTCGGTGCTCCTCATCCGGACCGAGGCGGGTCCGACGCTGGGCGCGGACCCCATCACCCTCACCGAGTTGCTCGGCTGGACGGGCCTGTTCGCCGGGACGGTGCTCGTGCTCCGGGTCCTGCTGGACGCCCTGCGCCCGCCCGGGCACGGTTGACCTCGACCATCACTGCTCGTCGACGGTCCCAGTCGTCGAAGGGTACGGCGTCACCACGTGCCGGGCACCGGACAGGGATCGGCGCCTCTGGCTGCGCCCGCCCGGCAACGGCCGTCGGGTCTACTGCGCGCCGTCGACGGTCGCCGAGAGCTCCTTGAGAGCGACCTCGAGTTCGCCGAGATGACCTTCGAACTCGGCGGCCAATCGCCGGACGAGGCGCTCCCCGGTCTTCGTGAGGTGGATGCTGACGCCGCGGGCGTCGTTGGCGATCTCGCCGTAGCGACGATCGATGAACCCCGCGCCCTGGAGACGATCGAGCAGCTTGGTCACCCCGCCGCTCGACAGACCGGTGAGCTCGGCCACGTCACCGGGCCGCAGGAGGTCTTCGGACCCGGCC
The DNA here is from genome assembly GCA_964596015.1 of uncultured bacterium. Classification (GTDB taxonomy): domain Bacteria; phylum Joyebacterota; class Joyebacteria; order Joyebacterales; family Joyebacteraceae; genus WJMD01. The sequence continues at coordinate 2,271 of CAZQSB010000097.1, read as the reverse complement.
CGGATGAGCACGACAACGCCGGAGTTCGTCAGGACGTCGGGATCCGCCCCGAGCTCTCGGACGGCATCCCGCAGCGCCATCCGCATGAGGAGCGAGTACTCGGCGAGCCGGAGGAGCGCTTCCGTGCGTGTGTCATCGGTGGCCATGGGCGCGCATGCTAGGCGCTCGCACGCCGGAGCAGGATCTCACCGAGGCAGGTGGCGGTCCCGAACCCGGGCGAGATCGTCCGATCGAGCCATCGACCCGCCCATCGCATCGGCCATCGTCTGGAACAGCCCGTACCCGGACGTGGTCAGGACGGCGACCGTCTCGCCGTCGGTCTCGGAGACATCCACGTACCCCCGTTCCGAGAGCGCGCCGAGGATCTCGGTGGCGTCCACGTCGAGCAAGTCGAGGAACCCGGAGAGTCGGTCGCTGTCGACGGGGCCGGTGGCGGCCAGGAACGTCAGGACGAGCACCACGCCCGCGTGGGCGGCGATCGGGTCATCCGTGGCCTCAGCCACTTCCCGATTGAAGTCCTCGGCAAACCCGATGAACCACTCGAGCGATTGCAGCGCCTCACGATCCATGGCCCCAGAGTACCGACGCCCGGGGCGATGGCCATGCGACGACCGACGCCGCCACGGGCCCGTCGGTAACGTTGCGAACAGGCCAGCGACGGAGTCCCGATGGACATCGGTGTCATCACCGAGATCAAACCCCACGAAGCCAGGGTCGCCATGAACACCGGTGCCGTGCGCGAGGCGCGCACCCGCGGGCACCGGGTGTTCGTCCAGGCCGGGGCGGGGGCGGGGGCCGGCATTGGCGACGACCAGTTCGCCGCCGCCGGCGCCACGATCCTGCCGACCGCCGCCGACGTCCTCGAGGCCGCCACGCTCCTCGTCCACGTGAAGGAGCCCCAGCCGTCCGAGTTGGCGATGCTGCGGCCCGACCACGTCCTCTTCACCTACCTCCATCTCGCCGCCTACCCCGCCGTCGCCGACGGGTTGCTGGCGTCGGGGTGCACGGCCATCGCCTACGAGACGGTGGCACTCCCCGACGGTCGGCTGCCCCTCCTCCATCCGATGAGCGTCATCGCCGGGCGCCTCTCCGTGCAGGCCGGTGCCCAACTCCTGACGTCCCCGGCGGGCGGCAAGGGCGTGCTCATGGCCGGCTACCCCGGCGTGCCCGGCGCCCAGGTGGTGGTGCTCGGCTGTGGGTCGGTGGGGACCGCCGCCATCGAGGTGGCGGTCGGCCTCGGCGCCCAGGTGGTCGCCATCGACCTCGACGACCGCAAGCTCACCGCGATCGAGGACCGCCACCCCGAGGTCGTCACCGTCCACTCCAATCGCGAGGCGATCGAGCGGTGGGTGCGGCCGGCCGACCTCGTCGTCGGGGCCGTGTTGGTGGCCGGTGACCGGGCTCCCGTCGTGGTCACGGCCGATGACATCGCCGCCATGGGACGTGGGTCCGTCGTCGTCGACGTCGCCATCGACCAGGGTGGCTGCATCGAGACCTCACGGGAGACCACCCACGACGATTCCACCTTCGTCGTCGACGACGTCGTCCACTACGCGGTCGGCAACATGCCCGGGGCGGTGCCGGCCACCGCCACCCACGCCCTGTCCAATGCCACGAGCGGCTACGTGCTGGCGCTGGCGGACGGCCTCGTGGCGGCCACCGTCCGCCACCCAGAACTGATCGGCGGCATCGAGGTCGTCGACGGCCAGATCACCAACGAGTCGGTTGCCAAGGCCCTCGGACACCCGGCGGCCGCGGTGGCCACCGTGCTGGCGGACTGATGTCACGCCCCCGTACCCGCCCCAAACGACGGGTGCCCCGGACCACCATCGGGTGGCGGGAGTGGGTGTCGTTCCCGGAGTTGGGCGTGGACGCCATCAAGGCGAAGGTCGACACCGGCGCCCGGACGTCGGCACTCCACGCCCACCGGCTCCGGGTCGTCGAGACCGACGCCGGGCCCATGGCCCGCTTCGAGATCCACCCGATCCAGAAGCGACGAGCCCCGTCGATCCCCGCCGAACTGCCGATCACGGACTGGCGGAACATCCGATCCTCGAACGGCCTGCACCAGCGCCGACCGGTGGTCGTCACCGAACTGGTCGCCGGCGACGAGCGCTGGGAGGTGGAGCTCACGCTCACGTCGCGCGACGAGATGGGGTTCCGACTGCTCCTGGGCCGCACCGCCATCGGCGGTCGGTTCCTGGTCGACGTCTCGCGGTCGTACCTGCTCGGACGCCCCGACACCGTTCAGCCCTCGTCGTAGTAGCCCTC
>CAZQSB010000096.1:1988-4894 GCA_964596015.1 uncultured bacterium | reverse complement strand
GGGTTGTCTCCGTGGATGGTGACCTCGCGCGCGTGCTCGGGCGGCGTGCTGACGCCCGGCCCCGTGCCGCGCCGTCCGAACCAGCGAACGAGACTGCAGACGGTGAGGTTCACGAGAAGAAGAGCGCCCAGCACGTAGAAAAGCGGGGAGTGGAAGAGGTTCAGAAGCCCCCACCGCGCGTACGCCTCGTACGTCTCCTCACCCCACGAGGAGACGTACATCTCGCGGTCGTAGCCCTGCGGGAAGATGGACCCGACGATCATCACGATGAACATCGCGATGAGGATCCAGACAGCGAGCCGGATGCGGGCGAACTCGAGGAAGACCTTCCTCAGGATGCCCGGTCGCTTCGGTGATGTCGTCTCGCCGTTGGTCATGCGCTTCCCTGTGCGGCGGCGCACCCCGCGCGCCATGCCGGCCAACTAACCGTAGAGGTGAAGGCTCGGGATGCCGAAGAGCTTCGCGAGCCACGAGACGCCGATGAACGTCGTCACCATGCAGAGGAACGCGAGGATCATGATGACGGTCGACGGCGCGCCCCTCCAGGATGGACGGACTCTCGTGTGAAGATAGAGCGCGAACGCGAACCATGTGATCAGGGACCACGTTTCCTTCGGGTCCCACTGCCAGTACACGCCCCACGCCTCGTTCGCCCAGGCCGCGCCCGACATGATGCCGAACGTCAGCATCGGGAACCCGAAGAGCACGAGCTGATGCACGGAGCGGTGGAACTTCGAGATGTTGTCGCGGTCGAGCCCGTAGTCCTTCGTCGAGCCCATCTTCCAGAGAAAGAGTTGAAGCAGGTAAGAAATCTCGACGGCGAACGCGACGACGAAGACGGCGTACGACGCGAACGCGATCGAGACATGCCAGAAGAACCACTCGCTCTGGAGCGCCGGGAAAAGCGGCTTGAACGAGGGGTCCTGCCCGAGAAGCGCGTAGAGCGCGGCGCCCCCGGCGATGAGCGAGACGAAGAACCCGGGAATCCTGACGTGCCGACGCCACTCGATGACGAGATAGGCGACGACGGCGGACCACGAGAACCACGACAGGCTCTCGAACAGTGACTGGAAGGGTGGACGCTGCACCATCACCGTCCGGATGATGATGACGATCGTCTGGAGAACGGCGGCGGCGACCAGCGCGGTGGTCGCGCCGCGGCTCAGGACCTTGAACCTCGGGACGATGAAGTGTCCGACGTACAGGACGAAGGCCACCGCGTAGGCCCACACGGCGGCCCAGAGAAAGCCCTTCTCGAGGGCCAGGAGCGCGAGATCGTGTTCCAGGAGAGCTTCGGGGGTCATAGTCGGAGCCCTTGGGGCTCTACTCCTCCTCGTCCAGGACGACGCGGTAGATGGTATCGCCGTCCTTCATCATCCCGTACTCCTCGCGGGCGACCTCCTCGATGACGGCGGCGTCCCGCTCGAGGGCGTCGCGACGCGACTCCGTCTCGGCGCGGACCTCCTCGAGAGCGAGGATCTCTTCCTCCAGCGAGTCCTTCATCGAGTTCATGCGCAGGAGCGAGAAGAACCCGGTCTCACCGAAGAGGATGGCGGAGAGGAACCAGACCGCGATGGCCCACCCCAGAACTCGGAAGACCCTGGTCGTGGCCCCGCGCCCCGCGCCAAGGAACCGCTTCCTCAGGAACTGGGGCTCTTCGGGCTTCTGCTTCGGTGCGGTCCTGCGCCTGTTCTCGCCGCTTGTGCCGGGCATCACTGCTCCCGTCGTGGAACGGCCTGACGGCTACTCTTCCTCGTCATCATCGAACACGCCGAAGGCGTCGCGCCCGGGGAAGATACCCGTCTCGCCGAGCTCCTGCTCGATGCGGATGAGCTGGTTGTACTTGGCAAGCCGGTCGGTCCTCGAGGCGGACCCGGTCTTGATCTGTCCCGAGTTGACGGCGACGGCCAGGTCAGCGATCGTCGTGTCCTCGGTCTCGCCCGAGCGGTGCGAGATGACGGTCGACATCGAGTTCCGGTGCGCGAGCTCGATGACGTCGAGCGTCTCGGTCAAGGTCCCGATCTGGTTGAGCTTGATGAGGATGGAGTTCGCCGAGCCCTCCTCGATGCCGCGGATGAGGCGGTCGGGATTGGTGACGAAGAGGTCGTCGCCGACGACCTGGATGGTGGCGCCGAGCTGTCCCATGAGCTCCTCCCACCCCTCCCAGTCGTCCTCGGCCAGGCCGTCCTCGATCGAGACGATGGGGTACTTCGTCACGAGCTCGTCGTAGTACATGACCATCTCGGACGAGGTCTTCGTCACACCCTCGCCCTCGAGAACGTACTTCCCGTCCTTGTAGAACTCGGTCGCGGCGGCGTCGAGCGCGATGAGGATCTCGTCGCCCGGACCGTAGCCCGCCTCCTCGATGCCGGCGACGATCATCTCGATGGCCTCCTCGTTCGACGAGAGATTCGGCGCGAAGCCGCCCTCGTCGCCTACCGAGACCGCGAGTCCCTTCTTCGAGAGGACCTTCTTCAGGGAGTGGAAGACCTCCGAGCCCATGCGGATGGCGTCGGCGAAGCTCTCGGCGCCCGCGGGCGCTATCATGAACTCCTGGATGTCGACGTTGTTGTCCGCGTGCTTGCCGCCGTTGAGGACGTTCATCAGGGGGACCGGCAGGATGCGGCCCGCGATGCCGCCGATGTAGCGGTAGAGCGGCACCTCGAGAGCGTCGGCCGCGGCGCGGGCGCATGCCATCGAGACGCCGAGGATGGCGTTGGCGCCGAGGTTCGATTTGTTCTCGGTCCCGTCGAGCGAGATCATGAGCTCGTCGATGTAGACCTGGTCGTCGGCGTCGAGACCGAGGACCTCGGGAGCGATGACGTCGTTCACGTTCTCGACGGCCTTCAGGACGCCCTTCCCGTGATACCTGTCGACCTCCCCGTCCCGAAGCTCCACCGCCTCGT
>CAZQSB010000096.1:0-1978 GCA_964596015.1 uncultured bacterium | reverse complement strand
GTAGGTACCCGTTGACGCGCCGGACGGCACGGCGGCACGTCCCACCACGCCGGAGTCGAGCTCGACGTCGACCTCCACCGTCGGGTTCCCCCGGGAATCGAGGATCTCTCGTGCGACGACATCTGTGATCGTGAGCATGTGGTGACTCTCCTATGGTTGTCCATAAAGGTGGGAGCGCGTGCCGACACGCGCCGACACGTTGCGACATCGTAGCGAGCCTTTGGGAAGAGTGTCAAGCGAAACCCCTCCGGGACGGCTGTCTCGGCTCCGCACGGACGCCTTCGACGAGCGCACCAGGCCGACCCGGGCGCCCTGTACGACATCCTGCGACTTGATGGGTTTCGTACTCTTGTGGTACAATGAACACCGTTCGCCCCCGACACACACTCTCGAGGGAGGGATGTATGCGCGCACGCATCCTCGCGATGTCCCTGGGGGCGATGCTGGCCCTCACAGGTTTCGCACACGCCTCCGATACGCTCTGGATCTTCGACGCGGACTTCGAGGACCTCGTCGGCGACAACGCGGGGTGGACGAGCGAGGACCTGAGCGGCCAGCAGCACAGGGTGAACTACTGGCACAAGGACACGATCCGGATCAATGGGTTCACCCACCTCGGCGACTCGACCTGGTGGTGCGGCAGGTACGGCACCGACTGCTGGGTCCAGCCGCGCGGATACGGCAACGACTGGGTCTGCATCCTCGAACGTGAGTTCCCACTCTCACAGTGGAGCGACCCCGGAGACATAGTCGAGCTCTCGTGGGATCAGCGCTACGCGATCGAGGGGGAGTACGACTACGGGTATGTCGATATCTCCGACGACGGCGGTGCGACGTGGACGACGCTGCGCTACTTCTCCTGCAGCGGCTTCGCGGGCAAGCCCGGTCCCTCCAAGGACTGGGACTCGTACGAGGGGCACCAGGAGCTGAACCTGTCGTCCCTCGCCGGACAGGACATCCACTTGCGGTTCCGGTTCGACTCCGACGGGATCTACTCCTCGTCGGATGTGCAGGACAATCCGCCGAACCACACCGTCCTCGACGGCGCGTGGCAGCTCGACAACATCACGTGGTCGGTCGAGGGCGACGTTGTGTGGCTCGATGACTGCGAGTCCCCGGGCGACAACGGGTGGGCCCACGGGGACATCACGGCATCCGGCCAGACGGGACTCACGTTCCGCAGGTCGCTGGTGGAGGACGTGGTAATCCCGCCGCGATGGATGATGGTCGCCTGCGACAGCCTGACGAACAGGACTGTCGACGGGATGCTGGCACGCCTCACGGGCCCGCCGATCGACATGCTCGGTGCTCCGGACTACGTGCTGCGTTTCGCTGCATGGCTCGACCTCCCATCGGGAGCCAACGATATCGCGAGGGTCCGGCTGCGCACGACCGATGAAGTCGAATGTCTCGACGAGAGGATCCCCGTAGGGTGGGTCAGGTGGCACGAACGCGAGAGCGCGCCCGCGTTCATCGACGTGACGACCGACACGTTCTACTTCGAGCCGGACCGCTGGGTCGAACTCGAGTTCAGCATGGCGAACGAGAGGCCGGCGGACCCAGGTGTGGAGCACGGCAGAGGGTTCATGCTTGATCGGGTCCGTATCGGCGTGCCCATACACACTGTGGTTCCTGAGACGTCGGCGCATGCAGTCCTCGCGGTGCATCCGAATCCCTTCAATCCCACAACGACCATAGAGTACTCCGTGCCCGCGGCGGGTCGCGTGACGCTCAGTGTGTACGACCTCGCCGGGCGCCGTGTCGCGACGCTCGTCGACGATGAGCGCGCTCCCGGTCCGCATGAGACGACCTGGCACGGCACGACCGACGGTGGCGCCCGCGCCGCGAGCGGCGTCTACTTCGTGCGGCTGACGACCGGGACGACGGAGGCGAACGGACGCCTCGTGCTGCTGAAGTAGAAGGAAGCGACAGAACGGAACGGGCGCGGGCCCCTCGGGGTCCGCGCCGTTGCTTGGAC
>CAZQSB010000095.1:0-4963 GCA_964596015.1 uncultured bacterium | reverse complement strand
CCACACCACGAGCTCCGACAGCGCCGTCTCCGGTGCGTCGAGCCCGAGGGCGATGACGTCGTCGAGCAGCGGATCGTCCCAGACCGCCCCGAGCACGGGGTCGTCGGGACGGCGCGTCATCGGCGCCTCAATCCCGGTGTCGGTGGCGTCGACGACGGCGAACAGTTCGTCCACCCGGTGGTCGGTGGTGTGCGCCCCGAGGCCCCGGGCGAGGCCGGCGCTGGCCATGGCGGGCGAGCCCGGGTCGGTCAGGGCCGCAGCGACGGCCTCGGCCAGGTCGCTGCCGGCCACCACCAGGTCCTCCCCTGGTACGAACAGCCGGTCAAGGCCGGGGGCGGCCTCGGTGACCACCAGGGCGCCGGAGCCGATCGCCTCGAACACGCGCATCGTGATCGGCCGGTGCCGGGTGCCGCCCTCGTTCGGCACCACCCGGGTGTCGCCGTAGAGGGCGGCAAGTTCTTCGGGTGCGATCCCCGACCGGGCGACGAATGCGTCGCCGAGCCGTGCCCGCAGCTCGGCGACGAGCGCCCCCCGGGCCGCGTAGGCCCCGGCACCGTCGAGGCCGGCGCCAACCATCGCGGCGTCATGGGCGCGCTCGGCCCACGGCCGGGCCCCGTCGACCAGCTCGACGGGAATGCCGAACGGGAAACGGTGGACGGGGACCGGGAACCGGTGTGCGAGGTGCCAGGAATGGGCGAGCAGCACGGCGTTGGCCCGGTACCGACGGACGAGGCGGAGTTGGGCGGCGGTGTGGTGCTCGCCGTGGTGGGCCCAGAACAGCACCGGGACCCCGCCCGGGCTCCCGATCACCGGCAGGGGCGGGAGCGGCGACTCGACCACCACGACGGCGTCGAGATCGGCCGGCAGTGTCGACCAATCGATCCGGTCCGTCGCAACGACGTCGACGCCGGCCCGCTCGAGGGCGGCGACGAGGTAGCGGGATGGGCTGGTGGGCGTGTGGCGGGCGGCCACGACGACCCGACGACCGCGGTGCCGGTCCGGGGCCGGGATCGGACCCGGCTCTGCCGGGGCGAGGTGGGTGGGGAGCCCGGGCCCGGCCGGTGCCGTCGACCACCGCGGGTCCGCCGGTGCCCGCCAGGCGATGTCGGCGTCGGCGGGGAGCCCCCAGGCCGGCGGGGCGGCGGCGAGCGTCGACCGGCCGACTGCGTCGACGGCCAGCGGCACGTCGCCCCGGGTGGCCGGGTAGACGAGGCCCGACCGGCGCCCCGGTGCGCGACGGATTCGGCCGAGGTCCACGCGGTGACCCGCCGCGTCGAGTTGGCGGGCGAGCGCCCGGCTCGGGGGGTGGCGGTCGACCCGTCCCGACCCGACGATCGACACCCTCATGCCGGCCACGCCGGGAGGTCCGCCCGTTCGGGCTGCCACCCGTCCCAGGCCGGGCGGTGGTGGGCGAGGAAGTGCTCGTCGGGGGCCCGCCACGTGTTGCCGGCGACCCGCCGGCGGTAGACGAAGTCCCACCGGGAGGCGACGTAGACCCGCTCCCCCAGCGCCCGGGCCCCGCGCTGGAAGCCGACGTCCTCGGCGAGCGACTTGTGGGGGAACGGCGACCGCTCCCAGATCGACCGGCGGAAGACGAGGGTGGCGCCGATGAGGGTGCCGTCGTAGTACATCTCCTCGTCACCGACCCGCCGCAGGATCGTCCGGTCCTCCCCCTCGAGGTACGTGAATGATCCGACCCGGCCGATGACGCCGGCCTGGGCATAGTCCATCGCCTGGAGGGCGTCGGTGAGGTAGCCGGGCCCGTAGTGGTCGTCGTCGTCGATCTTGGCCACGACCGCCGAGCCGATCCCCTCGAGGGTGCGGTTGAGGCACCAGCCGAGGGTCTCCGACGCCGGGAGCTCGTGGACGTCGACCGGGACAAGGGTCTCGGCGGCCGCAATGGCGTCGGCCACCTCGACGGCGGGGAACCCGTGGCAGCCGACCACGAGGCGAAGCCTCGGGTGGCGCTGGGCGGTGACGGCCCCGAGTTGGCGGCGGAGGTCGTCGGGACGGTTGGAGACGAGCATCGCCGCCACCTCGGGGGTCGGGTCCTCGAAGGCGACCCCAGCCTCGGCGAACAGCCCGGCGGCGATCGGCGCCGGGGCATGGTGCGCCCACGCATGGCGGCGCAGGAGGTCGCCGGCGGCCACCGGGTCGGGCTCGCCGGAGACCGCCTCGGCCCGGGCGGCGGCCGTCACATGGTCCCGGTCCGTGGCGTTGAAGGCATCGAGCGAGGCGATGGTCGTGGGCTCGTCCGGCGGCTCGCCGGGCCGACGGATCGGCCTGTCGGTGTCGGGGTCGAGCGTCACCGGGACGTCCGCCGCCGCAAGGGCGAGGGTGTCGCCGGGGGGAGGCCGGTCGCCGACCCACACCAGGGGCTGGCGCGCCTCGAGATCGACCCACTCGGCGAAGCGTTCACCGATCTCGGTGGGCGCCGCGGCCAGTGCCGACGCCTCGACGACCACCACGTCCGCCTCGAAGAAGCCCGCCGGGTCGTCCCGCAGGTCGGTGGCGGTGGCCTCGGCGAGGATTCGCCGGAGGTCGACGCCATCGACGATGCCCGCTGCCTGCACCGTCGGCAGGCCGGGAGGACGGCCGCCACGTGTCGTGGACGGAACTGGCGACGTAGCGGGTACGGCCGGTGTCGGCGCCCCGCCCCGCACCGGCTCGAGGGCCTTGCCGAGTCGGGCCCTCGTGAAGCCTCGCACCGTCTTGAGGTGGTCGCGCTCGGCCTCCAGGCGAGCGATCCGAGCCGCCCGCGCCTCGGCGCGCTCGCGCCACGTCCTGGCGTTGGTGGCCTGGGTGGCGGCCTTCCGTTCGGCGGCGTCGCGCAGGCGTCGCTCGTCGCGCAGCAGCCGCTCGAGGCGCTCGATCCGCTCGGCGTCGGCATCCATCGCCGGGACGGTACCGGAGCCCACGCCCTCGGCCTGTCCGAAGGAGCCGAGCGGGGGCCGCCCGGTACGATGGCGGCTCCCCTCCCGGAGCCCGCATGCGCATCTGCATGTTCGTGAAGAACTCCTTCGAATACGACGCTCGCGTCACCAAGGAGGCGAAGAGCCTCATCGCCGCCGGCCACGACGTGACCGTGGTGGCGATCCACGTCCCTGACGTGACCGCCCAGGCCGAGACGACCGCTGACGGGATCCGCGTGCGACGGGTGAGCCGGGCCAGCCTCGGCGTCGACCGCCTGAACCGGATTGCCGGCCGGTATGCCGGCACGGTGGAAGCCCGGCACCACCGGCTCACCGGGGAACCGGTCGACGCCACCCGGGTCCGCGAGGCGGGGTCACTGACCGGGGCGTCGACGTCGGAGCCGGGCCGCAATCTCGCCGAGCCCGAGCCCACGGCAACGAAGGCACCTCCGAGGCCGACGGGCCTGTCGAGCCTGTGGGGCCGGATCACGACACCGCTCCTGCGGTCGGTGACCGCCCTTGCCCGCTTCGGCTTCCGGGCCGTGAAGGCGGTGCTCGGCCGACAGGGCCGGGCCGCCAAGACCTGGGCGATCAACCGCCGGATGATCGCCATCGGGACCGCCGAGCCGTACGACGTCTACCACGCCCACGACCTCAACACCCTCTACGTGGGGGCCACGTGCAAGCGCCGGACGGGGGCGAAGCTCGTCTACGACTCCCACGAACTGGCCACCGAACGGAACCGGATGACGCCGTCGTGGAAGCGGTGGGCGGAGTGGAACGAACGCCGCTGGCTGCCGTTCGCCGACGCCGTCGTCGTGGCCAGCCCGTCGTGGGAGCCGTGGATCCGGGACAAGTACGAGGGCGTCGACCAGCCGTTCGCCGTCGTCCTGAACGCCCCCGAGTACCGGGTGGTTGACGAGCCCAAACCGCTCCGCGCCGAACTGGGCATCGACCCCGACGTGCCGATCCTCCTCTACCAGGGGTCGATCCAGGAGAACCGCGGCATCGAGCCGGGCATCGAGGCCACGCTGCTGTTGGACGAGGGGGTGTTCGTGGTGGTCGGCTACGGCCACCACCGGCCGGTGCTCGAACGGATGGTCGCCGAGCGCGGCATCGGGGACCGGGTGAAGTTCTTCGGGCCGATCCCCAACGAAGAGCTGTTGGACTGGACGGCCGCCGCCGACATCGGGATGGCCAACATCGTCAACTCGTCGGTGAGCTACCACACGTCGCTGCCGAACAAGCTCTTCGAGTACCTCATGGCCGGCGTCGCCGTGATCGGGTGCACCGGCCCGGCGATCCGGGCGGTCGTGGAGGAGACGGGGGCCGGCATCGCGGTGCCGGCCGACGATGCCGAGGCCATCGCCGACGCCGCCCGCACGATCCTCGCCGACCTCGACCGGTACCGGACCGCTGCCCTGGAGGGGGCGAAGACCCGGCACTGGGGGGTGGAGGAGGCGAAGCTGCTCGCCCTCTACGACGAGGTGCTCGGCGGCTAGTTGTCCGGTCCGTCGATCGCCCGGACGACGAACGTGGCGAACTGGGCGCGGGTCAGGGTCTCGCCGGGGCAGTACTCGTCGTTCTCGGGTGGGTTGCAGCCCTTCGTGATCCCGACGGCGCCGAGGGCGTCGATGGCCGACTCGAACGGGGAGCCCTCGTCGTCGACGAACCGGTCGACGTCGACGGCGGGGTACCCGAAGGCGTTCACGAGGAACTGGGCCATCTCCTCCCGGAGCAACGGGTCCGTGGGACAGAAGTCGGTCTCGGAGCATCCGAACCCGATGCCGGCTTCGGTCAGGGCGTCGATGTCTCCCTCGAAGATCGAGGATTCGTCGTCGCCGAAGTGGTCCGTCGCCGATGGCGGCAAATCCAGGGTACGCCGCAGCATGGCGGCCACCTGACCCCGGGTCAGCAGTTCGTTGGGGCAGAACTCGTCGTTCGCCGGCGGGTTGCAGCCCTTGGTGATGCCGAGTTCGGCGATCCGCTCGATATTGGCCTCGTGGACCGAGGTGTCGTCGTCGGTGAAGCGCCCCGACCCGGACGGGTCG
>CAZQSB010000094.1:0-5084 GCA_964596015.1 uncultured bacterium | reverse complement strand
TTCACACTTCCGTGTCCGTGGCCCTATCACCTGTCGCTCTGGCCGCCGGACGTTGAGTTCGCCGACGTCGCCGAGCGGCTGGACGAGCACGAGGCTTTCGTGCATCTCCAGCTTCTGGAGGACGAACGGTCACGTGTCCTCGACGCCGACCTCATCGTCTCAGGCGAGGTCGTCTCGAAGGAGGCCTACCGGCACGAGAGCGGGCCGGTCCTGACGGCCTACACCATCGAGGTCGGCTCGGTGCTCAGGGGAAGGCCGGAAGGGACCACGGTCGTAACGAGCCTCCTGGGCGGAGAGCTCGACGGGCGAGTCTCGTCGTTCCCCGGTGGCCTCGACCATCCCGAGGTGGGGGAGCGCTACGTCTTCATGCTCACCCTGGATGAGCGCTGGCGTCCGGGGGACTACCGCGGAGGCGGTCCATCGCAGCGACACCACGTGGTTGGCGACACCGTCGTCAAGAAGGGCATCACGCACCAGGAGTTCAAGAGGCGCATCAGGGAGCAGCTCACCCCGCTCAGCACGGCCGGCCACAGGAGTCTGAGCGACGAGGCCGTCCGGGCCGAGGTCGTCGAGGTCCATGTCCTCCGGGTGGCGCCGCGGGACCTCGATGACTCGCTCGAGGATCCGAACTTCATCCTGTTCCGGCTGACGGATGGAACGCAGGGAGGGAGCCTCCAGACCGGTGAGCTGGTCCGGGTCGAGCTGCCGCCCTACTTCTACGGTCTGACGTCGCTCGACGATTCGATGGTCGGCTCCGAGCACTTGCTGTATCTGCGCGAGAGCGCCGACGGCGGCTGGTGCCTCGTGGACGGTCTGGCCTCGGTGGTCGACACGGACGTCGCGGGGTGCCGTAGCTGCCCGGCCGACTGGGTGTGGCACGCCTCGTTCGGTCCCGGGTCCGGCGAGGTCGACGTCTCGACCGGTTCGTACTCCGGGGCGAAGCGCGACGCGCCGTTCCCCCTTCCGGCGTACGTGTTCCGCTCGGGCGCGCTGTCAGAGGAGGCCTCCGAAGAGCGAGTCCTCGAGCCGCGTCCCGCACGCTCCGCCGCCTGCGTCTTCGACGTCTCCGGGGATGCCAGGCTCACGCGCGTCTTCGAGGGAACGACCGATGTGGTGGTCAGCGCCGACGGTATGACCATCCTCCGGAGCCGCGGGACCGATGAGCGGAACGAGGTCGAGGTCGTCTGCGAGACTTCACAGGGCGAAGAGCTCTTCCGTCAGTCGATGCTCGGGGGAACGGGCTGGCTCGGCCCCGACGGCGACGTCTTCCTGTGGCGGCATGAACGGGGCGCCGAGCTCTGGGCGGTCGACGGGGAGCGCAGGAAGCGCGTTGGCGGCTTCAACGACTACGTCCGCAGGCTCGACTCCCGTTTCTCGCCGACGGGACAGCGCGTGGCGGTGGTCCTCTCGGAGGAGCCCGACGAATACGGGTGGCCCGGCTCCCGGCTGATGGTGGTGGACGTCCCCACCGGAAGAACCGTGCGCTCGGCCGACCTGGGGCCGGTCGCGGAGGCGGCGCTCGCCTGGCACGAGGATGCGCTCTATGTCGCGTGCACCTTCGCGAGAGGGCGAGGCGAGACCGAGCATCCTCCGGCGAAGCTCTTCGCCGTGAGCCCCGACGGGAAGCTCACCCTGACGACCTGCACGGACGCCGGCCCGGCGGAGCGTGTCCGACTCGCCGTGACCGACGACGGGGACGTCGTGTACGTCACCATCGGGTCGGCCGGGCTCTCACCCGTCCACCACGCGTGGCTCTATGCGACCGACGCGCTCCGAGATCTCGGTACCATCGAGGTCGGTGACTTCCAGGTGCTCGACATCGCCTGCGGGCCGCTCCAGTCCGTCGGCTTCTTCGGGCGTTCGACCGACGGCGGCCCTCGCGAGCTCCGGGTCTTCGAAGGAGAGGAACTCCGCACGGTGATGGAGTGGCCGTGGGACATCACGAGCATGCGCGAGACGCCCGGCGGCGATGCGCTCCTCTTCGCGGGCCGCGCGCCGCATGATGAGTGGACCGAGCTCTACGCTCTGCAGTGGCACGACGCCCTCAAGCGGTTCGAGCTGAGGGTGCCGTAGCGAAGTGAACGGGCGACTCTGTGCGGACGTGAGAGCTGGCGACTCCGGCCATGCACGACGGTGGAGGGTGCACATGAAGAAGGGAACGCACGTGGTCAGGCGATGGAGACCGAGGTGCAGCGGCTCTGCTACTCTTGGGCGCGATCCTGATCGTCGGCGCTGAGTCGACTCCCGCGCAGTGGCACTGCATACTCGATACCGCAGAGGACCAGGTGACCGCCAGTCGCGACACGATGGCGCCGCTTCTGAGCGAGGGGAGCCGTCAGACACAGCCCGTCGTTCCGTATCCAACGGCGGCATGGGCGTTCTACTCGCGCACCGTGACCCAACAGACAGCCTTGAGAGGAGGCGTCGAACCGAGAGGGGCTCTGGCAGTCGTCTGCTGGTTTGACGAGGCGGGCGAGGTGACGCGAACACGCGAGTTCCCCGGAGCCGTTTGGGCCGGTGTGAGCGATGACGGTTCGGTCGCGATGGCCCGTGGCGGAGTTGATCACCGAGACAGAGACCTGCCTGTCACGGTCACCTGTGTCAGCGCCTCAGACGAGGTCCTTCTCGAGACTCAGCTGCCGGACGGTGATGCGCTTCTGTCGCCGGACGGCACGACCTTTCTCTGGCGGCTTCGTGACAATCCTCTCACTGAGCTTCGAACGTGCAGAGGGGATTCGGTCGCTTCGGTGCCGGGCTATCCGGGCCAGATGGAGCCATACGACGCGGGCTTCTCGCCCTCTGGGAGTCGAGTCGCGCTCGTGAAATCGCTCAGGTCGGACGAGTGGAGCTCTCGCCTCACGGTGATGAAGTCCGACGGTGCTCTGGTTGCAGAGGTCGACCTTCCCAGGGCAAATCGGGTATCGATCGACTGGCACGACGAGCAGGTCTACGCAGTGTGCACGCCCCGGCGGGCGTCAGCGTCAGACCCCCACGAGCCGGTCGTGGCTGTCACCGTTTCCCTCGACGGGGACGTCACTGAGGCGCACCTCGCTCCCCGGGGCGGTTCAGCTTCGAGAGAAGTGGGAGGACCGAGTGGTGGAGGAGAGAGGGGGAGAGAGAGGAGGAAGGATGAGACCACGGCACCAGTTGGTTGTCTGCTGCATCTTCATGCTGGTTGTTCTGGCGGCTGCACTCGGAGAGAGCCGGGCGGGAGCACAGGCCTATGACCTGGGGAGTCTGTCACCAGGCGAACGCGCACTCGTGTCACTGCCTCTGGAGTTTGAGGTCCTTCCAGGTAACAGGTTCTACCTGTACGGGAAGCGAGTCTTCAGGGTCCAGCTTGCAACTGCCGAAGGGGACTCGCTCTATCTGAACGGCGTTCCGATTCTGCCCGTCCGCACCAGGGAGATTCCACCGAGTGAGGTCTTCGCCTGTAGCGATGAAGAGGGAAGAAAGGTGTACGGTGACGTGCCGTTCGTCGAATCCAGAGTAGCAGAGGGGGTGTCCGTCGGTAACGCCGCGTCCGAGTATCTGCGCGCGAGAGAAGAGCTTATGATCCAGTTAGGCAAGGCGTATTACAGGGCCCGTGCATCGGGCGCGGACATCTCCACGGCCGGTCGGGCTGCCTTCGAGCGCCTTCAGCAGCTCGAAGGATCTGCCCTGGTCGACTGGGAGCGCGGTCCCAAGGCCGTCAAGAACTGCATCCGCCTGTTCTGGCTGGGCATGCGAGGCGCGGAGGTCTTGTGTTTCAACGACGCACCGGAGGAGACGCTGCAGCGAGCGCGAAGCGAAGAGGACAAGCGGTACATGGCCACAATGATCTACGAAGCTCTGGCTGTCCGGGAGCCGTGTTGGTGCCTGATCGGAGCCGGGGGCTTCCGCATCTACAGCGGCAAGCAGGACGTATCACGATTGGAGCGGGAACTCGATGCCGTCTTGCGGGAGAGGGAGCCGCGACCCATCTACTTGCTCGATGAACACGTGGTGCGCGAGATCCTCGAGCAGGAGGGGAGGTGATGGGTGCCATGAAGAGAAGAACAGCCCCCGTGCTCTCAGCAGCCCTCTTAGTGCTTGTCGCCTTCCCGTCAGCGTATGCGTACTCCGGTGCGTCGACGATCAACCTGCGGCACTGGGAGGCGGCGTTCGCGCCTGACGCGGCCTGACCTGCCCCCAGTAGTCCTACCACTTCTAGAGATAGGATACCGCTGTTGAAGGCTTCGGCATCACCGCCTCCGGTGCCGGCGGCCGGTACCCCAAAGAGCTGTGTGGCCGCACGCCGTTGTACTCCCTCCGCCATGCCTCGATCAAGATCCGCGCTTCGTGCAGACTCGTGAAGATCTCCCCGTTCAGAAGCTCATCCCTGAGCTTCCCGTTGAACGACTCGATGTATCCGTTCCCCCACGGACTCCCGGGCTCGATGAACAGCGTCTGTACGCTCAGGCGCTCAAGCCATTCACGCACCGCCACCGCCGTGAACTCAGAACCGTTGTCCGACCGGATGTGCGACGGGATGCCGCGCTGCACGAACAGGCGTCCCAGCACCCGCAATACGTCCTCGCTGGACAGCTTCCGGCCCACCTCGATCGCCAGACACTTCCGGCTGTACTCGTCCAGCATCGTCAGGAGCTTCAGAGGCTTGCCGTCCACCGTCCGCTCGAACACGAAGTCGTACGACCATACATGGTCCCGGTGCTCGGGCCTCAGACGTACGCACGACCCGTCGGCAAGCCATAAACGCTTGCGCTTCGGCTGCTTCTTCGGAACCCGTAACCCCTCCTGACGCCAGATCCGCTCCACCCGCTTGTGGTTCACTCGCCAGCCCTCAGATCCCAACAGCGCCGTCACACGACGGTATCCGTAGCGTCCATACTCGCTCGCCAGAGACACCACTCGCTCTGCCAGCAGGGCTTCATCATCCGCTACACAGCGCTCATACCGCTGAGTCGTACGGGGCTGCCCAAGGACCCGGCACGCACGTCGCTCGCTCACCTCGAGTACGCTACACACCCGCTCCACCGCCCGGCGTCTCGCAGCCGGGCTCACAAGTTTCCCCGGGACGCCTCCTTCAGGATCGCGATGTCCAG
>CAZQSB010000093.1:0-5143 GCA_964596015.1 uncultured bacterium | reverse complement strand
CGCATGGCCGCCGGATCTCGACAGGACCGCCAGACGGGTGCCGCGCATCGGCGGCAGGGCCAGGGCCTTCAAGGTGGTCACCAGCGTCTCGGTGTCCCGGAACCGGGCGATCCCCACCTGGCGGAGAGCGGCGTCGACCACGTCGTCGTCCGACGACAGCGCCGCGGTGTGCGACGAGGCGATGAGGCGCGCCGAACTGCCGATGTTCGACTTGTGGACCAGGATCGGCTTGTCGGTGCTCCGGGCCAGGCGCATGAGGCGCCGCCCGTCGCTGATGCTCTCGAGGTACATGCAGATGATCTCGGTGTCGGGGTCATCGATGAGGTACTCGAGCAGGTCGTTCTCGTCGATGTCGAGCTTGTTGCCGACCGACATCATCTTCGCCAGGCCACCGCCCTCGCTGGCCAGGGTGTTGAGCAGGCTCATCCCCACGCCGCCGCTCTGGGTCACCAGCGACACGCCCCCCGGCTTGAGACCGTGGTCGAGGGAGACGAAGGCGGTCGCCAGACCGTTGTGACGGTTGACCAGGCCGATGCAGTTGGGCCCGATGAAGCGAATTCCCCAGTGGGCGGCGACCGCCTTGACCCGCTCGCCGAGACGACGGCCCTCCTCACCGGTCTCGTCGAAGCCGGCCGATTCGATCACCACCCGGCGAATGCCCTTGCGGCCGCACTCCTCGAGCAGATCGGGAATCGTCCGGGCCGGCGTCAGCAGGAACGCCACGTCGACATGATCGGGGATGTCGGACACCGCCCGGTAGATCCTGCGCCCGAAGATCGTGCCGCCCTTGGGGCCGACCTCGTAGACGATCCCGTCGAACCCGAAGTTCTGCAGGTTGGTGGAGATGCCGCGGCCGAGGTTGGTCGGAGACTCTGACACCCCGATCACGGCAACGGTCTCGGGCTCGAAGAAGCGACTCAACGGGTTGGCGGCCATGACCTTCCTTCACTGCTCGGCGCCGGCCGACCGGCGGGTGGGCTCGACGGACCCGCACGCGCGGAGGCCGGGGAGATCGTGACTCTCCCCGGCCTCACTGTATCGGCGCGGCGTCACGCCATCCGGCGGAAGATGGCGGCAGCACCCATGCCGCCGCCGATGCACATGCTGACGATGCCGTAGGTCACCTCGCGCCGCCTCATCTCGTGCAGCAGCGTGGCAGTGAGCTTGGCGCCGGTGCACCCCAGCGGGTGCCCGAGGGCGATCGCCCCGCCGTTGACGTTGACGATGTCGGTGTTCAGCCCGAGGGTGCGGATGCAGTACAGCGCCTGGCTGGCGAACGCCTCGTTGAGCTCGATGAGCCCGATGTCGTCGACGCTCAGGCCGGCCTTGTCGAGCGCCTTGGGGATGGCCACCGACGGCCCGATCCCCATCTCGTCGGGATGCACCCCTGCCGTCTGGTACGTCACGAGCTCCGCCATCGGCGTCAGGCCGAGTTGCTCGGCCTTGTCCCGGCTCATCAACAGCTCGAGGGCCGCTCCGTCCGAGGTCTGCGAGGAGTTGCCGGCCGTCGAGCGACCGTCCACCTTGAAGGCCGGACGCAACTTCGCCATGGTCTCGAGCGAGCTCTCCCTGGGCCCGTCGTCGGTGTCGAAGGTGATCTCCTTGCCGTCGAGGGTCGTGGTGATCGGGATGATCTCCTCGGCGAACCGGCCCTCCCGGATCGCCGCCAGGGCCCGATTGTTCGACTCGAGGCCGAAGGCATCCTGATCCTCCCGGCTGATGTCGTAGCGCTCCGCCACCGTCTCGCTGGTGATGCCCATCGAGTCGTAGGCCGCCGGGAAGTTGTCTGCCAGCCAGGGATTCGGCGTCGGCTTCTGGCCCCCCATCGGAACCATCGACATGGATTCGACCCCGCCGCTGAGCACGATGTCCGACCAACCGGCCTGGATCTGGGCCGCTCCGGTGGCCAGGGTCTGCAGACCCGAGCTGCAGAAGCGGTTGATCGTCATCCCGGGGACCTCCACCGGGATCCCGGCGCGCAACAACGCGGTCCGGGCGACGTTCATGCCCTGCTCTGCCTCCGGGAAGGCGCATCCGATGATCACGTCGTCGAGATCGGCCGGATCGATCTGCGGAATCCTCTCCAGGAATCGCTGCATCATCTGGGCGAGCAACTCGTCGGGCCGGGTCTGGCGCAGGCTGCCCCGACCCGACTTGCCGACCGCCGTGCGGTAGGCGTGGGTGACGACCACTCCGGTACTCATTCGTGTCATCTCCTCTCCCCCGCTCAGTTGCGGAGTGGCTTCCCCGTCTGCAGCATGTGCATGATCCGGGCCATCGTCTTGTCCTCACCGGCGAGGCTCAGGAAGGCCTCCCGCTCCAGGTCCAGGAGATCCTGCTCCGAGCGGAGGGTTCCCTCGGGCACGTCGCCGCCGGCCAGCGCATAAGCGAGCTTGCCGGCGATGTGCTCGTCGTACTCACTGATGTACCCGCCCTGGAACATCCCGTGGGCGCCGATCTTGAGGGCGGCGACTCCGCCGCTGCCCGGAACCGGCACCTTCCCCACCTGGGGAGGCGAATACCCCATCTGGACGAGCGCCAGAACGTCGGCCTTGGCGTCGGCGAGCACGGCATCCGGATTCAGGGTGATCCGGTCGGTACGGCGCAGGAAGCCGAGCTCCTGGCCCTCCATGGCGCTGGTGGCCACGGTCGCGGTGCCGATCATCCTGAACAGACGCCGCAGCAGCGGATGGAGGTCGGCCTCCACGCCGTGCGGGATGCTGCCGTAGAACCGGAAAGCCATCTCCTTGACGCCGCCGGCGGCCGGGATCAGCCCGACTCCCACCTCGACCAATCCGATGTAGGTCTCGGCCGATGCCCGCACCGAGGCGCCGTGCATCACACACTCGCAGCCTCCACCCAACGCGAGCCCCCGCGGGGCCACCACCACCGGTCCGGCGCAATGCTTCATGCCCATGAAGGCCTGCTGCATGCCGGCGATGGCGCCTTCGAGCAGATCCCACTGCTTGCCGGAGGCGGCCATCGCGACCAGGCCGATGTTGGCGCCGACCGAGAAGTTCTCGGCCTCGCTGCCGACGACCAGCCCGACCAACTCGCCCTCGTTCACCATCCGGGTGCCCGTGTTGATCATCTCGACGATCGCCACGTCGAGCGAGTTCATCTTCGTGTGGAACTCGACGCAGCCGACCCCATCGCCCATGTCGTAGAGCGTGGCGCCCTCGTTGGAGGCGATCACCCGGTCGCGCTCGGCCAGTGTCCGCAGGAAGATCAGCCGATCGGCCACCGGAACGGAGCGGTATTCGCCGGCGGCGACATCCCAGAAGTACTCGGTGCCGTCGCGGCGCACGTACCAGGTCCCATCGGAGCGTTCGAGCATCTCGTCGACGACCTCGGGGACGTCCATCCCCTCCGCCTTCATCCGCTCGACGGAGCGTGCGACGCCGATGGCGTCCCAGGTCTGGAACGGGCCCAACTCGTAGTTGAAGCCCCAGCGCAGCGCCCGATCGATGTTGACGATGTCGTCGGCGATCTCGCCGAGCAGTTGCACCGAGTAGATGCAGGTCTCGGCCGTGACCTTCCAGGCGGCGGTGGCGGCCGGGTCCTCGCCCCACACCATGGCGGCGACCTTCTCCGATGCCGTCTCCACGTTGCGGGTGGCCCCGATCGAGTCGTAGCGCACCTTGGGCTGCTCGACGTACTCGAGGGTGTCGAAGTCGAGGGCCAGGATGTCGCTGCCGACCTTCTTGTAGAACCCGGCCTTCGTCTTGGCTCCCAGACGGCCGTCCTCGACCAGCCTGGTCATCACCTCCGGCACCTCGAAGCGCTCCCGCCACGGATCGCCGGAGGCGCCGTCGGCCACGGTGGCCATCACATGGGCCATGGTGTCGAGCCCGACCACGTCCGCGGTTCGGAACACGGCCGACTTGGGGCGCCCCATCGCCGGACCGAAGATCTTGTCGATCTCGGTCACCCCGAGGCCGAGTTCCCGCATCCAGTGGAACACCGACGCCATCCCGAACACACCAATGCGGTTGCCCACGAAGTTGGGGGTGTCCTTGCCGAAGACGATGCCCTTGCCGAGCACGTTCTCGCCGAAGTCGGCCATTGCCGCCACCAGAGCGGGATCCGTGTCCTCGCAGGGCACGATCTCGAGGAGCCGCAGGTATCTCACCGGGTTGAAGAAGTGGGTGACGCAGAAGTTGCGGCGGAAGTCCTCGCTGCGGCCCTCCGCCATGTCGGCCACGGACAGCCCCGACGTGTTCGACGAGATCACGCTGCCGGGGCGGCGCTTGTCGTCCACCATCTCGAAGACCCGGCGCTTGATGCCGATGTCCTCGACGACCACCTCGACGATCCAATCGCACTCCGAGAGCTTGTCGACGTCGTCGGCGTAGTTGCAGGGAGTGACCAGGTCGGCCAGGTCCGAGCGATAGAGCAACGCCGGTTTTGCCTTCAGCATCGACGCGTACCCCGCCGCCGAGATCCGGTTGCGAACCGCCCGGTCCTCGAGAGTGAGGCCGGCGCGCTCCTCATCCGGTGTGAGCTCGCGTGGTGCGACGTCGAAGAGGTAGGAGGGGATGCCGGCGTTGGCGAGATGGGCCGCAATGCCCTGGCCCATCACCCCCGCTCCCAGTACCCCGACCCGCTTGATCCGGATGCCCATGTGTCCTCCTGTCTCCGGGAGCCACCCGCTCCCCTGTCGATCTCGCTTCACCATCCCCGCCCGACCCGGGGTTCGACCAGGGTCGGATGGCGGTTCCTCATGGTCCTGGTGGTCTGGTTCATCGCTCCCCGGCGGCAATCGTCCCGAGAGCGATGGCCCCCATCAGTCCAGCGTCCTGCCCGAGCTCGGCTTCCACGACATAGGAATCCAGGGTGTCGAGCAGCGTCGGCGACGACGCGTACCCGCCGAGGATCCGCTCGAGATGCCGCCGGAGCAGCTCGATCAAGCCGGGCTGGCGCATCACCCCCCCACCGAGGACCACCCGCTGCGGGGCGATGGCGTAGGTGAAGGCGCGCACGGCCTGGGCGAGGTAGCGGGCCTCCAGGTCCCACACCTCGACGCGGCCGCCGAGGCTCTGGCCCGGGCTTCCCCATCGGGCTTCGATCGCCGGGCCGGCCGCCATCCCCTCCAGGCAGCCACCGTGGAACGGACAAGCCCCGGCGAAGCGGTCGTCGGCTT
>CAZQSB010000092.1:0-5170 GCA_964596015.1 uncultured bacterium | reverse complement strand
AGGTGTTCCTCAACGTCAACTCGGTGGCGACGTCACCGACGATGTGTGCCCGCCGGGTGTTCGAACTGCTGGCGTGTGGGACCCCGGTGGTGTCGGGACCGTCCACGGCGATCGAGCGCTTGTTCAGAGACGTCGTGACGATCGTCGACGACCCCGATGAGACCCGGCGAGCGATCGAGGCCCGCCTCGCCGACGATGGCCCGGGAGCGGAGGACCTTGCCGCAGCCGTCCGGCACCACACGTATGCCTCCCGCCTGCGACAGGTCCTGCAGCCCAGCGGGATACCCTCCCCCGCCATCGACGACCAGCCATGACCGATCACCGCCACGTGTTCCCCTCCCCCGATGAACTTCGGCCCGTGCAGCACTCGCCAAGGGTGCTCGAGCTGGTCGCCGCCCAGATCGCCGGCCCTCGGGTGCTCCACATGGGCTGCGGCGAAGGATCGGCGACTCGGCTGCTGGCCGGGGCCGACGTGGACATCGTCGGCATCGATCCCGACGCCTCGGCCATCAAAGCGGCTCGCGAGGCCCTCGCCGACGACGCGCAAGCGTTGCGGTCTCGGTTGCGCTTCGACTCCGCCGACCCGAGTAGGGTCGACTTCGACGACGCCTCATTCGAGACGGTGCTCCTCGACGGCACCCTCGGGCGCTCCCTCCACCCGGAGAGGATCCTCGCCGAAGCGGCACGGCTGTTGGTGCCCGAAGGCCGGGTCGTCGTGGCAGAGCCGGTTGGCCGCTCCGATGACGGGCGTCGAGTCCGGACGTTCACGCCGTCCTCCCTCGTTCCTCTGATCGACACGACCTTCGCACTCAGCACCGGAGAACTCATCGACGGCTGGCTCATCATCACGAGCTCGTCGGCGGGCGCGGGCCAGGAGCCCGACCGCGTGCAGGCCGAGCTCGCTTCTGCGCTCGAGCAGACCCTGCTCGACGCTCAGGCCGACGCGGCATCGACGAAGGCAGCCCTCGCCCGTACGTCGGCCAGCCTGAAGGAGCTACAGGATGGGGCGTTCGCTGCCATCGAGGCCGTTCGGAGCGCAGCGCAGGAGGACATCGAGGCCGTTCGGAGCGCAGCGCAGGAGGACATCGAGGCCGTTCGGAGCGCAGCGCAGGAGGACGTCGAGGTTGCCGGGCGCGAGCGCAAAGCAGCGCTGGCGGAGCTCGAACGACAACGAACCGAGGCGAAGGCCATCGCCAGCCAGCTTGCCGACGCCAAGCGACAACACCTCCAGGCCAGGCGAGATGCGGACGCCAAGCGCCGCCGGATCACGAAGCTCGAGTCCGACCGGGCATCGCTTCGCAATGACCTCGCAACGGCGAGGTGGCGACTTGCGTCGATGCGGGCCCGCAAGTGGTGGAGACTCGGCGGCCTCCTCGGTCAAGCTCGACGCAATCCGGGACGCATCCTGCTGTTGCCGTTCGACGTGGTGTCACTCCTCGGCCGTCCGTCGCAACTCCCTGCTCGGCCCCAGCCGCAGTTGCCTGCGCCTCCGAGCACCCCTACCGACTCACGTGCGAACGCCCCGACAGCCGCCCGTTCAGGACGACCGCCCGTCGTCCAACGACAGTCCCCCATCCCGAGACGGCATCTCCCAGTGGCCGTCGCCCTGCCCCCGATGCTGTCCGAGGCCCTCTCGCACGAGTGGCAGCAGTTCGACATGACAGGCGACACCTGGCTGTCCATCCTCGAACACCAGCGACCGTCGCTCGTCGTGATCGCTCCCGAGGCCGTCGGACCGCCAACCGTCGACAATCCCACCCCGTCGACACTCGACGCCGACGACCTCCTCGAACGGTGTCGACGCACGGGGACACCCGTGGTCGCCGTCATCGGGCTGTCAGGGGACCTGGATGACCGTCACCTCGACCTCGCTTCGAGGGCCGACGCAGTCGTGTCATTCGACAACGCCATCGGCGAGCGGCTTCGTGGGCAGGGTCTCTCCGTCGTCGACCTCTCGGCCGGTGTGCAACCCCGGCTGCACAACCCCATCCGGGACCGCGGCCACGACGGGGACATCGTCACCTTCTCCGACCTCGGCCGGATCGGCGCGGGCCTGCGAGAGTCCGCCTCGAAGATCGGTCTCACGTCGTTTCCTTCGAGCGGGAGGGACGGCCCCGTCCCGAGTCCCGCTCTGCCGGACGCCCGGCCCGACGATCTGGAGTGGTTGCCGAAGCGCTACAAGGTCGCCATCTCACCCGCCGGGGGGCAGCCCTGGATCGACCTCGCCGTCGCCGCCACCGGCACCCCCATCGTGTCGTTGGCCGACGGCGAATCGGTTGTCGACCCGGAGATCGTCACCGCAGTGCCCGGAGCCGACGACGCTCGCTCGATGCTGCGGCTCCTGGTGTCGTCCCGGGACGAGCGCACCCGCCGCGGTCATCGGGCGATGCGAGCAGCCATCCGGCATCACCACATCGGGAGGGTGGCGGATCGGGTCCTCGAGTTGGCCGGCGCTGCGGTGGATCCACCATCGCTGCCCCATGTCACGATCACGGCCCCCACGAACCGGCCCGATCACCTCGAGACGATTCTCGAGAACGTGGGCCGCCAGACCTATCCCCAACTTGATCTGCTGCTGGTCGCCCACGGCTTCAGCCCCGACGAGTCGAAGCTGCGCGACCTCGCGGTGGCGCGCGGCATTCCCGAGGTCGACGTGATCCGGGTTCCTGAAGACGTGGTCGCCGGCGAGGTCTTCAATCGCGGCTTCCGCGAAGCACGGGGGGCCCTCATCGCCAAGATGGACGACGACGACTGGTACGGGCCCGACTACCTGTGGGACCAGGTCGACGCCGTGGGTTTCTCGGGGGCACACGTGGTCGGCAAGTGGGCCCACTACGCCTACATCGAGAGTCTCGACTCGACGGTGCTGCGGTTCGCCAAGCATGAGCACGAGTACCGGGATGTCCTGGCGATCAGCACCCTCCTCATGCGCCGCGAGGTCTTCGAGACTGCCGAGTTCCCACCGATGCCATACGGGGCGGGCAGCGTGTTCCTTCGAGAACTCATGGCCCTGGGATGTCGCCTCTACTCGGCCGACCGGTTCAACTATCTCTACCACCGCTACAGCCGAGCCGCCCACCACACGTTCCCGACCTCCGACCTGCACCTCGCCGCCAACGCAAGGACCATCGGACACGGGTACACCACGGCCGTGGCCGAGGTCTAGAGCAAACCCTCCAACGCCTGCCGATAGCGGAGCACATTGGACTCGAGCGTCCGCTCCGAACGGACCCAATCGCGACCGGCCTCTGCCAGCCCGGCCAGGTCCCCGGGAGATGTGAGCATGTCGCCGGCCGCCTCGGCCAGCGCATGGTGGTCTTCGGGCTCGAAGACCCGTCCCCGTTCCCCGGGAGCCGCAATCTCCCGGAGCGCCGGCAGGTCGGAGACGAGCAGCGGAAGGCCCATGGCCATCGCCTCGAGCGGCTTGAGCGGGGTGACGAGGTCCGAGGCCCGATCCCGGACACGCGGCACCACGAAGAGATCGAACAGCGCGTAGTGATCCTCGATCTGCTCATTGGGCACATGCCCCGGCATGACGAGGGAGTCGCCGAGATCCAACTCATCGCCGAGCGCCTGCAGCCGGTCTCGCTCGGGACCGTCTCCGACCACCAGGCATTGCGCGTCCGGTAGCCGCCGACGCAGTTGCGCGAACCCACGCAGGAGGACGTCGATGCCTTCCCGCCACCCGAGGTTCGAGATGTAGCCGATCACCGGCCCGCCGCTGAGCCCCAGCCGAGCAGCCAACTCCTCGTCGCGCTCACGAGGTGTGAAACGCTCCGTGTCGACGGCATTCGGCACGACGAACACCTTGCCGGGGTCGGCACCTCGATCGCAGATGTCCGCCCGCATCGCCTCAGCGATCGTGATGATGCGGTCCGCGTCGGCGAAGCACCGCTCTTCGCGACGTCGGCGCCGCCGGTAGTTCTCACCTCGCTCGCTTCGCTCCACCTCGGTGGTCCAGGTCTGTTCCTGGAAGCCGCGCACCTCGTAGACGAACGGGATGCCACGGTCGCGGGCGAACGCCAGACCAACCAACGCCTGGTCGTACCCACGGAACCCCGTACCGGCTTGGATGACTGCTGGAGCGACCTCGTCGACCACGGGCGCCGTCGCCGTCGCCTGCTCCTGGAGGACGATGTCGAACGGCACCTTGGTGACCGGTTCGTCGAACGGCGACGAGAGACGATGGTGGGTCACACCGTCGACCACCTCGACCGCTGGGGCGTCGACGCCCTTCGACCAGGGAAACCCCAGCGAGGTCACGACCACGGGCGTCCATCCGGCCCGCCGATGCGCCTCCAGCGTCATGCGGCTGCGAAACGTGAAGCCCGTCTCCGAGTACGGCAGCGACTCCTTCAGCAGGTGCAGGATCGTCGCGTCGGCAACACCGATGTCGCCGACGCTTGCAGGAACGGACGGAAGCCAGTCGGGGTCGGTCTCGATGAGCCGACCGAGCCCGAATCGAGCTTGGGCACGGAGCGCATCGTCGTCTTCGTGCCGCAGCATCCGGTTGATCTCGCCGAGGACCGCAGAGATCTCGCCCATCCGCAAGTAGCAGTCCTTGGCCAGCGACGCCGCCGCCCGACTCTCCCGGAGGGAGCGATCTGCTCGATGGAGGAGCTCCAGCGCCGCCTCGTAGCGGCGGTCCCGGAACGCCTCGCGGGCGGAAGTGAGCAGGTCGTCGTCGGCGCCGGTCACGGTGCTCCGGAGTTGCGTTCGGTCGCGCAAGTTACCATCGACGGGTGACTCACCCCGACCTGCACGTCGTTGGTGCCCGCCCGAACTTCATGAAGGCGGCGCCGGTGATCCAAGCCCTCGCCGACCGGGATGCCCGCCCCCTCCTCGTCCACACGGGCCAGCACTACGACCGACGGATGTCCGAGGTGTTCTTCGAACAACTCGCCCTGCCGGAGCCAGACCGCAACCTTGGGGTCGGATCGGGGAGCCACGCCGCCCAGACGGCCGCCCTCATGGTCTCCCTCGAGGAGTTGATCACCGAGGTCACACCGAGTCGGGTCGTGGTCTACGGCGACATCAACTCGACCATCGCCGCCTATCCGGGCATGGAACTGCTCGCCGAAGCGACGGCTCTCGTCGAGATCCTCGTCGGTCGGCGTGAATTTTGTCTTCACGGGCGACTCAAAGACCTTAAGGCGCATATCGCGCAATC
>CAZQSB010000091.1:0-5178 GCA_964596015.1 uncultured bacterium | reverse complement strand
GCGCCATGCGGCCATGGTGTCTTATCAGCTACCTATACAGCGCTTTGATACACGACCATGTTCCGCGTGTCTCGTCGTTGGCCAGCGTGTCATTGCAGTAGATTGAAACATTATCGAACGACTGCCCCATGAACTGGTAGAGTGCCACCCGGCCCGATGCGTAGGTCGACGTTGTGAGAGTGGAGTTTGGCTCTGCTGAGTGATTCACGTACGCTCGGTAGTTGTCTCCCTCAACCTCGACTCTGATGTGCGCGTTCGTGCCCTGCAGACTGGTGACAGGTGTGAGACCAAGGACATCGCCGGGCCCGGAGCAGGTCCACGCATGCCAGTATATGCCGTCGTAGCTACCGTTATACCCTCCCACGATTAGGAGCACTCCCTCGACTTGACCGTTCTCGCAGCGCCGGCTGCGCAGAAAGACGCCCCCATCGTTCACTCCCACGATGTCGAACTCGACCGCGAAGTCGACAAGATCAGGCAGTGTAGACACGCTGGTATATGCGGGTGGGTCGCTGCCAGGCGACTGGGCAAAGTACGTGCCGCCAACAGACTGCCAGTCCCCCAGCTCGTTCCCCCAGTCAGGTGAGGCACCTCCCTCGAAGTCATCACTGAAAATGACACCAGCGTGAACAGGGCTCATCAGTGCTACCGCCAGCAACAGAGCCAAGAGATTGGCAGTTATCATGTCGTACTCCCTTCCTGAATGAACAGTATCCAGGACCTCGTGATGTCTCACTCCTGATCCGAGCGCACGCCACCTAACGAATCGCGTATCAGCCGCAGCCGGCGATGGCGCGAGCCCTGCCGTCGAAGGCGTGTGCAAGGCGAGTGACAGCGACGTGATGGCGGCTGCATGCGCTAGTTAGGCTTCACGCTTCTTGCGCTGGATGAGTCTCTCATCGAACGCATATGCACGCACATCCTTGGTCGTCACGCGAGCCATCTCCGAGTGCGACGCGTTGATGATGACGTTGTGTTCCTCAGGCACGAGGGCCGATGGCACCCGAAGGATGAGCGACTCCCCCCGCCTGACCCAGTCGGTGCCGATGTCCGCCAAGGCCGTCGGAGCAGGGTAGCTCGACCAGTCCGCAGGCAGCTCGTCGGCCAGTACTACCTCATCGCCGGCGTCGTCCGGGATCACGAGCGTGGCGATCGACAAGTGGAGCGGCTCATAGGGCAAGGGAACGTGAACAAGATACTCGAGAGTTGCCAGTGACCGTGTCGTTGCGGCGTAGATGACAGCTGTCCCCTTGTGGTTCCACCGTCCTCCGTAGAGCCGCGGCCCTTCTCCGGAGAGGTCCCTGACGAACCGCGATTTCGAAATGCGGTACACGTCCATCAGGCAACCACCCCGTGCTCGATGCGCCCCAGTTCATCCAACACGATCTCCGCCCCGAATCGCGAGCTGAGCAGCGATTCCGGCTCCCTGTTGCCGAGCGCAGCACTCGGAAGGCTCAGCCACGCCAGGAACCTGTCCCGCTCTCCGAAGACCTCCTCGCCTCGTGCCGCCACCTCCGCGATCTGAAGGATGTGCTCAGACACGTTGCTCTTGAAGCGCTGATGCCTTGTATAGCGCTGGATGGTCCGCTCACCAACGGGCAAGAGAGCCGCAATCTCACCTATGGACAGATCCAGATAGCCAGCAAGTTTCAGAAGCGCGGCCTTGCTGATTCCCTTCCGACTGAGGTCTACGAGGTCCATCCGATCGCGGACCTCTGCACTCAGTATCTTCTTGCCCCCGAGTATCCTGCCGATGCTGGACAGCTGCATGCTGGTGCTCCCTTCACGCGCGAGACACGCCCGAAACGCCATCTGACACTACTGTAGCGCCAAATGGCGGGCCTGTCAAGCGTGAAGCCTAACGCCCCGCGTATCACCCGCGAGCGTCAAGGGTGGCGCGGGGTGTGCCGCGCGAGCGAAGCGAGCGCCCCCTTGCAGACACCGTGACATCCACGCACGTCGGCTGAATGCGCTAGTTAGGCAGCCGCTGCGGAATGCCAAGCGCGATCTCACAAGACTACTCGGATGGACCCGCAGCCGAGGCGGTCCATCGACACAGGCGTCCCCAACCCAGCTATGACGATTCACGCCCAACCAATGCGACCACGACACCCATCACCAAGAAGACTGCTCCAACGATCAGATCGACGTCCGTCGTTCCTCGCACAATCAGCTTGATGACCCCAGAGAGCAGGAAGGCCGCTCCCACTGTGATCGCCGTGTTTCTGATTCCGGCTAGCTGCTTCAATAGCGTCCTCCTGCCTGAGTGCAAGTTCCGCGGCTGCCTAACGAATCGCGCATCAGCCGCAGGCGTTAAGTCTGGCGCGACAGGTGCGCAAGCAGCTGGCGTGACAGGCAAGCCTGTCGGCTGCATGCGCTAGTTGGGCGGCACCGCGACTCGATCAGCCGAGACGAGGCACGACTCCCATCTGCTGCAGCGCACGCAGGACGTCAGCGACCGCCACCGGGCGCTCAACGACCTTTCCGTCACGGAGACGTCACACATCGATCGCCGTGAAGCTCACGCGCCGGTCCGTCGGTGGTATCCCGAAGAACGGACCCTGCTGAGTACCTTCGATGCGGAAGACGCCCACGACCACATCCGTCGCACGAACCGCGGATCAGCCGCAGCCGGCGACAGAAGCGGCTCCTACTGCGTCACGGTGCGCGCCGCCCTGAAACCGATGTACATGGCGCTGACATCGGGGTACTGCGGACGCCTGATCGCGCAGGTGAGATAGGTCCCGGGGCCGTTCCAGTCACCACCGTGCAGCATGCGCATGTCGCCGGTCACGGGGCCCACAGGGTCTGTCGCGGGAAGCGCTCCGACATCACAGACATGCCAGTCGTTGCACCACTCCATGATGTTCCCCGCCATGTCCGATAGACCGAGTGATTCCGGTGCAGCGGGGAAGGTCCCCACCGGAGTGGTCCAGTTCGAGACGTCCTCGTAGTTCGCCAGGGTTTCGCTGTAGGCCTGGTTGCCCCACGGGTAGATCCTCTCGTCGTCGAACTGGGCGGCGAACTCCCACTCAGCATCGGTCGGAAGGCGATACCCGGTGGCCCCGTAGGGATCGCCGGCGTTGCATGCCCAGTCGCCGCTGTGCTCGTAGGCTCTCGGGAGACCCTCCTGCATGCTCAGCCAGTCGCAGTACCGGACAGCCCCGTACCAGGTGACCGCCTTCACAGGATGGTCCGGGTTGAGGCCCTGAACCCCCACAGCGCGGATCGAGAACACGCTGTCCGAGAACGCGATCTCGCACCCGGGACTGCTGAGGTGCACGAGTTCCTCCGTGCTCCCGTCGAGGGCATCCACAACTGATGTCATCGTGACGGTCACGTGGCCGTTGTCGTACGCCCACTGCAGCGCTTCGATGTACTCGGCGTTGGTCACTTCGTGCTGGAAGAGGTGGAAGCTGCGTGTCAGCGTGACCTCCCGCTCGTCCTGCCCGCAGTATGAGCTCCCGTCCCCCATCGTGAACGAGCCCGCAGGCACGAGTACAACCTCGGGAGCCACGTTCTTGTGCTCCGATGGCCCCGTGCTGCTCGAGCAGCCACCGAGCACCATCGCGAGTGCGGCGACACCCGCCACTGCTGGGGTGATGACTCCCATGGCAACGTGCTTCCGGCGACAGCTGTTCATCGGCACCTCCCTCTACTCCATTGTCCAGGCGACGGCGGCCAGAAGGAGCCCGCAGTTACAAGGAGCCACAGAGCGAACACGTTCCAGCCGCGGCCGGCGACAGCGCGAGCGCTGCCGGCCGAAGGCGAATGCAGGGCGGGAGACGGCGCCGCGAGCTACGACACCTGCGGCGCGCTCACCATACAGCCGTCACTGGGCGTGGCGGGGCCCGACGTCGGCTGCATGCGCTCGTGAGGCCTCACCTCAGTTTCGCTCCCCATCGTCGGTCGACTCTCGCAGCTCTCGCGATGGAAGCATTGAACTCCTCAGCGGATGCCTCGCGGTAGAGAGGATTAGGGCTCTGCATGCGAGCACGGTCGAGATTGCCCTCGTTGATCCACTCAGGTATCGGGTTGACGCCAAAGTACTGCGAGATCGGTCGCGTGTAGACCCATCCATCGCAGAAGTCCTTCAGACGGAAATCCTCGTAGCCATGCCGGTACACGGCATCCGCGATGCGCAGTTCACCGAACGGTGACCCGACAATGTCGAATCCCACCGGCCGCGGTCCCTCCGCGAGCATCAGAGCGTCGATAATGCCATCAGCCGGATGGCGGAAAGGCGAGCCGTACCCCGAAGGGCCTACCCACGGAGCATGCAGGTACACAGTGACGGCTCGAGAACCGATATCCGCACGTACGTGGTTCCCGCATCGGAGGCTCGAGTCGAACTGAACGAAGCGACCATCGGCAACGATCGGCTGACGATAGCCTGTAAATGCATGATGAATCCCGCAGTGAACAAGGACCTTCTCCCCACTCCGAACGGATTCGAGTATTGCCTCCGCCCAGTGGTCCTCCCCACCACCCTGCCAGACGCGTCGCATCACATCGGGATCGTCCCGGTCGCTCTCGTCCTCGATATGGCTCCAGTCCGGTGAATCATTGACTCCGATGATCCGGAATCCCCTCTCTCCCTCTGGGAGACGCTGATTCAGTGCCCACACTGACTTGTATACATCCACGTACTCACGGTAGCCCCACCACACGAACTGGCGAAAGACGATCTCGCGAGCCAGAGTCTCATCCCACTGAGGCTTCGCGAGGAGTGAGTCGATCAGAGCCTGATCCTCCCGTCGACCGAACTCCGTGGCGAGAACGCGAACACCGGCGTCGTAGAGCGGCTCCACAAGCGACTGCACGAACTCGACGTCGTGCTTCACCCTGTGTTGCTCACCGAGAAAGACGACATCGTGCCCAGAGAAGAGGTCCACGACGTAGTCCTGAGTGCTCCTCCCGTTTGCAGCAAGCCAGGTTGCGAGTTCCGACCGAAGCTCATCCGACAGGGGTGGCGGTTCGGCAGGGATGCTGCCCGAGCCTGTGCAGCCTCCACAAAGGACAGCAAGAGTGTATACGAAGACCGCGTACTTCATCACGCATCCCCCAGTGCCGCAGAAGCCAGCACGTGAGTTCCTGACGTGAGTCCCGATGAACTGCGCATAAGCCGCGGGCGTAGGGTGGCGCGGGGTGTGCCGCGCGAGCGAAGCGAGCGCCCCC
>CAZQSB010000090.1:0-5241 GCA_964596015.1 uncultured bacterium | reverse complement strand
GCCGCGAGCACACGCTCGAGGAGGTCGGCAGCCACTTCGGCGTCACCCGCGAGCGGATCCGGCAGATCGAGAACAAGGCGCTGCGTAAGCTCAAGTACCACGAGAGCCGCACCCGCAAGCTGCGGGACTTCCTGGACTGAGCGTAGGATCCTCGCATGGCCCGCACCCGCCGTGATCGCCTGACGCGCGTGCTCGTCGCGTCGTTCGCCGTCCTCGCCGTCGTCTACCTCGCCGGCGCCGCGTTCGGCGAGCGGCGCGAGGCACGGCCCTACTACGCCGAGTTCCTGGCCGACCGGGTCCACGTCCACGCCCACCAGGGCGGCGACCACCTGTGGCCCGGCAACACGATGCTCGCCTTCGGGGGCGCCGTCGGCCTGGGCGTCGACGTGCTGGAGCTCGATACCCAGGTCACCGCCGACGACGTCGTGGTGGTGATCCACGACGAGACCGTCGACCGCACCACGAACGGGAGCGGGGCGGTCGCGGAGATGACGCTCGAGGAGCTGCGCGCACTCGACGCCGCGTACCGTTGGCGCCCGCCGGGCGGACCCCCCGACGTCTTCCCGCATCGGGGGGAGGGCCACGTCGTCCCCACGCTCGCCGAGGTGCTCGAGGCCTTCCCGACGGTGGGCGTCAACCTCGACATGAAGGCGCTGGATCCGCGGGTGCCCGGGCTGACCTGCGAGGTCATCCGCGCGGCCGACCGGGTCGACTCCGTCATGGTGGCGTCGTTCCACGACGCCAACCTGGCGGCCTTCCGGCAGGCGTGCCCGGAGGTCGCCACCTCGGCCGGACCGGGCGAGGTGCGTGACTTCTACGCCTTCAACGTCGCGTTCCTCGGCCGCTGGACGCTGCCGGCGGCGGACGCCTTCCAGGTGCCCGTGCGGCAGGGCTCGATCGAGATCGTCACCCCCAGGATGGTCCGCGGGTTGCGCGAGCGCAACGTGCGCCTCGACGTGTGGACGATCAACGACGAGGCCGAGATGCGCCGGCTGCTCGACCTGGGGGTGGGCGGGATCATCACCGACCGGCCCGACCTCGCGCTCGCTCTCCTCGGTCGCTGACGCGGGCGCCCGACGTCAGGCCGCGGGCACGGCACGGCGCAGTTGTCGCCGGTGGCGCGTCCAGTTGATCGCCAGCACCAGCAGCATGATGCCGAAGCCGGCGAGCTCGACGGCGAACTCCGGGTAGAAGATCAGCACCAGGCCCACGCCGGCGAGGAGCCGGTTGAACCACGCCATGTGCGTGAACATGAATCCCTCGAGTGCGGCGGCGAACGCGAACAGCGCGAGCATCGCCGTCAGCACCGTCCAGCCGACGTAGAGCGGGTTGCCGCCGACGATGATCTCCGGGTTGTAGATCATGAACAGCGGGATCAGGTACAGGCCCTTGGCGAACTTCCACGCCTGCACGCCGGTGCGCATCGGATCGCCGTTCGCGATGCCGGCGCCGGCGAAGGCCGCGAGGGCCACCGGTGGCGTCACGTTCGAGTCCTGCGAGTACCAGAAGATCACCAGGTGGGCGATGAGGATCGGGATGCCGAACTCGCTCTGCAGCAGCGGGGCGGCGAGCACGGCAAGGACGATGTAGGCGGCCGTGACGGGCAGGCCGAGGCCCAGCACCAGGCTGGCGAGGATGAGCAGGAGGAGCGCCAGCAGCAGGTTGCCGCCGGAGAAGGCCATCATCAGCGCCGAGAACTTCAGGCCCAGCCCGGTGAGCGTGATCATGCCGACGACCACGCCGGCGATCGCGCAGGCGACGCTGACGGGCACGGCGTTGCGGGCGCCGGTGACGAACGCCTGGACGATGTTGACGAGCCCCTGGCGCAGCGTGGGCCAGATCCCCTGGCGCCCGCCGTCGTCGACGCCGAGGATGAAGCGCCGGATCGCCCAGCGGACGAGCGACACCGCGACGATCGAGACGATGGCGATGAAGCCGACCCGGTTCGGCGACACGCTCTGCAGCAGGAACCAGATGAGGATCCCGAGCGGCACCAGGAAGTACCAGCCGTCGCGGAATACCTGGCCGAGTTTGGGCAGCTCGGCGCTGGAGAGGCCCCGCATGCCGCGCTTGGCGGCGATGATGTCGACGAAGAGGTACACGGTGGCGAAGTAGAGGAACGCCGGGAGGATGGAGAGGCGCACGATCTCCGCGTACGGCAGGCCGGTGTACTCGGCCATGAGGAAGGCGCCGGCGCCCATGATGGGCGGCATGATCTGGCCGCCGGTCGAGGCGGCGGCCTCGACGCCGCCCGCCTCCTCGCGGGTGTAGCCGAGCTTCTTCATCAGCGGGATGGTGAACGCCCCGGAGGTCACGACGTTGGCGATCGCGCTCCCCGAGATCGAACCCATGAAGCCCGAGGCGACGACCGCGGCCTTCGCCGGCCCCCCGCGCTGGCGGCCCGCGATGGCGTAGGCGAGGTCGATGAAGAAGCGGCCCGCGCCGGTGGTCTCGAGGAAGGCGCCGAACAGGACGAAGGTGAACACCACGGTGGCCGCCACGCCCAGGGGCAGGCCATAGATGCCCTCCTGGCCGAGGTAGAGCTGGCCGATGATGCGGTCGAAGCCGTAGCCGCGGTGCGACAGGATCCCGGGCAGGTACTCGCCGAGCCACGGCAGCGCCCCCCGGGGGCCGGCCATGCCGTAGAGCACGAACACGACCGCGATGACGGTGATCGTGACGCCGATGACGCGCCGGGCGGCCTCGAGCAGCACGACGAGCATGACCACGCCGGCGGCGACGTCGGTCGGCGTGAAGAAGCCGGAGCGGCCGATGATCGCGTCGAGGTTGACGAGGATGTAGCCGCCGCCGTACAGCGTCGCGGCCAGGAACGCGCCGTCGACGAGCCAGCCACCCAAGGTGCGCTTGCGGCGGCCGATGGGGAAGGCCAGGAACGCGATGAGCAGGATGCCCAGCAGGTGGAAGCCGCGCTGGTAGAAGAGGTTGAGCGGCCGGAAGCCGGCGGTGTAGAGCTGGAAGGCGCCGAGCGCCAGGGCGATCAGCAGGACGACGAACGACACCCAGACGGCGACCGGGATGGTGCGGCGCTCCTCGGGCTCGGCTCGGGCTGGGCGGGGGACGTCGGTCACGGCGCGATCACCTCGATGCGGGCGCGCACGCCCGGGTGGGAGGCGGACAGGTCGTGGACCCGTCCCGCGTGAAGGAGCGTGGTGGGGGCGAAGGCGCTGCCGATGATGAAGCGGTGGACGTCGCCGGCCAGCCGCAGGTCGATGTCGGCGATCCAATGGCCGCCCGCGCCGTCGTCGCGGAGCTCGCCCCTGCCCGGCGTGTGGCCCAGGCCGGCGATGTCCAGGTAGGGCGTCCTATGGTCCGTCAGCCACATCATGGATCGGCGCCAGGCGAAGCTATCACGAACCGGAACCTGGGCGACGGAGTGCGTCCAGAGCAGCTCCCAGGTGCCGTCCTCGGCCAGCGGGACGTCGACGATGACCTCCTCGGCGGCGGTGACGACCCGCAGACGCGCGGCGGCTCGATCGGCCGGCGCAGAGGGATCTCCGGCCGCGTGGGCGGGGGCCGTCGCGCCGGCGACCGCCAGCCATGCCGCCACGACGAGCGGGGGCAGGCGCGAACGCCTGCCCCCCACCCGCCTGACGCGCGATCCGATCAGGGTGTCAGTCGACCTTGAGCCGGTCGGGCACCGTGAGGCCGAGCTCCTCGAGGGCGCGGATGGCGCCCAGGTGGAGCGGCAGCGGTGATGCCAGGGCCGCCTCGGGCTCGGTCTCGTTGGCCGAGGGGTGGATGGCGCGGACGATGCGGATGTGCTCGAACAGGTTCTTCGTGAACTCGTAGGCGAGCTCCTCGTCCATGTCGCTGGAAACGATGAGCAGGTTGGGCGTGCCGACGCTGGCCGTCTGGGCGATCCCGCGGTAGGCGCCCTCGGCGAAGGTGTAGCGGATCAGCGTCGGGGAGGCGGCGCTGATGGCGGCGAACTCCTCGTCGCTGACCGGGACCAGCGCGATCTGGCGCGTCTCGGCGAGCGATAGCACGGCGCCCGTGGGCACGCCGCCCGACCAGAAGCCGGCGTCGATCGAGCCGTCGCGCAGGGCGTCGGCGGTCTCGTTGGCCGACAGGCGCTCCACCTGGAAGTCGTCGTAGGTGATGCCGACGGCGTTCAGGATCGTCTGCGCGGACACCTCCGTGCCGGAGCCGGGGGCGCCGACGGAGACGCGCTTGCCGCGCAGGTCGGCGAGGCTCTCGATGCCCGAGCCCTCGAGCGTGATGATGTGCACCGCGTTGCTGTATGCGACGGTGATCGCGCGCAGGTTGGGCAGGCGCGGCAGGTTGCCCTCGGGGCCGAAGCGGCCGGTGCCCTCGTACGCGGCGAGCACGGTGTCGGCGAGCGCCAGCGCGATGTCGGCGTCGCCGCGCGAGATGAACGCCACGTTGTCGACCGAGGCATTGGTCGCCTCGACCGAGGCCGTGTAGCCGGGGACGAACTGGTCGATGATCTGGGCGTAGCCGCCGCCCACCGGGTAGTACACGCCGCCGGTGCCGCCGGTGGCGATCGACAGCGGGACCTGGGCGGTGGCGAGGCCGAGGGCTAGACCCAGGGCGACGATCCAGCGAAGGTGACGCATCGTGAACCTCCAAGAGCTGCAAGTATCGAAGACTGCTCCGGGAAGATAGCACGCAACCTGTATGAGATTGCAGTCCAGGTTACCGTCGGCCGATCCCGAGCGTTGGCATCGACGCGAACGCATCGCCGGGCCCCGGCGTCGGCCTTCCGGGGCGGGCCGGCGGGACCGCGGTAGACTCCGGCGTGGACCTCTCCGGCGTCGTCGTCCTCGACCTCTCGCGCGTGCTGGCCGGTCCCTACGCCACCCAGGTGCTGGCCGACCTGGGCGCGACGGTGTGGAAGATCGAGCCGCCCCGGGGCGACGACACGCGGGGGTGGGGACCTCCCTTCGCGTGTGAATCGGGGCTAGCGCCCCGATTCACCAAGCAGATCGGCGGAGCCGATCTGCCAAGCCGATCGGGGCCGGAGCCCGGCCGAACGAGCCATGAGGCCGTCTCCGCCGTGCAGATCGGCAACGCCGATCTGCCAAGCGGATCGGGGCCAGAGCCCGTGCAGATCGGCTCCGCCGATCTGCCAAGCAGAACGAGCCATGAGGCTCGTTCTGCCTATTTCCTGAGCACCAACCGCCACAAGCGCAGCGTCTGCGTGGACCTCAAGGATCCGCGGGGCGCGGAGCTGGTCCGGCGCCTGGCGCTGCGGGCCGA
>CAZQSB010000089.1:0-5389 GCA_964596015.1 uncultured bacterium | reverse complement strand
CCTGACGATCGTGATCCCCCTCCAGTTCGCCGTGCTGGTGGGGGTGGGCGTGGCCATGATCCTCACGATCGCCCGCCAGAGTGAGACCATGGAGCTCCGTCGCATCCTCATCGAGGACGGCGACACCCGCGAGGTGCCGCCGCCGACCGATCTCGGGCAGGGCGAGGTGGTGATCATCCAGCCCTACGGGAGCCTCTTCTTCGCCTCGGCCCAGGCGTTCGAGGCGCAGGTGCCCGACGTCGTCGAGGGGACCCGCCACTGCGTCGTCATCGTCCGGCTGCGCGGTCGCAGCGAACTGGGGTCGACGCTCGGCAAGGTCCTCGCCCGCTACGCCCGTCAGTTGGCCGACGCCGACTCCCGCCTGGTCATCGTCTCCGACAACGACCGGGTGCGACGACAGCTCGAGGTGGCGGGGGTGCTCGCCGAGATCGGGCCCGACGGGCTCTACGAGTCGGACGCCTGGCTCGGGCGCACGGTCACGCGGGCCCACGACGAAGCCGTGGCATGGGTAGCAGGTCGGACCGAGTCGGGCGGCTGAGAGACGCTCAGGCCACGACGTCGGCGTGGCGCTTGCCGACCTCGGCGGCCCCCGCCATGAGCAGGACCAGGCCCACGAGGCTCGCCACGATCACGAACGCCAGAACGTCGGCGTCGTCGGCAAAGTTCTGGACCGCCACCACGAACGCGGCGGACAGGTTGCGCTGGCCCGCCCCGAGGCCCATCACCGAGCGGGTGGCGAGGTCGCGGCCGCCGGCGGCGAACCCCAGCCCGAAGGCGATGACGATGAGCAGGGCGGCGGCGATGATGCCCCGGGTGCCGATGAGCGAGACGACCTCGGACCAGTTGGCGATGATCCCCCCGACGGCGAGGAACGCCATCGCCACCGTGGAGACCGTGCCGAAGCCGCCCACGCTGCGCTCGGCGAGGTCGGGGTAGCGGGCCCGGACCAAGAGTGAGAACCCCAGCGGGACCAGCATCAGGAAGATCAGGGACGAGGCGATGTCCCAGGCATTGACCTCGACCCCCTCCAGCAGCAGGGGCAGGGCAAGGGGCATCACCACCACCGTCGCCACCATGAGCAGCACCATGAGGCCCACCGAGAAGGCCGCGTCGCCCTTGGCGACCTGCACGAGCTTCGGCAGGAACGGCGCCCCGCCCGCCACCGAAATGAGGATGAGGCCGATGAACAGGCTCTCGTCGAGGTCGAGGACGAGGTTGATCCCGAAAGCCACCGCCGGCACCGCCACGAAGTTCACCACCAGGGCCAGGACCACGAGGCGGCCGTTGGACAACGAGTCGAGCACCTGTCGCACCGTCAGGGACAGACCCATCGAGATCATGCTCGTGACGACGAACACGAGCGTCGAGACGCCGACCAGGGCGTCGAGTGCGCTTCCCTCCATGACCCTCTCCTCCTCGGGATCGAGACGCTACGCCACTCGGTGGACCCTCCCGGTGGCCGGCGCCGACCTCATCCTACCGAACGCGGTGACAGCCTGTCACGAAGCGTCGGCCGGTTCCGCCGTGATCCCGAAGAGGGTGCGCGACCACACCGGCGTCAGTAGATCGGCGTAGGTCTCGGCGCCGCCCCCGCCCCGCCGGCCCAGCAGGTCGATCGACGCCTGCTCGCCCATCCAGGTGAGCGCTATCGCCGTCGCCGCCGGGTCGAGCCCGCGGTCGAAGACGCCGTCGGCCTGATCCCGACGGATGGCGGCCTCCGTGGCGTCCCGGAAGGCCTGCACGAGTCCGGCCCACATCGACCCGATGCGCTGGTCGAGCGACGCCGCGACCCGGATGGCAGCCAGGGTTGGGCCGTTGGCCTCGAATGCCTTGGCGTAGGACAACAGGTTGCCGTGGATCACCTCCGGCGAGCCGGGTTTGCCGGCGAGCCAGTCGCCGGAAGCCGCCAGCAACTCGGCGATGAGCCCTTCCAACAGGGCGCCAACCACCTCGTAGACGTCGGCGAACAGCCGGTAGAACGCCGTGCGGGAGATGTCGGCCCGCCGCATGATCGCCGACACGTTCAATCCGGCCATCCCCTCCTCGGCGAGGATCTCCTCGGCGGCCGCGAGGATCGCGGCCCGGGACGACGCCTGGGTCGGGCTCAGCCCCATCAGGCCCGGATCCCCGCCAGCACGACGTCGGCGAAGCGGCCCGCGACCTCCTCGGGGGTGAGCCGGCCCGACGGGTCGAACCAGAACAGGGTCGAGTTGCACATGCCGACGATCGCCTTCATGGTCAGCCACGGGTCGAGGTCCGAGCGCAGGGCACCGCCGCCCATCGCCTCGGTAACGAGCTCCACCCACAGCTGCTCGTAGCGACGCCCGAGCCGGTCGACCGTCTCGGCGAGCTCCGGGGCGATGGCGTCGAGGCGCTCGGACAGGAAGATGCGGTAGAGGTCGGCGTGCTCGTCGAACACGACCAGATGGCCCTCGATCCCCCGGCGGATCTTGGTGATCGGGTCGACGTCCCGGGCGAGGATCTCGGTGAGCATGTCGACGGCCACCGAGACCCGCTCCTCGACGATGGCGGCGAGCAGCGCCTCCTTCGAGTCCACGTAGTAGTAGAGCGACCCGGCCTGCATCCCGAGGGCGGCGGCGACGTCGGCCATGCGCGTCGACTGGTACCCCCGCTCGCCGAAGAGCCGGGCGGCCTCCTCGGTGATGCGGCGTCGCTTGGCGAGGCGCTTCTCGGTGACGGTCACGGCCGGGAAGGGTATCGGCCGGGCCGCCGATAGCCTCATCCCCCA
Organism: uncultured bacterium; assembly: GCA_964596015.1. Lineage (GTDB taxonomy): Bacteria > Joyebacterota > Joyebacteria > Joyebacterales > Joyebacteraceae > WJMD01. The sequence continues at coordinate 2,640 of CAZQSB010000089.1, read as the reverse complement.
ATGGGCTCCCACCCGGTCAACCTCGCCCTTCGGTTCCTGTTGGAGCTGGCGGCCTTCGCCGCCTACGTGGTCTGGGGCCACCTCACCGTCGAGGGGCCGTGGGGGTGGCTGCTCGGCACGGGCGTGGGCATCGCCGCCGGGGCCCTCTGGGGGACGTTCGCCGTGCCCGATGACCCCTCCCGATCGGGTCGGGCACCCGTGCCTGTCCCCGGGTGGGCCCGCCTGGCGCTCGAAGCGGCGTTCTTCGGCGGCGCGGTCTGGGGCCTGGCGGTGGTGGGACTCTCCCCCTGGGCAATCGCCCTCGGGACGGCGGTCGTCGCCCACTACGCCCTCTCGTGGGATCGGGTCGGCTGGCTCGTGGACTCCTAGGTCACTCCCAGCGAAAGAACCGGACCGCCACCAGCCCGAACACGACGCCGTAGGCGACCATCACGCCGAGGTGCAGGAACTCCGGGGCGGACCCCGCCCAGGCGTCGGACAGCGCCTGCACCGTGGCTCCCAGTGGCGTGAGGTTGGAGGCGGTCCGCAGGCCCTCGGACATGAACGGGCGCGGGACGTAGACACCCGCGAAGAAGAGCATCGGGAAGAAGAGCGCGAACCCGAGTACCTGGCCCATCGACGGCGTGCGGGCGATGGCCGAGATCATGAGACCGAGCCCGAACATCGCGGCCATGCCCAGGACGAAGGCGAGCAGGAACCATCCGATTGAGCTCGGCCACGGCAAGTCGAAGGCGAACACGGCGACGAGCACCGTCGCCGCCGACCCCAGCACCGCCACCACGGCGTGGGTCGCGACCTGGGCCTGGAGGAGCCTCGCCGGATGGACGGGCGTGGTGCGCAGCCGGCGCAGGATCCCGATGTGCCGGTACGTCGTGAGCGTCGTCGGCAACGTCATGAGCGCCAGGATCGCCAGCACGAAACCGATGACGGTCGGTGAGTACACCTCGATGAGGCGACCACCCCCGAGCTCGGGCAGCGGCTCGTCGAACCCCGGGAACAGGAAGCCCATGGCCAGCAGCAACAGCGGCGCGAACAGCAGCCCGAAGATGAGGGCCATGGGCTCTCGCAGGAAGAGGCGGGACTCGACCTTCGTGAGCGCGGCCGACACACCCATCAGACGGTCTCCGGCTCGGACGAGCCGCTGGTCTCGCCGGTGATGACCAGGTAGGCGTCCTCAAGGCTGGCGTGGTCGACGCGGAGCTGGTTGGCGGTGACCCCCCGATCGAGCAGGGCCGTGAGCACGTTGACGACCACGTTGCCCACGCCGGTGATGTGCACCCCGTCGCCCGCGACCACGGCCTCGACCACATCAGGGAGGTGACCCAACTCCTCGATGGGGACGGCCGCCGAGGGCACGAAGGCCATGGCCTGTGCGAACCCGGTCCGCGCCGCCAACCCGGTCGGGGAGTCCAGGGCCGCCACCCGACCGTCCCGAACCACCATGATTCGGTCGCACAGGCGCTCGGCTTCGTCCATGAAGTGCGTGACCAGGGCGACGGTCACGCCGACGTCGCGGATCTGCTCGATCGTGCTCCACACCGAACGCCGTGCCCGCGGGTCGAGACCCGTCGTCAGTTCGTCGAGGATGACCAACTCCGGCGAGCCGACGAGCGCCAGGGCGGCCGAGAGCTTCTGCTTCATGCCGCCGGACAGGTCGGCGAATGGCGCATCCACCTTGTCGGCGAGGTCGAAGCGCTCCACGAGCTCGTGCCAGTCGGCGGGATTGCGATAGAACGAGGCGAAGGCCTCGAGGATCTCCCCGACCCTGACCTTGGGCTGCAGCTGCGACTCCTGCAACTGGACCCCGAGCCGCTGGGCGATCTCGTAGCGGTCGGTGAGCGGGTCGAGACCGAGGACGGTGATGGAGCCGCCATCGGGATGTCGCAGGCCGGCAATCGATTCGACGATCGTCGTCTTCCCGGCGCCATTGGGACCGACCACCCCGAAGATCTCGCCATCCTCGACCGTGAAGGACACGTCGTCGACGACCCGAAGCCCGTCGTAGTCCTTCACGAGATTGCGGACCTCGACCGCCGGCATCGCCCCTCCTCGGCGGTGAGGCTACGCACCCCCGATAGCCTCCGGTGGCATGACCACCGGGATCGCCTTCGGAGCCGGCGGGGCCGGGGCCTGGGTCTTCCACCTCGGGGTGCTCGACGCGTTGCACGAGGCCGGCGACACGCCCGCCGAGCATCGGCCCATCGTCGGCACGTCGGCCGGCGCCGCCGCCGGGGCCATGCTGCTGTTGGGCCTTGACCAGGAGGCGTCGGTCGCCGACTGGCTGACGCCCCCGTCGCCGGAGGACCGCCGCCGCGCCCTCGGGGTGGTGCGGGAGAACTTCACGCTGCGCCCCGCCCACGGTGGCCTCGCCCGTCGCCTGATGGCCGGGGTGCCGGCGTTGGCGGCGATCGCCCCACTGCTCCCACCCGGCCCGTTCCCCCACACCGGCCTGGCGCCCTGGTTCGAGGAGGACGACCCCATCCCCGATGGGCTCTGGATCACGGCGGTGGCGATGGATTCGGCCGAGCTGGTCGTGTTCGGCCGGGACCGCCACGACGTCGGCCTCAAGGATGCCCTCGTGGCCACGATGGCGGTGCCGGGCACGTTCCAGCCGAAGGAGATCGACGGGGTGGTGTTCAT
>CAZQSB010000088.1:0-5411 GCA_964596015.1 uncultured bacterium | reverse complement strand
CTTCTTCGTCGGAATGGTCGTGTTCCGCTCGATGAGCGGCGTCATGACACCCCCCAGGGTCTCGATGCCCAGCGAGAGCGGGGTCACGTCGAGCAGGAGTACGTCCTGGACGTCCGACTCGCCGGCGAGGATCGCGCCCTGGATCGCGGCGCCGACGGCCACGACCTCGTCGGGGTTCACGCCCTTGTGCGGGTCCTTGCCGAAGATCTCCCTCACCTTCTCCTGCACCGCGGGGATGCGCGTCGTGCCGCCGACCAGAACGACCTCGTCGATGTCCGACGGGTCCATCTTGGCGTCGGCGAGCGCCTTCCGGCACGGCTCGACCGTTCGCTCGATGAGGTCGCCTATGAGCGACTCGAGCTTGGCGCGCGTCAGCTTCATGGCCAGGTGCTTCGGACCGGACGCGTCGGCCGTGATGAACGGCAGGTTGATCTCCGTCTCGAGCGTGGACGACAGCTCGACCTTCGCCTTCTCGGCGGCCTCCTTGAGCCGCTGGAGCGCCATGGCATCGCCCTTGAGGTCGATGCCGCTCTCCTTCTTGAACTCGTCGGCGATCCAGTCGATGACCTTCTGGTCGAGGTTGTCTCCGCCCAGGTGCGTGTCGCCGTTGGTGGCGAGCACCTTGACGAGCCCCTCGTCGATCTCGAGGATGGAGATGTCGAAGGTGCCGCCGCCGAAGTCGTAGACGGCGATCTTCTCCTGTCCCTTCTTCTCGAGTCCGTACGCCAGCGACGCTGCCGTCGGCTCGTTGATGATGCGGAGCACCTCGAGTCCGGCGATCTTCCCGGCGTCCTTCGTCGCCTGACGCTGCGCGTCGTTGAAGTACGCCGGCACCGTGATGACCGCCTGGGTCACCTTCTCGCCGAGATGTTCCTCCGCCGTGTTCTTCATGGACTGGAGGATCATCGCCGAGATCTCGGGCGGCGCGTACGTCTTCCCGCCGGCCTCGATCTCGACCTCCCCGTTGTCCTTCTTCTTGACCTTGTAGGGAACGAGCCCGATCTCCTCGGTCACCTCGTCGTAGCGCCGTCCCACGAACCGCTTGATGGAGAACACCGTGTTCTCGGGGTTCGTGACGGCCTGGCGCTTCGCGGGCTGCCCGACGAGTCGCTCACCCGACTTCGTGAACGCCACGACCGACGGCGTCGTCCTGCCGCCCTCGGGATTCGGGATCACGTTCGGCTCGCCGCCCTCGACGACGGCGACACACGAGTTGGTCGTTCCCAGGTCGATTCCGATGACCTTGCTCATTGATTCACATCCTCCCGTTCTGCCCACACCTCTTGTTCCTGATCGGACGGACACGCTCCGCCCGTGTTCCCGTCATCACGGCTTCCGATGGGAGGCCGCTCGCTGACCGCGGCGGGCGCCGCGTACGACCGCCCGGGTTTCATTTCGCGACCACCACCCGTGAGCACCTGAGGAGCCTGTCACCCATGGTGTAGCCCTTCTGAACCTCCTCGACGATCTCATTCGAGCGATGCTCCTCGGACTCCACCTGCTGCACGGCCTCGTGCAGGTTCGGGTCGAACTCGGCCCCGCAGGCCTCGATGGGCTCGACCCCCTGGCTCGAGAGCACGGAGCGCAGGTGCTTCAGGATCATCTCGACGCCCTGGCGGTACGGGTCGTCCGGCTCGGGCGCCCCGGGGATGTCGCACGTCACGGCGCGCTCGAAGTTGTCGATGACGTCGAGGAGCGGGAGGAGGACTTCCTCCTTGGCCTCGCGGGTCCATCGCCTCTTCTCCCGCTCGACGCGCCGCTTGTAGTTCTCGAGGTCCGCCAGCGCTCTGAGCCACTTGGTGTTGAGCTCAGAGAGCTCGTCGCGGAGCCCCTCGATGTCGGCCTCGGCGACCTCGTACGCGTCGTTCTCGGTCTGGCCGCCGCCCTCTCTCTCCATGTCCTCGCGCTTGTCGGCGTCGTTCAGCGGCGTCACGTGCTCTCCCTTCCCACCTCGTTCGTCCCCGCGTCGCTCCTCCCGGTGAACGTCCTCTCGATGGCCCTGGCGAAGTAGCCCACCAGACCGATGAGCCTGTCGTAGCGCATCCTGGTCGGTCCGATCACGCCCATGCGACCGATCCGGTCCCCGATCTTGTAGGGCGCCACGACCAGCGAGAGTCTGCTCATGCCGCGCCGTGTGTTCTCCCTGCCGATACGCACGGCGACCCCGCCGGGCGCCCCGACGCCGCAGAGGACCTCCGCCAGCGCTTCCTCGCTGTCCAGAAGGTCCGCCAGAGCGGAGGCGTCGGCGGAGAACTCGGGGTGGCTCAGGATGTACCGGGCGCCGTCGTAGTGGACGCGCTCGGCGCCGACCGTCAGGGCGCCGCAGTGGTCCAGGAGGCTTCTCACCACCGATCTGAGTTCCTCGTCGGCGTCCGGCAGCCGCCTTCTCAGCTCGGCGACGACGTCACCGACGTCGACTCCCGAGAGCCAGGTCGACAGCAGCGGACCGGCCGACCGTAGCGCCCTCAGGTCCGCGATCCCGTCCTCCTCGATCGCTACGGTGCGGAACCTGCCGCTCACCGTCGCCAGCACGGCGAGGACGCCGCCGCTCGCGAGGGGAGCGAACTCGATCCGGTCGACGGTCTCGCGGCCGGTGGAGGGCGCCACCGCGACGGCCAGCTCATGGGTGAGCTCGCTGGCGACCCGGGACGCGCGCGCGATGAGAGAGTCGTGCTCGGCGTCGGGCGCCCGGCGCAGAGCCAGGGAGATGCGCCGCATCTCGCCGGTCGAGACGGCCGCGGGCTCCATCAGGCCGTCGACGTAGCGCCGGTAGCCCCGGTCGGTCGGGACCCTCCCGGCCGACGTGTGCGGCTGCGAGATGAGCCCGCGCTCCTCGAGCGTCCGGAGCACGTTCCGCACGGTCGCGGAGCTCACGGCGATGTCCTTGCGCCGGACGATGGCTCCCGAGCTCACGGGACGCGTCGTTCTGACATACGTCTCGACGACGGCCTTGAGAATGTCGCTCTCTCGCTGGGTCAGTGTACTCCCGGCCACCGCCACCACCTCCTCTGGTGCGTCGAATTAGCACTCTCTCGCGCGGAGTGCTAACACGCCCAAAGATAGCGGCGCTGCGCGGATGTGTCAAGCCGAAACGGGGAGCGGGGGAAGGCGGAGGCGGCTCTTGAAGGCGGGCGCCGCGGCGGCCGCTCTCTCAGCGAATGATGTCGAAGATGCGGTCGAAACGCGGGCGGGCGCGGGAGGCGTCCCAGGACCAGTAGATCATGACGGCCTTGCCCTGGATGAGGCTCACGTCCATGTAGCCCCAGTCCCGGCTGTCGGCGCTCCAGTTCCGGTTGTCTCCCAGCATGAAATAGGACTCTTCGGGGACCTTGATGGGTCCGTAGTCCGACCACCGGGGGGTCGGCGGCTTGAGCTTGATGTAGTCCTCCTCGATCCTCTCGCCGTTTATGTAGAGCACGTTGTTGCGAAGCTCGACGACGTCGCCCGGCAGACCGATGCAACGCTTGACGTAGTTCTCCTTGCGCGCTCGGGGGTCGGGGTCGGGATACTCGAAGACGATGATGTCCCCCCGCTCGGGTTCGCGGATGCCGGGGAGCCGCGTGTCGGTGAACGGGACCTTGATGCCGTAGATGAACTTGTTGACGATCAGGAAGTCGCCGACGAGGAGCGTGTCCTCCATCGAACCGGAAGGGATGCGGAAGGTCTGGACCACGAACGCGCGAAGCACGAGCGCCAGCAGCACGGCCGTGACGACGGTCTCGACGAAGTCCCGGAAGTAGCTCTTCCCGCCCTGCTTCCTGCCAGCGCTCTGTCGTCTGGGTGTCATGCGTCCTCATCTCCCCCGGCCGGCCCCCACAGGGCCCGCCGCGTGTTCTCAGAAGCTGATGGAGAGCCCGACCGCCACACGTCCGGAGGCGTCCTCCCGGGCGGCGGTGAGCGGTCTCCTCACGCCGGGCGACAGCGACTCGCCGAAGCCGGCAAGGTGGGCATCGACGTAGGCGTCGGTGATCGCGTAGAGCGCGGCTCCGACCACCCACCAGAGGAGTGTCTGGCGTCTGTCGTAGTGCTCCGAGTACTCAGCGAACCACGCGGCCTCGCCCGTCTCCTGGTAGCGCCGGTACGCGTTGCGCGTCCGCCGGTCCTCCACGACCAGTCCGGCGATCAGAAAGGCCTCCGCTCCGCCGATGACGGCGGCCTTCATGTCCTTCCCGTTCAGGAGCTGTCCCAGGCCGGGATAGCCCGCGGACGCGACCAGGATGGGCGTGCCCTTCAGCCGTCCGGGGTCGATGAGAGAGCCTTCGTCCTGCGCCGCGGCCGGAGAAGCCGCCCCGGTGGCGAGCGCACAAAGGACGACCCAGCACGCGGCGGTCCGCCGGAAGCTCAAACCGCGTAGCTCCTCACGTCGCGCGACCTCATCGGCGTGACAGAGACCCCGTCGCGCTCGTCCGGGTCGCGCCAGAGCTCCACGACGATCGTCTCGTCCGGTTCGCAGTCAGCGTACCTCGCGACGACGCGCGCCGCGATGCTCCTGTCGCCGTCCGACGCGTCCGCGCCGAGGACGGCGACCGGGCCCTTCCGGTCAAGGACTTTGACAAAGAGATCGTTCGGAGGTTTCAACTCGAAGAGCGATTCGTTCTCGGCGTGATTCCGCCCCACGACCAGCTTCGATCCGCCCGGCAGCCGGAACTGACGACCGACGGCGAGGAGACGCACGGACTCGACGGTGAGCCCCTCGTGCTCCATCAGGTCCCGCATGAGCCGCGCGTAGTTCTCGTCGGTCAGCAGGCAACCTCCTGCCGGCGACTCATACCGGGTGATGCCGTAGCGCTCCGCGAGCTCCATCTGGGGCTTCCTGGTGCGCCCGTGGAACGCGTACAGCCGTTCGCGGTCGACCCAGCCCTCCTTCTCGGGAACGGTCGGCTCGAGCAGCCGGGCCGAGAGAGGGCGAAGGAGATACCCCTCGAGCCCGGACTCCCGGGCGACGGCGTCGAGCCCGAACCGCATCTGCGACTTCGGCCGCTGACCGACCACCTCGCCGGTCACGACGAACGAGGCGTCGTGCTCGCGCATGACGTCCTGCGCCTTCCTGACCATGAGCGCGTGGCAGTCGATGCAGGGATTGACGTGCTTCCCGTAACCGTGCTTCGGTCGGCGGACCGTGTTGAGAATCTCGTCGGTGAGGTCGACGACGACGAGCGGGATGCCGAGGTCGGCGGCCGCGGTCCGCGCGCCTTCCGCCTTGAAGAACGGACTCTCGAAGCTCAGACCCAGGACCTCGATGCCCTGTTCCTGGATCGCCTTCGCCGCGAGAATGCTGTCGAGCCCTCCGGAGAGGAGCGCGATAGCCTTCACGTGGATGCCTCCGGTGAGTTCTGGCGGGAATGTGTGGGAATCGAACCCACCCCGGACGGGATCAACCGCCCGGCAAAAGGGTTTGAAGCCCTCGGGGC
>CAZQSB010000087.1:0-5473 GCA_964596015.1 uncultured bacterium | reverse complement strand
TTCCTCAAGCTCCGGTCCGCTCGGGGCGATGCCCCCTTCGTGACCCCGGTGCTGCGCGCCCTCGTCCTCGCCTTGGTCGTCGCCGGGTGCTCGGTGCCGTCGTTCGACCTGACCGCCCCCGAGCGGCCCGTTCCCAAGATCGTCGACGACATCGACATCGCCGAGGACCGCGTCTGTGCCTATGGCTACTGCGGCGAGAGTCGCATCGCCGCCGCGGCGGGCATCGACGCCGACCGCTACGCCGCCATCTCGGTGGCGCCCGTCACCGGGACCTCGGCCCGTTCGCTCGCCGCCGACCTCGCGGCCCGGTTCGCCGGGGTCGACACCCCCCGGGTCGACATCGAGGAGACCGGGTGCGACGAGAGCGAGTGCATCGCCGGCGAGTACGTGGCCGGGCGGATCGTGCTCTACGACCCCACCCTCGGGACACTCCTCCACGAGATCGCCCACCACGTCGCCGAGGGCGGCGACTATCGGCGCCACGACCTCACCACCGCCGACCTCCGCAGCCACTCCGACGGGTTCGAGTGGGCGCTCTTGGACGTGTACGAGGCCTACTTGGCCCTGCCAATCGACCACGTCCTCGCCGAGACCGGGCCCCCGGCCGAGCCGACCGAGTTCACGGTCGGCGAGTGCATCGACCTCGTCGGCGAGGGTGGGGTGGTCGACCGGGTCGACGTGGTCGACTGTGCCCGCCCCCACTACGGGGAGGTGTACCTCGCCGAGGTGCTCGGTGGCATCGCCTACCCGGGCGACGACGAGCTCGCCGACCGGGCCGACGGCCGGTGCCGCATGGCCTTCGAGGACTACGTCGGCGAGTCCCTGCGCACCTCGGCATACGGGTTCGACTGGCTGCTGCCGTCGGAGGCCGGGTGGCGCTCGGGCGACCGCGAGCTCGTCTGCCTGGTCGTCGACTGGGACGGCGACCCGCTGGTCGGGTCGGTGCGGGACTGACCTACTCGTCGCCGGTGACGAGCGGCCTGGTGGGGTCGGCCGCCCACTCCTGCAGCGAGGCGGTGTAGACGGCCACGTCGGTGAACCCCGCCCGGACCATGGCGAAGGCGTTGCCCGACGCGGCGATCCCCCCGCCGCAGTAGGTGATCGCCCGGCCCGATCGGTCCCCACCGAGGACCGTGTCGATCTCCTCGGGTGAGCGGAACCGGCCGTCCTGCCCGATGAGCGAGAAGACCGGCTCGTTGACCGCCCCGGGGATGTGGCCCGGTCGGGCGTACATGGCCCGTTCGCCACGGAAGTGGGCGGCGGGGAGGGTGTCGACGAGTCGCACCGCCGGGTCGTCGATGGCGGCCAGCACCTCGTCGGCGTCGACGATGAGCTCGGGGCGCAGCCGCACGCTCAGGGCGCGGGCGGGGTGGCGGGGCGGGCCGGAGTCGAGCGGGTGGCCCGCCGCGGTCCAGGCTCGGAGCCCACCATCGAGGAGCGCAGCGTCGTCGAAGCCGATCCAGCGCAGCATCCACCACACCCGGGCCGCCCACATCGTGAGCGACGAGTCGTAGAGCACCACCCGGGTGTCGTCGCCGACGCCCAGTCGGCCCATGGCGGCGGCGAACACCTCGGGGGCGGGCACGGCGAACCCGATCGGGACGTCGGGGTCGTCGAGGTCCCCGAACAGGTCGGCGAACCCAGCACCGGGGATGTGCCCGGCCTCGTAGTCGGCCCTGCCGGAGTGGTTCGTGCCGGCGTCCATGTCGACCACCACCGAGCAGTCGAGGACGACGAGGTCGGGGTCGTCGAGGTGGGCGGCGAGCCAGTCGACGTCGACGAGGGAGTCCATGGGCGGGACCGTAGCGGTGGGCGGGGCTGGTGGGTCAGGGGCGCCGGAACACGTCGTGGCCGCCGATGCGCCGCCAGCGGATGCCCCGCTCGGGGCCGTCCGGACCGGGGATCGTGATCCACTCGAACGTCGCCCGGCCGTCGGGACCCGAGAAGCTCCACGTCATCTCGAACACGCCCGGTGCGTGCTGCATGCCCTTGACCCGCAGCGACGCCGGCCAGGCCGACGCGTCGCCCGAGGCGATCGCCACGGCCGCGTCATGGAAGCGACGCACCGCCGCCTTGAAGCGTGCCCGTTCGTCGGCGGACAGGCGGCGGTAGTCGGAGACGAACGAGTCGGCCCGCTCGAAGCGCATGCCCCGAGGGTGCATGAGGATCGGTCAGCCGTCCAGATCCTCGAGGAAGGCGTCGACGTCGTCGAGCACCCTCGAGCGGCCGGCGGCGAAGTCCTCGTCGGCCTCGCGTTCCATCCGCTGCCAGCGCTCGGTCCAGAACCACGACTGGTCGGAGTCGACGAGCACCTTGGGGGTCAGGACGACCCGGCCGTCCTCGACCTCGACGAGCAGCAGGGCCCCGGCGTCGATGCCGAGGGCCTCGCGGACCTCGGCCGGCAACGTCATCTGGCCGCGTTCGCGGAGCGTCGTGGTGAGCACGACCCCAGCGTATCCGACTGTCAGAAAGTACGAAAGTAGGAGTTTCGCCGGTTCTCAGCGCCGCAGCGCCTCGTGGTCGCTGCGGAGCATCGACATGAGGATCTCGTCCACGAACCCGCCATCCCAGTACAGCGCGTCCCGCGCCACGCCCTCGCGGACGAAGCCGACCCGCTCGTACACGGCGATCGCCCGGGGGTTGAACGCGTACACCCCGAGTGAGATCCGATGCATCGGCGGCTCGATCTCGTCGAACACGTGGTCGACGATGAGACGGGTGGCCTCGGTGCCGATGCCTCGGTTGCGGGCGGCCGCCGAGAGCGCGATCCGGTAGTTGCACGACCGGTTGTCGAGGTCGACCTCGTTGATGACCACCTCTCCGAGCCAATCGCCGGTGACCGGGTCGACCGCCGCGAGGTCGAGACGGTCGGTGGTTGCCGCCCGGGTGGCGGCCCACCGCTCGATCGCCGCCTCGTCGAACGTGGCCTGGGTGCCCGTGAGCTGTCGGGCCTCGTGGTCCTGGAGGTCGTGCCACAACGCCTCGGCGTCCTCGGCCACGATCGGGCGCAGCACGACCCGCTCGCCGACGAGGGTGGGTTTGTCCGCAAAGGTCGCCATGGGCCCAGTGTGGCCGACCGTCCAACCGTGGGCCGGCAGCGACGGAGCCGACTGCACGCAACGGGGCGACGCGCACAACCCTGGGGTGGGATCACGCCAGCCGACCCCTCCTCCCACAGGACGACGCCACCGCCGCAGATCTCCTCCTCCCGACCCACCCGCCAACCACCCCTCCGCCCGATGGCGGGCGAGGCGATTGGCGAGACAGTGGTCGTGACCGACGGAGAAGGAGACCAGCCATGACCCTCGCACCCCCACGGCCCGACACGAAGGTCGCCGCCCACATGGTCGGCGGCGTCAAGACCTACGGCCTCGGCGGCACCGAGGTCCGGGCCCTCGACGGCGTCGACGTCGACTTCGAGGCCGCCCGCTTCACCGCCATCATGGGCCCCTCGGGGTCGGGCAAGTCGACGCTCATGCACACGATGGCCGGCCTCGACACCCTCGACGGCGGCACCGCCTTCATCGGCGACCAGGAGCTCGGCACCCTCACCGACCGCCAGCTCACCCGGCTGCGGCGGGACAAGGTCGGCTTCGTGTTCCAGGCCTTCAACCTCATCCCCACCCTGACCGCGGCCGAGAACATCCTCCTGCCGCTCACCATCGCCGGCCGTGACGTCGACGCCGCCTGGTTCGACGAGGTGGTCACCACCGTCGCCCTCGGCGACCGGCTCGACCACCGGCCCCCCGAGCTGTCGGGCGGCCAGCAGCAGCGGGTCGCCGCCGCCCGGGCGCTCGTCGCCCGCCCCGAGATCGTCTTCGCCGACGAGCCGTCGGGCAACCTCGACTCCACGTCGGGCGCCGAGTTGCTGGCGTTCATGCGGATGGCGGTCCGGGAGTACGGCCAGACGATCGTCATGGTCACCCACGACGCCACCGCAGCGGCCTGGGCCGACCGGGTCGTGTTCCTCGCCGACGGCCGGGTCGTCGACCAGATGGACGACCCCACCGCCGAGTCGGTCCTCGACCGCATGAAGACGCTGGGAGGCTGACCATGTTCCGCACCGCCCTGAAGGGCGCCATCGCCCACAAGACCCGCCTCGGGCTCACCGCCGCCGCCATCGTGCTCGGCGTGGCGTTCGTGGCCGGGTCGTTCGTGTTCACCGACACCATCGAGGCCCGCTTCGACACGCTCTTCGCCGACGTCTACGCCGGCACCGACGCGTCGATCCGCGCCGAGGCCCCCGAGTTCGGCACCGACGTCACCAGCGACCTCGCCACCATCGATGCGGGGATCGTCGACGACGCGGTCGCCCTCCCCGAGGCCGACGCCGCCGAGGGCTACATCCAGACGTTCGGGCAGGTCATCGCCCCCGACGGCACCCCGATCGGCGGGATGGGCGCCCCGACCTACGTGTACTCGTGGATCGACGACGCCCGCCTCAACCCCTTCGTCGTCGGCGACGGCGACGGCCGGGCTCCTGCCGCCCCCGGCGAGGTCGTCATCGACCGGGCCACCGTCGAGGGCGCCGGCCTCGAGCTCGGCGACGCGGTCGAGCTCCAGTTCGCCACCGGCACCGAGTCGTTCACGCTCGTCGGCATCGCCTCGTTCGGCGACTCCAACAACCTGGCCGGCGCCACCATCAGCTCGATCACCCTCGCCGAGGTGCAGGACATCCTCGGCGTCGGCGACGAGGTGACCTACGTCGACGTCGTCGCCGCCGACGGCGTGACCGAGGACGAGCTCGTCGCCGCCGTCGCCCCGGTCCTGCCCCCAGGCGTGGAGGCCGTCACCGGCGAGACCCAGATGGGCCAGGCCATCGACGGGTTCACAGCAGGCTTCGGGTTCATCACTGCCGCCCTGTTGGGCTTCGCGGCGGTGGCCGTGTTCGTGGGGGCGTTCATCATCCACAACACGTTCCGGATCATCGTGGCCCAGCGCACCAAGGAACTGGCGCTGCTGCGGGCGGTGGGGGCGTCGTCGGGCCAGGTGGTCGCGATCGTCCTCATCGAGGCGCTCGTCATCGGCGTGGCGGCCTCGGTGGTGGGTGTGGTCGCCGGCATCGGCGTCGCCGAGGGCATCAAGGCCGCCATGGACGCGGTGGGCTTCGGCCCGCCCGACGGGCCGCTCACCATCGAGCCCCGCACCATCGTCGTGGCCCTCACCACCGGCCTCGTCGTCACCGGCCTCTCGGCGCTGCTGCCCGCCCGGGCCGCCTCGCGGGTGGCCCCCGTCGCGGCCATGACGGCCACCACCGCCCGCCAGCCCGAGCGGCCGCTGCGGGTGTGGCTGCGGGCCGCCCTCGGGGTGGTCGGCGTCGCCACCGTCGCCGTGGGCCTGGTCGTCGGCCAGCCGCTCGTGGCCGGCATCGGCGCCGGGCTGGCGGTCTTGGCCGTCATCCTCTTGGGCCCGCTGTTCGCCAAGCCGCTGGCGGCGGTCGTCGGCCGCCCGCTGCCGGGCCTGGCGGGCCGGC
>CAZQSB010000086.1:0-5495 GCA_964596015.1 uncultured bacterium | reverse complement strand
GCGGTCGGCTGTTAACCGATTGGTCGTAGGTTCGATTCCTACCCGCCGAGCCATGTGATCTCTCAGGAGATCGGAAACGGATCGAACCCAGGGTTCGATCCGTTTCGTATTGGATCGGGTTCCTTCGGGCGCGTTCGAGGCGCTACGGTGGACGTGGCGAGACCGACGCGCGCCCGTGGCGCGCAGCTGCCGGGCGAAAGGAGACCGCCCATGGCCGAGCTCCCCGACGTCGCGACCTTCAAGCGCTACTTCGACGCCACCGCGCTCCACCAGGAGATCGCCGGCATCGAGGTCCGGGAGGACCAGATGCTCGATGGCCTCACGGCCGCCGAGCTCGAACGGGGCCTGGCGGGGCACGCCTTCGCCGGTACCCGCCGCCACGGCAAGTACCTGTTCGCGCTGCTCGACGAGCAGGGCGACGGCGCGCTCGTGCTGCACTTCGGCATGACCGGGTCGCTGCGTACCTTCAAGCGCGCGGACGCGATGCCGGAGCACGCGCGGGTGCTGATCCGGTTCGCGAACGACTACCGGCTCGCGGTGGTCAGCCAGCGGCTCCTGGGCGGATTGGCCCTGACCGACGACCCGGACGCCTTCATCGCCGACCGCGGCCTGGGACCGGATGCGCTGAACGACGTGACCGACGAGGCCGCCTTGCGGCGCGCGCTGGCGGGCCATGGCGGCATGCTCAAGCCGACCCTCACGAACCAGGCCATCGTGGCCGGCATCGGCAACCTCTACGTGGACGAGATGCTGTACCAGGCGCGACTCGACCCGCGCATGCCCGCGGACGAGCTCGACGACGAGGCGCTCGGCGAGCTCTTCCGGGCGATGCGCCACGTGCTCGAGACCGCCGTCGAGCGTGACGCCGAACCCGCGGAGTTCCCCTCGGACTGGATCACCCGCCACCGCGAGCCCGGCGCGACGTGCCCCCGCTGCGGCGACGAGATCGAACGCCTCGAGGTCTCCGGCCGCGGGACCTACTGGTGCCCCGCGTGCCAGGGCGGCGCCCGCGCCGGGGGTGGTGGCGGTGCCTGAACTGCGTATCGGCACGTCCGGCTGGCACTACGACCACTGGCGCGGCCCGTTCTACCCGGCCGACATGGCGGCCGAGGACTACCTCGGCTTCTACGCCGAGCACTTCGACACGGTCGAGGTCAACCACAGCTTCTACCAGCTGCCCGAGGCGTCGGCGGTCGCCGCCTGGCGCGAGACCGTGCCCGACACGTTCCGCTTCGCCGTCAAGGCGAGCCGCTACCTGACCCACATGAAGAAACTCAAGGACCCCGACGCGCCGCTGGCCAGCTTCCTCGAACGCGTGACGCCCCTGGGAGACCGGCTGGGCCCGTTGCTGTTCCAGCTGCCACCGAACTGGCACGCCGACCCCGACCGGCTGGCCGCGTTCCTCGAGGTGGTGCCCGGGAACGTCCGCCCGGTCTTCGAGTTCCGCGACCCCAGCTGGTTCTGCGACGAGGTCTACGAACTGCTGGGGCGCCACGGTGCCGCATTCTGCATCTACGATCTGGCGGGCACGGAGTCGCCGCACGTGGTCACCGGCGACCTGGCGTACGTGCGGTTGCACGGGAGCGGCGCCGCGTACGAGGGCGGCTACACGAAGAAGATGCTGAGCGGCTGGGCCGGCGCCTGCTCCGCGTGGCTCCGCAGCGGTCGCGACGTGCACGTCTACTTCGACAACGACGCGAAGGCGCATGCGCCCCGGGACGCGCGCGCGCTCGAGGAGATGCTCGCCGCGTCCTGATGCCGCGAGGGACGGCCGTGTGGGGCGTCAGCCGCGGTCGGCGGCGCGCGCCTGGCGCGCGCGGACGGCCTGGCCGACGGCGAACGGCACCAGGCTGAGGCCGAGCAGCAACGCCCAGCCGCTGGCGCCCGGGGCGCGCGTGCGCAGCACGTCCGAGAGGCCGGGCAGGTAGACCGCCGCGAGCAGCAGCGGCACGCACGCCGCCAGGGCCGCCCACACCCACGGGTTGCGCACCACGTCGTTGCGCAGCACGCCCGTGCCCGGGGCCCGCAGCACGAAGGTGAACCACAGCTTGCCGAACGCCAGCGTCAGGAACGACACGGTGATCGCCTGCAGCGGTTCCATGCCGAGCACGAAGGTGGCGACGGCCGAGGCGGCGAGCACCGAGCTCGCGAGGACCAGCGACCAGCCGACGATCTCGCGCCAGTGGGCGGCGGTCAGCACCGCCTCGTCCCGGGGGCGCGGTGGCTGCGCCATCACGTCATCGCTCCCGCGTCCCACGGCCAGCGCCAGGGCCGGGAAGACGTCGGTGAGGACGTTGAGGTAGAGGATCTGCAGCGGCAGGAGCGGCAGCGGCAACGCCGTGAAGGCGCCCACGACCGACGCGACGGCGACCGCGACGACCTCGGCCAGGTTGGTGCACAGGACGAACATGACGGCCTTGCGGATGTTGGCGAAGATGATCCGCCCCTGCCGCACGGCGGCGACGATGGTCTGGAAGGCGTCGTCCTGCAGGACCATGTCGGCCGCCTCGCGGGCGGCGTCGGTGCCGCGTCGGCCCATCGCCACCCCGATGTCCGCCGTCTCGAGCGCCGGCGCGTCGTTGATGCCGTCGCCGGTCATCGCCACCACGCGGCCCTCGCTCTGCAGCGCCTCGATCAGCCGCAGCTTCTGCTCGGGGCTGACGCGCGCGAAGACGCGCGTGTCCAGCACCCGGCGGCGCTCGTCCTCGCCCAGGTCCCCCGACGCGGGCAGATCGGCCCCCTCGACGACCTCGGCGTCCTCGTCGGCCACGATGCTGGTCTGCCGGGCGATGGCGCGCGCCGTCGCGGCCTGGTCCCCGGTCGCGAGGACGACGGTGATCCCGGCGCGTTGGCACTCCTCGACGGCCCAGCGGACGCCCTCGCGGGGCGGGTCCTCCAGCCCGACCAGGCCCAGCAGCGTCAGCTCGCGGTAGGGGTCGTCGTCGGCATCCTGGACGGTGCGCTCGGCCACCGCCAGCACCCGCAGGCCCTCCGCCGCGAGCGCCTCGGCCCGCTCGACCCAGTCGCGCCGCGCCCCTTCGTCCAGTTCCCGTGGGCCCTCCTCGCCGGCCACCTCGGTGCACACGTCGAGCACGGCGCCTGGCGCCCCCTTCACGGCCACCCGGACGTCGTCGCCCTCGCCGCGGTGGAAGGTCGCCATCAGCATCCGCTCGGCATCGAACGGCTCCTCGCGGACCTCGGGCTGACGCTCCAGCAGTGCCGTCCGGTCCAGCCCGAGGCGCCGCGCCCCGCGCACCAACGCCACCTCCGTCGGGTCGCCCTGCGGTCCCCCGTCCTCCTCGTCCGCCTCGTCGTCGCTGGACGCGTTGTTGCACAGCGCGCCCACCTCGAGCACGCGCCGCAGCGTGTCTTCCGGCTCGGCGGGTTCCGCCTGCGCGTCCGCGTCTCCCCGCCCCTCGCGCCCCGCGTCCAGGCGGTGGTCGTCGGCGTCGGTCACCACACGCACCAGGTGCATGCGGTTCTCGGTGAGGGTCCCCGTCTTGTCGGTGAGGATGACCTGCGTCGCCCCCAGCGTCTCGACCGCGGGCAGGCGGTTGACGACCGCGTTCTGCCGCGCCAGCAGCCACATCCCTCGCGCCAGCGCGATGGTGGCCACGATCGGCAGCGCCTCCGGGATCGCCGCCACCGCGAGCGCCAGCGCCGTCTCGATCATCCGCGTGGGGTCCTGCCCGGCCAGCAGGCCCAGGCCCGCCACCGCCGCGGCGATCGCCAGGGTCAGCAGCGCCAGGCGGCGTCCCAGCCGGTCGAGTCGCTGCCGCAGCGGGCTCATCCTGCCCTCGGCCGTCGCCGCCAGCTCCGCGATGCGACCGAGTTCGGTGGCCATCCCGGTGGCGACCACCAGCCCCTCGCCCGAGCCTGCGGTGACCACCGTGCCCTTGAAGAGCATCCCGCTGCGTTCGGCCAGCGGCGCATCGTCGCCGACGGCGTCGGTGCGCTTGGTGACGGCGACCGACTCGCCCGTCAACGCCGACTCGTCGACCTGCAGGCCGTTCGCCTCGATCAGGCGCACGTCGGCCGGCCCACGGTCGCCCGCCTCGACGATCACGACGTCGCCGGGCACCAGCTCGTCCTCGGCGACGGTTCGTTCGGCGCCCGCCCGGCGCACGCGCACGTCGGGCCGCGCCAGTTCGCGCAGGGCGTTCATCGCTCGGGTGGCCCGCCACTCGCTCACGAAGCCGATGGCGGCGTTGACGATCAGGACGGCGGCGATCGCGATGGCCTCGGCGCCGTGACCGAAGACGAGGGCCAAGATCTCGGCGGCGACGAGCACCAGGACGACGGTGCTGGTGAACTGGTCCACCAGGATGCGCAGGGGGCCGCGGCTGCGGGCCTCGGCGAGGCGGTTCGGGCCGTACCGCTCGCGGCGCCGCTCGACCGCCCGGGCCGCGAGTCCGTGGGCGGGATCGACGTCGAGGGTGCGGGCCACCTCGTCGCCGCCTCGCGCCCACGGCTGCTCGACGGCGATCGTGTCTTGGCCTTCCGACCCGGGTGGCGTGGGCATCGGTCTCCTCCCGACGGGGTGGAGACGCGCTGGGGTCGCAGCGCCGCGGGCGACCTCGCTGGACCGCGGCTTGGCTGCGTGCGTGAGGCCTCCGCCCCGCGCCCCCACTCTACCCGCGGGCCGGAGGCGCTACCGTGGGGCATCACGATCAGGGGGTGCGCCCGATGAAACTGACCTTCCTGGGCACCCGCGCGAGCGTCGCGGAACGCCACCGCCGCCACCGCCGCCACGCCGCCGCCCTCGTGGCCTACCGGGGTACGCGCGTGATGGTCGACGCCGGGGAGGACTGGCGCGGTCGCCTCGAGAACGTCGCGCCGGACGCCATCGTCGTCACGCACGGCCACCCGGATCATGCCTTCGGCCTCGCCGACGGCGCCCCCTGCCCGGTGTTCGCCACCGCGCCCACCTGGCGGGCGATCGAGGACTTCCCGATCGCGGCGCGGCACACGATCCGCTACGACGCGCCGTTCGAGATCGCGGGGATCGAGTTCGTGTTCGTGGCGGTCGAGCACTCGACCCGGGCGCCGGCGGGCGGGTACCGCATCGTCGCCGGTGGGGCGACGGTCTTCTACGTGCCGGACGTGGTCTCGATCCACGGTCCCAAGCGAGCGTTGCGCGACGCGGACCTGTACGTGGGCGACGGCTCGACGATCGAGCGTTCGCTGGTGCGGCGGGTGGGCGGTCGCCTCGTCGGCCACACGCCCATCCGCACGCAGCTCGGCTGGTGCGCGGAGCACGGCGTGCCGCGCGCGGTCTTCACCCACTGCGGGAGCGAGATCGTGGCCGGCGACGAGCGCACCCTGGGTCCCAGGGTCCGGCGCCTGGGCAAGGAGCGGGGCGTCGAGGCGGTCATCGCCCGCGATGGCATGGAGATCGAGCTGCCGTGAGGGGCGTCGGCCGCTCGTCGACGCTGGCCGCGGGGACGCGAGCCCGTCGGCGCCGCGGTAGCCTCGGGGCATGATCCCCACGTTCG
>CAZQSB010000085.1:2145-5621 GCA_964596015.1 uncultured bacterium | reverse complement strand
TTCTCGACGGCGCGGATGAGGCCCAGGTTGCCCTCCTGGATGAGGTCGAGGAAGTCGATGCCCGAGGTGTTGGCGTAGCGGCGGGCATTGGCGACGACGAGGCGGAGGTTGGCGGTGAGGAAGGCGTCCTTGGCCTCCTGGCCCCGCCGGACCTTGCGGCGGAGTTCGATCTCGCCCTTCTTGTCCTTGTACTTGCCCTCTTCGAGCTTCTTGGCCGCCGTCTCGCCGGCTTCGATGAGCTGGGCGAGCTCCACCTCCTGCTCGGCGGTGAGGAGCTCGTATTCGCCGATGGCGGTGAGGTACTGGGAGACCAAGTCGGTGGTCAGGCGGCCGCGCTCGTCGGTGAGCTTGTTCGACCGGTCCTTCTGCACCTTCATCTCGGCCTTGACGCGCGTGGTGTCGGT
This sequence comes from uncultured bacterium, assembly GCA_964596015.1. Taxonomy (GTDB): domain Bacteria; phylum Joyebacterota; class Joyebacteria; order Joyebacterales; family Joyebacteraceae; genus WJMD01. The sequence continues at coordinate 5,217 of CAZQSB010000085.1, read as the reverse complement.
GGCGGGCATGGGATTCAACCTTCGGGGGTGGATGGCACGGGTTCGCTGTCGAGCGGCCCACGCGAGGTACGGCACGGACGCGGGCGGGGATTCGCTCGGACGGTCATCATGTCACAGTCGCGTCCGCTTGTGAACCCCTTGTCCAACAACCACGTCCATACCCCGTTCATTCCCCGGCAAACCGCGGAAACCCGGCTCCGGGACGGGGGCCCGGCCGACTCAGGGGGTGTACTTCTCGCCCCGCACGACCCGGGCGTCCTGGGAGTAGGCGATGACCCCGTAGTGGGGGAAGTAGCGCTCGGCGACCACCTCGAGGATGCGATCGGCGGTTGATCGGTCGACCACCGTCTCGATCCGAACGTTGCGACCCTCGAACGTGTGCGAGCCGATGTTGCGCGACCCGCTCCCCCGGGCCTCGGTCACCGTGTACCCGGTGGAGCCGAGCTCGACCACCAGTTCGGTGATCCGTCCCTCGAGCACCCGCTCGGCCACGATCGTCACGACCACCAACTCGGTCATGCCAGCCTCCTCGCCAGCTCCAGGTAGAGGGGGATCCCCACCGCCAGGTTGAAGGGGAACGTGATCCCCAGCGATGCACCAAGGTAGATCGACGGACTCGCCTCGGGCACCGCTATCCGGACCGCCGCCGGGGCGGCGATGTAGGAGGCGCTCGCCACCATCGCCCCGAGGACCGCCGCCCCGCCGACCGACATCCCCGCCAACCCCGCCACCGTCACCCCGGCCGCCCCGTGGACGAGGGGCACGCCGATCCCGAACCCCAGCAGGAACCAGCCCGAGGCGCGCAGGTCGGCGAGCCGGGAGGCCGCGACGATGCCGAGCTCCAGCAGGAACAGGGTGAGGGCGCCGTCGAAGGCGACCACGAAGAAGGGTTGGACCGAGGCAGTGCCCTCGGGGCCGGCGACCCACCCGATGAGCAGGCCCCCGACGAGCAGGAGGATGCTCTTGCCGGTGACCACCTCGCGGAGGGCCGACGACCACGACTCGCCCCGGCCGGTGCGCATCGAGAACAGGACCAGCGCCACCACGATGGCGGGGACCTCGAGCAGGGCCACGAGGGCGGGCAGGAAGCCCTCGGGCGGCAGCCCGGCCGCCCGGGCGGCGGTGATGGCGGCGATGAACGTGACCGCCGACACCGATCCGTAGTGGGCGCCGAGCGCAGCGGCGTTGGCGTCGTCGTAGCGGAGCCTGGCGACGGCGAAGGCGGTGAGCGGCGTCAGGACACCGAAGCCGAGGGTGGCCACCGCCGGCCAGACGACGTCGCCCGCCGGCGTCTCCGCCAGGGCCACCCCACCCTTGAGGCCGATGGCGAACAGCAGGTAGATCGACAGCGCCGACGAGATGGCCGGGGGCAGTTCGAGATCGCTCTTGAGCAGGCGGGCGATCACACCGAGGGCGAAGGCGAGGACGATCGGACTGGTGAGGTTGTCGACGAGGAGGTCGAGGGCGTCCATCTCAGACACCGGCCCGCTCGGGGAGGGCGGCCATGACGAGGTCCTCGATGCGGCGGACCTCGGCGACGACCTGGGGCACGGACTCGAAGTGCAGCACGTGCACCCACAGGCGGGCCGGCGCCGGGGTCGGACCGCCGCAGACCTCGAGGGTGAGGGTCCCGGGCGTGTAGGAGATGGCGTTGGCCAACAGCAGGACGGCGGGAGCCGAGGACACCCGCAACGGCACCTCGACGATCGCCTCCCGCACACGTTCGTTGGTGGGGGTGACGACCTCCCAGGCCACCCGGGCCGTCGAGGAGATCACCAGGCCGGCGTAGCGGACCACGAACACCGCGGCGCCGGCCGGGGAGATGCGAACTCCCCGGGTGCGCTCCCGGCTGACGAGTCCCACGACGAGGCCGACGAGGATCCCGTTGATGACGTTGCCGACCGAGAGGTCCTGCCACAACGCCACCCAGATGACGGCGAACGAGAGGATCCGGAGGGGCGAGGGTCCGCGCCGCGGCTCGGTGGGCGCGAAACCCCCCGGCTCGGCCCCGGCGAGGTCGTCCACCTCGAGTCGACCGGCCTGGCCGGCCAGGTAGGCCGCCCGACCCAACAAGTGGCCAGAGATGGGGGCGGTGAGGAACAGGAAGACGGTCACCAGCAGCCCGACCCCGACGAGGTCCCAGGAACTCGCCGTGATGGCGGCACCGATCGTCAGCAGGGCGAGGCCGAGCGAAGCCGGCTTGGTGGCGGCGTGCATGCGGGCGATCGGGGTGGGGAAGTCCACCACACCCCAGGCGGCCAGCACCGTGACGACGGCGCCCACGAGCAGCACGAGCGACCCTGCGAGCTCCATCAGTCCACGTCCCGCCACTCGATGAACCGCGCCACCAGCACCGTGCTGGTGAAGGCGACCAGCGCCACCACGATGACGACCGGGACGAGGTCCGTGCGGCCGTTGCCCGCCGCGGTGACCGCAGCGAAGCCGGCCACCAACAGGAGTACCACGTCGAGGGCCACCATCCGGTCGACCAGCTCCGGGCCGCGCACGCCCCGGATGAGCGCCACCACGGCACCGAGCCCGAGGATGACCTGGACGGACGTGACGAGGGTCTCGACCATCACACGCCTCCCAGCACGGCGGTGATGTAGCCGGTCCGCTCGACGAGGTCGGCGGCGGCCCGCAGCGTCAGATCGGCGGCCGGGCCGGCCACGAGCGCCACCGCCAGGCTGGCGACCACGACGCCGGCGGTGGCACCCACCATGCCCCGACCGGCTCGTCCGACGGTCGCCACCGGCTCGCCCCAGAACGCCGACGACCAGATCTTCGTCATCGAGAACAAGGTGAGGAGGCTCACGGCCAGACTGACGCCCACGATCACCCCCTGACCCAGGTCGATGCCGGCCTGGACGAGGCCGAGCTTGGGGATGAACCCCCCGAACGGGGGTATCCCGGCGATGCTGAGGGCGAGGGGCAGGAACAGGGCGGCCACCACCGGACGCGAGTGGACCAGCCCACCACTGCGATTGAGGGCGCCGGTCCCCTGCTCGCGCTCGATCAGGCCGGCGACGAGGAAGAGCCCCGTCTTCACGATGACCTGGTTGGCGAGGAAGA
>CAZQSB010000085.1:0-2045 GCA_964596015.1 uncultured bacterium | reverse complement strand
AGGCCGGCGACGAGGAAGAGCCCCGTCTTCACGATGACCTGGTTGGCGAGGAAGAAGACCGCCGCCCCGACGCCGGCCACGGTGAGGAAGCCGAGGCCCATCACCATGTACCCGATCTGGCTCACGATGTGGAAGCTGAGGATCCGCTTGACGTCGTTCTGGGCAATGGCGCCGAGTACGCCCACCACCATCGTGAGCCCGGCGACCACCAGCAACAGCGTCGATGGCCCGTCGCTGGGGAAGAGCAGGGTCTGCGTCCGGATGATGATGACCATGCCGACCTTGGTCAGGAGGCCGGCGAAGATCGCCGTCACCGGGGCCGGCGCCGTCGGGTACGAGTCGGGGAGCCACATGAAGAGCGGGAAGAGGCCGGCCTTGATGCCGAACACCACGAGCATCAACAGACTCAGGCCGGCCCGCACCGGCTCGGCGACGTCCTCGAGTCGCACGGCGAGGTCCGCCAGGTTGAGGGTGCCGGTGGCTCCGTAGGCCAGGGCGATGATCAGGAGGAAGAGGATGGACGCGACGAGGTTGATGACGACGTAGGTGAGCGTCGAACGGATCTCCCGGGGCCCCGTCCGCACGGTGAGCAGCACGTAGCTGGCCACCAGCATCACCTCGAAGCCCACGAAGAGGTTGAACAGGTCCCCCGTCAACAACGACAGCGCCACCCCAGAGGTCAGCACCAGGTACTTGGCGTGGAACCACCAGTCCAGCGCCGAGCGGCCCAACTGGGCGACGGCGTAGCCGAACACCGCCACGAGCATGAGGGCGGAGGTCATGAGGACGAGCGCCGACATCCGATCGGCGATCAGCGTGATCCCGCCCGGCGCCGGCCAGCCTCCCATCTGGGCGACGACCGGACCCGCCCGATCCGCCTCGACCAGCAGCGCGATCGCCGCCCCCAGTACGAAGAGGACGGACCCCCCGGCGATCAGGCGCTGGGCGAGCAGGCGCCGACCGACGGCGACCACGAGGCCCGCCCCGAGGATCGGCACGGCGACGGCGGCGGGGAGCAGCCAGCTCATGGTGCGGCCTCGTGCATGTCCGGGTCGGGTCCTTCCGGCTCCTCGGCGTGTGTCTCCCGGGCGATTCGTCGGTCCTCGAGGTCGTCCTCCACGGCGTCGCTGCCGGTGAGGACGTAGCTGCGCAGCGCCAGCGCCAACAAGAGCGCGGTGACCCCGAACGTGATCACGATCGCCGTGAGGACGAGGGCCTGCGGGAGCGGGTCGGCCAGGGCGGTGGGATCGACGTCGTCGCCGATGAGCGGGGGCTCACCGCCCGGGCCGGCGGCGAGCAGGATGAGCAGGTTGACGCCGTTGGAGATGAGCGCCAACCCGATGATCACCCGGCTGAGCAATCGCTGGAGGACCAGGTACGTCCCGATGCCGAAGAGCACCGAGGCGATGGTGAGGGTGACGAGGCTCATGCGGCCTCCTCCACGTCGATGTCGGCGCCCAGCGAGCGGATCAGTCCGAGCGACATCCCCAGTACGACCAGGTACACGCCCATGTCGAAGACCAACACCGACACGAACTTCACGTCCCCGAAGGCCGGCAGGGTGAACTCGACGATGGCCGACTCCCCGAACCCGGCCCCGAGGGCGAGGGGGACGAAGGCACTGAGGGCGGCTACCACCAGGCCCAGGCCGATGAGCACCGTCGCCCGGAACGGGATGAGTCGCCGCAACTGGGGCGTCCCCCCGGCGGCCCAGGCCAACAACACGCCCACACCGGCGACGAGGCCACCGGCGAAACCACCACCTGGCTGGTTGTGGCCGGCGAACAGGAGGTAGAGGGAGAAGACGAGCATGGCGCCACCCGCCAGGGAGAGGCCGCGCTCGAGGATCGGCGACGGGCGGAGGGGCGTCATCGGGACCGAATCCGTTGCGCGAGCGGCAGGACGAGGGCGATGACCCCCAGGGCGGCGGCGACCAGCACGGTGATCTCGCCGAGCGTGTCGAGGGCGCGGAAGTCCACGAGGATGACGTTCACCACGTTGCGACCGCCGGCGTCGGGCAGCGCCTGTTCGACGAAGGTCGCCGA
>CAZQSB010000084.1:0-5728 GCA_964596015.1 uncultured bacterium | reverse complement strand
GGCTGGGGGCGGCGCTGCAGGAGGTGGACGTCGGCCGCGGTCGCGACGCCCGCGGTGAGGTCGCGCGCGCGCTGATCGCGGCGGAGCCGAGCTTCCGCGACTGGTTCAGGACCTTCGGCGGGCAGCTTCCCGTTGACGTATGAGCAAGAATGAGCATATCGTACGTAGGAACCAGCAAGAAGCGCTCACGCTGCGTCATCCGTTGGGGGTGATCGGCGTGTGCGCCCGACGGGAGGTGACCGACCTACGTGACCGAAAGGGGGCGCAGAGGTGCGCCCGCTCGGTGGTCGCTCGCCGCGCCCACCGATCTCGCCGTTCGACCACATCCCTCGCTCCGAGAGGTGGAACCGATGACCCGACGCTTGCTGTCCCTCGTCCTCGCCCCGATCCTGGCCCTGCTGCTCAGCGGCGCTTGGGCCCAGACCTACGGCGGCACGCTCAACGTCGCCGTGTCGGAGCCCGTGCCGTCGCTCGACATGCAGCGCGCCATCACCCCGGGCATCGTCAACGTCCTGATCAACGTCTACGAGCCGCTCGTCACCAAGGACTTCGGCGGCGCGGTCCTGCCTGCGCTCGCCCACTCCTGGGACGTCAGCGACGACCAGCTGGCCTACACCTTCTATCTCCTCGAGGGCGTGAAGTTCCACGACGGCAGCGACATGACGGCCGACGACGTCGTCGCCTCGCTCGAGCGCATGCGGTCGGTGACCGGCACCTCCTGGGAGACGCGCGACATCGAGAGCATCGAGAAGGTCGACGACTACACCGTACGCGTGAACATGTCGCTGCCGTTCACCGGTCTGCTCGACCGCCTCGGCACCGCCCCCTCGGGCTGGGGCATCATGCCGGAGGAGATCGCCCGGCGCCTCTTCGAAGAGGAGATCACCGGCGCGGACGTCGTCGGCACCGGCCCGTACCGCCTCGCCGACTTCTCCGAGCAGCAGTGGTGGGAGCTCGAGAAGTTCGAGGACTACCACGGCCAGTTCACCGGCCCCAGCTCGCACAAGGCCGGTGAGCGCCCGGTCTACCTCGATCGCATCCGCATCACCCGCGTCGCCGAGGCGGGCACGCGCCTGGCGGGCCTCCTCGCCGGCGACTACGACTTCGTCGACGACCTCTCCGCCGACGACCTGCCGCTCCTCGAGAACAACCCGGACCTCGGCTTCCAGTTGATGCCGGCGGCGCTGGGCTGGTACGTCAAGTTCAACGCGGTCGAGGGCCCGATGACCAACGAGACGCTGCGGCGTGCCGTGCGCTCGGCCATCGACCCGGAAGAGATCATGGCCGGTTTCGGCGACCCGCGGACGTGGGAGCTCAACCTCTACCCGCGGTTCCACATGTCGTCGCCGTACTACCTGGACGACAACACCGCCCGCTACTACCCCAACGACCTGGAGCTGGCCCGCTCGCTGGTCGAGCAGTCCGGCTACGACGGCGAGCCGATCCGCTTCTACGCCTCCCGTGACCTGGCGGGGTGGTACGTGCAGGCGATCGGCATGATGCCGGCGCTCGAGGCGATCGGCCTCAACGTCGAGTTGATCGTCGTCGACCGCGCTGCGCAGCTCGACATCACCCGCGACCCGGCCAACTGGGAGATGAAGACCAGCTACAGCACCCCGATCCGGCGCGCCGGCGTGCTGGGTTTCCACGGCATCCACCGCCGCGGCGACCGCTGGAACTGGTCGGACGCCGAGCACCAGTACTGGGAGAACGTCCTCTTCCGCGACCTCGAGCGCCGTGACGACGCCATCAAGCGTCTCGTGGAGATCGAACTCGAGCGCGCGGGCCAGATCTGGCTCGGCCACACCGCCAGCCTGCGTGGCTTCCAGGAGGGCGTCCACGGCGTCCCCGACAGCCACTACCTCACGTTCTGGACGATGTGGAAGGACTGAACTCCGTGTTGCGCGGCGCGGCCGCGCGGTAGCATCCGTCACCTGAACAGGGGGGCGGTCCCACCGGGGCCGCCCCCAACCGCCGCCGAGCCTCGACGCCGCCTGCGCCATCGACGTCGTCGCGACCGAGGGAACCGTTGCTCACCTACGCCGCCCGCCAGTTCCTGCAACTCGTCCCGACCGTGCTGCTCATCGCGGTCCTGGCGTTCTTCATCCTGCGCGTCGCGCCGGGCGACCCGACCGCGCTGCTGCTGCCGCAGGACGCGACCGCGGAGGACATCGCCAAGCTCCGCACCACGCTGGGGCTGGACCAGCCGCTGGCCGTCCAGTTCGTCACCTGGTTCGGCGCCATGCTGCGCGGCGACCTCGGCACCTCGTTCTACACGCGCGGGCCCGTCATCGACGTCATCGCCCAGCGCATCGTCCCGACGATCTGGCTCGCCACGGCCGCGCAGGTCGTGGCCATCCTCATCGCGATCCCGCTCGGCGTGCTGGCGGCGCTGCGGCAGAACGGCTGGTTCGACCGCGGCGTCACCGTGGTCGCGCTCGGCGGCGTCGCGATCCCCAACTTCTGGCTCGGGATGCTGCTCGTGCTGCTCGTGTCCGTCGAGCTGCGCTGGCTCCCGTCGCAGGGGTTCGTGGATCCCTTGGTGGATCCCGTCCAGGGTCTGCGCCGGCTGATCCTCCCGGCCATCACCCTCGGCTTCGCCCAAGCGGCGCTGATCACGCGCATGGCGCGCTCCGCGATGCTCGACGTCATCCGGCTCGACTACGTCCGCACCGCCCGCGCGAAGGGGCTCCGACCCAGCGTCGTCATCCTCCACCATGCGCTGCGCAATGCGATGGCGCCGATCGTCACCGTGATCGGCCTGTCCGTCGCCTCGCTGTTGTCGGGCGCGATCGTCACCGAGCTCGTCTTCAACTACCCCGGCCTCGGCCAGTTGATCGTGGAGGCCGTCCGCCGGCGCGACTTCCCGCTCATCCAGGGCGTGCTGGTGGTGCTCGCCCTCACCACCGTGCTCGTCAACTATCTCGTCGACCTCAGCTACGGTCTCTTCGACCCCCGGATCCGCTATGACTGACGGCGCCGCTCGCCCTCGCCGCCGGATGCCGCGCAGCATCCGCTTCCTCCTGCGTCAGCCGACCGTCCTGCTGGGCCTCCTGCTGTCGATCGCCATGCTGGTGATCGCCGCCGTCGGCCCGGAGATCGCCCCCTTCGACCCGCTGGAGATCAACAACCGCAACCGCCTGCAACCACCGAGCGAGGTCCACCGGCTCGGTACCGACGAGTTCGGCCGCGACGTCCTCTCGCGGCTGCTCCATGGCGCCCGGGTGTCCGCCCTCGTGGGGGCCGCCGTCCTGGTGACCACGACGCTGATCGGCACCTTCTTCGGGCTGGTCGGCGGTTACTACCGTCGCCTCGACGGCCCGATCATGCGCCTGATGGACGCCCTCATGACCTTCCCCGCCATCGTGCTGGCGGTGGCGCTCATCGCCGTTCTCGGAACCACCGTGGCCAACGTCGTGGTGGCGTTGACGATCGTCTTCACGCCGCGCACGGCCCGCGTCGTGCGGGCCTCGGTGTTGGGGATCCGGTCCATGGACTACATCGAGGGCGCGCGCGCGCTCGGCCAGCGCGACGCCTGGATCCTGCTGCGGCACGTTCTGCCCAATGCGGTCTCGCCGCTGATCGTGCAGAGCACGTTCGTCATGGCGTACGCCATCCTGAGCGAGGCGGCCCTCAGCTTCATCGGCGCCGGCGTGCCCGCGCCCGACCCGAGCTGGGGCAACATGCTGGCCGACTCGCGCATGTTCATGTACCAGGCCTCGTGGCTCACGATCTACCCGGGCGTGGCCATCTCGCTCTTCGTGCTCGGCCTCATCCTCCTGGGCGACGGCCTGCGCGACGTGTTCGACCCCCGCAACCTGACCTGAGCGGCCTAGGCGTCGGCCCCCAGGTCCGCCAGCCGGTGCTGAAGCCCGCGCGTGGCCGGGTAGAGCTCGCGGAACACGTCGTAGTAGTCCGCGTAGACCGCGTGCGCCTCCGGATTCGGCTCGATGGTCCGATCGAGTCGCACCCAGCGGTGGATGTCCGACCAGTCGTCGACCAGGCCCGCCGCCAGGGCCGCCATGAACGCATCGCCGTAGGAGGCCCCGACGGTCGTCGCCGGGATCTCCTGGGGCTCGCCGAGCACGTCGGCGAAGATCTGCATCCACAGGTCGCTCTTCGTGCCTCCGCCCACGCCGACCAGCCTGCGCTCGACCCCGCCCGCCTCCGCCATCACGTCGAGGTTGTGGCGTAGGGCGTAGGCGACGCCCTCCAGCAGCGCCCGGTAGACGTCGGCACGGCCGTGGGAAAGGGTCAGGCCCGCCAGAACGCCGCGGGCCTTGGGATCACCGATCGGCGTGCGCTCGCCACTGAAGTACGGCAGCGCGACGAGCCCCCGTGCGCCGACCGGCGAGGACGCCGCCAGCGTGCTCAGGGCCGCGAAGGCGTCCGCCCCCCCGGCCGCCTGCGCGGCGAGCTCGGCGTGACCGAACTCGTCGCGGAACCAGCGCGTGAGCGCGGCCGAGGTCGCGAGACCCGCGGCGAGGCTGTAACGCTCGGGCCGGACGTAGGTCGAGGACCACAGGTTGGGGTGCTTCACCCAGGAGCCCTGCACCTGGATGATGAACAGCGTGGTGCCGTGCATGAGCATCGTGTCACCCGGGTCGACGACGCCCACCGACAGGGCCTCCGAGGCGGCGTCCGTGGTGCCCGTGATCACGGGTGTGCCGACCGCGAGGCCGGTCTCCGCCGCCGCCGCGGGCGTCACCGTACCGATGACGTCGGCGCTGCCGTGCACCTTCGGCAGCAGCGTGTGGGGGGCGATGAGGTCGTCGGCCCAGTCGACCCAGCGGTCGGCCGCGAGATCGAAGAAGGGGGCGAAGGCCGGCGCGCTGTAGCGGTCGAGGGTGAGCTCGCCGGTCAAGCGGAAGGTCAGGTACGAGTTGGCCGTCACCACCGAGTGGGTGCGGGCGAACAGCTCGGGCTCGTTCTTGCGGAACCACAGCAGCTTGGGTCCGACCGATTGCGTGGACAGCCGCTTGCCCGCCCGCTCGAAGATCGCGTCCCGCCCCAGCGCGGCGTCGAGCTCGTCGATCTCGCGCCAGGCCCGGGTGTCGATGCCGTAGAGGATCGAGGGCCGCAGCGGCCGGCCGGCGGCGTCGAGCGGCAGCATCGTCACGCCGATCGCGCTCGTCCCGACCGCGGCGATGGCCTCGGCCGCCACCCCCGATACGGCGAGCAGGGCGCGCGTGATCGCGGTCAGTGAGGACCACCAGACGGCGTCGGCGTCGTGTTCGGCCCAACCTGGCTTGGGCATGGACAACTCGTAGGGAACGACGTGCTCGGCGACCACGTGACCGTCGGCGTCGACCAGGACACCCTTGGCGCTGTAGGTTCCGACGTCGACCCCGATCACGTACCGTTGCATGCGGGTGGCCTCCTCGGATGGCGTCCGTCGACGTTGGCGTCGCCGGCGGCGCCGAGGGCGAGGATACCCCGCGACCCACCGCCCCCTCGGAACCCTCTAGGGCGCCGTCGCCGTCAGGCCGGCGCCGGCCCCGGAACCGCCTCGCGGGCCTTCGCGCGTCGCCGAACCCTCGCCGGCTGCCGGCCCGGCGCCCGCCGACTCGGCCACTTCCCCCCGCCGCAGCGCGACCACGTCGCCGCGCAGCCGCTCCTCGGTCGCACGCAGGTGCACGCAGGCCTCGACGTCGCAGCGTGCGAGGAGCCGGACCGCGGCGTCGAGCTGCCGCTCCGCGAGCGCCGCGTCGCCGCGCGTGAGCGCCGT
>CAZQSB010000083.1:0-5984 GCA_964596015.1 uncultured bacterium | reverse complement strand
AGCCTCGTCCTATCTGCTGCCAGGATGTTGCGTACCAAGTGAAGGCTCCTTGTGCATGCCCGCGCACCGAGTCGCGGAACTCAGCAGCTACCTAACGAACGCGTATCAGCCGCACCAGGTCTGGCACGAGCGCTGCCGGCGAGGGTGCATGCAAGGCAAGTGACAGCGACGTGATGACGGCTGCATGCGCTGGTCAGGTGGCCACTCGACCACAACACAGCGCCCCTAGCCATCGTCGCGCGGCGACTCTCCTTGGACTCGGTCCTGCTTGTCCATGCTGCGACCCATCATCCACGCGACGAACTTCGCGTAGAGTTCTTTGAGGAAGCTGGGGCGCGAATGCTCAGTGAAGTAGCGAGTTCCCGGCTCCAGCCAACCCTGCTCGCACCAGTATGTGTAGTCCTGTGGTGAGTAGTGCTCCATGCGACCATACACTGTGCGCATCACGTGGAACATCAGGTGATCGTTGAGCGACAGACGCCGGGGCGGCTTCGTCTTCATCAGATGGTGGAAGGTCCGAGCCATCTCGTCACATCGGTTCTTCTCGCCTGACAGACGCGGTAGAGTCGTCCCTCTGGGCGGGTCGACATAGCGCAAGTCTCCAACGTACTCGAAGCCCCAGGCTCCAGCGAACATCCTGATGTACTTGAGAGTTTCATCCAGCCCGATGCCGCCTGTTGCGGCCAATCCAACCGCGTACTTACCGAAGTAGCGGGGACGATGGAAGGTGTAGGCGAAGCGATCGACGAACAGCTTGAACAGGTAGGACACATGCATAGAGTAGACGGGGGTCGCGAAGACAACTCCGTCAGCCGCATCGAGCTTGCTCTGAATCTCTGCTCTGCCATCGTCAAGCGGACACGCGGACTCACCATTCGTGAAGCAAAGGAAGCAACCCCGACACGGTTCGAGGTCCACATCCTTCAGTGGCACGTGCTCGAAGTCAATGTCGCCGAAGGTCATCAAGGCTCGCCCGAACTGCTCGACTCGATCGAAGGTGTTGCCTCTATGTGGGCTGCCCTGAATCGCCAGCACCCTCATGCAGCTTCTCCCCTTGAGAGCGAAACCGGCTTCCACCGCTTCACGAGTGGCCACCTGACGAATCGCGCATGAGCCGCAGCCGGCGATGGGCGAGCGCTGCCGGCCGTCAGACCGATTGCAGCGCGAGTGACTGAGGCGGATGTCGGCTGCATGCGCTAGTCAGGCGGCACCGCTGAGGCCCCTCACTCTCATCATGACAGCTCCAGGACCGCCACGGCCTCTCCGCCTTCGATCTCGCCGGTGGTGCGGAAGCCAAGACTCTCGTACAGGCGTTGCGCCACCACGTTCGTTGGTTCGAAGGACGTTCGGATCTTCCGGCAGCCCGGAATCGCGCGCAGGCGAGCGATCACCTCGGCCATGGCCGCGCGGCCGTAGCCCCGACCCTGCTGCCCCGCAGCTACCATCAGCCTGTCAATGAAGCCGATTCCCTGCTTCGCATCGTAGTTGTACATTGTGAAACCAACCATCTCGCCATGTGCGTAGACCGCAAGAGGGATGGAGACACCGTCAGCCTTGGCCTCTGCGAGTGAGTACATGTTGGAGGCGACGTAGTCACGCTGGTCATCTTCAACAGAGAGGCCGATGCACTCTCGGAAGTTCGCCATCGTTATCTCGCGGAGCTCTATGAGTGCTTCGCGTCCCACGTTCCCCGTCTCCAAGTGGTGCCGCCTGGCAAAACGCGTCTCAGCTGCGGGCGCCAGTCTGGCGCGGCGGGTGCAGCGGCGAAGCTGCAAACTGCAGCCGCCGTGACCGGCCAGCCCGGCGGCTGCATGCGCTAGTTGGAGGGCGCCACACGACTACACCTCCAAGAACAACTTGTGGACACGTCCGCTGAGCGGGTGCCGTCGCGGCAACCCGATGTGCCTGTTCTGCTCCGCGAGAGCGTCCTTCCACCCGGCAGCGCTATCAGGGCACTTCCGCTTCGACGAGCCGCACCAGTCACCTACGAAGTAGATCATGAGAAGACGCGATGGGACTCCCGTCGTGTTGAGGAACTCGAGCATCGCGAGTCGGTTGCAGTACTGGTAGTAGGGCTTCATCCAGTCAGCGTCCTCAGGCACACCAAGAGCCTCTTTGACAACGCGGAAGAACTCCTCGATCTGGGCGCGGCTCTCCTTGGACTTGGCTCCGCATGAACTCTTGATCTCGTCCAGGTGCGCTTTCGCCTCAACGAGAAGCCACTTCTCTTCTCCGTCGACGGTGACCTTACCCAGAGCGTCCCAGTTCTGGACATTGCCGGTCTGCGGCCAGAGCTTCTCCCACTCGCGTCTGGCACGATTCGACTTCGGCAGGAAGTCCAGTCCCTTCCACTCCGCGTCGCGCCAGACGGGGTCGTCTGTTGTCCGGAAGTCCTTCCAGCGGATCTCGTCCGCGCGCACGGCCTTTCTCACGGCAGCATCAAGTCGGTTACGGTGTCGGCCCATGAGGCGGAGCAGCTGCCACTCGCTGCCGTATCGGAGTTTCATCTTCGCCACAAGAAGTCTCCTTTGGGATGGTGCGCCCCCCTAACGAGTGCCGCATCAGCCGCAGGCGTAGGGTTGCGCGGGGTATGCCGCGCGAGGGAAGCGAGCGCCCCCTTGCAGACTACGTGACACCCAAGAACGTCGGCTGAATGCGCCAGTCAGCCAGCAGCGCTCTGCCGGTCGCCGGTGCACTCCGCGCGCTCCCTCATCGGTCTGACCAGACCGCCAACTGATTCCCGTTCGGATCGGTGAAGTGGAAGCGTCTCCCACCCGGGAACTCGAAGATCTCCCGGACGATCTGTCCACCGCTCTCGCTGACCCTGTTTCTGATCTCTGACAAGTCTGTGGAATAGAGCACCACCAATACGCCACCTGCGGTCACCTCCAGCTCTCTTGTGAATCCGCCCGCGAGTCGACCATCGGTGAAGCTCGTGTAATCGGGTCCATAGTCGGTGAAGTCCCAGCCGAACACGTCTGAGTAGAACTTCTTTGTCTTCTCGATGTCTGTCGCCGGAAACTCCACGTAATCCACGCGACGGTCGTGCTCTGCCTGGTCCATTGGTGCACCTCCGCTTGAGAACGCTGCTTCCTGGGCGGCCTTCGCGGCTCCACCAGTGCGAGCGGCTACCGCATATTGCTGGTGCGAACAGTGGAAACATGACCACATCGCGAACGCGCGCGGCTGACTTCGTGATCGAACACACCCTCTCGCCATATGGTGCGGCCAGCGTGCGCTGTCTGGCTAACGAATCGCGTATCAGCCGTAGCCGGCGATGGCGCGAGCCTTGCCGCCGAAGGCGTATGCAAGGCGAGTGACAGCGCCGTGATGTCGGCTGCATGCGCTAGTCAGGCAGGCAGCGCAGCTCTCACCGGAACATCGCCTTGATGCTCCCCCACGACGTCTCCCGGATGGCCGAGTAGCAGGGCCCGCAACCCTCTCCAAGCGCGCCCACAAGCTCGCCCCACGGGTTGTTCGAAGGCAGGCAGCCTGAGTTGCTGCAGAGTGAGAAGTCGCCGGCCGGAGCGTTGCAGAAGAGCGGGTCGGCGAACGCGTTGTCCCCTACGACTCCGCAGAGGCTGTCCCCCATCGCGTTACCGAACACGTAGCAGTGCATGACCTCGGGGACGCCGTCTTCCGGGCATGCCATCGGAGGCCCCTCCAGGCCGAAGCCCAGTATGCTGTTGGAGATGGTGCCTGACGCGCCCCACCTGTAGACCAGGTCGCTGCCGCCCGGAGCGCTGTTCCCGAAGAACGTGCAGTTCGTCACGTCGGCGGGTCCGTACCAGTTCTTCAGGGCGCCGCCCTCGCCCGAAGACTCATTCCCGGCGAAGATAGAGGAAGCGAACTCGCATGGGCTGTTGACGCACCGCACCCACGCTGCGCCTCCGCCGTTCGATCCGGCCACGTTCCCTATGAATGTGCTCTCTCGCACATGGAGGCTTCCGTTTGCGAGACCGAGGTGGAGAGCGCCTCCGGCACCGCCGCCTTCATTCTCGATGAACGAACAGTCCTCAATGGTGATGGACACGTCGCTCCAGGTGTCGATGGCGCCGCCGGCGGTGGTCGCGAAGTTCCTCTCGAAGGTGACCCCTCTCAAGTCAAGCTGTCCGCCGGTCACGAGTATGGCGCCACCGTACTGGGGAGAGATAGGGCCCCAGGGCTCATAGGTGACATTGTTGATGAAAGAGCAGTCCGTGAGCTCGGCCGATGAGCCCCTCAGCCCCATCCCGGCGGCCTCCGACCACGTCAGATTGTCGACGAACGTGACTCGCAGGGCGTTCACAGTGCATCCGTACTCGAGGTACATCCCGGCTCCGACCCCACTGTAGTTGGCGCCGCTGTTCGAGAACCAGATGTCCCCGACCTCGTTGTTGTCGAAGGTGCAGTCAGTGAGCTCGACGACCGAACCAGTGCAATAGAGACCACCTCCGGCGCTCTCGCTCGTGTTCTGGTAGAACACGACCCGGTCCAGTGACAACTGCGAATCGACGCAGTAGAACCCCCCACCGTCGTCATCCAGGCCGCTGGCCTTGCCGTGCTTTATGGTGACGCCTACCAGAAAGAGCCCGGTGGCGTTCTCCGCCCTGAGAACTCGCCTGCTGTTCCCCCCGCCGATCTTGACGGAGGCAGGGTTGCCGTCTTCAGACATCAGGGTGATCCCGGAAGGCAGCCAGAGCGTGGTTCCTTCGTTGTAGGTACCGGGAGCAATGAGCACTGTGTCCCCGGCGGAGGCATGCGCTACGGCGTCCTTGAGCGTGTAGTCGTCGGGCACGTGGATCGTGTCCGCGCTGGACGACAGGGCACACGCAAGACAGAGCGCCGCCGCAATCAGAGAGCGGATTCCTTTCGGTAGCGGCCCCATCGTGGGCCTCCATTCTGCGCTGCCTGCCTAACGCCCGCGTATGAGCCGCGGGCGCAGGGTGGCGGGGCAAGTGCCGCGCGAACGAAGCGAGCGCCCCTTGCAGACCGCGTGACACCCACGCACGTCGGCTGCCTGCGCTAGTCAGGCTGCTGAACACTCAGTGCCCATTGGGCGACCTGCAACATCAGGGTCCATGTCGGAACATGGCCTTGATGTTCGTCCAGGACTCGCTCTCTACCGGAGTCCCTGGTTCCAGCCCCACCTCGATGTCATCCCAGACGGCCTGGCCCCCGCCCTCTCCTGTCAGACCGATGTTGAGAGGAACGTCTGGGAACTCCCAGCACGTGTAGCGGAGATCCCACTCTTCTCCCGACTGCTTCAGATACACGTCCGCTCTCTGGAAGTACTCGACAGATGATTCAATTGACAACTTCCAGAGAATAACGGCAGCGTCGTCGAACGTCCCTATGTGACTGAGCTCGAAGGGGTCACTTGCCGTCAACCAACCGAAGTAGACATTGGTGACTCCATCGGCCGTGACGAAGTCCAGATAGCCACCGAAGTGGAGGGGAATGCCTCCGTCTCCTAACGATTGCACGTAGGCAATCCAGACGCGGCTGGTCGCCGCCGGATTGCTGAGCCGACGTTTGTTCAGGCCCGAGAAGTAGATGCATTCGCCTTCGGCGTCAGGAACTGAGAAACTCTGGACGCTCGATAAGCCGCCGGAGAACATGGGATTTGATTCAACATAGAGTTCACCCTGGTACGTGTAGCATCCCCCCAGATCATCCCAGTTCCCGGGATCGATGTAATCGAAACCATCGAAGAAGAGAACATCGGCAGCACACTGCGAGACGCCGGCATGGATGCAGCAACAAAGCACCATGAGACGAATCAGCTCTCGAAGCATGAGAATCACCTGCAACCGGACGTCTGTACTCGCTTAGCCCTGCCCTGTTCAGCAGCCTAACGAACCGGGGATCAGCGGCACCGCAAGGACCGTCGCGCCCTCAAGCCCTCCTCATGGACTACGGACAAACGTTCAAGTGTCCGCTGCATCCCCCGCCAGTCTAAACGCGACACGAGTTGTCTTCATTGCTATCCCGCTCGATGCGCT
>CAZQSB010000082.1:0-6548 GCA_964596015.1 uncultured bacterium | reverse complement strand
GAGCAGGGATTGCCACGGACCGGCGGCGCGGCCGGCGCGACATGCGAACTCGCCGAGATCCGTGGGAGACTGGACGCCATCGAGGAAGAGATGTAGTATGAGGATGCCAGCCGGAACACGGGCCCCCGTCCGCTCCGGAACCTGGGAGGTCACATGAGACACCGCACCACAACAAGTCTGGTCCTCCGTCTGCTCGCGCCTCTTATCTTCATTGCGCTTCTCCTCGCCGCTCCCGCGTATGCCGTCAAGCGCGGCGCCGAGGTCGTCGACTCGGGCGGCGGCGTCGCCGCCGGAGGAACGTTCCGGCTCTGCGACGCCATCGGCCAGGTCTGCGACGAGCCGATGACGACCGGCACCGGCATCCGCGGCTACGACGGGTTCCTGCTGTGTCTCCCGTCCATCAACGTCCCGGTCGAGGGCACCTTCTACGCGAGCCTGACCGGCGAGAACAAGGCCACCATCAGATGGGCCCTCGACGTCCTCGACGGCATCGAAGCCCTCCGGGTCTACCGGGCGACCGAGGAGGACGGTCCGTACACCTGCGTTCACCGTCAGCCGATCGAGCCGACTGCGACAGGCTTCTACGAGGACGACACGCTCTGGCCCGAGACAACGTTCTGGTATGAGCTCCGTGCGATGCTCCAGGATGGAACCGAGGATGTCGTGGGGGTTTCGCGGGCGTCGGTCTCGACGAGCGGGGTGCTCGCGTTCGCCCTCCGCCCTCCCGCGCCCAACCCGTGCCGAGAGAACGTCGGGCTCTCGTTCGACATCCCGCGGACGGCCGGGACGGTCACCCTGAACATCTACAACGTGCGCGGCCAGCTCGTGAAGGAGGTCGTGGACCGGCCCCTCGAGTGCGGCCGTTACGACCTCAGCTGGGACACGAAGGACGAGGGCGGACGGCGCGTCTCGACGGGCGTCTACTTCCTGCGTCTCTCCACTCTCTTCGACACCGCCTCGACAAAGGTCATCGTCCTGCGGTAGTCTGGAGAGGCCATGGGCCTCCGAACGCTGCGACATAAGCTGACGAGGAGAGCCGCGGCCGCCGCGGCTCTTCTCTTCGTTGCCCTGACGACCTCCTGCGGAATCGTCGGCCCGTCGGGCTCGGGCACCCGCCCCTTCTCGATGGGCTTCACGCCGACGCCGCACGCCCGCACGACGCAGGCGCTCTATGCCGCCTGGGACCGCATCCGCGCCGACGGCGACCTGGCCGTCATCCATTACGACGACGGCGTCCCGTGGTCCGAGGCGCTCATCGGCGCGTTCGGAAGCTACCCGCTCGACTTCAAGGACGGCATCGAGTTCAACGAGCAGCAGCTCGCGCTCACGCCGGGCGGCCACGAGGTACTCGTCGCAGTGACGCCCATCTCGTTCCTCCGGAACGACCTCGCGGGGTACCCGGGCACGGGCGAGCTTCCGTCCCCGTGGGACACCTACCGCTTCGACGACCCGGACGTCATCGAGGCCTTCACCAATCACTGCGAGTTCATGCTCGACACCTACGATCCCGACTTCTTCTGCTACGGCATCGAGGTCAACATCCTGCGCTGGAACTCGCCCGAACTGTGGGACGACTTCGTCGGGCTCTGCGCGGCCGTCTACCCGACGCTCAAGAGCGAGTACCCCGACGTCCTGCTGTTCCTCTCGTTCCACGCGGACACCTACTTCAGCGCCGTCGTGGACCAGGAGTCCGCCATCGACGACGTCCTCCCCTACACGGACGTCATGGCGCTCTCGGGCTACCCGTTCTCGCGGCCTCTGGAGGACCCGGACTTCCTGCGCTTCGACTACTTCTCGGCGCTGGCCGACCTCGCGCCCGGGAAACCGTTCGCGGTCGCGGAGACGGGCTGGGCGGCGGAGGACGTGACGAGCCCCTACCCCATAAGCATCGACGCCACCGAGACCGACCAGGCCGAGTACGTCTACCGGCTCATGGACGAGTGCATCTTCCTCGACGCGATCTTCGTCAACTGGTTCGTGAGCCGCGACTACGACGAGTGGTGGGAGGACGAGCTCCAGTTCCTGCCGGACGCCTACATCCTGAGGCTCTGGCGCGACTGCGGTCTCTACCGCGGCGACGGCACCCAGCGGCCCTCGCTGTCGGCGTGGTACCAGTACCTGGCGCTTCAGAGGGAGTTCTAGCCGCTCCGGAGGTTCCCTTGTCGCCGAAGCAGAAGGACGTCGACGAGCTCACCAAGCGCGAGGCCCGGAAGCGGGCCGAGAAGCTCCGCGACGAACTCGAATATCACAACTACCGCTACTACGTCCTCGACGACCCGGTCATCTCGGACGCCGAGTACGACGAGCTCAAGGACGAGCTCGAACGCATCGAACAGCGCTTCCCCGATCTGGTCACGCCGGACAGCCCGACCCAGCGGGTCGGCGCGAAGCCCAAGGAAGGCTTCCGCTCGGTCGAGCACGAGACCCCGATGCTCAGCCTCGACACCGTCCGCGAGACCGACGAGTTCCGCCGCTTCTACGAGAACTGCCTCAAGGGCACGGGCAAGGAACGGCTCACGCTCGCGGGCGAGCCGAAGTTCGACGGCCTCTCAGTCGAGCTCGTCTACGACAACGGGAGTCTCGTCCGGGCCTCGACGCGCGGCGACGGCACGACCGGCGAGGACGTGCTCGCGAACGTGCGCACCATCCAGCAGGTCCCGCTTCGCCTCGGGACCGAGCGGGACGTCTCGGTGCCCCGGCATCTCGTGGTCCGGGGCGAGGTCTACATGGAGAAGGACGCATTCCTCGAGATGAACCGCAGGCAGGAGGAAGAGGGCGGGAAGACGTTCGCCAACCCGAGGAACGCGGCGGCCGGGAGCCTGCGTCAGCTCGACCCGAACATCACGGCCGAACGGCCGCTCTCCGTCTTCTTCTACCACATCGGCCCGTCGTCGAGCCGCGTCCCCGACTCGCACTGGACGTCCCTGGAGCTCCTCGAGAACCTCGGGCTCCGGACGAACGACAGGAACGAGCGGTTCGAGACCGTTGACGACGCCGTCGCGTGGTACGAGGCCCTCGCGGAGGAGCGCGACGACCTCCCCTACGAGATCGACGGATGCGTCTTCAAGGTGAACACTGTGGCGGACCAGGACACGCTCGGCACGCGCGCGGCCAGCCCGCGCTGGGCCATCGCGTGGAAGTTCGAGGCGCAGCGGAAGACGACGACCATCAACGACATCGCGGTCTACGTCGGGCGCACCGGGAAGCTGACGCCGGTGGCGCAGCTCGAGCCGGTGCAGATCGGCGGCGTGGAGGTCTCGAACGTCAGTCTCCACAATCAGGACGAGATCGACCGGAAGGACATCCGCATCGGCGACACCGTGCTGGTCGAGCGCGCCGGTGACGTCATTCCCCACGTGGTCCGCGTCATCAAGGACAAGCGCTCGGGCAACGAAAAGAAGTACCGTCTGCCGAAGAAGTGCCCGGTCTGCAATGGTCCCGTCACACGGGTCGAGGGCGAGGCGGCGAGCCGCTGCACGAACGCGGCCTGCCCCGCGCAGCTTCGCGAGAAGCTCTCGCATTTCGGTTCGCGCGGAGCGCTCGACATCGAGGGGCTCGGCGGCAAGACCGCCGCGGCGCTCGTTGAGCGCGAGCTCGTCGAGGATGTGGCCGACCTCTACGAGCTCGAGCCCGAGGACCTCATCGAGCTTCCGACCTTCGCCGAGAAGAGCGCGTCGAACCTCGTCGAGGCCATCCGGGAGACCACGGAGACGGCCACCCTCTCCCGCCTCATCTTTGCGCTCGGCATTCCGAACGTCGGACAGACCGTGGCGAGGGACGTCGCCACCAGGTTCGGCTCGCTCGACGAGCTGGCCTCGGCCGACGCGGACGACATCGAGAGCATCGAGGGTGTGGGCCCGACGGTCGCATCGAGCATCATTGAGTGGTTCGAGAACGACCGCAACCGGAAGCTCGTGAAGCGGCTCAAGAAGCACGGTCTCGACCCGAAGGCAGAAAAGCGGGGCACGAAGCTCGAGGGGCTCACGTTCGTCGTCACGGGCTCGCTCTCGTCCATGTCGCGCGACGAGGCGAAGGAGGCCATCGCGAAGGCGGGCGGTCAGGCGAGCGGCAGCGTGAGCGGGAACACCGACTACCTCGTGGCGGGCAGCAATCCCGGCAGTTCCAAGATGAAGGGCGCCGAGAAGCACGGCACGAAGGTCATCGGCGAGGACGAGTTCCTGGAGCTTCTGAAGAAGGGGCCGTGAGTGATCCGGGGTCTCGCCGGTCCGGCAGGCAGGACCGCGCCCTCCTCTAGAACCCCTCCGGAAACCGCAGAACGACACAGCGCCCCTCGAACGCCCCATGCCCCAGAAGAACCGGCGCGAGCGCCAGCGGGCCGGCATGAAGCACGACGTCACCGGCGTCGAGAACGCCGCTGCCGTCCGTGTCGCCGGTCAGCGCGCCGATGTGCCCGTAGGTCGCGCCGCCCCGGTAGCGCACCGCAACCAGGTCCCCCTCCCGCACGATGTCTCCCCACGACGGGCGCTCGCTCAGACCACCGTGGCTGATGGTGAACTCAGCGACGTGGTCGAGATGGTCCACCAGCAGCGCGACGCTCCAGTTCCGACGAGCGGGCCTCCCGGTGTACTCTGCCCACGCCGAGACGAGGACGTCCGCGCAGTCGACACCGATGTGGTTTCTGCTCTGGTGGAGGGTCGAGCCGAAGACACCGGGGACGTTGTAGAACCCCGTGAGACAGCCCAGGAAGTCGTCTCCCTCCCGAAGGGTCACACGGAAGACCGACGGAGACAGACCACGGTGGTCTGCGTCGGCGATCCCGGGACTGCGCTCGATGGCGCCGTCGCGTTCGACCTCCGCCTGGAACCAGAAGGTCCCGACGTCATCGCGCTGCCACCTGCGGAAGGTCAACGGGAAGCGCCATGTACGGAGCGTCAGCCATCGCCGCACGGCATCCAGAGGTGACGGACGAATCGCGTTCCTGAACGGCTCGACGCTCCAGTCTCCCCGAAGCGACCGCAGCTCCTCCCGCTCGTAGTTGATGCGGTCGTGCCCCCGCCATCCCCCACCGCGCCCCGGACTCCGGGCGTTCGCGTAACGAGTCCTGAGGTCCGCACGGATACGATACCAGCGGATCGTCGCGCCGGGAGTCTCCCGTACACGGAGCTCCACGCGGTCGGTGACACGGCAGGACACGACCGGATCGGCCGACCACTCCTCCCCCTGTACGCGGGACTCGATCGTGACGGCCTGCGCCACGGGCGCCGACAGCAGCAGCGCCAGGATGGCGATGGTCGGAACGGAAGCGATGGTCATGAGAGAACCCTCTCGGTGAGACGGGGCAGGACCAAAGTACCGCGTCCTCCGAGGGCTCCGCAAGACCGGAACCGGTCCGAACACGCCGTCGCGGGAGTCAGACGACTCCCGCGACGGATGCTCTGGCAGTGCTGAGAGGCGATGGCGTCACTTCGCACCAGCGCTGAGTTACGCCGTCACCGCACCAGCACCATCTTCCTCTGCAGCGCGCCCAACGGCGTCTCGAGGCGGTAGAAGTAGATGCCGGCCGGGAGCGTGCGGCCCCGACTGTCGGTGCCGTCCCAGCGGAGCTCGTGCGGGCCCGCGCCGCGGTGTCCGTCGGCGAGCAGCGTCACGCGTCGTCCCGCCACGTCGTAGACGGCGAGCCTCACGTCCGCGGGCTCAGGCAGCGCAAAGCGGACGGTCGTCGAGCGCGTGACCGGGTTCGGCGCGTTCTGGGCGAGGCTCAGGCGGGAGATGTTCTCAGGCACGCCGGTCTGGTCGAAACGGATGACGTGGTACTCCGCGGCCTCGATGTCGCCGTTCCCGTTCCCCGACGGGGCCTGGAGCGACAGCGCCCCACCGTCGGCGGTCGCATACGCACCGACCGCCACGAGGATCGAATCGGGCATCGAGCCGTAAAGGTCCTCGAGGAGGACAGCACCCTCGAGGTAGGTGCCGCTTGCGTGTTCGAGACCGGCCGATGAGACGACGGACTCGGCGTCGTCGAACCACCCGTTCCAGTTGTTGTCGCCTTCGTTCCCCAGAAGATGGTCCCAGCCCGCGACCGTGCCCGACTTGCCCCAGGGAGCGCTCCGCGAGCCCGACGGGTCGAGGTCGATCATCAGGAAGTGGTCGAGCCCGGAGGTCGCGGCGACCCCCTCGGTCGCCAGATAGAGCCACGTGCCGTTCCAGTCGGCGTAGAGGTTCATCCCGCTGCCCGCGGCCACGAGCTCGGCCTCGGCGTCGAGCTGGCCGTCCATCTCGTAGCCCGGCTCCGTCACGCCTCCCGAGACCGGCGCGTGCCAGTCGCCTCCGGAGTTGTTGTCCCACGTACCCGCGCCGTCGTTGAAGACGAAGTCGACGGCGGTCGCGCTCGAGGGAATGGAGTACGTGTAGCTCCACGCCTCCTCCCCGGCGTCGTACGTCATCGCGGGGTCGGGACTGAGCACATCGAGCCAGCCGCTGTGGCCGATGTGGATGTGCACGGGGTCAGTGCCTGAGGGCAGCACGCCCCGGCAGTCGAGGTCGTAGTAGATGGTCACACTCTCGCCCGCTACGGGGTCGAGCGGCTC
>CAZQSB010000081.1:0-6698 GCA_964596015.1 uncultured bacterium | reverse complement strand
ACTACCAGGGTATCTAATCCTGTTCGCTCCCCTAGCTTTCGCGCCTCAGCGTCAGCTGTGGCCCAGAAGGCCGCCTTCGCTACCGGTGTTCTTCCTGATATCTACGCATTCCACCGCTACACCAGGAATTCCGCCTTCCTCTACCAAGCTCAAGAATCGCAGTTTCGACCGCAGTTCACCGGTTAAGCCGGTGGATTTCACGGCCGACCCACGATCCCGCCTACGCGCCCTTTACGCCCAGTGAATCCGAATAACGCTTGACCCCTCCGTATTACCGCGGCTGCTGGCACGGAGTTAGCCGGGTCTTTCTTCAGGGGCAACGTCAGACACCCAGTCTATTCAACTGGATGCGTTCTCCCCCCTGGACAGGACTTTACAACCCGAAGGCCTTCATCGTCCACGCGGCGTCGCACTGTCGGGCTTGCGCCCATTGCAGATGCCTCTCGACTGCTGCCTCCCTTAGGAGTCTGGGCAGTATCTCAATCCCAGTGTGGCTGACCACCCTCTCAGGCCAGCTACCCATCATCGCCTTGGTGGGCCGTTACCCCGCCAACAAGCTAATAGGGCTCGGAGCGATCCTCGAGCGGTACCATGAAACAGAGGGCACCTTTGGTCATCTCCACATGCAAGGAGATGACGTCATGCGGAATTTACGTCTTTCGGACATGTTCCCCACTCGAGGGCACGTTCTCCAAGTGTTACTCACCAGTTCGCCACTCTACTCCGGTTTCCGAAGAATCCGTTTCGCGTTCGACTTGCATGCCTAATCCACGCCGCCAGCGTTCATTCTGAGCCAGGATCAAACTCTCCGTTGTAGTTATGACCCTTAGTGCCGTCCCACACCGCGGGACGGCCCGTTATCGGACCTTTGCAAGACAACCCATTGTGGAACCGCGCATGCTGGCGCGGAACCACGGGGCCCTGCCGGGATGGCTCGTACTGACACGCTATTCAAATGTCAAAGAGCTAAGTGTTTCCGGCCCCGGTCACGTCCTACCGGGCCTTTGCAACCCTGTTATTGTAGTCAGCGCCCCGGTCGGTGTCAAGCGGAAACTCGATGTTCTGACACTTTTTTCACCGGGCCGGTCCTACGTCTCCTCGAGAGCCACGTTCTCCGGAACCACACGGACGAATCGGCGCTTCCCGGCCTGCAGAAGCACCGGCTCCCGAATGGAGACTGTGGAGTCTACATCAGTGACGGGCTCGCCGTCAAGACGAATTCCACCCTGCCGGATGAGCCGTCTCGCTTCACCGTTCGACCGGGCGAGACCGGCCGCTCTGACGAGCGCCACGACCCAGACCGCGTCGGGGTCGCTCTGCCCCTCGATGAGGATAGCCGGCTCGGGTATGTCATCGGGAACGCCGCCAGCGACGAACATGCGTTCGAACTCCGCCTCCGCATCCTCGGCGGCGCGTTCATCATGATAGAGCGCGACGAGCTCCCGCGCAAGTCGCCGCTTGATGTCCCGCGGGTTCGTCCCCTTCTTCCGGAGCTCGGCCGCGACGTCCGCGACCTCGTCCGGCGAAAGCTCCGTCGCGAGCTCGAAGTACCGGACGATCATCTCGTCTGGGATCGACATCGTCTTGCCGTAGATCTCGCGCGGCGGTTCCGAGATACCGATGTAGTTGCCGATGCTCTTGCTCATGCGTCGGACGCCGTCGGTCCCCTCGAGCACGGGAAGGAGCATGACCACCTGCGGCTCGACACCGTACGCCTTCTGCAGCTCGCGCCCCACCAGGCAGTTGAACTTCTGCTCGGTCGCGCCCAGCTCCACGTCGGCGCGGATGGCGACCGAGTCGTAGCCCTGCATCAGCGGATAGAAGAGCTCGTGGATGCTGATGGGCTCTTCGTTCCTGAAACGGGCCGTGAAGTCGTCGCGCTCGAGGATCCGGGCGACCGTGTACTTGCCGGCCAGGTCCATGACGTCGGCGAACGACATCTCGGAGAACCAGCTGCCGTTCATCACGACTTCGAGCTTCTCTGGATCTGGGTCGACGATCTTGTGAAGTTGTTCCTGGTAGGTGACAGCGTGCTCCATCACCTTCTGATGTGAAAGCCGCGGTCTGGTTTCGGACCTTTCCGAGGGATCGCCGATCATCCCCGTGTAGTCGCCGATGATGACGATCACCCTGTGACCGAGGTCCTGGAACTGCCGGAGCTTCCTGAGCCCGATGGCGTGACCCAGATGCAGGTCGGGAGCGCTCGGGTCGAAGCCCTGCTTCACCCGGAGCTGCCTTCCCTCGCGGATCGCGACCTCGAGCTTCCTCTCGAGATCCTCCTCCTTGATGACCTCGACAGTGCCCTCGAGGAGGATGTGCAGCTGCTCCTTCGCCGACAGCATCTTCGTCTCACTCCGGACGCGGGATGAACGCGGGAACGCCTTCCGCACTCGCCGCCGGCGCCGGGCATGCCGGACCTGCGGCGCTCGAACAACAGGACGCCCCTGCGCGTCAGACGGGCGTTGGCCAGGGGCGCAAATCAATGCATATTACATACCAGCGACGACGCAGCGAAGCAAGTCGAAAACGGCGGCGGAGCGGCGTCTTGACTTCACCTCGGCCGTCGGGTACCGTCCGATTCGACCCCCTTCCTTGACAAGGGGCCTTTGTCGTTCTGGAGAACGCTGATGCTCAGACGCTGGCTCATCGTATTCGGGCTTGTGCTGGCGGGCCTCTCGCTCGTCACGGTCGCCGCCATCCTCGTCCTTTCGAAGGACCTGCCGTCCCCGTCGCTCCTCGAGTCGGTCGAGCCGACCGTCGGGACGACGGTGTTCGACCGGAACGGAGAGGTCCTCCACGAGTTCTTCCGGGAGAACCGCGTCGTCGTCCCGCTCGACAGCATCGCGCCGGAGATGATCGCCGCCATCACCTCGACCGAGGACCAGGAGTTCCGGGGGCACTGGGGCATCGACGTCTACGCGATCCTGCGCGCCGCTCTCACGAACGTCAGGGCCGGACGAGTGGTGCAGGGCGCGAGCACTATCACACAGCAGCTCGCCAGGGACCTCTTCCTCACGCAGGAAGTCAGCCTCACACGGAAGCTCAAAGAGGCGCTCCTCGCGCTCCGCATCGAGCAGACGTATTCGAAGGACCGCATCCTCGAGCTCTATCTCAACCAGATCTACTTCGGAGGGGGCGCCTACGGCGTCGAGGCGGCCTCGAGGGGCCTGTTCGGCAAGCCGTCCTCCGAACTGGAGCTGCACGAGGCCGCGCTCCTGGCCGGGCTTCCCAAGAACCCGAGCGGCTACTCGCCGCGGCGACATCCCGAGCGCGCGCGGGAGAGGCGGAGCATCGTGCTCGACATGATGCTCGCCGCCGGCGAGATCACGGCGGAGGAGGCCGCGGTCGCGGAGACGACCTCGATCGAGCTCGCGCCGAAGAAGGAGGACCTGGGGCACCGCGCCCACTTCATCGAGCACGTGAGGCGCGACGTCATCGGCCGCTACGGCGCCGAGGCGCTCTACTCGGGAGGACTCCGCATCTACACCACGCTCGACTCGGCGCTCCAGGACACAGCCGAGAGCGTGCTTGAAGAGAGGTTCGCCCGCCTCGAGCAGGAGTACGACTTTCCGGTCAAGCGCGGCGACGCGTTCGACCCGGACACGACGGAGCACATCCCCTACGTGCAGGGGGCGCTCCTCGCCGTGGACGTCCACACCGGCGGGATCCTGGCCATGGTCGGCGGGCGCGACTATCGCGACAGCCAGTTCAACCGGGCCACCCAGGCCCCGCGCCAGCCGGGTTCAGGGTTCAAACCGTTCGTGTACACCGCCGCCATAGACAACGGATTCTCGCCGGCCGACACGCTCCTGGACGCTCCCGTGCTGATTCCCGGAGCGGGACCGCCGATCGTCTTCGACGACCTCGATCCGCCGGTCGAGACCCCGACCGACTGGGCGCCGGAGAACTACTCGCGCGAGTTCCACGGAACCGTCAGGCTCAGGTACGCCCTCAAGCGGTCGATCAATATTCCCGCCGTCAAGCTGGGACTCCTGGTGGGAACCGACACCATCGTCGACTACGCGAGCCGGATGGGCATCACCACCAGGCTTCATCCGGTCCACTCGCTCCCCCTGGGAAGCGGCGAGGTGCTTCTCATCGACATGATCCGGGCGTACGGCGTGCTCGCGAACCAGGGCGTCCGTCTCGAACCCTACGCCATCGAACGTATCGAGGACCGCTCCGGCAACGTGCTCGAGACGCACGCGGCGCGAAGCCGCGAGGTGCTCTCGCCTCAGACGGCCTACGTCGTAACGAGCATGATGGAGAGCGTGCTCGACAGCGGCACCGGATGGGCTGCGCGCGCCTGGGGGTTCCGTCATCCCGCCGCGGGAAAGACGGGCACCACCAACGACTGCACCGACGCGTGGTTCGTCGGTTTCACGCCGCATGTCATCTGCGGTGTCTGGGGCGGGTTCGATGATCGGACCACGATGGGGCCGAAGATGACCGGAGCCAGGGTGGCTCTCCCCGTGTGGACCGAGTTCATGAAGGCCGCGCATGCGGATCTCCCGAGAGACCCGTTCGAGGCCCCGCCGGGGATCGTCGATCGGACCATCTGCGCCGAGACGGGAGCGCTCGCCACGGACAACTGCCCCGAGACGCTGGAGGAGGTCTTCATCCAGGGAACCGAGCCGGTCCGCCACTGCGAGAGGCATCGCGCCCCCGAGGAGAGGCCGGACCCCCGCCGAGGCATCTTCGGACTCTAGCCGGCGCCGCGCCTATCGGAGCGCCGCGAGCCGACACTTCTCAATCGGAGAACGTCATCTCCTCCAGAACGGGACCGTTCCGCCCGGGCGGAGCGTCTCCCAGCCCGAAGGCCTCGAGCAGCCGCTCCCCGGCCCACTCGGCGTCCTCCTCCGTGCGGGCGTGCACGACGGCGAGAGGCTCCCCCTCGCCCACCTTCGAGCCGATGCGCGCCTTGACGACCACGCCGACGGCGGGGTCGATGTCCTCTCCCAGCTTCTTCCGCCCAGCGCCCAGTACGACCGAGGCCCTCCCGACCGCGAGCGCGTCGATGGAACGAACGAAGCCGGCCGCTTCGGAGAGGACGCGCCGGGTCACGGGGGCCGCCGGGAGGAGCGAGGCGTCGTCCACGACCCGCGGCTCGCCTCCCTGAGCCTCGATGAACCGCGTGAAGCGGTCCAGAGCGCGGCCGTCGTCGAGAGCGGCCTCGGCGGCCTTCGCCGCGCTCTCCGCGGAGGGTTCCACGCCTCCGAGCTCGAGCATCGCTGACGCGAGCGCGAGACTCGTGACCCGGACGTCCTCGGGCCCCTGCCCCCTCAACACCTCGATCGACTCGACCACCTCGAGCGCGTTACCGACGGCGCGGCCTACCGGGGCGCTCATGTCGGTGAGTATGGCGCGCGTCGGAAGGCCGAGCCTTCCAGCGGTCTCGCCGAGCGCCGAGCCGAGTTCCCTTCCGCGCTCGATGTCGGGCATGAAGGCGCCTCGCCCGACCTTGACGTCGAGCACCAGACCGTCGAGTCCCGCGGCCAGCTTCTTGGACAGGATGCTCGCCACGATGAGCGGGACGCACTCGACGGTCCCGGTCACGTCGCGGAGAGCGTAGATCCTGCCGTCGGCGGGCGCCACGTCCTCCGATTGCCCGACGATGGCGAAACCGACCTCCGCGACGGAAGCCGCGAAGGCCTCGGTGTCCAGGTCCGTTCGGAGACCGGGAATCGACTCCAGCTTGTCGAGCGTTCCACCCGTGTGGCCGAGACCACGGCCGGAGATCATGGGGGTGCGAACGCCGCACGCCGCGGCCACGGGCGCCACGATGAGCGACAGCTTGTCCCCGACTCCTCCGGTCGAGTGCTTGTCGACCTTCGGCGGTTCGACACCCGGGAGATCGAGCACCCGACCGCTCTCGAGCATCACGGTCGTCAGGTGCTCCGTCTCCTCCGCGGTCATTCCCTGGAAATAGATGGCCATCAGCAGGGCGGACATCTGGTAGTCGCCGACGTCGCCCCTGAGGTAGCCGTTCACGAAGTCGGCGATGTCACGACCCGAGAGCTCGCTCCCGTCCCGCTTCCGCTTGATGGTCTCGTAGGGTGTCACAGAGCGCGTCCCCCGGAATGCGAGCGGCCGGCGGCGAGCCGCCGGCCCTCTCGTCCTGCGGCGCCGTCCGCCTAGACCTCTTCGGCGCCGTCGAGAATGGCGAGGCTCGAGCTGGCGCCGATCCTCGTGGCTCCGGCCTCGATCATCGCCACGGCCGTCTCGTAGTCCCTGATCCCGCCGGCCGCCTTGACGCCGGCCTCGTCCCCCACGGCCTCGCGCATGAGCGTCACGTCCTCGACCGTTGCGCCGCCCGGCCCGAAGCCGGTCGACGTCTTGACGAAGCCGGCCCCCTGCTCGACGGCCATGCGGCAGGCCGCGACCTTCTGTTCGTCCGTGAGGAGCGCCGCCTCGATGATGACCTTCAGGAGAGCCCTCCCCTCGCACGCGCGGACCACGGCGGCGATGTCGTTCGCGGCCAGCTTGAGCTCACCGCTCCGGAGCGCCCCGACGTTCATCACCATGTCGATCTCAGTGGCCCCGACCTGGATGGCGCGCGCGGCCTCCACCGACTTCACGTCGGGGATGGACGCCCCGAGCGGGAAGCCCGCCACGGAGCACACCCCGGTCTCGCTGTCCGAGACCAGCCGGGCCGCCAGCTCAACGCGGCACGGATTCACGCAAACCGTCTTCAGGCC
>CAZQSB010000080.1:0-7087 GCA_964596015.1 uncultured bacterium | reverse complement strand
CCTCGATGATCTCGGCGTCCACGAGTTCCTTGCGGTCCAACAGGGCGTCCCGCAGCGCCTCCACCAGGTGGCGATGGGCGGCCATGAGCTCGGTCACCCGCGCCTTCTGCTCGTCGAGCACCCGCTCGACGGCGTCACGGCCCCGGTCGTCGGCCATGACCGTGGCGACGAGGTTCCCGCCGAACGCCCCGGGGTCGAGGGCCCGGAACGACACGAGCGACCCACCGAGGCCCATCGATCCGACCATCTCCACCGCGGCGTTGGTGGCGGCCATGAGGTCGCCGGCGGGCCCGGTGCCCGACTCACCGAAGAACAACTCCTCGGCCACCATCCCGCCGAGGGCGATCTGGATGATCGCCTCCATCTCCGACCGGGTCTGGGTGTGGCGCTCCTCGCTGAGGCGGTGGGCGAGGAAGCCGAGCGCCTCCTTGCGTTTGACGATCGAGAGGACCTCGAGCCGTCGACCCTTGCCGACCAGGTAGGCGATCGTGGCGTGGCCGGCCTCGTGGGTGGCGATCGTCTCGATCTCGTGGTCGGGCGACTCCACCACCTCGGGCAGTCCCAGCTCGGTCTCGAATCGCGCCCGGCGGAGGTCGGCGGCGTTCAGCGCCTCCCGTCCGTCCCGAAGCGCCAGCAGGAGCGCCTCGTCGAAGAGTCGCTCGAGCATGGCGGGGGAATAGCCGAGCGTCGCCGAGGCGATCTCCTCGCGGGGGGCCGACTCGTCGAGCTCGGGGGCGTGCGACTTCCGCTCCAGGAAGAAGTCGACGAGCTCCCGGCGGGCCGAGTGGCCGGGGACGGCGAAGTGGAGCACGCGGTCGAAGCGGCCGGGGCGAAGGAGCGCGGGGTCGAGCGACGCCGCCCGGTTGGTGGCGGCGATGAGCAGCACGTTGGTGTACGGGATCGGCTTGGCTCGGAGCTGGCGGTGCGGCGGCAGGAAGCGGTTGGCGATCTTCCGGAACCACTCGGCGAACTTCTCCGAGCCGGAGGGGTCGTCGAAGGACTGCATCTGGACGAGGAGCTCGTTCACCACGCCGCCGGTGCCCTCGCTCATCATCGAGCGGTCGACCGAGAGGGCGCCGCCCCGGCGTGGCGTCATGGCGCTCACCCCGCCCCGCGACATGGCGATGGCGTCGATCTCCTCGATGAAGCCGATGGCACCGCCTTCACGGCGGGCCTGCTTGCGGAGTGCCTTGAAGAAGGATCGGATCTTGCGGGCCGTGGCCCCGTACCACATGGACTGGAAGGCGGTCGCCGAGACGAACAGGAATGGCACCCCCGCCTCCTTGGCCATGGCCTTCGCCATGTGTGTCTTGCCGGTGCCGGGTGGGCCCTCGAACAGCACCCCACGCCGGGGGCGGCCCCCCATCCGAACCCGGTAGGCCTCGTGGTCGGTGAGCACCTGGAGGGTGTGGCGGACCTCGTTCGTCACCTCACCGAGGCCGACCACGTCGTCGAAGGAGACGTCGATGTGCTCGGGCGGGACGATCGTGTGCGGCGACCGCCCGTTGCCGAGCATCGGCAGCAGGATGATCGCCCCCAGCAGCAGCACGATGGCGATACCCGGCACCCAGAACATGGCATCGGGCGGCAGCGACAACTGGGGGAAGATCGGTTGGTCGGTGAGGAACCGCCACCACAGCCAGCCTGCGGGGACGGCGAGGACGAGGGCGAGTCGCGCCAAGCGCTTCTGTCGGTCCCGCTCGCGCTGCGACGCCACATCGGCCATGGGCCCACCTTCCTGCTGTTGCCGCTCTCAGTGGGATGGTACGGCACGGAGGGTGGTGGCAGGTTCGCCAAATGTGGGGAATCCGGGTGGGTCCCGTGCGGTTGACATCCCCATGCACCGACGGCTGGCCCTCATCATCGCGTTCGCCCTGCTCCTCGCCGCCTGTTCGGGCGGTGACGGCGCGCTCCCCACCGGTGCCTCCGTCGAGGGTTCGCTCGTCGAGCGTCCCGATGGTTCGTTCGTGTCGCCGGACTTCACCGTCAGCCTCGCCGACGGCACCACCTGGTCCCTCGCCGAGCAGACGACGCCCACGCTGCTCGTCTTCTGGGCCGACTGGTGCACGGTCTGTCGGGCCGAGCTCCCGGCGCTCGACGCCGTGGCCGCCGACTACGACGGCCGGCTCGGCTTCCTCGCCGTGGCGGGGATGGGCTCACCCGATCGGGCCGCGCAGCGGGCCGACGACTGGCTGCGGTCCGGGGCGATCGACTGGGGCTACGACGATGGCGGCGAGCTGTGGGCGTTGTTCGGGGCCCGGGGCACCCCCACCCACGTGGTGCTCGCGGTCGACGGCACGGTGCTGGCCGTGCAACCCGGCGCCCTGCCGGCCGACAAGCGGGCGGTGCTCGACGAGGTCGTCGCCGTCGGCAGTTGACGGTGCGAGGATGCCGTCATCGTGTCCGTCCACCCGACCACCGTCGAGCTCGAGGCCGGCCTCGACCACGTTCGCGCCGCCCCCCGGGACGTCGGCACCCTCGACCTCCTGGTGCGGCGGCCCGCCCCCGACGAGCGCGAGGTGCTCGCCCAGGGTGTGTTGGACCCCGACGTCGGCCTCGTCGGCGACTCGTGGCTCGGCCGCGGCAGCATTCGCACCGAGGACGGCCGCGCCCACCCCGACATGCAGCTCAACGTTATGTCGTCGCGGGTCGTCGACCTCGTGGCGGGCGGCGTTCGCGACCGCTGGCCGCTCGCCGGCGACCAACTCTTCGTCGACCTCGACCTGTCGGCGACCTCGCTGCCGGCAGGAACCCGGCTCGGCATCGGCGGGGCCGTCATCGAGGTGACCAACCAACCCCACCGGGGGTGCGCCAAGTTCGCTCGGCGCTTCGGCCCCGACGCCCTCCGCCTCGTGAACTCCGACGTCGGCCGGGCCCTCAACCTGCGCGGGGTCTGCGCCCGTGTCGTCGCCGGCGGTGTGGTCCGTCCCGGCGACCTCGTCCGTCGCGTCTGAATCCCGGCCCGCTCCCTACCCTCCCCGGGTGCTCCGCTTCCGCCTCGGGTCGATCCCCGTCCGCATCCAGCCAACGGTGCTCCTGGTCGGCGTCTTCGTCTGGTTCACGACCCGGTCGGTCGAGGCGGCCATCGTCTGGACGCTGGCGCTCGTGGTGGCCGTCCTGACCCACGAACTGGGCCACGCCGTCGTGGTGCGCCGGGTGGGTGGGGAGCCGCAGGTGACCGTCTGGGCGCTCGGTGGCTACACCGCCTGGACGCCGACGCCGGGCATCGGGCCCAAGCAGCGCTTCGCCATCTCCGGGGCCGGGTCGGCACTGCAGCTCGCCATCGCCGCGACCATCTGGGCGGCCGCCGCCGCCGGACTGCTCGGAGCCGGTCTGCAGTCGGCGTTCGGCACGAACCCGTTCACCTTGGCGCCGGGCTCCCTCTTCGCCGGCCCGGTCATCTCGTTCCTCGCCATCGTGGTCTACCTCGGCATGGTCTGGAGCCTCTTCAACTGGATCCCCATCCCCGGGCTAGACGGCGCCCACATGCTCGAGGCCCTGCTCGAGGCCCGCCTCGATCGGGCGCTCGCCCGACGGGCGGTGATCGTCGTGGGGCTCGTGGCCGCGGCCGGTATCGCCGGGTGGCTGCTGTGGCGCGGCGACCGCGTGCTGGCCGTCTTCGTCCTCGTGATCGCGGCGGCGGGGATCCGCTAGGCGGTATCGAGCAGACCCGGCCTCTCCGCCGGATCCCGATACCCGATACCCGATACCCGATACGGCCCGGCCTCCGGCCGGGCCTCGGGTTGGCCCTACGCCGAGGCCGTGCGTATACTTCCGCTTCGGTTCCCAGGAACCGGCCCTCATGGTGCGTCCAGCACCGCTGGGGGCATTGGTCGGACGACACCGGTCGCCACCCGTCCCCACGGATGCCGGCGCCCCCGCCCGACCTCGGAAACGCCCGTCCACGGATCCCCCACCACCGTGTGGTCCCCCGTGCGCCGTGCGCCCGAACGAAGACGAAGTTCGCAAGGAGAGCGATGCCGACGATCCAGCAGTTGGTTCGGCAGGGCCGGCGCCCGAAGCCGAAGAAGGAGCGCACGCCGGGCCTCGCGGGGTCCCCGCAACGGCGTGGGGTCTGCACCCGCGTCTACACGGTGACGCCGAAGAAGCCGAACTCCGCCCTGCGGAAGGTCGCCCGTATCCGCCTCAGCTCTGGCATCGAGGTCACCGCCTACATCCCCGGCGAGGGCCACAACCTCCAGGAGCACAGCATCGTGCTCGTGCGTGGCGGCCGGGTGAAGGACCTCCCGGGTGTCCGCTACAAGGTCATCCGCGGCGCCCTCGACACGGCCGGTGTGTCCGACCGTCGGCAGGCCCGCTCCCGCTACGGCGCAAAGAAGGAGTCCTGATGGCCCGGCGCGGACCCGCCCCCAAGCGCACCATCGACCCGGATCCGGTCTACCGGTCGGTCCTGGTCAGCCAGGTCGTCAACAAGGTGCTCCAGGACGGCAAGAAGGAGACCGCCCGGGAGATCGTCTACGGCGCCCTCGAGATCGTCGAGCGTCGCACCTCCCAGGACCCCCTCACCGTCCTCAAGCGCGCCATCGACAACCTCAAGCCCCAGGTCGAGGTCCGCAGCCGCCGCGTCGGCGGTTCCTCCTACCAGGTCCCCGTCGAGGTGTCGCCCCGCCGCAGCCAGACGCTCGCCGTCCGGTGGCTGGTCGACTACTCCCGCAAGCGCCGTGAGCACACCATGGCCGAGCGCCTCGCCAACGAGATCCTCGACGCCAACAACCGCACCGGCACGGCGATGCGCCGCCGGGACGACATCCACAAGATGGCGGAGTCCAATCGCGCCTTCGCCCACTACCGCTGGTAGCGGTAGGCCGCAGCTGACAACTCCATAGCGACCGGTTTCAGAGAGAGCACACAGGAGACGAGACACGCATGCCTCGCCCACATCCATTGGAGAAGACCCGAAACATCGGGATCATGGCCCACATCGACGCGGGCAAGACGACGCTCACCGAGCGGATCCTCTACTACACCGGTCGCACCTACAAGATCGGCGAGGTCCACGAGGGCGGCGCCGTCATGGACTGGATGGAGCAGGAGCAGGAGCGTGGCATCACCATCACCTCCGCCGCCACCACCGCGTTCTGGAACCTGGGCGGTC
This sequence comes from uncultured bacterium, assembly GCA_964596015.1. Taxonomy (GTDB): domain Bacteria; phylum Joyebacterota; class Joyebacteria; order Joyebacterales; family Joyebacteraceae; genus WJMD01. Next base: position 1,971 of record CAZQSB010000080.1, on the reverse strand, counting down.
TGAAGGGCGAGGACCCCGACGACAAGTACATGGTCCAGATCATCGACACCCCGGGCCACGTGGACTTCACCGTCGAGGTCGAGCGCTCCCTGCGGGTGCTCGACGGCGCCATCGCCGTCTTCGACGGTGTCGCCGGCGTGGAGCCCCAGTCGGAGACCGTCTGGCGGCAGGCCGACAAGTACGGCGTGCCCCGCATGTGCTTCATCAACAAGCTCGACCGCACCGGCGCCGACTTCTGGGCCGACGTCGAGTCGATCCGCGATCGCCTGAGCGCCATCCCGGCGGTCATGCAGCTCCCCATCGGCGCCGAGGCCGACTTCAAGGGCGTCGTCGACCTCGTCGAGATGAAGGCCCACATCTGGCACGACGACGACGGCAAGGAGTGGGAGATCACCGACATCCCGGCCGATCTCACCGAGCGCGCCGAGGAGTACCACCACCTGTTGGTGGAGCAGGCCGCCGAGGCGGACGAGGAGCTCCTCGAGCACTACCTCGAGACGGGTGACCTCTCCGTCCCCGAGATCCACCGGGGCATCCGCGCCGGCACCCTCTCGCAGCTCTTCGTGCCCACGTTCTGTGGCTCCGCCTTCAAGAACAAGGGCGTCCAGCCCCTGCTCGACGCGGTGATCCGGTACCTCCCGAGCCCCGCCGACGTCGGCGGTGTCACCGGGTTCAAGCCGGGCGACGAGGACGTCGAGCTCACGCGGCTGCCGGAGGACGACGAGCCCTTCGCCGCCATCGCCTTCAAGATCATGACCGACCCCCACGTCGGCAACCTCACGTACTTCCGGGTCTACTCGGGCACGGCCGGCCAGGGCGACCAGGTGGTCAACACGACCTCGGGTCGGCGCGAGCGGCTCGGCCGGCTGCTGCGCATGCACGCCAACGACCGCGAGGAGATCAAGGAGGTGTACGCCGGGGACATCGTCGCCTGCGTCGGCCTCAAGGACACCAAGACGGGTGACACCCTCGCCGACGGGTCCGACCAGATCCAGCTCGAGTCCATGACCTTCCCGGCACCGGTCATCTCCGTCGCCATCGAGCCGAAGACCAAGTCCGACGAGGAGAAGCTCGGGGAGGGTCTCCAGCGGCTCGCCACCGAGGACCCCACCTTCACCGTCCACACGGACGAGGAGACCGGCCAGACGATCATCGGCGGGATGGGTGAGCTCCACCTGGAGGTCATCGTCGACCGCCTCAAGCGGGAGTTTCGGGTGGAGGCCAACGTCGGCCGTCCCCAGGTCGCCTACCGCGAGTCGATCAAGAAGCCGGTCCAGAAGGTCGAGGGCAAGTACGTCAAGCAGTCCGGCGGTCGCGGCCAGTACGGCCACGCCGTCATCGACCTCGAGCCGCTCGAGCCGGGGTCGGGGTTCGTGTTCGAGGACACCATCACCGGTGGCCGCATCCCCCGTGAGTACATCGCCCCCGTCGGGGCCGGCATCGCCGGTGCCCTCGAGCAGGGCGTGCTGGCCGGCTACCCGATGGTCGACATCAAGGCCATCCTCGTCGACGGCAGCTACCACGACGTCGACTCGAACGAGATGGCCTTCCGGATCGCGGGCTCCATGGCCCTCCAGGAGGCCGCCCGCCGGGCCGGCGTCAAGCTCCTCGAGCCGGTGATGGCCGTCGAGGTCGTCACCCCCGAGGACTACATGGGAGACGTCATCGGGGACCTCAACTCCCGGCGCGGCCGGGTCGAGGGGATGGAATCACGTGGTGGGGCCCGGGTCGTGAAGGCCCTCGTCCCGCTCGCCGAGATGTTCGGCTATGCCACCGACCTCCGTGGTCGGACGCAGGGCCGGGCCACCTACAGCATGCAATTCGACTCGTACCAGGACGTCCCGGACTCCCTGGCCGAGGAGATCGTCGCCAAGGTCCGCGCCTAGGGCCGCCAACGGAGTCAAGGAGTCACATCATGGCCAAGCAGAAGTTCGAGCGGTCGAAGCCGCATGTGAACATCGGGACGATGGG
>CAZQSB010000079.1:0-7184 GCA_964596015.1 uncultured bacterium | reverse complement strand
CTAGTTTGTGTATCAGGGAGAGGACCACCGCGCCGATGACGACACCGAGAACGATGCGCCAGGAGAACCCGGCCATGAGAACGCCGAGAGTGGTTCCCGCGGCGGGCGGGTGCTCCGTGTTCGTCGCGGCCAGAGAGGCCGCTACCACGAGATTCTGTTGACGGAGTGCGACCAGCACGACGAAGACGCTGGCGGCGGCGAGCAGGCTCTGCAGAACGTAGTTGACCCAGTTCGGTCCGAAGCGCTGATCGAACGTCGTGCCGAAGATGGGCATTGGGCTTCCTGTCGGTCCTCTGATCCGGTCCTCTCGCGAGGCCGTGCGAGACAGTCCCTCCTCTTCAGAGGACCCGGTAGTAGCGGCCGTCCCGGATGAGGATGCGGTGCCGGCAAACAGGGCATGTCACGCCCGCGTCGGTCCTCGATGACCGCACCTGAGCGCCGCAGTACGGACACGGTCCCCTGACGGCGTTGAGTCCCACGAAGGGGGCGATGAACGGAAGGACGAGGCCGATCAGGATGAGCGGAACGCCGATGACGGCCCCGATGCCCGTGAACGTGAGCGCCACCCCGGCGATGATCAGGAAGACGCCGAACACCCAGCCCGAGAGGCACCCCGCGGCCATGCCCGTGCCCCGGTCGCTTCTGACCTCGGTGAAGCCCGCGGCGGCTTCTTCGGGCCGCGTCAGCCTCTCGGCCGGCATGACCTCCAGCGGGTCGAGATCGTCCATGCGGAGCATCCGTTCCGCCTCGGCAAGGCTGTGCGCCTCGAGCTCGCCATACACCTCGGCGCCTGTCTCGTCTCTGGCCCGGTACGTGAAGTTCAAGAGGTGCTCCGAACGTCGGGATGATGTGAGATCTGCGTGTCAGGCCGCTGTCAGCCCGTCGGTCGCGGGCCGGGGCCTTCTCACGCCCTTCACGAGCAGCCACAGCGTGAACGCGAGCTCGCCCACGAGCGGCGCGATGTACACCGGGGCGACGGCCGCTTCGAACCGCGGCATCAGGAAGAGCGTGAAGCTCCCCACAAGATACCCCACGCCCGAGAGCACCATCAACACCCCGAGCGCCTTCGGGAACAGGAACGACCTGAAGAGCAGATAACCCAGCACGAGACAGTGCAGGCCGAAGAACACGAGTCCGAGGTCGTACCCGTGGCGGTGCGTCTCGAGGAAGAACATCGTGAGAGCGTTCAGCTCGCCCGGTTCGAGCGACTGCAGGTAACCCGCCCCGCCCTGAAGCAGAACGGCGGCGAGATGATTGAGCAGATTGGCGCCGTAGATGGCCGTCCCGACCAGCCGGAACGCCGCGGCGGCGAGCGAGAGCGTGTCGCTGACCCTTCTCAGAAGCACGTAGAGAAGAACGGCCACGGCGACGTCGGCCAGGAACAGGACCACGTCGCCGGCGAAGCCGAGCCGGAAGAGCCCCAGCGATGAAGCGATGTTCGCGGCCGTCGCCCCCGCGTCGCCCCTCACGACGAGCGCCGAACGGACGAAGAGCTCGCTCCAGAGCCCGATGGCGATGATCAGAAGGTAGAGCGCGCCCGTCGTCCTGGCGTAGGCGATGAGCGACACCCTCGGACGCCTCGGCCCGAACCCGTCATGCGCCGTCGATCCGGCGCCGCCGTGACCCATCGCACGACCTCCCGAGTCCGTCCTAGTCGTTCAGGACGAAGGTGATCTTCATGTCGACCCGGTACTCCTTGATCTCCCCGTTGTCGCAGACGATCTTCTGTTCCTTGATCCAGGCGCCCTCGATGTTCTCGAGCGTCTTCCTCGCCCGGGCGATGCCCTGCTGAACCGCGTCCTCGAAACTCTTGGACGACGAGGCAGTGATCTCGGTCACGCGTGCGACTGCCATGCGAACCTCCCTCTGCAGAAGTGATGCGGGTGCGAACGTATTCAGTAAACACCATTCGCCGTCGTACTGCAAGGGATTTGGCCCACCCAGATGCGGCTTCGCGACCCCGGCTACACGGCGCCGACGATGAGCCAGACGCCCAGCGCACCTACGGCGACCGACATGACGGTTCGGAACCGTCGGCGCGGAAGCGTGAGCAGGACGCGTTCACCGAGGAGCGTCCCGATGACAGCGCCCGCCACGGCGACCGCCACAAGGACCCACACCGCCGCAAGCTCCGAACCGGCCCGCCAGAGATAGATCGGCGTGCGCCCCAGATCGACCATGAGCGCGATAGCCGTCGCTGTAGCGACGAGAGTGACCGGCTCGAGCCCGAAGACGGAGAGCGCCGCCGCGCGCAGTCCGCCCTGGTTGCCCGCCACACCGCCGAAGAAGCCCGAGAGGCCGCCCAGCATCCACGGCAGAACTCCTCGAGGCGACCATCGCTCCCACCACCCCGTCAGTCTGGCGACCGACGTGGACAGGAGCAGCAGGCCCAGGACGACTGCCAGGACCGGTCCCCGAAGGCCCGAGTAGACCAGAGCGCCGAGCAGTCCACCCACCGCGCTCAGCACTCCGAAGCGCACGACGTGCCACCGGCTGATGTCGCTTCGCAGGCGCCAGCACCGCAGCGCCGTGGCGATGAGATGTGGGACGGCGACGGCCGGAATGGCCACCTCGGCTCCGAGATGAAGCGCCAGCACGGGCGTCAGGATGCTCCCGAGCCCGAACCCGACGACGGCGGCTGAGCCCCCTGCGAGGATGGCGACCACGAAGATCACCAGCGCGAACCACTCCACAGCTCACCGCCTCCCCGCTCCGGTCGACCACACATCCAGTTTGCGCCCCAAGGAAGCACACCGGACCTCAGCTGCTCTCCGCCCGGATCCTCTTCTCCTCATCGAACTCCGCGAGAGGCCCCAGTGTCTTCCGCATGAGCACCTCGGTCTCGCCGCGGATCAGCAGGTCCTCGAGCTCACCGAAGGCCTGGTATCCCAGGAACTCATAGAATCTCCTGGCGCGCCAGTTCGTCTTCGCAACGGCGAGGAACACGTTCGGGAAGTCCTCGAATATGCGCCGCTCCACGAACTTCATGATGGCCGTTCCGATGCCTTTCCCCCGCAACTCGGGAAGAACCGCGAGCGACTGGACCGAACCGACCATGAGGCCGCGCAGGACGAGGACGGCGAACCCGACGGGCCGACCCTCGCTGACGGCAACGTAGACCTCTCGTCGGGAGCTCCCGAGGATCGCCGTCGCCTCGTCCATCGTCCGCCCCAGCGACCTCCAGGGCTCGGACGACACCATGAGCTCGGCACACGCCCTGATCTCCTCGTCGCCGTCTATCGGACGGATCGTCACCTCGTCAGCCACACGTCTCTCCCTTGCGCGGGGAATCCGGTCGGCCCGGATGGCCCGCACGCTGTCACCGTCCTCTGCGGCACTCCGCGCAGAACTCGGCCGACTTGGCGTCCGTGTCGGCCAGGGTGTTCGAGAAGTACATGACGCACCTCGGATTGCCGCAGTGCTCGAACCCCCACGTGTGCCCGAGCTCGTGCAGACTTTCCTTGAGAACGCGTTCGCGGAAGAGCCTCTCGTCCCGCGGGCGGCCGTAGAACGACTGCCGCAGTCGGGGAAGCGCCACGAACGCGTCCCTGGAGCGCGGCGAGGCCTGTCCGAAGATGAAGTTGAGCCCGCCGGCATAACAGTCGGACTCGACGAGACCGAGAATGTGGTCGCCGACCCGCCTGTCAACGCTCCCGAGCGCGTCCAGGATGTCCGGGCCCCGGCACTGCCGGCGGACCGGGTCGAACCAGTCGTCTTGAAGAGGAATGCGTTCCCGGCCTACGACCTCGAGTCCGAGCGTCTCCGCGAGCTCGGGTCGAAGCCATTCCGCCAGACCCTCGGGGACCTCGCCGACCGACACCAGCACGACACGTGGTTCCATTGCTCCCCCCACGGGTCTTCCTTCAGGCCCCCACGACGCCTACGATGACACCGGCTAGCGTCCGGGCTCACCGTCCGGCAACCGGCATCTCTGCGCGCACACGTAGGCTTCCTCGTCGCGTTCCCACTGGATGGTCACGTGCTTGATGCCGAAGCGTCCGGTGAGTTCGCACGTGATGTCGCTCAGGAGTTCGTCGTCACCGTCGGGGCTGGGTTTCAGGAGGTGGGCTGTGAGCGCGATGGCCGTGGTGCTCAGCGGCCAGACGTGGAGGTCGTGGACGGAGTCGACGCCCGGGAGGCTCTCGAGGTAGTGGCGGACCGCGTCGATGTCCACGTGCACCGGCACGGCATCGAGCGCGAGCCGCATCGAGTCTCTGAGAACGCCCCATGCGCCTATCGCTATGACGGCCGCGATGACCAGTCCGGCGACCGGATCGATCCAGAGCGCGCCTGTGAACCTCACGAAGAGACCGACGGCGACCACGACGACCGAGATGGCGGCGTCGGCGCTCATATGCACGAAGACGGCGCGGGCGTTCAGGTCGTGGTGCCTTCCCCTGGCGAAGAGCAGCGCCGTGACCGTATTGATGACCACACCGACGCCCGCGACCCACATGACGATGCCGGTCTCGATGGGTTCCGGCGACCCCAGTCGTCCGATGGCTTCCCACGCGATGATCCCGACGGCGGCCATCAGTAGAAGGCTGTTGCCGAGCGCGGCGAGGATGGTCCCGCGCTGGAGACCGTAGGTGTGTTGGGACGTCGGCTCTCGCCGGGCCAGCCTCACAGCGCCCCAGGCCAGGAGCACTCCCAGCACGTCGCCGAGGTTGTGCCCGGCGTCCGCCACAAGCGCGAGGGAGCCCGCGAGCACGCCGTAGACGGCTTCCGCCACCACGAAACCCGCATTCAGCACGAAGCCGATGGCGAACGCGCTGTCGGCGACACCCGCTCTCACGCCGTGGTCGTGGTCGTGCATCGAGCCCCCTGCTCGGCGTTCCTGCCGAAGGTCCTACTCCTCGCGGACGCTCCGGCACGAACTGGATCATGCGATGAACCGTGAGTGCACCGTACCAGATGTCGAGCTTTCACGAAACCGCGGTTCCCGGGGCAGCAGAGGCCCGAATGCCGCCCGCTGATGAACGGCCGGTCAGAAGACGCGCCGTCAGGAACCCTTGTCGAAGACGACGCGCCACTCCCCCTCCTCGTCCTTCCGCCAGATCGTCGTGAAGCGCCCGATCTCCTGCCCGGACGGGTCGAGGACCGGTCCGGAGCTCAGCGCGAGCTCGCCGGATTCGAGCACGACGACCGTGTCCGGCCTCCAGGAGAAGGGCGGCTCCGGCCCCTCGAAGAGCGGGGCCCAGGCGGCGGCGATCTCCTCATGGCCTCTGAGCGGGCCCTTGCTCCCGAAGAAGACGCCCTCCGGCGAGATGAAGCTCAGGAAGGCCTCCATGTCGCGCTCGGCCATGGTCTGCGCGAAAGCGAGCTCGCGCGCCTCGACGCGGGCGGCCGGGTCATCCATGTCACCTCCCGAAGCGAGCGCACCCGCCGCGAGGACGAGCGCAAGGACTGGAACCACCGTCAGAACGGCTCTTGTCGACCCTCTGCGTATCATCTGTCCTCCCCCATGCTCGACGACACCATGGTGACGTTCGCTCCGGCGCCCTCGCGGCCGTCACGCGTTCAGCCGCCACAGTTGGAAGTTGAGCGCGGACGCGAAAGCCACCCAGCACACATACGGGACCAGGAGGCCGCCCGCTGCCGGCACGATCCGGAAGAAGCGGACCATCGTCGCAACGATCACGGCCAGAAGGACCAGGATCTCGATGAACGCCCAGAGAGGCTCCTGCGCCCCGAAGAACAGGTACGACCAGAGAGCGTTCAGCGCAAGCTGGACGATGAAGAGCGAGAGCGCGCCGGCCGCCCCCGAAAAACCGGCCTTCCGCCAGACCAGCCAGGCCGCGACCCCCATGAGCACATAGAGCACGGTCCACACGGGACCGAAGACCGCGTTCGGGGGCGTCCACGCCGGCTTGGCGAGCGAGGCGTACCACTCGCCCGGCATGAACTGCGAGCCGAACCACCCCGCCGCGAGCGACGCGGCGATCCAGAGCGCGAGTCCCATCACATTGCCTTTGATGATCGCCCTCTCTTTCTCCAACCGCCCGGTTTCCCGGCGGTCACCCCTGACCCACACGCAGCCGGAACGCCCACCTCGGCGCCAGAAACAGCACGATCGGAACCAGCACCCAGATGCGGCCGCGCAGGACGTTGTAGTCCGCCAGCAGCCTGCTCCAAGAGTTGCCGAACAGGTAGTGTCCCGCAAGGAACTCGAAGGACACGGTGAGCAGAGCCCACAGAAGTCCCACCAGCGTCGCCTGGAGCATTGTGTGGGGACCGATCCACCTGATGGTGACGAGCGCGAGCAGGAACATCAGAACACTGAGAATGAGCGTGGCGAGCAGATGGGCCGGATGGTCCCCGATCCGCTTTGTGAGGAAGGCGCCCCGGAAGACGCCGTTCGCCACACCGACGACCGCGAGAAGGACCCACACGATGATCGCCCTCAGGACCACGACGTTGCTCCTCATCTCTCGCCCGGAGCCCCGGGAACATCTGACGCGCTCGAGGGCTCCAATACCGGAAGGCAGTCGTTCCCGAACTCGGTTTCCTGCCCTACGAGAGGAGTCCCAATGCTCAGAAGACGCTGTGTCGCCGCCGCGCTCGTCGCCCTCCTTCTTCCCGCGCTCACCGCAGTGACGGGCTGCTCCGAGAACACGGTCGCCGCCCCCCCATCCTCAGACAGCCGCGACATTCGCGCTGAGGTCCTGGAGGTGACGATCGACATCAGCCCCGCCACGCTCGTGCTCGACTCGTCGGGCACCTGGGTCACCGTGCACGCCGAGATCCCGCTCTCCGATGTCGAGCCCTCCTCGATCGCATTCGAGGGCATCACGCCAGACGTCATCAAGGCCGACAACCGAGGCGAGCTCGTCGCCAAGTTCGAGCGCGGGACCATCGTTGCGATCGTCTCGCCGCCCGAGGCGAGTCTGACCCTGACCGGGCTGACCAGTACGGGCGCGTCCTTCAGCGGCACGGACACGATCACGGTCCAGTAGCCCTCCCCGCAACCGAGCGGTCCCGCTGCTCCGGAAGCCCATGGGGCGACGGGACCGCCGGATGCGAGCTGTCCGTGCCCGCCATGCTCCAGCAGGTACTTGAGGAGCATCAGTCTCAGCCAGATCAAGCTGACGGAGACACCCCGCTTCCGGACCTCGCGCGCCATGAGGACCGCTGCGATGTCATCAGTCGTAGGCCCTGCGTGTGTCCTCGTCGGTCATCGTCGG
>CAZQSB010000078.1:0-7439 GCA_964596015.1 uncultured bacterium | reverse complement strand
TCGAGGAGTACTACAAGCGGGGTCAGGAGGCGGGCGTCAAGTTCGTGCGCGGCCGCCCGGCCGAGTTCTTCGAGAACCCCGTGACTAAGAAGGTGACTGTGAAGGTTGAGGATACCCTCTCGCGAAAGCTGATCGAATCCGAGTTCGACCTCGTCGTCCTCTCCGTCGGCATGGTCCCGAATCCTGGGACGGCGAAGATAGCGGAGATGCTGAGGGTCACGAAGAGCCCGGACGGGTTCCTGCAGGAGGCGCATCCCAAGTTCAGGCCGGTCGACACGCTGACCGAGGGCGTGTTTCTCGCCGGGACCGTCCAGGGGCCGAAGGACATCCCCGACACCGTCGCTCAGGCGAGCGCGGCCGCGGCGAGGGCGATACGGCTGATGAACCAGGGCGAGTACGCGCTGAGCCCGGTCGTCGCGTTCGTCGATGAGGCCGCGTGCGACGGTTGCGGGGCCTGCGTCGAGGCCTGTCCCGTCGACGCGATACGGATTGCAGACGATCTCGCGTCGGTAGGCGAGGCCGCGTGCACCGGCTGTGGCGCGTGCCTTGCCTCGTGCCCGAGAGATGCGATCGATCTCAGAGGCTACACGACGGGTCAGTTAGAAGCGGAGGTCGAGGCGGCCCTCAGGGGCTCCGAACCGGGGTCCGTGGTCATCGTGTTCGCGGACGACATGACGGGCTACCGCCTTGCGGACAACGTCGGGACCTCCAGGATCCACTACTCAACGGACTCCAGGATCATAGGCGTTCCGAGCGGAAGCCGCGTGACGCCCGGGCTGATGCTCAAGACACTCGCGCTGGGCGCCGGAGGCGTGCTTATCGCCGACAGCGAGGAGAAGTCCACGCCCTACGCGGGCAGCACGGCGGCGATGAGGGCAAACGTAGCCGAGGCGCAGCGCGTTCTCAAGGAGGAGGGCATCGAGTCCGAGCGGGTGCGTTCGGTCGAGTTCGTGACCGTCATGCTGGCGAACTTCGCCGGACAGATCAACGAGATGTGCGCGCTCGCAGGCTCTCTGGGCCCGATCTCCAGCGAGCGGAGAGATTCCCTGAAGAACCGTGTCGACGGGGCGGTTCCCGTCGACCAGATATAGGTGAGATTCCCTGAACATCCCTAGTGGGCGGGGCGGTTCCCGTCGACCAGAGACAGGTGAGGCCATGGCAGAGAAAATCGTAATTACGTCGGAGGGAGTGGCTCTCCTGGAGCGCGTGTCCAGCCTGAGCGGGGAGAAGATCACCATGTGCGACCAGTGTGGCACCTGCACCGCAAGCTGCCCCATGGTCGCGGAGATGGACGTGACGCCCTCGCAGCTCATGAGGATGGTGCAGCTGGGCCAGTCCGAGGTGCTCGGGACGAAGACGATGTGGCTCTGCGCGTCCTGTTTCGCCTGCACCGTCCGCTGCCCGCGGGGGCTCGATCTCTCGAAGGTGGCGGAGGCGCTGAGACAGGTGACGCTCAGGAAGTCGATCGACCACCTGGACATCAGGAGGATACCCCGGGCCGACATCGAGGAGCTGCCGCAGATCGCGCTCGTGGGCGCGTTCAGGAAGCTGACCGGATAGGAGAACATACGGTGACGCGAGACAACGCCAGGGCGCGGAGCACGGAAAACAAGAGGGCCGCCTCCCGGACGGTCAGACTGCCCTACTACCCGGGCTGCACGCTCAAGACGACGGCAAAGAACCTCGAGGAATCGACGTTGGCCGTGGCCGGCGTCCTGGGGATCGAGCTTGTCGAGCTTCCGAGGTGGAACTGCTGCGGAGTGGTCGCGTCGCTCACTGACGACGATCTCATGCGCCACCTCGCCCCCCTGCGCAACCTCATCCGCGTGCAGGAGATGCACGCCGGCGGCCTACTGGACGACGAGCAGAGGCTCGTGACGATCTGCTCGATGTGCTTCAACACGCTCAAGCGAACAGGCGCGCGGGTCTCGGAGCGGCCGGAGGATCTCGAGAAGCTGAACGCCATTATGTACCTGGAGACGGATTACGAGGGCGGAGTCGAGGTGCTTCACTTCCTCGAGATACTCAGGGACGTTGATCCCGAGACTATCCGGGGCAATGTCAGGCGGCCGCTCGAAGGGCTGCGGGTCTCGCCGTACTACGGATGTACGCTTCTCAGGCCTAAGGGGATTGGCATAGACGATCCGGAGCGCCCCACGGCGCAGGACGAGATCCTGAGGCTTTTGGGCGCCGAGGTGGTCGACAACTCGAAGAAGACGGTCTGCTGCGGCAGTTACCAGACGGTTGGCAACAAGGAGGCGGTCGCCGATCTTGCGTACGACATATTGACGGGCGCGCGCGCGGCTGGGGCTGACGTGGTTACCACATTCTGCCCTCTCTGCGCGTTCAATCTCGACAACAGACAGCGCGAAGTCAGAGAGCGGCATCCGGATTTCGAGCACGTGCCGGTTCTGTACCTGACACAGCTCATGGCGCTGGCCTTCGGCCTCGGCGAGGAGGCGTGCCGGTTCGACCTCAACTACGTCGACCCCACGGAAGTGCTCGAGGGGGCGCGCCTGGTGAAGGAGGGAACGTGAGCGCTGAAAAAAGCATGATGGAGCGCATCTCGGAATCGACGAGATCGCTCACGACCGGAGTCGATACGAAGGACGTGAAGCACTGGTTGACCATCCACATCATGGGCCGGGCGTACAGGGTGCCGTCGGACCTCACGATCATGACTGCTATGGAATTCGCGGGCTACAGGCTCATTCGATCGTGCGGGTGCAGGCAGGGGTTCTGCGGGGCGTGCGCCACGGTCTTCCGTAGAGAAGGCGAGTACAAGCTTGAGACCGCGCTTGCGTGCCAGACCAGGGTAGAGGACGGCATGTCGCTCGTGCAGATTCCATTCGTTCCAGCGGACGCGGCGTCCTACGACATCGCGGAGGAGAAGTACGCGTACTCGGTTTTCAGCAAGTACTACCCCGAGGTGGATCGTTGCGTCTCGTGCAACACGTGCACGAAGGCATGCCCGCAGGACCTGGAGGTGATGGACTACATCCAGGCTGCCATCAAGGGAGACTTCGAGGCGCTGACAGAGATCTCCTTCGACTGCATTCAGTGCGGGCTCTGCGCGATGAGGTGCCCCGCGGAGATCGCCCAGTATCACGTGGCCCAGCTGGGCAGGCGGATGTACGGACGCCACGGTAGCCCGGAGCCCGAGCACCTGAAGAGGAGGCTCGCTGAGCTCGAGCGGGGCGAGTTCGACGGGGAGCTCGACCATCTGGTGGAAGCGGAGAGAGACGAGCTTGAGAGGCTTTACGCCGCTAGAGAGCGCGAAAGCGACTGACGGGAGAGACGAGATGCCGGAGTTCGACTACATAGACGGATACCCCAGCTACATGCGCGAGTCGATCGAGGTCGTGAACCGCACCAGGGGTGGGCGCAAGGACTTCGTTCCCAGGGCGATGACGGCGGAGGAGCGTGAGGAGGTCCTGAAGGTACACCCCGACTACGCGCCGGGAGGCAAGAGGGAGCTGGTCCTCGGTCCGAACGCCGGCGACCCGGTCCCGGTTCCTGTTGCCGACCTTCTGGAGGCCTACCCGCTCATCGGTCCGGGGGAGGTGGATGTAGCGGACGCCGACATTGAGGTCGACGTGATGATCATAGGTGGAGGGCTGGCCGGAACGGCTGCGGCGTTGTGGGCAAACGACGGCGGCGTGGCGAAAGAGAACATCCTGCTTGTCAACAAGCTCCGCCACGGCGACTGCAACTCGATCATGGCCGAGGGCGGAACGCAGGCCGCCGACCGCGATGTGGATTCGCCCGCCACGCACTTCATCGACACGATAGGCGGTGGGCATTTCGCCAACAAACCCGACGTTGTGCGCGCACTGGTCGAGGACGCTCCGAAGATCATGAACTGGCTGGAGGAGCTCGGCGCCGTGCTTGACAAGAACGACAGCGGCGAGTACGTCGAAAACTGGGGCGGCGGGACCTCGGTGCGCCGGATGCACTCGTGCAGGGACTACACAGGGCTGGAGGAGTTCCGCGTGCTGCGCGACGAGTTCCGGGCCCGCGGAGTCCCGAAGATCGAGCACTCGCCGGCGATCGAGCTGACGACCGATCCGGGCGGACGGGTGACGGGAGCGGTCCTCTACAACCTGGAGACCGGCGAGTACAAGGTCGTCGCCTCCAAGGCGGTCATCCTGGCGACGGGCGGGTTCGGAAGGCTGCACATCCGAGGCTTCCCGACGACGAACCACTACGGCGCTACGGCGGACGGCCTCGTCCTCGCCTACAGGGCGGGCGCGAAGCTCAGGGACGCGGACACGGTGCAGTACCATCCGACCGGCGCCGCTTATCCAATTCAGATTGTGGGGTTCCTGTTGACGGAAAAACTGCGGGGCGCGGGAGCGCAGCCCGTCAACCGGGACGGAGAGGCGTTCGTCTTTCCGCTCGAGCCGCGCGATGTGGAGGCCTCGGCTTTCATCCGCGAATGCTACGTGAGGGAGAAGGGCGTGAACACACCCTCGGGCCTGCGCGGCGTCTGGCTTGACACGCCTCTCATTGACATCAAGAACGGCGAGGGCTACATAGACCGCCAGTTCCCCGCGATGAAGAGAATGTACGCCCGTTTCGACATCGATATGCGCAAGGACCCCGTGCTCGTCTTCCCCACGCTCCACTACCAGAACGGAGGAGTGGAGACCGATCCTGAGGGAAGAACCAGCGTCGAGGGGCTGTGGGTAGCCGGCGAGGTCTCAGGAGGCGTGCACGGCAAGAACAGACTGATGGGGAACTCGACGCTCGACACGATGGTCTTCGGAAGACGTGCCGGGCTTTCAGCGGCTCGTGCGGTCGGAAACCGGGCGGTGAGAAACGCGAAGGCCGGCGAGCGCACGCTAGGGCACCTCAAGAAGTTTGTGGGCGCGCTCGAGGAGGCAGGGGTCCCGAGGGAGCGCCGCGCTCCGATGCTCCTGCCGGAGTATCGAGGGAAGGCCTCTCTGGCGCGGATGATCGACGTGTTCTGAGAACCGCGGGGAGGCGCGAAGATGAGCGGGGGAGCAAGGCCCTCGGAGAGGGTAGCCCGGATTGAGAAGTCGGCGATCCACGAGATGACGAGGCTGTCGAAAGAGATCGACAACGTCGCGTTCCTCTCCTGGGCGAAGCCGACCTCGGGGACACCGGGGCACATAGCGGACGCCGCTGCGAAGGCGATACGGAGCGGACGCTGCGGCGGCTATAGTGAGAGCGCGGGCCTGCCGGCACTCAGGGAGGAGATCGCCGCTAAGCTTGGAAGAGACAACGGTATCGACGCCGAACCGTCTGAGATTCTGGTGACCGTCGGAGCCATCGAGGGGCTGGCGGCTGCGATTATGGCGCTGGTCGATCCGGGCGACGAGGTGATCCTGCCCTCGCCGACGTACTCCACTCACATCCGACAGGTGATCCTCGCTTCAGCCAGGCCGGTCTTCGCCCCGACGATCGAGGACGAGGGCTACAGGCTCGACATCGACGCCGTCGAGGCGGCCGTAACACCGAAGACCAGGGCGATCCTCTACTGCTCGCCGAGCAATCCGACGGGCGCCGTCTTTCCCGAGGCGGACCTCAGAAAGCTCGCGGACGTTGCGCTCAGGCACAACCTCGCCGTAGTCACCGATGAAGCGTACGAGTACTTCACCTACGACGGGAGCGCTCACTTCAGCATAGGCTCGATCCCGGAGATGAGCGGCCGGGTCGTGAGCTGTTTCACGTTCACGAAGACGTACGCCATGACCGGCTGGCGGATCGGATACCTGCACGCGGGGGCGGAGCTCGTGCCACAGATCAACAAGGCGCACATTCCACTGGCCATCTGTGCGCCCGTCGTCTCGCAGTACGCCGCTCTGGCAGCCCTCCACGGCCCGCAGGACAGCGTTGACGACTTCCGGGAGCACTACCGTTCGGCCCGGCACCGGATGGAGAGCTTCTTCCGCTAGGTCCTGTCCTTGAGAGGCGCGCGCAGATAGAAGTCGCTGCCCCGGTAACTGGTCATGATCAGCCGACCCTGTTCGACGAGCCGGCGGACCACCGCTTCATCCGCCTGGGCCTTCCGGAGGAACTCCCGGACGGCTTCTCCGGTCATCGGGTGGACGGCCGTTATGCTGAGGAGGTCTTCCTCGACATCTCCGGTGAAGGCGAAGGCGTTGCCCTCGTAGCCGATGAGCAACTCGACGTTCGCGACCTTGCCGGAGAGTATGTGATAAGCGCGGTTGATCGTTTCGACGTCAGGGATCTCGACCCACGGCTCGACCGGCGGGCGGGTGGGCACGGAGAGGTAGGCAGTGCCCGGACTCAGTATGCTCAGGAACCCGGCTATCCCCTCGAGCTCATCCTCGTCGTCGTTCAGGCCCCGGACGAGCATCGTCTCGGTGACGAGCTCCCCGTCGTAGTCCTTCGCGAAGCGGATCATTCCCTCGAAGATGTCCGCCAGCGACAGGGCGCGGACGGGACGGTTGATCTTGAACCAGTGTTCCTCATCGGAGGCGTCGATCTTGAGCGAAACCCAGTCCGCGAGGGCGAGCTCCTCTCTGACGTCGGGGCGCCGGATGAGAGAGGCGTTGCTGATCACCGCTATCTTCACGCCGAGAGGACGAAGGAGCTCGATCTCCCGGCCAAGATGGAGATCGAGGGTCGGCTCCCCGTCCGGGACGAACGTGACGTAGTCGATGTGTTCACCGATGCGGCGGGCGCTCTCGACCTTCTCCCGGATCTCGGCCGCCAGTTCCTCGGTGTCGTAGAACTCGGATCGCTCGACCCGCGCGTGGGTCGTGCGTCCGACCTGGCAGTACACGCAGGCGTAGCTGCACGTTTTCGGAGGGATGTTGTTCACGCCGAGGCTCTTGCCGAGGCGTCTGGATGGAACGGGACCGAATGCTCTCATCGTTCTTCCTTCAGAATCGCCGCCGGAGTGCGTTTCAAAGGCTGCTGAGCGCGCTAGCCGCTCGGCCGGTGGAGCGCCCACAGGCGGGCCAGCTCGTCCTCCTCTGCGCGCACTTCGGTATAGGTAGAGGACTCCTCGCCGCGGATGAGCCGCACTCCGGCCCCATCGGTGACCGTCCCGACGTCGCCGTATCCAATGCCGATTTCGTCGAGGGCCCGCGCCGCCTCCGCGGCTCTGCCGGCCGGGACCGTCGCCGCCAGCGTTCCCGACGAGATCATCCGGAGGGGATCGAATTCGAACGCGTCCGCGAACCGGCGGACGATGTCCGGCACCGGCATCTTCGCCATGTCGATCTCGATTCCCACACTCGACAGCCGCGCGATCTCGAGGAGCGTTTCGAGAAGGCCACCGCGCGTCACGTCGTGCATCGCCGTCGCGCCGTGCTCGGCCAGCGCGAGCGCCTCGGGGAGGACGCTTACCTGGCCCATCAGGGCCTGTGCCTCTGCGAGGTCATCCTGGGTGAGCCCGCGCTCCTTGGCCACGTCGGCGAAGTCGGCGGACAGGATTCCCGTTC
>CAZQSB010000077.1:0-7977 GCA_964596015.1 uncultured bacterium | reverse complement strand
GAGAGGAGTGTGATCCCTAGCAATCCAATGGCTGCTACGCTGGCGAAGCGACCGAACAGGCGGAACCGTTCTGAGGCGTTTAGCCTGGCTACCACCTGCGCAGCGGCGGCGGACAGTGCCACTGGCACAGCGAACACGGCGGCTGTTGCAGCCACCGCACCAAGTATGCCCTTGACGTGATAGCCAACGTAAGCGGCGAGGATCAACACGGGGCCAGGCGTGACGTAGGCCAGCCCAATCCCAACGGAGAACTCTGTCGGCGTCAGCCATCCCGTCTCCGCAACGGTGATCCGCTCAACGAGGGGGAGCGCGGCCTGACCGCCCCCGAACGCGACAGCCCCGACGAGGAGGAAGCGGAGCACGAGTTCAAGCATCGGACTTATCTCGGCTCAACCACATCACGCCTACAGCACCAATGACAATTACGACTAGCGCCGCGTTTACGATAAACCCAAATGCGAAGGACATTGACAGAGCAATGAGGAGTGACCGGCTTTTGGCTTCGCTCCGGACAAGCTTCCAGATGGCACCCGCCAAAAGCCCTACTACAGCCACCTGTATACCAACCAACGATCCAGATACCCAGTCTGCATCTGGCAGGGACGCCACTACTATCGCGGCAGCTACCATAAGCACAATAGAGGGGGTCAGGAACGCGGACGCTGCTACCAGTGCGCCCGGCCACCGACCTAGACGCCACCCCAGAAAAGCAACGACCTGAACGATAGTGGAGCCAGGGAGTGGTTTGGTGAAGGCGAGGGCGTCAGTGAGGTCACCAGATGTAAACCAGCCTCGCTTTTCTACGGCTTCCCGTTGGATAATCGAGAGGGCTGCGCCGAGTCCACCGAACGCAACAGTGCCAATGCTGAGAAAAGCAACTCCTATAGCGGGGAGACCAGGTCTACTGATTGCATCCATGCTCATTTCTTCAGGGATAATCTCCTCTCGTTCGGATGCGGCATAACTATGTATTCACCGACAAATCCGACGTCTAACTCCGATAAGTAGGACATTAGCCGATATATTTGATGTTTAACTGCTGCTTTCAGGGGATTAGACGACAAAGTCGTCGTCTAATCCACAAAATTATCAGTACTAGACGACGGATCTGTCGTCTGGCACCCCGATTTCTAGGCATTATCTACTAGATCTGTCGCCTAATACCCTATTTTCGGGATTTATGCCGATTTGCTCACCCCTGAACTGCCGCTAGGGTGAATTTTTAATCGGTTACAAAGATGTCAAAACCACAATGATTGACTTCCATGTCCTTTATCGAGGTGGACGTGGAAAACGGAGCCCATTGGATCATGATGGACTCGATCGCGTGCCGGTAGCACCCAATGATGGATGTATCAATACAGGTAGCCTGATCCATATAGAACTTCGGTAATTTGCTGCAGGGCACGGCGAGGAGGATCTTTCAGCTGCCAGTGGATTTGTATCCATGACCGGGCGTATTCGGCTTCAAGTCGAACCCCGATTTTAGTGACTTCGACACGGGGTTCCCAGGTGAGAACGGCTTTCATGGACTCTCGCACGATATGGGGTGTGGCTTTGTTGATGGGCCAGTCCAGATAGTCGAGATAGTCAATTGCGAAGTCTGGCCGGTAGGGATCGGTCCCCTTTGGGGTGGAGAGGATCACCCGTATGCACTGATGAACGTCGTCGATGTCTGAGACGATTTCGCCTACCCCGTCATCAGGAGCGATGCGATAGTCCCCGAGCTTCGGTTGTCGCCAGAGGGAAGCCGGATCGGGTTGGGCATCCAGGCGAGGAACCCCCGGCTGTGGGGGTGTGATTGAGGGCGAATACTGGGAGTAGTCAAAAGGGCGTGTCATGCGCCACCTCCAAAGCCTGGCGGGGTGTACCCTTGCAGACGGCGGAGGTCGCCCTCAAGCTCTACCTCTACGTCCTCGGCAGGTTCTGGCTCCGGGCACTGAGGAACCGCAACATCACCGACACCACCGCCGAACATTCCCAGGCCGGTGCTGACAATGGAGGATATTCCGCCCGGCACTGGTACAGCTCCACCCAGGCCAGCCAGGGGGACACCATTCCCCAGAATTGACGCCCCGCCCAGGGCCAGACCACCAGGCCCTAGCGCCAGCGTTGCAGCACCGGCAGCAAACGAGAGGAACCCGCCACCGCCGCCGCTCATTTGCACTGAGCCCTCAAGCACAATCAACGGTGCTCTGAGGGTGATCACTTCGCAGGCCTCCAGGGTGATATTAGTCGCCCAGAGGTTCATATCCTCTGAAGCTTCCATGTCAAAGTTTCCGTCAGTTGCCCGCTCGGAGATTTCGCCCTTTACGTCAACCTCTAACCGATGTTCCTCCCGGTCGTAGTAGACGAAAGACTCATCGCCCCAATGGATCTCGGTTTTATGGGGGGTCGGAGGGTGAAGGGGGGATATTGGCACCTCATCGCAGTAGAAGGCCCCCAAGATGACGCACTCTTCTGCCTGCTCGTCCCAAAGAAACCAAACATGCTCGTCTAGTTCCGGCATCCAGTAATACTTGTCCTCCCAAGTTTTCGGGAACAGTACCGAAAGCCAGAAGGTGGGGATCTCGTCTAACTCGTCAGCCTCCACCCTAACTTGCAAATGTTCGGGTGAAAGCTCCACGACCTTGCCCCAGCGCAGGGCTAAGCGGCCCTGCTGCACCTCATGGATGTCGCCGCCCGGACTCTCGGGCTTATGGCTGAACAGGTTCTTAGTGCTCATCAAAAAATCTTCCTAACTTCCAATTCGGAACGCCAGCCTTGTTTTGCTCCGCCCTCGGGTACCAGCGTATGCCGAACCCGTCTCACCTGATGCTTCCCTCCAATGAGTGGCCCGAACTCGTCAGGCCCTGCCAGCAAAAGTATATTCATCCCGGCCCGCCAGTAGACCTCACCTTCGACGTTGATCGTTCCTTCCACAATTGTGGAATTTGCCTTGCGCAGGGCCTCTCTAGTGCGCAGGGCAATTTGTTCCGCGTTTTCGTTTCGCTCGCCTGTCACCCGTAGAACGTCCTGGGTCCTCACCTCCGGGTTAGTCGTAGCCTCCTCAACAAACATCCATTCGTTTGTCTTGGGATGCTTATAGTCGGCCCGCGCCATTTGGTAGGTATCGGTGCTCTGCAGCTTAAAACTCGTGCTGGCATCCGGCGACAGCATTTTTCGGCTCACGAAATAAACCGGGGGCATCGCCTCTAACTCTTCCTCGGTATAAAACACCAGGGACCGGCAGCTATGAACTTTAAAGATCACGCCGTAGCGTAGGGCCAGCTTTCGCAACCATGCCAGGTCCGGCTCATTCTTTTGGGTAACGCGATCGAATAGGATTTCAGGGACCGTACCCACCAGCGTTAGGCCATGTTTCTCGGCCACAAACGCCGCCAACTGGGGAAGGGTCCACTGCTCAAAAGCATTGGAGTAACGCTGTCTTAATGAGCCGGTGATAGGTGTAGCGGTGCCCTTCAGTTCCATCACATCCGGCGCAATCTTGAAGGTGGGTTCGTCTACCTCATAATCGACCGGCTCTGTGAATGCTTCATCCCGATAGCCCAGGGAAACGGTGACGACATCCCCCAGGTAAGGCCTCCATTCGTTGTACCAGCGAAGGTCGTAGTTATTCACCGTCATCGTGACGCTATCGGCGTTTCCCTCCAGCTCCTCAATGACTTCGATTTTTTCAACGAACTCGCGGATATCGGCACCGCTGTAGCTCACCTCGAAGGTGGGCACCCGGGGCCGTCTCCCGCCTCCCGCATTGCCGCCAGAAAATACCAACTACCTCACCTCCTCCACTGCGATCGCTGAGGGGACCAGGGGGGCAAGCTGTTCGGGTCAACCCAGGGCCTGGTTTCTATTTCTGGGATTTTTACCTGTGCCCCGGCAGGAATCCAGACCAGGCCCTGGTACTGGGGATTGGCTCTGACAAGGATTTCTTCCAGCCAGGGGTTGGAGTAGAACGCATAGCTGATCTGGTCCCATCGGATCGCGACGTTGGGTTGAAAGATGCGATATTGCACCCCGTCCGTGTGCATCTTGAACAGGGTTCCTTCAATGGCGTGTTGATTGGAGAGCCAGATTTCCATCAGCCAAATATCCCCGAAATAATGCCGCCGATTCCGCCCAGCCAACCGCCCCCGCCGAACCCGATACCGGCAACGCCACCGTCTTGCACGCATTCGATCAGCTCGGCGGTCATCTCTGCCAGCCGGATGCGACCTGAGTGGTCGGTGAGTACCAGATCGGTGGTGAGTTCTCTCATGACGTATTCCCTCGCAAATACGTCGGTGCCTGAGTAAGGCAACCCGTACACTGTCCCTTTGATTTCAGTCACCGTCACCAGCGGATAAGCCTCATGGGCCATAAGTATCTCTTGGGCGGTCGCAATTTTCCCGGCTGGGTCGCAGTGGTAATAATCCCACCTGAACTTGATCTTTACGATGTCGAGTTCGTAGCCGGTCCACTGCAACACGCCTTTAGTCTCCACCCGTCGGTGAATGGGTAGCAGGTTGGCTTGCTTCATGTCTGCGCCAACCGGTGAGTAAGCATTCTCGAAGTCCAGGGGACCAAAGTAACCACGCATAACTCCGACTGGAAGTGTCTCTAATATCCTAGTGAAAAAACACTAGTACGAGACGATGGAGCTTTGGGAGCAAGTCCAGAGTGTAAATGTCGGCGCTTCATACATGGTCTGCAAGCGCTGTAGCTCTGTGGCGCATCCATATCAATACGACGATCGGCCCTACGGGTCGGCACTGGCCGAGCTGTTCCCCCATATTGCGAAGTGGTGCCACGGTCACTGGAGCGAGGAAACAGAAGCTGAATGCCTGGCCCTGTTCCGCTATGCCCTGGGCCACCGGAGCAGGCCAATGCTGGCAATTGGAGTCGCTGCCGTTGGGGAGTCGCCAGAGGTGAAACAACGCATCTGGGATGCCCTCAGCGAGGAGGAGAAAGCCACCTTAAGGCGACTGGTCAGGATCGGCCTAAGGTTGTGATACTATGCCGAAAATGATAAAAGCTCTTTCAGTAGAGGCGGCTGCGCGTGACCCGCAGCCTTTTTTTTGGCTGGGCTAACTGCAGGAACGCCGACGGGCATCAATCGCTGTCTTCCCAAACAATCTCGATCAGCCCATCCAGCGACTGCAGCTTAAACCGCTTTATTAGGGCGATAAGGGTGTGGTTGTCGATGCGGGAAAAACGTCCGTGATAGATCTTCCCGATGGTTGTCTGGCTTAGACCAGTTTGCTCGGCTAGAGTCTTCTGATCAATGCCCTCTTGCTCCATTAGCCCTGACAGCTTGCTGCGTAAAATCATGTGGCCTCTCTTCCCTGAAAAATATCGCTATCTACTATCGTACCATAGTTATATCGTGGTATTATTAAGGCATAAAGGAAGCGCCTCCACCCGCAAAAGTTTCGGCGCTTCCCTGCCCCTTAGAAAGGAACATACCGATGTTAGTCGAATTTTCTCCAGAATTGGCGAACAGCCTGGTTCGCTCTGCCGAAGTATATCCCGTCGATCTAGATGATGCGTGGCAGTGGCTTGGCTATAACAAGAAACAACAGGCCAAGTCAAAGCTCATTAAGAATTTTGAGTCAGAATTAGATTTTCGAGTTTTCACCCAAACGAGTGTAAACTCCGAAGGGCAAGGGGTTAAGGGCGGTCGGCCTGCTGAAAAGATTCACCTCACCGTGGACTGTTTCAAGTCGCTCGGGATGATGGCCGGGACGGAAAAAGGTCGGGAAATCCGCCGCTATTTTTTGGAGTGTGAACGCCAGCTCAAGGCAATGGCCTCTACTCCTCAGCTCTCTGAAGTTGGCGCTGGCATTTCCGAGCTGGCCCAGCGGTGGGGCTTTGGTCGCGGGAAAAAGGCTAACGATCTCTGTCGGGCCTGGATTCGGTCGATGGGAATTGGCGATGATCAGTGGATCGTCTGCCAGGGGCCTTATCCTTCGAAGGTGTTACCCCGGTCGGTGGTGGCTGAGCTAGATAAGCTCTCCCCCCTCCAGCACTGTGAGCATGTCGCCCGGTTTCTTGGCCAGTTGGGGGCTGCGTCTCGCGACGTTCTGAAGGCTATCGCGATCGCTGTAACCTGGGACCAGAATACGCAGCAGATCGTTATCGTGACCGAGGTATGGCAATGGCAGCGTGTCCTTGAAAATCAGATTCAAGGCGTGAAGGTGATTTCCCTGGATGCTTTGGACAGCTAATAGCTAGCCCAGACCCAAAAAAACGGCTGCGGGTAATTCGCAGCCGTTTTTTTGGGCGACTTAACTGTAGGAACGACGACGGGCATCAGCGGCAAAATCGGATAGACGCCGCTCAAGGAGATCGCCCGCCTCCTGCATCATTCGCTGGAATAGCGGTCGCAACTCCTCCTCATGGGTGCCGCTGCCGCCAGCGTTCACGTTCAGAGTCATGTTGATCGTGATTGGACCCATACTCGCCCCCTGGGTTCTGTCGCTGGTCCCACCTCCACTGTTCCAGTGCGGTTGAGGGATCTGCGGCTCCGCCATGGTGGGCGAGAGCACCGGCTCAGAGATTTGTGGAAGCATCGTTTCCGATATGCCCGCGATCGCAGGTACTTCGGCAAATTCGAGCGGGATTGAGGGAGGTTCCGGCGGCATTGGCAGTGGCCCCCGGAGTAGTTCCACCGCCTGGGTGAGGGGAGGGAGTTCCATCTGTGGTAGGTCGGTTTGAACTACCCTCGCAAACTGTTCAAGGGGAGGGATAGGAGGCACCGAACCCATACCCCATTCAATCCGTCGAGTAGCAGTTTCCAGTGGTGGCGTTGCCGGTGCCCCGCTATCGTGCCAGTTTGCCTCAGCAGTAGCAGGCTCTGGCCTAAAGCTGGGAATGACGCCCAGGACCCCATTAATCACCTGCTCTAGGGGCGGCAAATTAACCCCCGGCATGATTCCCTCTACCAGATTGACGATTCGCTCCAGGGGGCCTGGGGTGGTCTGGGGAATCTCTCCCATTACCGGATCAATTCGCTGAGTAGTAGCGGGCGGGGTACGCTCGACAACTATCGGCTCAACGCCCATCTGTTCTGCGTACCGAGGCAGGATCTCCAGGGGTGGCAACTGCCCAGCCAGGGGAACATCAGGCTGAGTGCCAACCCGCTGGTTTACGGTCTGCGTCACTGGCTCGGGGGTGAATGGCGGAGTTCCTGCGATCGCGGGTTCAACAGGTTGGCTCAGTGGCGGCAAGTTGAGTCCGGGAATGATGCCGGTCACCAGGTCGATCACCTGGGAGAGGGGATTCAGGCTGAAGTTAGGGTTACGACCGCGCACCAGATCGACCACCTGTTTCAGGGGTTGCAGTTCTGGGCGAAGTCGGGGATTTACTTCCCTCTGGGCCTGCACAATTGGGGGTGGTTCAAACCCTTCCGGATCGACTCGCTGGCTTAGTGGCGGCAGGTTGAGGCCCGGAATGATGCCCGCCACCAGATTGATCACTCGTTCGAGGGGCGACAACTCTGGCAGATCCGGCGTCTCCCCTGCTCCCCATTCGATGCGCTGCGTTAGGGGTTGTGGCTGTGGTACAGCTGCATCCTGCCAGGTCGGAGTAATGGGAGACGTTGCGCCATCCTGCCAGGGGTTGGCAGGTATCTGGCCGTTCTGCCAATCAACAACCGCCATCCCTGCTGCTGGTGAAGGGGCAGCGGCATTCTGCCACACCACTGGCTGAACCACTGGGGGTAAGGCAGGAGGATCGAAGTCGGGGAGTTCGGACCATTCCACCGACTGGGCCAGGGTCTGAAAGTCGGGCGGCTCTGGCACCACCGCTCGCATGGTTTCAATGGTTTGCTGGAGTGCATCCGGCTCCGCTGCTTGGCCCGGTGGGGTGCGAACCAATGCGATCGACTGGACCAGCACTGGCAGCTGTGGCGCAGGGGGTAAGGGCCCATACGCCAGAGTGATTGTTTGCTTCAGGTCGGGTGTTTCAGGTGGTGCCGGTGCTGTGGTGGGGGTAGCG
>CAZQSB010000076.1:0-8559 GCA_964596015.1 uncultured bacterium | reverse complement strand
GGGCGCCGGCGTGGCGGTCCCGCGGGCCGGAAGCAGCCCCAGCACGGGCGCCGGCAGCCCGGCCCGAGCGGCCAAACCACTTGACACTCCGCGTTCTCGGATGTATCCATTATGGGGACATAAGGAGTTCCATCGCGAGCGGGCATAACTCAGCTGGTAGAGTATCAGCTTCCCAAGCTGAGAGTCGCGGGTTCGAGTCCCGTTGCCCGCTCCATTTCTTGTTCGGCCGCGCTGTGCGGCGGCCGTCGCGCGCCCGTAGTGTGGGGGACCGGCCCCGCGGACGGCCTGAGGGTGCGGGCGGCCGACGCCCGACCGAGACCCGGGGGGCCCGTGAGAGTCCAGCACGTGAGGCCCGGGAGCAGGGCCGACCTCGCCGGGATCCGTCCCGGCGACAGGCTTCTTGGCATCGGTCCGATGCGCACGTCCGACGCGCTCGACGTGGCGTTCGCGCTCGGGTGGCTCGAGGACGACGAGCCCTGGCGCTTCGAGCGCGACGGCAAGACGACCGAGGTCGAACTCCCGCTCGACGACCCGTCGGAGAACGGCCTCGAGTTCGAGCCGGACCGACCGAGGATCTGCCCGAACAACTGCGTCTTCTGCTTCGTCGACCAGCTGCCTCCCGGACTGCGGAGGAGCCTGTACGTCAAGGACGAGGACTTCCGGCTCTCGTTCACTTGCGGCAACTACATCACGCTGACCAACCTGGATGAGGATGCGTTCCGGAGGATCGAGCGGCAGCGGCTGTCGCCGCTCTACGTCTCGGTGCACGCGACCGATGACGAGGTCCGCAGGATGCTCCTGGGGAATCCTCAGGCGTCGCCCGTCATGCCCGCGCTGAAGAGGCTGGCGGATTCCGGCATCACGCTGCACGGTCAGATCGTCGTCTGCCCGGGTCTGAACGACGGCGTTGTGCTGGCCGGGACGCTCCACGATCTGAGCGCGCTCGCGCCGGCGCTGGCCACCGTGGCCGTCGTACCGGTCGGACTGACCGAACACCGCGAGGGGCTCTTTCCGCTCACGCCATTCACGCGGGAGGACGCCCGCAGCGCGCTCGGGAACATCGAGCGGGCGAGCGAACGAACACGGAAGGGTCCCGCCTTCTACGCCTCGGATGAGATCTATTTGCTGGCCGAGCGGGAGCTGCCGCCGTACGAGTACTATGGGGACTTCGAGCAGATAGAGAACGGGGTCGGTCTCCTGAGGCTCTTCGAGCGCGGGCTTCAGGAGACGACGCCGAAGCTCGCGGGCGCGCTGGACGCGCCGCTTCACGTTGTCCTTCTGACCGGCACGCTGGCCGCGCCCTTCATCGAACAGGCCGCGCGGGAGTCGCTCGCCCGTCACGCGCCCGTCGACGTCAGCGTGGTGCCGGTCGAGAACCGCTTCCTGGGTCGCACGGTCACGGTGGCGGGGCTCCTGTCGGGCGATGATCTGGCACGAGCCCTCAGGGAGGCCCCGGAGGCGGACCTCTATCTGCTGCCCGGCGAGGCGCTGAACCCGGACGGCGTCACGCTGGACGACCAGAGCGTCGATGACATCGCGCGTCGGGCCGACCGGGAGCCGGTTCGGGCGACGAACGATCTCGTCGAGGCGATCCTCCGGCACGCGGAAGGAAAGGAGGAGTCGAGGTGACCGCTGAGGCGCTGCCGCTCGTCGCGATCATCGGGCGGCCGAACGTCGGCAAGTCGATGCTGTTCAATCGTCTGACGGGAAGCAAGGCCGCCGTGGTCGACGACCAACCCGGCGTGACGCGCGACCGGAAGGCGCTCGAGACCCACTGGGCCGGACGCCGGTTCGTGCTTGTCGACACGGGCGGTCTCGTTCCGTCGGAGGTCGAGGGGCTCTCAGGCATGGTGCGGGCCCAGGCAGAGAGCGCCATAGGGCAGGCCGACGCCATCATCCTCGTGGTCGACCGCTCGACCGGCCCTGTCGCGCTCGACCGCGACGTGGCCGCTCTGGTACGACGGTCGGGACGCCCCGTCCTGCTTGCCGTCAACAAGGTGGACTCGGGCGCTCACGAGCTCGACGTCCACGCCTTCCACGAGCTGGGCCTCGGCGAGCCGACGCCGGTGTCGGCGCTCCACGGCCGCGGCGCGGGCGATCTTCTGGACCGACTGGTGCGTCTCATCCCGTCGGTCGAGGTCGGGGAACGACCCGAGGCTCTGAGACTGGCTCTCGTCGGCCGCCCGAACGTCGGCAAGTCGTCGCTCGTGAACGCGATCGTGGGGCAGGACGTCGTCATCGTCGACTCCGAGCCCGGAACGACGCGGGACGCCATCGACACCGCCATCGAGTACGGCGACGAGCACTACATACTCGTCGACACGGCGGGACTCAGGAAGCGCGCGCGCATCGACCGGGGCGTCGAGTTCTACAGCGCCATGCGGTCGTTCCGGAGCATCGAGCGCTGCGACGTGGCCGTTCTGGTGGTCGACGCTGTCGACGGCGTCGTGGGGCAGGACGCGAAGATCGCCTCACTCGCCGAAGAGGCCGGGCGCGGTCTCGTGATCGCGTTCAACAAGTGGGACCTCATAGACAAGGACAACACGACGGCGGCCGCGGCCGAGCGGCACGTGCGCGAGACGCTGCCGTTCGTCCGGCACGCCCCGATCGTCCTCGTCTCGGCCGCGACGGGACAAAGGGTCAGGCGCATCCTCGACACGGCGCGGCGCGTGTACGAGGCCGCTTCCGTGAGGCTCTCGACCGCGGAGATGAACCGCTTCATCGAGGATGCGGTCGCCCACAGGCCGCCGCCGGGCGGACGCAGGAGCGGCATTCTCTACGCCACGCAGATCGGCATACGCCCGCCAACGTTCGTCATCTTCGTCAAGGACCTCGAAGCCATCGGCGAGAGCTACCGGAGGTACCTTGCGAACCAGCTCAGGGAGCGGTATGGTTTCGCCGGGTGCCCCATCCGGATAGCCGTGAGGAAAAGACGCTCGAGGAGGAGCGCCTCGTGAACCCGACAGCAGCCATCATCGTGGCCTACTTCCTCGGGGCGATCCCGTCGAGTGCCGTAGCCGCGCGCCTGGCCGGTGTCGACCTTCGAGCGAGGGGAAGCGGGAATCTCGGTTTCACGAACGTGCTGAGGGTCCTCGGGCCCCGCTACGCGGTGCCCGTGCTCATCGTCGACGCGGGGAAGGGAGTCGCGGCCGTCCTGCTGGCCCGACACGCCGACACCGCGGGCTGGGCTCTCGGCGCGGAGACCACGGCCCTTCTGGGAGGCGTCGCGGCCATAGCCGGTCACGTGTGGTCGATCTTCGTCAGGTTCCGCGGCGGCAAAGGGGTCGCGACGGCTGCCGGCGTGTTCGGGGCGCTGGCGCCCGGCGCGGCGGCCGTCTCCATCGCGGCCTGGCTCGTCGTCGTCTCGGCGACCCGCTACGTGTCGCTCGCCTCGGTCGTTGCCGCGGTGCTTCTGCCGATCGCGGTCGCGGCGTCGCACGCTCTGAGAGGCGCGCCGCAGCCGGCGCCGCTTCTGGCCGCCTCGGTCGTCGTCGCGGCGCTCGTTCTCGTGACGCATCGCTCCAACATCCGGAGGCTCGTCCGCGGAACGGAGAACCGGTTCGGAACGAGCCGAGAGAAGAAGGAAGAGGAAGTCTGATGGCACGGATCGCTCTCCTTGGAGCCGGAAGCTGGGGCACGACGCTCGGTCTCGTGCTTCACGGGAACGGGCACGATGTCGCGTTCTGGGAGTTCGACGCCGAGCAGGTCGAGCGACTGAGCGTCGAGCGAGAGAACAGGAAGTTCCTTCCCGGCGTCCCGATCCCCGAAGAGATCACGTTCACCGGCGACATCGGGTCCGCGCTCGAGGACCGCGATGCCGTTGTCTTCGCCGTGCCGTCGCACGCCGTGCGGAACGTGGCGGCCGCGGCCTCGCCGCACGTTCCCGAAACGGTTCCCGTCGTCAACGTGGCGAAGGGCATCGAGAACGAGACGCTCATGAGGATGTCCGAGGTGCTGGCCGAGCAGCTCGACCGCCGGGACACGGCCGGCATCGTCTCGCTCGTCGGACCGAGCCACGCCGAGGAGGTCAGCCGCGGTCTGCCGACGACCATCGTCTCCGCCGCGACGGACGAGGAGACGGCCGTCCTCGTGCGCGACCTCTTCATGATGCAGACCCTTCGCGTCTATACGAACACCGACCTCGTCGGCGTCGAACTCGGGGGCTCATTGAAGAACATCATCGCCATCGCGGCGGGCATCTGCGACGGCATGGGATACGGCGACAACACGAAGGGCGCTCTTCTGACGAGAGGGCTCGCCGAGATCACAAGACTCGGGATCGCCCTCGGGGGCCTGCCTGAGACGTTCGCTGGACTCTCCGGCATGGGCGATCTCATCACGACCTGCATATCGCGGCACAGCAGGAACAGGTACGTGGGCGAGGCGATCGCAAAGGGCCGCACGCTCGAGGACATCCTCGAGGAGATGGTCATGGTCGCGGAGGGCGTGAGGACGACGAAGAGCGCGAACGAGCTCGCCGCGAGAGAGGGCGTGGAGATGCCGATCTCGGAGCAGATGGGCCGGGTCCTCTTCGATGGCCTCGACCCCAGGGAGGCCATCACCGAACTCATGGTGAGAGACCCGAAGCCCGAAACACGGGACATCGCCACATGATGACAAGCCGTTTGAACTTGTCTGGCCTCGGTCGCTGTGCTAGATTCTCTGAAGTCGGGGCGTGGCGCAGTCAGGTTAGCGCACTAGCATGGGGGGCTAGGGGTCGCTGGTTCGAATCCAGTCGCCCCGACCACTGCACTTCGTTCGAACCGAACGGCCCGGAACGGCGGCACGGTTGATGTTTGCCTACCGCATCTATCAGATCGGAGCGTTCCTGGCTCGGAGGTTTTCACTGCCCATCGCACGGCAAGGCGCCGCTGTGATGGGCAGATTGACATGTTTCCTCCAGGCGCGCAGTCCGAAGATCCTCTACCGGAACCTCGAGCTGGCGTTCGGAAATGAGCTCTCGCCACGAGAGCTTCGCCGTCTCCGCCTGGACATCTACGAGAATTTCGGCCTGTTCGTTCTGGACTTCCTCAAACTCCCGGACATCGACAGGCGGACTCTCGACGGGATCCTGACTCCTGAGAGTCGGGAACGCTACGAACGGGTCGTCGAGATGACGCGGTCGGATGGTCCGGTCGTCTTCTTCACGGCGCATCTCGGAAACTGGGAGATGGCGGCCGCCGCGGGCGCGATGCACGGATTGCCGATCGTCGTGCTGGCCGACAAGCACCCGAGTCCTCTCGTCACGAAGTTCTTCAACGACAGGCGGGAGAGCAAGGGCGAGACCGTCGTGCAGGTCGACGAGTTCCACAAGTGTTTCCTCGCGCTCAAGCGCGGCCAGGTGGTCGCCATCGTCGGGGACCGCCCGGTGACCGGGCACGGCATCACGGTCGAGTTCCTGGGACGCCCGACCCTGGTGCCGGAGGGTCACGCGCTGCTCGCGAGGCGGCTCGGCGCCACGATCGTCCCGGGCTTCCTCGTGATGAACGGGGACGGACTCTACGACATGATCTTCGAAGACCCGATCCGGCCGCCCGAGACCGACGACGAGGAGGCGGACGTCAGGAAGACCGTCGAGCAGTGCATGGCCCTCGTTGAGAAGTTCGTGCGCCGCTATCCGGACCAGTGGTTCGTCTTTCAACCCGTCTGGCCGGAGGCCGGAGGCGCCCCGCGCGGCAGACGCGAGAGCGAGCGCGACCAGAGCTCACGGAGAGAAGCGTGAAGACCCTCATCGTCGTCCCCGCGAAGAACCTCGAGTCGCGCATCGGCGGCGTCGTCGAGCGGATCCGGACCATCGCGCCGGGGCCGGACGTGCTGGTGGTCGACGACGGCTCGACCGACCGAACGGGCGATGAGGCGCGGGCCGCCGGAGCGCACGTGGCCCGCCACGAGGAGAATCGCGGGAAGGGCGAGGCCATCAAGACGGGCATCGCGGCCGCGCGGGACGGCGGCTACGACTCCGTGCTGACGATGGACGGTGACGGTCAGCACGCCCCCTCGGCGATACCGGACTTCATCGCGGCCATGGAATCCGGCGAGTGGGACATCGTGGTCGGCTCGCGGATGTCCGACGTCGGCGAGATGCCGCCTCTCAGAGTGTGGACGAACCGGACGACGTCGAGGATCGTCTCGCTGCTGGCCGGTCAACCGATACCGGACAGCCAGAGCGGGTACCGGATCCACCGGACGTCGGTCCTCGCCGACCTGGAGCTCGTCTCGTCCCGCTACGACCTCGAGTCGGAGATCCTGATACGGGCCGGACGGCGCGGGTACCGCATCGGCTCGATCCCGATCGAGTCGATCTACGAGGACAGCGAGAGCCACATCAACCCGTTCGTCGACACGTTCCGTTTCATCCGTCTCGTCGTTCGAAGCACGTTCTGGCGATAGGAGAACATCTGTGAGCTCGCGGACGATACTCGTCAGCAACGACGACGGCATCACGGCGCCGGGGATCATCGCGCTCGAGGAGGCCCTCGAGGAACTGGGAGATGTCTTCGTCGTGGCTCCGGACCGCGAACGGAGCGCGTCGAGCCACTCGCTCACCATCGACGTGCCGCTCCGCGCCGTTCATCTTCGAGAGCGCGCGTGGGCCGTGCGGGGGACGCCGACCGACTGCGTCCTTCTGGCCATCGAGAACCTGCTGCCCCGGAGGCCGGACCTCGTCGTGTCGGGCGTGAACCGGGGGCCGAACATGGGAAGCGACGTCACGTACTCAGGCACGGTCGCGGCCGCCATCGAGGGGACCATTCTGGGCATCCCCTCGATCGCGGTCTCGCTGGACCGGGCCGAGAGCGGGGCCTTCGAGTACGCGCCGGCGGCCGGCATCGCGCGGGAGTTCGCGGAGCTGGTCATTGAACACGGACTCCCCGAGGGGACGCTCCTCAACATCAACGTCCCGAACATCCCGGCGGGCGACATCGGGCCGCCGCGGCCGACGCGGCTCGGACACCAGGTCTACGAGGATTCCATCGTCGAGAAGACTGACCCGAGGGGGAAGAGCTACTACTGGATCGGAGGCCAGTCATCGAGCCGCTCGACGGAGAGCGGCACCGACTTCGCGGCGCTCGCCGAGGGACACGTCTCGGTCACACCGATCCACCTGGACATGACGGACTACGAGACGCTGGCGCACCTGGCCGAGTGGCCCTTCGGATCGGTCCGCGTTCCGACGGACGGGAGCGGGCTCGGGAACGCCGGCCGGCGGGAGAGAAGGGAGAACAGGTGAACGATCGGGAAAGGCTCCGCGAGCACATGGTCGAGACGCAGCTCGTGCCCCGAGGGATCGACGACCCGGACGTGCTCGCGGCGTTCAGGAAGGTCCCGAGACACGCCTTCGTCCCACCGGCTCTCGAAGGCTCATCGTACGGCGACCACGCGCTGCCTATCGGCGACGGTCAGACCATATCGCAGCCCTTCATGGTGGCCCTCATGACGCAGGCGCTCGATCTCGCTGGCGACGATAAGGTGCTCGAGATCGGAACAGGCTCGGGCTACCAGACGGCCATCCTGGCGGAGCTCGCGGACCAGGTGTTCAGCATCGAGCGCGTGCCGGCCCTGGCCGACCGGGCCCGTTCGATCCTCGAGCAGCTCGGAGTGACGAACGTCGCCATCCGCGTGGGAGACGGGACCATCGGCTGGAAGGAGTACGAACCCTTCGACCGCATCATGGTCACGGCCGGCGCGCCGGACATACCGCCCAGTCTCATCGAGCAGCTCGACGACCCGGGTCGCATGGTGATCCCTGTGGGAACGCAGGGCATCCAGGACCTCAAGATCATCACGAAGGACCGCGGCGCGGTCGAGATGCAGAGCGCGGGAGGCTGCGTCTTCGTGCCTCTTCTGGGGCGCGAGGGCTGGGGCGGGGGCGGCGAGCCGGAAGAGGACTGACCGGAGCGCGCGGTCCGGCCCGCTGATCCGCTGGAGCGCCGAGCCGACGGCGCCCGGTCCACCTCAAAGCGAGAACGACGCGATGACGGAACACCTGGTCGAACTCCTGTCGGGACTGCCCAGGGAACTGATCGTGTTCCTCGTCTCGACGCTGCCCATCGCCGAACTCCGGGGCGGCATTCCCCTCGCCACGGGGTGGGGGATCCCGTGGCGCCAGGCGTACGTACTGTGCGTGGCGGGGAACTTCCTGCCGGTCATCCCCATCATCTTCCTGATGGACCCCGTCGCGCGGTTCCTGAGAAGGTTCCGGGCGTTCGACCGGCTGCTCGACTGGCTCTTCGCCAGGACCAGGCACCGGGGCCGCCTGATCGAACGGTACGAGGCGTTGGGGCTCATCCTGTTCGTGGCCGTTCCGCTCCCGGTGACGGGAGCCTGGACAGGAGCCCTGGCGGCGTTCCTGTTCGGGGTGCGTCCCAGGTACGCCATTCCGGCGATCGCCTGCGGGATCCTCATCGCCGGCGTCGTGGTGACGCTCGCGTCTCAAGGAGTCTTGCATCTCTGGAGGCTCTAGTGTAAACTGACAGTTCACGTCGGGGCGTAGCGCAGACAGGTTAGCGCGCACGGTTCGGGACCGTGAGGTCGGAGGTTCAAATCCTCTCGCCCCGACCA
>CAZQSB010000075.1:7147-8681 GCA_964596015.1 uncultured bacterium | reverse complement strand
TCCTCTATTTGTCGGCGTACTTCGAGCAGCACCGCAGCGAGTACTACGACCAGCTTCTGATGACGAGCCAGCGCGGCGATCTCGTCCCCTGGCTGCGCTTCTTCTTGCGGGGTGTGCTGCGGCAGGCCCGCGACGCCGAGGAGCGCACCGTCAGACTTGTCGAGCTGCAGCATGCACTACGGAGTGAGTTGCTCGATGAAGGTCGTGCGAACTCCGTCGTGCGGCTCGCCGAGAACCTGTTCTCGGTTCCGATCGTCACCGCCGCTCGAGCCGAGGCGTTGCTCGGAGTGACTCGCCCGACCGCCCACGCCGCCATCGATGCGCTCGTTGAACGGGGGGACCTCGTCGAGGTGACCGGCCGGGAGCGAGGCCGAATCTATGAGGCGCCGAGGATCTTCGAGGCGGTCTACGGCGAGATACGGGCTGGAGCAAGTGAGCCGGACCACCGGCTTTCGCTCGATGAGGACTCCGACAGCTGATCACGGGCGGCCACGACGACACAGCAGGCCCCCAACGGCCGACGACGTGGGCGAGCTCCTCGACATCACCGACGAGGACGTCTACGGCGCCTTCTGGGGCTGGGCCGGTTCAGCCACCCGCCACCGAGACCGGCTAGGGCGGGGTCGAACCGGCGCCCCCGCCGGACGGGGCCGGGTTGCTGGCGCCGTAGTCGTAGGGACCGTGCTGCAGGTCCTTGTAGGTCCACGAACCGAAGCACGCCTCGACGGTCTCCTTCTCGAGGCCGTCAGAGCCCAGGCCGATCACCTGACCATCCCCCAGACTGACGACGATGTGCGTGTAGCCGGCCGTGTTCACGCCGGGCCCCAAAGGGACATCCCTGAAGACTCCGGTGATGGCCCACCCGGCGGGCACGCCGGTGCCGCCGTCGACGGCCTGGTCGGCCCGGAAGACGCGCGGCACGAGGCCCCACCGGGGTGACTCGCCGATCACTTGTCCCGGCCGGCCGATCCGGGGCCGGGCCAGCTGGTCGCTGGCGAGGTAGGCGCAGTAGTGGACGAACTCGAAGCAAGCCATCCGCCGGGCCCTGAAGAAGTCGTCCACGGTCGCGGCGCCCGCCAACGTGTCGTCGCCGGCGTCGTTGGTCCACTCGAACCACGGCTCGTCGAAGCCCTCGGCGTGCCACTCGTTGAAGTCGTAGAGGGCCTGGGCCACGCCGGCGATGTCGCCGGTGCCCCGGAACCGTCGGACGATGTCCTCGAGTCGCCCGAGCACGTCCGCTTCGATGCCCGTCTCTCCGTATTTGAGCAACGAGACGGTCGCAGGCACCGGCGTCATATCGACCGAGTCGAGACCCTCGAGGACACCGAACGGGTCGTCGGCCTCGGAGACGCCGGGGTCCGGCGTCTCCGAAGGGCCTGGGGGCGCCGCGTCCTGCGGTCCGACCGGGGGCGGGCCGTCGCCCCACCACGGTTCCCCGTCGGCATCTGCGTCCTCGGGCGCGGGACCGGCGTCGTCGTCGAGGTCGAGGCCGAGCGAGGGTTCGCCGGCCATCAGCGCCTCGCCTTCCTCGGGG
>CAZQSB010000075.1:0-7047 GCA_964596015.1 uncultured bacterium | reverse complement strand
GGGTTCGCCGGCCATCAGCGCCTCGCCTTCCTCGGGGGTGGGGACCGGAGGCAGGGCGTGTTCGGGTGGGGTGATGAAGGCATGCGGGTCGTCGGGCGTGCCCACCCGGAACCCCTCGACCCGGTCGAACCAGATGCCGACCTGGTTGCCGTCGATGGGGGTCTCGGGCGGCGCATACACGTCCCACCAGCTGACCTGGCGCCGGTGCTCGCCCGGCCCGGTCGGCTCGATCTCGGTCGTGTGCTCGGTGAGCATGTCCAGCGCCATGTCGAACTCCAGCAGGTGCCAGCCGTCGGCGGTCTTGGGCAGCCCCAGGGTCTCGGCGCGCAGGATCAGTGACTCGATCTCGCTGATCGGGGCGCCCGGCGGGAGTCCGGTGAACTTCAGCTCGGCGAGGGTGTGGGCGAAGCCGAGGGGCACCTTCGCGTCGTCGTAGAAGGTGGCGATCTCGCCGCCGGTGCGGTCCTCGCCCGCCGTCGGCAGCGCCACCCCGCCGTCCTTCGTCCGGGCGCCTCGGAGGAAGTACACGGTGCCACCGACGATGACCAGCGCCCCGACCACGACCCCGGCGACGATCACCGGCACCGGGACGCCCTCGGCGGGCTCGGGCTCCTCGGTGGGATCCCCCTCCTCGGTGGCGCCCGCCGCCTCGTCGGCCGGGTCGTCCGTGCCGGCGTCGGCTCCCGACCCGGCTTCGGTGTCGGTCGAGCCCCCCTCGTCCTCGGGGGTGTCGGTGGCGTCGCCGGGCGGGTCCTCGGCACCCGTGTCCGGGGCCCGCTTGGTGGCGAACACCTCGATGACGTCGCTCTGCGCCTCGTCGGAGAGGTCCGGGCCGACCGGGTCCTGGGTGCCGGGCGCCGCGCCGTCGACGGCGACGAACCCCACCGACTCGGCGGTCGCCCCGTCGCCCCACGACACGGTGAACGTCGGCACCCACGTCGGGTCGGCCACCCAGTGGCTGACGAGCAGGCGTTGGGAATCGAGCGGCGACACGGTCGTCCGGTAGGCGTTCTCGAAGAGGTTCATCGGCCCGCCGTCGGCGAAGCCCACCACCGACTGCCACGCACCGTTGACCCACACCACCGAGCTGACCTGGGCGGCGCCCTCGCCCGGGTCGTTGTCCACGCCGTCGGGGGGGACGGCGCCGGGGACCCCGTCCTTGGACAGGAACACGGCGAACTCGAGGTAGGGCCAGGTCTCCTGCCAACCGGGGCCACCGACGTCCACGAGCAACTGGTGGACGACGAAGGCGGTGGTCTCGCCGTAGTAGGCGTAGTCGGCCGGGTCGTGGTGGAAGAACCCGGCGAGATCGGCACCCAGTCCGGGTGTGCCGAAGTCCGCCACCCGGATGCCGACGTCGAAGTACTCGCTCCCCGTCTCGAGGAGTGTGGGGCCCTCGATCGGTGTCCCTCCCTCGGTGGGCGACAGCACCGACGACGCGTACTCCTGCAGCCGGGCGGTCGTCAGGACCATGACCTCGTCGGCGTCGTCGATCGTCCCGTCGAGGAGGGCGTGGTCCTCGGCGTCCTGGGCGCCGACCGGCACCGGGACGACGAAGGCGAGCAGCATGAGCGCGAGGGCGAACCGGGACACGGACATGGTCGGACACGCTACGGCCCCCTCGCCGCCGGAGGCTCCCCGAACGGGGGATTTCTGCGGCTGGCACGGGCTCCGGTAGCGGTCGGGGATGGGTGGTCCTGGCGTGACTGGTCCGCCGCGCCGACCGATCGACGGCCACTCCGGCGTCGTATCGAACCGGCCTTGAGACTGGATGGGGTGGTGGGTCAGCCCTATCCGCGCCGCAGCCGGTCCACCAGGTCGGGGAAGCCGGCAAGCAGCGGGTCTTGGGCTGCCTCGTCTTCAGCGAGTTGGTGGAGTCGATCCCAGTCGATCAAAGGTCCGATCGCCGCGGCGAGGAGCGTGGCTTCCTCGAGGGTGGCGACCGAGCCGTCGGTGGCCTGACGGGCCCGGCCCGCCATCAAGTCGGTCGGTGAGATGACGAGGGCCGAACCGACCGGTGTGCTGACCCGCAGTAGCTCGTCCGAACCGAGCACGGTCGAGTCGGGGATCTCCACGGCAATGGCGTGATCCCCCCGTTGCAGAACGAGATGCCGACCGTCACGCTCGAATCCCGCCTCGCACAACGCGGCTTCGTCCGCCGCGTCGAACACCCCGACGAGATCGATGTCGGTGATCCGCGCCACGCCGGTGTGCACCGCCTGGGCTCCGCCACCGACCAGGACCAGGGGGTGGCGCGTCAGCGCGTCGACGGCGGCGGTGGCGATGAGGATCCGCTCGACGGAGCCCGGTGGGTGGAGGAGGGCCTCGTCGAACGCGTCCATCACACCGAGCCGAGGAGGCGACGCTCGACCGAGGTGTCGACGCCTCGGGACTCCTTCCACGCCAGCCGTTGCTCGAGGTCGCGGTCGTCGATGCCTGCCTCCACCAGCCGCTGCCTGGCGGCGTCGGCCCGGGCCCGCATCTCGGCCAGTGACAGGGTGGGTATTGGCTCGACGGTGAGGCGCAGGCCCATCGCAGCCAGGGCCCGCTCGACCGTGGAGAGGCGAGGGTCGGTGTCGGGGCGTTCGGCGCGCGACAGGTTGCTCGCCGCCAGCCCGGAACGCCGGGCCACCTCGGCGAGCGACAGGTCGCGGGAGCGGCGTTCCCGCCGCAGATCGAGTGGCATGGCCAGAATCGTATCGCATTCGATACGAGACCGGAATGGTGAGCCGGGGGTGGCTACCTCAGCCCACCTCGCCGATCCACTCGCTGATCGTGCCCAGCACCCCGGAGTCGACTGGGCGCTTGGCCTGCTGCTTGTAGGTGCGCACCGACGGCGGGCCCGGGTCGGTGCGCAGCAGGTGGGTGACGTCGTCGGGGACACGGCCGGTGAACGCGGTCGGCACCAGCGCCGCCATCCGCTCGATGTCGGCGGGTGGCACCTGCACGTCCTTGGCGCCGGTGATCGCCAGCACCGGGCAGCGCACCGCGGCCAGCGAGTCCGCCGGGTCGTGGGCCAAGAACTCCCGGAACCACTTGGCGTTGAGCTTCTGGAACTGGATCCGGGCGACGTCCTCGGTGGTTGCCTCCAGCCGATCGAGCGACTTGCGCTGCTGGCCCGCCACGTCCTGGCGCAGCACCTTCATGATCACCTTGGCGGCCGTCGGCAGGTCCTCGGCCACCTGCTCGGCCTGCCACTCGATCACCGTCCGACCGAGCTGGGCCGAACCGGCCAAGAGCACCGCCCCGGCCAGTTCCTCGGCCGCGGCGACCTCGGTGGCGATGATCGCCCCCTCGCTGTGGCCGATGACGAACAGCCGGTCGGCGTCGACTTCGGGACGGGCAGCGAGCGCCGCCAGTGCCGCCCGGGCGTCGGCGACGTTGTCGAACAGGCCGGTGGCCAGGTACTCGCCCTCCGATGCGCCCACCCCCCGCTTGTCGTAGCGCAGCGAGGCGATGCCGTGGGCGGCGAGGTGGGCGGCGACCTGGGCCATGACGTCGATCCGGAGCCGCTTCGTGTTCGAGTCCCGGTCGAGGGGCCCCGACCCCGTCACCAACACGGCGGCGGGGAACGGGCCGTCGCCGTCGGGAAGGGCGAGGGTCCCGGCCAGGGTCAGGTCACCGGAGGGGAAGGAGACGTCGGGCACCGGGCGACGGTAGACGGCGGCCACGGCGGTGCGGTCGTACCGCCGGGGCTTTGGGGCGGGTTTGGCAGCGCTTTGGTGGCGGCTGGTTGGCTGTCGCCCAGACCCGACCTCGTCCCCCGGGGGATCCCGATGCGCCGAATTCGCACCCTGCTGCTCGTGTTGGCCGTCGCCGGGGTGCTGGTCGTGCCCGTCCCGGCCGTGGCTGCCGACACCCCCAACCTGATCGGCGCCTGGGAGTCCCCGACGCCGTCCGGTTCGTGGACGGGCCGCCCCGATCTCGCTGCCGGTGACCCACCCCGCGTGCCGCCCCGTCCGGGCGCATGGGAGGCCCTCGACTCGGGCATCCTCCGGCAGACGATCGGGCTCGGCGCCTACGAGGGCCAGTTCCGGGCCGCCCAGTACGTCGACGTGTTCTTCGGGGGCATCGGCTGGCACGGCGGCTCCGGCACCCCGGGTGCAGGGTGCGACGTCTCGATGCAGGTCCAGACCCCGTTCGGGTCGGAACTGGTCCTCTGGAACATCGGCCGCTTCGACGACTCCGAGAACGGCACGGTCCGGATGTTCAACAACGGTGCCGTGGTGGCAGGGATC
Source organism: uncultured bacterium (assembly GCA_964596015.1). Classification (GTDB taxonomy): domain Bacteria; phylum Joyebacterota; class Joyebacteria; order Joyebacterales; family Joyebacteraceae; genus WJMD01. Next base: position 2,809 of record CAZQSB010000075.1, on the reverse strand, counting down.
GAGGTGGCGCTCTCGTCGAACAGTGCAGCCGTCGGCGACACCTGCGACCCGGTCATCTACGACATCCAGCTCACCCTGGCGTTCGGACCCCCGGTGGCGACCACGACGACCACGACCACCACGACGACCACGACCACCACCACCACGCTGCCGGCTCCGACGACGACCACGACCGCCCCGCCGACCACCACGACCACGACCGCCCCGACCACCACCACGACCGCACCGGTCACGACGACGACGCAGGGCCCCGGCGACGAGCTGACGGCCCCCTCGTCGGTCGTCGTCGGTGAGGCGATCACCCTCAGCGGCGGGGGATTCGAGCCGCTCGAGGCCGTGCAGGCGATCCTGTTCAGCGACCCCATCGTGCTGGGTGAGGGCAACGCCGACGAGGCCGGCTTCGCCTCACTCACCGTGACGATCCCCGCCGACACCCCGCCGGGCGACCACACGCTCCGACTCGTCGGCCTCGGCTCCGGGCGGTCGCTCGAGGCCCCGGTGCAGGTCCTCGCCGCCCAGGAGACGACCACCACGACCACGACGGTGGCCGACTCCGGCGACGAGCTGCCCGAGACCGGGGATGACAGTGGCCCGCTCGCCGTGGCAGCCGGCCTCCTGCTCGTCCTCGGCGCAGGCGTCGTGATCGCCACCGGCCGCCGACGAGACGCCTGACCTCCGGTCGCCATGCTTCGCACCGGCGCGACGCGAGACGAGCACCTGGCCACCACCGACGGGCCGTGGGCACCTGGCCGGCGGGATCGAGTCGTTCCGCCCGCTTTGGAACTGCTTTGGCCCAGCTTTGGTGGGTCGTGGTTCCATGCGGGTGGTTGGAGCGAACACGCGGAGTGAAGTCGGGAGTCGTCATGTCGACATGGGGTTCGAAGGGGTCGCTGGTGGCCCTCTGCCTGGCCATGGTGGTGGCACTGCTCGTGCTGCCCCCGACCTCGTCCGCCGACGCCCAGGTCGTTTGCGATTTGCCGCGCACACCGGGCGTCGACCGGTTCGAGTTCGTGGGCCAGGCCACCGCCACGGCGGACTACGGCGTCGGCGAAGGGGCCTGGGGCGTGCCTGCGAACTGGGCCGGCGGCGTGGTCCCCCGAACGCTGACGTTCACCTGCGAATCGACCACCGTCATCATCTCCCGTCCCGAGGTGGTCATCCCCGCCGGCACGAGAGCGGTCATCACCTCGGCGGTGGCTGACATCGCCGCCGTCCAGGTCGACGGCACCCTCGAGGTCGGAGCCGGTCTCGCCGTGTCCGGCATCTCCCAAGTCGACCCCAACGACGGCAGCCTCACGTACGTGCTCGGCGACGGGTCGCTCACCGTGGGTGCGGGTGGCCTCCTCGATGCCGCCAGTCGGACGACGGCAGACACGTACACGGTGGACGGGACGCTGCGGTCCACATCGATCGTGGAGACCCGCAACGACTACCTGGGTACCGGCACGATCGAGCTGATCGGGTCCGGCGGCGGCGGTGGCCAGCTGGTCCTCGGGGGAGGATTGCACCGCCTCGGGCTCGGTCTCGAGGTGACCGCCTCGGGCGGAGGGTTCACCGGGGTGGGTGGCGCCTCCGGGAGCACCACCGCCACGTTCGTCAACGAGGGCACGATCACCGTCTCCGGCGGGACCTTCTCGTCGGGCAGCGGCACCCTCACCATCGTCAACGAGGGCACGATCGAGGTCCTCGGTGGTGTCGTGCAGGTGCGCGAGCCCCGGAGCCCCTCGATCGAGGTGGTGAACCGGGGGACCATCGCCGCCCGGGGTGCCGGGTCGACGATGAGGATCGGCCTGGCGTTCGCCGACCCCGCCCTCAGCAGTTTCACGAACGAGGCCACCGGGACGGTGGAGGCCACCGGCGGCGCCACGCTCGTGGTCGGCGGAGACACCTGGTCCAACGCCGGCGACATCACCGCCACCGACTCCGACGTCACCCTGTCGGGCTCCTACACGGGGGCGACCGTCGCCGGCGTCGTCCGCACCAACAGCCCGCTCGAACTGCTGGGGAGCATCGACAACGCCGGACAGGTGTTCGTCGTCGACAACACGTCGGGGCCCACCACGTTCGGCGAGGTCACGATCGACGGCACCATCGACGCCACCGCCGGGTCGCCTGCCATCGGCACGGGTCCGCCCACCCTGGTCGACGTCACCTGGCAGGGCCCGCTCGCTGCGACCAGCGTCGTGCGCGTGGCCGGAGACGGGATCACCTTCGACCCCGCCACCGCCCCTCAAAACGTGGTCACACTCGACGGGAGTGGCTTCCTCCAGGTCCTGCCCGCGGCCACCGCCGACCGAGCGGTCGTCGGTGGTTCCGCGACCATCGTCTCGACCAGCATCAACGCCGGGGTCAGGTTCCGGGGCGAGGCGTACAGCGAGGCCGGCATCGAATACCAGTTGGGCGGGGGGGTGATCGGCGGCCCGTTCAGCTCGAGCAGTACCCCGGCCCGGGACGCCGACTACACGGTCGAGATCGACGGCCCCATCACGGCCACGGGCCAGGTCAGTATCGGCGGCGGCTTCGGGCGCCAGACCTTCCTCCTCGACGGGCCCCTCGATGTCCAGGCGGGCCCGACGCGCTTGTCCGCCGAGTCGATCACGACCCGCGGCGACACGACCGTGGCCGCCGGGACGGCGGTGATCGAGCCGTCGCGGCCGCCCAACAACGCCAACCCGGATGCGGGCGTGGCCTGGTTCAACGAGGGGACGCTGGCCCTGGCGCCCGATGCGGACCTCACCCCCGAGATGAGGGTCTTCCGGGGCCAGAACACCGACGCCAACTTCCCCATCACCTTCACCAACCGGGCCGG
>CAZQSB010000074.1:0-8885 GCA_964596015.1 uncultured bacterium | reverse complement strand
TCGCGCCGACCATGCTTCCCTACGTCGCGGGCCGCGCCGTCAGCATGCGGCGCTATCCGGACGGCATCGACGCCGACGGCTTCTACCAGAAGGAGGCCCCGGACTACTTCCCCGACTGGATCACGACCGAGACCCTCAAGAACCGCGAGGGCGGAAGCACCACCTACGTGGTCGCCGACCGCGAGGCGACGCTCGTCTACCTCGCCGAGCAGGGCACCATCACGCCGCACACGTGGCTCTCGCGCGTCGATCGCCCGGACCACCCGGACAGGATGATCTTCGACCTCGACCCGCCGGACGGCGGCTTCAAGCTCGTCCGGGAGGCCGCGCGCGTCATCCGCGACACGCTGGAGGAGGTCGACGCTCCGTCGTTCGCGATGGTGACGGGCTCCCGCGGCATCCACGTGGTCGTGCCTCTGAACCGCTCCACCGGTTTCGACGAGGTCCGCGAGTTCGCCGTGAAGGTCGCGAAGCTCGCCGCCGTCAGGAACCCGGAGACGCTCACGGTCGAGCACCGGAAGAACAAGCGAAAGGGCCGTCTCTTCCTCGACGTCATGCGGAACGCCTACGGCCAGACGGCGGTCCCCCCCTATTCGCTCCGCGCCCGGCCGGGCGCGCCGGTGGCCACACCCATCGCATGGGACGAGCTCGGAAGCGGCCGCATGGAGCCCGACCGCTACACCCTCAAGACCGTCTTCCGGAGGCTCGGGCAGAAGGACGACCCGTGGGAGGGCATGACCCGCCACGCCATCTCCATCAACAGCCGCATCGAGAAGCTCGCGAAGCTCATCGAGAAGGAGCGCGGGGGCGACGAAGACTGACCGGGCGCTCATCGCTTCCCGCCGCGGCGCTTGCCACACCCGTCCGACATGTGTACAATCATGCATGTGTCGCCCTTCGGGGCGACGCGGGCATTCACACGAGAAGAGACAGAGGCCGGCCACCAACGTCCCAGGCGGGGCTCTTCACGCACACCGAAGGAGAGGGGAAGACATGAAGCGCACATTCGCACTCATTGCCGTCCTCGGCCTCTCGGCGATGCTCGTCCTCGCCGCCGGCTGCAGCCAGAGCGACCAGGAGGCCCACGCCGAAAGTTCCATCGAGAACCAGCCGATGATGGGCGACGGCGCCGAGTACGAGGGCAAGGTCGTCACCGCCGACAACAAGGCCGACTGCGTCGGCGAATGCACCGCGGAGTGCATCGAGACGTGCATGGACGAGAACGCGAAGAAGATGCCCGTCGAACAGGCCGCGAACATCTGCGCGGAAGACTGCGCCGAGGCCTGCGGCGAGACGCACATGGCCGCGGCCGAGGGCGGATGCCCCGGCACCGCAGCCGCCGCGTCGGCGAGCGATCCCTGCGCCGGCTGCCCGCGCTCTCAGGCCGCCGCCAAGGCCGCAACGCACCAGTGCGTGGTCTGCGACTGCGGCCAGAAGGTCGCGACCGACATCTCGATGGAGCACGACGGCGCGACCTACTACTTCTGCTCCGAGGGTTGCCGGAACAAGTTCGAAGACGAGCCCGGCAAGTACCTGAACTAGTCGCGCGACGAAAAGAAGACTCCTCTCGGCCGCTCGCTCCCGCGGGCGGCCGAGTTTTTTGCCGGCGACGGGTCCCGCCGCTCGGCACTGTCCGCCGCTCAGCGCCGTCCGCTGCTCGGCGCCGCCCTGCCCTGCCGGATTCCGCTTGCATCGCCGGCTCGCCTCGATTAGACTACAAATGATTCGTTTACACATAAAATGACGCGGCGGTCAGCCGCAGGCCGCACGCCCGGCGCGCCGCGGCCACTGCGAGCGGCAACGGAGGGAGGCGCGACGATGAAGTACCACGATTTCCTGGGACAGGTTCAGGCGCGAGGCAGGCTCTCGAGCACCGAGGACGCCGTCAAGGCGACGCGGGCCACGCTCACGGTCCTCGCCACGAGGCTTGCGGGCAACGAGGCGGACGACCTGGCCGCTCAGCTTCCGGGGGAGATCGGCAGGTTCCTCACAGGCCACGACGAGACGGAGCGCTTCAACGTGAAGGAGTTCTTCGCGCGCGTGAGCGAGATGGAGGGCGTCGACCTCCCGCAGTCGATCCACCACGCCCGCGCCGTCGTGTCCGTCGTTCAGGACGCGGTGGCCGAGGGCGAGATCAAGGATATCCGGCAGCAGCTTCCCGACGACTTCGCCCCGCTCTTCGACGCGGGGAGCGAGGGACGGCTCAACCTCGCGGAGTAACACGGTCCGGAACCCGGACACGAAAAGAGAGGGGCGCCCCTGAGGGACGCCCCTCTTCATGTTCCTGCTCAGCCCTCTCCTACCAGGCGTAGTCCAGCTTCAGCACGGGCCGCTTCTCCTCCTCGGCGTATTCGCTGGAGGCGAAGCTGAACAGGCTCGCCGCGGGGTCCTCGCTCGTGTCGATCTGGAGGCCCTGGTTCTCGAAGGTCCCGTCGAACCAGTCGTCGACGTAGTCGGCCACGTCGATCTCGTACCAGAGCGAGTCGTACGACGCGGTCGCGATGGCCGATCCGGAGGTGTCCAGGCTGTCGTCCCACGTGACCGCCATCTCGCCCCAGAACTCCGCGACCCTCGCGACGAGGATGGGCCGTTCCTCCGCGGTGGCTCCTCCGGCTGCCGTATTGTAGAGGTGGACCGTCGCGTTCACGGCGTCGGCCGTCGGCTCCACATCGATCGGGAAGTAGATGTAGAAGCGCCAGTGAAGGATGCCGTTGTTGAAGAGGTTCAGATGGTCGGACGCTCCGTAGTTCGAGTCGGGAAGTGACGCCGACACGTACGTGTCGGCGGTCGCGACGAACTCTGCGCTCGCGAGCTTCTTCAGGGCCACGTCGTAGACGACATCATCATCGTTGACGTTCACGGGGCCCATGAAGGACCGGTAGCCGTCGGCCGTCACCGTCATGTCCCACTGGAGCTGCGGGATTCCCGAAAACGAGTACGCGCCCTCGGCTTCGGTCGTGTCCACGCGGCCGTAGAGCGAGACCACGGCCCCCTCGATGGGACCGAGCGTCGCGTGCTCCACGACGCCCGAGACGTCGCCCGTTCCGACGAACACCTCCATGCCGATGTCGTGGCGCGTGAGGCCGTCGATGTCGACGAACTCGGAGTACTCGAAGAACCCGGCGAGCTGGGCCGTGATGATGCGCTCGCCGGTCCTGACGCCCTCGAGCTCGTAGAAACCGTCCGACCCGCTGGTGGTCCATTCCCCGCTCACCGACACGACGGCGCCCGCGAGCGGCGTCGCGGTGCCTTCGACACGGACGTACCCGTAGACCGTTCCCGTCTCCTCGGATGTCAGCGCGCACCCCGCGAGGGCGAGCGCGGCCGCGACGATGATGGCGCCGAGCGCTGTCTTCTTCATGGATTCACACTCCGGGGGGTTCCGGTCGGTCGGCTTCGGGGGGGTGCGGTCGGTTGACCTGCTCAGTACCCAGTATAGGGCGAGTGCGCACACCTGGCAACGGGCGTCTGGGGACTCAGGACGGTGTCTCGGACCGCCGGATGACGTAGACGCCGCCGCAGGACGAGACCTGGTTGTAGGTCGAATCGAGCCCGGCCGAGGCCAGCGCCTCGGACGCTTCATCCGCCGCCCAGTAGTGCTCGTCGTCGTCCCACACGTCTTCCCAGCGACGCCGCGCCTCCTCCCGCTCCCTGACGCTCGCGAACGACACGTCTCCGATGACAAGCCGGCCGCCCGGCGCGAGATGCCTTGAGGCCAGACGCGCGATGAGGCGGACCTTCGACGTCAGCGTGAACTCGTGGAAGAGATACGACGAGACGACACGGTGGAACGTCTGGTCGACGTCGATCGGCCAGTCCCCGGCGATGTCGGCCTTGATGAGCTCGGCGCGCGGGACGCGCTCGTGCGCCTTCGCGAGCATGCGGGCCGAGAAGTCCAGGCCCCAGACGAGACATCCCTCGCGCACGAACCGCTCCGCGAGCGCGCCGGTCCCGATGCCGATGTCGAGCACCGTGAGGCCGGACGAGGGCTGCGACAGCCGGACGATGGTGTCGAGCACACGGTCGTAGCCCTCAAAGGGGAACCCGGAGTAGTCGATGACCGACTCGTCGTAGGAATCGGCCCACTCGTCGAAGAGGCGGGTCCTCTCGGTCTGCTCCATGCCGCTCCTTCCGGTCGCGTCCAGCCTGAAACGACTTCCATTCACCATCGGTCGAGGTCGTTGTATCACCGGCGCGCCGGGTAAGTCCAGCAAGAAGTTGCGCAGTCCTCTATGGCTGGCACGTCCATTGCTTATCTCACACATGGTTCAGTCTGCCTTGGAACGACACTCTGGAGGACTCCATGACCCGGACTGCGCACCGCATCTCGTTCATTCTGGCGCTCGCCTGCGCGCTGGCGGCGTGTCCGTCGTCCTGGGCCGTTTCCCCGGAGCAGTCGACGCTCCCGCCCCTGCCGACCGACGACCCGCTCCCCGACCGAGCGAACACCGACCGCGCGGTCATCGACGCGGCCTTCCACGACGGCGCCGTCGACTTCGAGGGGCGCATCCTGCTCCTCGCGACGAGCCTCTACGATCCCGGCAGGCTGCCGGACGAGTACCGCGGCACCGCGCCCGAGAAGTGCGGGACGCCGGTGGTCGACGAGATCGAGGCCGCGCTTCCGCTCATCTCGGAGCCGGTGGCCTCGCGCATTCGCTCGATGCGCTCCCGGCCGAGCTGCACGAACACCTACGACACCACGCACTTCCGCATCCACTTCGACACGACGGGACCCCACGCCATCCTCGACTGGCCCGACCCCTGGTACCTCGAGGCGGTCGCCGCGGCCGCCGAGAGCTCGTGGGTCGACATCGTGGACGAGCTGGGCTTCCGGGCGCCGCCCGGCGACGGCTCCGATCCGGACGGCGGCGGCGGGAACAACCGCTACGACATCTACCTGCAGGACTGCTCCGGCTACTACGGCTACTGCCAGGGGAGCTACACCGTCCCCTCCACGCCGCGCACCGACTGTACGAGCTACGTCGTCATCGACAACGACTACTCCGGTTTCGGCTATGCCGACCCGACCGATCCCATGACGGTCACGGTCGCGCACGAGTTCTGCCATTCCTGCCAGAACTCCCACGACTACATGGAGGCGACCTGGTACAAGGAGTGCACGTCGGTCTGGGCCGAGGACGTGGTCTACGACGACATCGACGACTACCGCTTCTATCTGCCGTACTACTACAACTACCCCTACAGGTCGCTCGAATGGCAGGACGGCACGGGCCTCAGGATGTACGGCTCGGCCGTCTGGAACTTCTTCCTCGCCGAGCACCTCGGGACCGGCGTCGTCCCCTCCATCTGGTACGAGCTCGAGAGCGCGGCCGACATCTACGTCCTCATGGACGTCGAGCTCTCGTCCCGCGGGACGTCGCTCGAGGAGGAGTTCGCAACGTTCGCGCTCTGGAACTGGTTCACAGGCGCCCGCCACGACGGCGCGCATTACGAAGAGAGCGCCATCTGGCCGACCGTCTCCGCCCAGAGGAACTACACGACGTATCCGCTCTCCGGCGTGGCGCCGCTGGCCGCGCACCGGCCCGACCACATGGCGTGGAACTTCATCCACTTCACGAACACCGGCGGGCTCGAGGACCTCATCGAGATCAGCTACGACGGTCCGTTCCCCGCGACGACGCCCAACGCGGCGTGGCTCGTGACGAAGACGCCGCTCGGAGCGACGGCGGAATGGGGCGCTCTTCCCCTGAACGGCTGGGGGAACGGCACCGCGACCGTGACCGGCTGGGACGAGCTCGAGCAGGTGGGCCTCATCGTCGTGAACGCCTGCGCCTCGACGGACGCGATGAGCTACACGGTCGACGCGGACGTCTCCACGCCGGTCGAGGGCGCGTTCTTCGCGAGCGCGACGGCCGAGGATGCGGTCACGCTCCGCTGGACCATCCCGAACACGGCCGGCATGGCGAGCCTGGACGTCGAGCGCTCGCGTCGCGAGGAGGGCCCGTACGAGACGGTCAATGCCCTCCCGCTCGACGTGACCTCGCCCGGCGAGTACGTCGACACCGACATCCTGCCGGGCGACGAGCTCTGGTACCGGCTCGTGGCGCATCTCGATGACGACACACAAGACACGGTGGGCCCCGCCCCGGCGCGCGTCGTCGTACCGGGCTCCTCGGCGCTGTCGCTCTCGAGGCCCTTCCCGAACCCGTCGTCGGCCGCCACGTCGTTCGAGCTCGTGATGCCCTTCGAGGACCGCGTGAGCGTCACGGTCTACGATGTCTCCGGCCGCGTGGTCGCGACCGTCCTCGACGAGACGCTCGGGCGCGGCCGCCATACGGTGACGTGGAACGGAACCGACCCGGCGGGCCGCGACGTCGCCGCCGGTGTCTACTTCTGCTCGCTCGCGACGTCCGACGCGGTGCTCACGGAGAGGATCCTGCGGGTCAGGTAGCGACCGCGGAAGTCGCCTGCGCGCGGCTACTCCTCCTCCGCCTCCAGCACGACGCCCTGCTCCTCGAGGAAGTCGCCCAGCTTCTGGTCGACGTTCTTGATGTGCTCGACGAACCAGTGTCCGAGCAGCTGGTCGATGGAATCGGCCAGGTCGCTCGTGGCGCCCTCTTCCTCGAAGTCGCTCCCGAGGTTCTTCAGCGTCTGCTTGAACTCGGCGTGCTTCTCGCGGTGCTTCTGAAGCCCCGGGTACTCGAGCGCGCGCATGTGGCGCTCCTCGGTCCCGAAATGGAAGTCGGTGTAGTCCATGAGGAAATCGAGCGTCTTCGCGACCTCCCCGCCGCCCTGGTAGTTCCTGATGGCGTCCGACAGCTCCTGGATCCGTCCGATGAGCAGCTGGTGCTGCTGGTCGATGAGCGGCACGCCCACCGAGAGGTCGTCGCTCCACTGCACCTTGTCCACGGGCGCTCCCTTCGAAGATGGTGACCGGGTCGATGTCGAGCGAGGGTACCACAAGGCCTCGCGCCGGGACAATCGACCGGTCAACACCGCCGCGGCCGGGGCGAACGGCCGCTCGAGACCGCCGCGCTCGGGACGCAGCCTGTCCGGTCGCCTTCGGAGGCGGCCCAAACCGCACACCTGCAGTTTTGGCGTTGACAGGCCAGTGCCCGTGGGGCACTCTGTGCCAGAATTGAGTAATACTCATGTCGTCCACGCCCGCTCCACGGATGGAGGTACGCCATGCGCGTTGGTGCCCCGTTGGTTCTCGCCGGGCTCGCTGTCTTCTTCCTGTGCTTCTCCTCCCCCGCGCCCGCCGCCGTGCCGGCGCAGGTCAACTACCAGGTCATGCTGACCGACGACACGGACAACCCCATCTCGAACGACACGCTGCCCGTCACGTTCCGTGTGTTCGACGACCCCCACGCCGGGACACAGCTCTGGGACGAGGTCCACAGCGTCGAGACGAACGGGATCGGCGTTGCGACGGTCGTTCTGGGTGAGACGAGCCCTCTGGACGGCCTCGACTTCAATCAGCCGCTCTGGCTCGAGGTCGTGGTGGACGGCCAGGTCATGTCGCCTCGCCGGGCGTTCCTTGCGGTCCCCTACGCCATGCAGGCCGTGAACGCCTCGGAGCTCGGTGGAACCGTCGCCGGTGAGTATCTGACGGAGGCCGAGTCGGGCGCGAGCGGCACCATCAACGCTCCCGACAACCCTCTCGATTGGACGATGCTGAAGAGCGTCCCCGCGGGGTTCGCCGACGGCGTGGACGACGCCGGCGGTGCGGGCGACGGACACTCCCTCGACGCGTCGGACGGCAGCCCGACCGACGTCGTGCGCGTCAGCCCACACGGCATCGTCTACGTCGGCACGGGACACGGGTCATATCCCGACTCCAGTCTCATCAGGGCGAACGGCGGGGACTGGGGCTCGGCGGCCGCATTCGAGAACACAGGCTACGACCACAGCAGGCCTGCCGTCTACGCGCGGTCGGACTCGGGGGTCACGATACTCGGAAATGTGAGGCACCCCGCGGGTGTGATCAGCACCACCGGCTACTCCGTCGGCGTGTGCGGCGTGTCCACCGGGAACGCACTCGGCGGTTACTTCTACTCATGGGACGCCGGCGACGGTCTGCAGGCATCAGCCGGCGGCACCGGCGACGCCTTCGAGTCGAACGCGTCGTCGGGCCGCTCCGGTCGATTCAAGGGCGGCTCCGGTGTCTCAGTCGAGGTCAGCGACGCCGACCCGGCTCTGCTCGTCGAGAACAAGAGAACGTCCGGATGGGGTGACGCGGGGACGTTCAAATCCGAACCCGGCGTGGACGCGCTCACATGGACGCTTCAGTCGTACTGTTACCAGGGAAGGGCCGGGCACTTCAAAAAGCAAGTTGATGACAACGAGTACACCCTCGCGGTCTTCGGGTACGACAGCACATCCGAGGGCCTGTACGTATCGGGCACCATCACCTCGACCTCGCCTCTCGCCCGCGCCGTGGAGACCACGCGGGGTACGGAGCCCGTCTTCGGAGTATCGTCGCCGGACGTTGAGGTCATGGACAGGGGGCGCGCGACACTCACCGACGGAAGGGCCCGCGTGACCTTCGACCGGACCTTCGCCGAGGCGGTCTCGGGCCCCGAGGACCTGACCGTCACCGCAACGCCCATCGGCGCCTGGAGCGCTCTCTACGTCGAGAAGCTCGACGCCGGTGGCTTCACGGTGCGGACCGGCGCTGGAGAGGAGAACGTCGAGTTCCACTGGGTGGCCGTGGGTCGCTCGCGCGGTCACGAAGAGCGGCCGTCGGTCGTGTTCCTGAACGCGGAGGAGAATGAACGGATCGCGGCTCGGAAGAGGGCCGTCATGGAATCCCGGGGAGTCAACAACAACGGTGATCCCGGAGAGATGAACGTCCGGACACGACGCTGAGCAGGGATTGCCACGGACCGGCGGCGCGGCCGGCGCGACATGCGAACTCGCCG
>CAZQSB010000073.1:0-9621 GCA_964596015.1 uncultured bacterium | reverse complement strand
CGATCGTGCCCACGTTCACGTGGGGCTTCGTCCTCTCGAACTTCGCCTTCGCCATCGTCTCCCCCTTGAAGGAGTCTCAACCCTGTGGCCTCGGACGGGCCATCGTCGGTGAGATTCCGCGCGTTCTGTCGCTCTTCCAGACGTGGAGCCCACGACCGGGATTGAACCGGTGACCTCATCCTTACCAAGGATGCGCTCTACCGACTGAGCTACGTGGGCATACGCATATACCGACAGGTCACCGGCTCTCTCGGCGCTCCGATTCAGAGCCGAACTCCGAGTATACCCGAATGATCCTGCGTTGGTCAACTCCCGTCTTTCAACGGGAGCGGGTTATTCTGGAGCGGGAAACGGGACTCGAACCCGCGACCCTCAGCTTGGAAGGCTGATGCTCTAGCCAACTGAGCTATTCCCGCACCGACCTTCCGATCGCACGCAACGAAGCCCATCTGGTGGGGAGGGGAGGATTCGAACCTCCGAAGGCTTCGCCGACAGATTTACAGTCTGTTCCCTTTGACCGCTCGGGAACCTCCCCATCACCGGTCGGCCGCCTGTCTTCGACGCGGCCCCGGGTGCTTCGTCACGCCTGGAGCTGGCGAGAGGACTCGAACCCCCAACCTCCTCATTACAAGTGAGGAGCTCTACCATTGAGCTACGCCAGCCCGAATATCCGCTCGGTCCGGCGGGTGGCTTGAAGGTGAAGACACCGCCAGCTACGAATGGATTAGTTTATTCGGAGGAGGGGCGCCTGTCAACCCCGAATGGGCCGTCAGGCTTCTTCGTGGTCTCCCGGGGACCGGGGCCCTCTCCCGGGCGTCGGCGGGGACGGACCCCTCCGCGCCCGCGGGCCGGGTCATTCGCCCCGGCCGAGTCTTCTGATGGACGGCCCCTCGGGCAGGTCCTCGACGGCGTATCCGGCCTCGGCGATCCGGTCTCGGAGTTCGTCCGCCCTGGCCCAGTCCTTCTCCGCGCGGGCCCGGGCGCGCTCCTCGACGAGACGCACGACCTCCTCCGGCACGTCCTTCTCCCCCGCTCCCAGACCGGGCAGAAGTCCCAGCAAGTCGGCGAGCTCCCTCAGCGTCCGGCGGTCCGCCCGGAGGGTCGCATGGTCGACGCCCGACTCGATCTCCTGGTTCACGAGACGGACGATCTCGAACAGGTGACCGATGGCCTGGGCCGTGTTGAGGTCGTCGTCCATCGCCTCGATGTAGCGGCGCCGCATCTCGACAACGCCCTCGGACGGTCTCCCGGACCCGTCGTCCTCCCTCTCGGGGCCGACGGTCCGCTCGAGAGCGCGGAACAGGTTCTCGAACCGCTCGATGGCGGTCGCCGCCTCGGCCAGTCGCTCGTCGGAGAACTCGATCTCGGAACGATAGTGCGTCGAGAGCAGATAGAACCGGACCACCTCGGACGGGAACCTGCGCGAGATCTCCTCCATGGTCCGGAAGTGCCCGGTCGACTTCGACATCTTCTCGCCGGCGAGGTTGACGAGCCCGTGGTGGACCCAGTGATCCACGTACTTCTCCCCGGTCGCGGCCTCCGCCTGCGCCATCTCGTTCTCGTGGTGCGGGAAGATGAGCTCCGTGCCGCCGCCGTGGATGTCGAAGTGCTGTCCGAGGTACTTCCTCGACATCGCGGAGCACTCGATGTGCCAGCCCGGCCGGCCCCTCCCCCACGGGCTGTCCCAGGACGGCTCGCCCTCCTTGGCGGCCTTCCACAGGCAGAAGTCCTCGGGATGGCGCTTTCTCTCGTCGAGTTCGACCCGCTCGCTGGCGCCGGCAACGAGGTCGTCGAGCCGCTTCTTCGAGAGCTTCCCGTACTGCGGCCACGTCTTCACCTCGAAGTACACGTCGCCGCCCGACTCGTACGCGTGGCCCTTCTCGATGAGCGTTCGGACCAGGTCGATGATCTCGTCGATGTGCTCGGTCGCCCGCGGGTAGACGTCGGCGGGCAGAGCGCCGAGGAAGTCCAGGAAGTCCATGAAGCGCTTGATGTTCTCCTCGGCGATCTCGAGGTACTCGACGCCGCGCTCGGCCGCCTTCACGATGATCTTGTCGTCGATGTCCGTGAAGTTCATGACCATGGTCACGTCGAAGCCGCGGAACGTCAGGTACCGCTTGAACACGTCGGCCACGAGCGCAGCGCGCATGTGTCCGATGTGAGGCTCCGACTGGACCGTCATGCCGCAGAAGTACATGCCGACCCTGCCGTCGCGGACCGGCGTGAACTCCTTCTTCTTCCCGGCGAACGTGTCGTAGATCCTGAGCATTCGACGTCCCTTCGACGCTCCCGCTTCTCTCTTCAACCCTTCGATGCCCGCCGCCGCGTCCGGTCCCTCCGCGGCTACGGTCGGGCGCTCTCGACGAACGACCGCGCGCGCTCTTCGTCGACCGGTCCGCCGGCGACGCCGCCCGCCATCACGGCGCTCGCGACGATGATCCCGTCGGCCAGCCCTAGCGTGTCCGCGGCCGTCTCCCGGGTCACGCCGCTTCCCACGAGCACCGGGACGCCCGGCGCCTCCGCCCTGACCCTCCTCACGTCCTCGAGCGAGGCCGGTGAGCCTGTCGCCTCCCCCGTCACGATGAGGGCCGAGGCACCGCCTCTGAACGCCGCGTCGGCCGCCGCGCGCTCCAGCGTCAGCGGCGCGAGCGGCGTCGCGTGCTTGACCATGACGTCGGCGAACACCGGAAGGCCGGGGGCGTCGCGGGCGATGGCGCGCAGGGTCGCGGCCGCCTCGCCCTGGACGATTCCCTGGTCGGTGACGGCGGCTCCGGTGTGCACGTTCACCCGGATGAAGCCCGCGCCGACGGAGGCGGCCACGGCGACGGCCGAGAGCGCGTCGTTCCTGAGGACGTTCACTCCCAGCGGGAGCGCGACGGCGCCCCTGATGAAGGCGCCGACGGTCGCCAGACCGGCCACGGCTCCGCGGCCGGCGAAGCCGCGCTCGAACGGAGCGTCGCCGTAGTTCTCTATGATGATGCCGTCGAAGCCGGCCCGCTCGTACGCGCGGGCGTCCGCCAGAGCCCGCTCGACCACGGCGTCGATATCGCCGGTCCACCCGGGACTTCCCGGGAGCGGGCCGACGTGGACCACGCCCGTGATGCACGAGGCGCAGCCGAAGACACTCTCGATCAGGTTCATGGGAAGGGACCGCCCCGCCTATCGCGTGAGCGACTTCACCGTCTTCGCGTCGAGCTTCTTCACCAGAGCCAGGAGCAGCTTCACCAGACTGTCGTAGTCCTTCCTGTGGATCACGCCGACGTGGCCGTGGATGTACCGGGTCGGGACCACGAAGGTCTGCACGGGGACGCCCTGGCGGTTGAACTGCATCGCCCCGCTGTCCGTTCCGCCCCGCGTCAACGCTGTGAGGCAGTACGGGATCTTCTCCTTCTCAGCCGTCTCAATGACGAAGTCGCGGAGCTTGCGGCTCGGGATGGCGCTCCCGTCGTAGACCATGATGCCGACGCCCGACCCCAGGTCCTCGCCCGCCCCGTCGCTGCCGGGCGTGTCGGTCGCGATCGTCACGTCGACGGCGAAGGCGACGTCCGGATCGACGAGGTTGGCGCTCGTCCTGGCGCCGCGCAGGCCGACCTCCTCCTGAACGGTGCCGACACCGTAGATCGTGTTCGGATGCGTCTTCCCGACCTTCGTCAGGACATCGATGACGGCCGCGACGCCGATGCGGTCGTCCCAGGCCTTGGCGGCGTAGGTCTTCGGGTTCCCGAGGACGGTGAAGTCGGAGATCGGGATGATCGGGTCGCCCGGCCTGATGCCGAGCTTCTTCTTCACGTCGAACCCGTCGGCGGCGCCGACGTCGATGTACATGTCCTTGATGTTGAGGACCTTCTTCCGCTCCTCCGGTTCGAGCACGTGCGGCGCCTTCGAGCCGATGATGCCGACGTGGTCGCCCTTCTTCGTCCGGACGCGGACACGCTGCGAGAGCGCGACGTGGCCCCACCACCCGCCGACGGGCAGGAACTTGATGAAGCCCTCCTTCGTGACCGACTTGACCATGAAGCCGATCTCGTCCATGTGCCCCGCGATCATGACGCGCGGAGCGTCCGACTTCCCCTTCTTGGCCGCGACGAGACTCCCGAGCTTGTCGTACGTGATGTCGGCGACGCCCCCGAGGTGCTCCTCCATGATGTCGGCGACCTCGTCTTCGAACCCGGAAATGCCGTTTGCCTCGGTCAACTGCTTGAACAAAGTCTCTGTCTTGTCCACTCGGTCGTCTCCTTCTTCACAGGATTGCCCGGAACGGCTTGGTGACTGGCTTCCTGACCCGCGGAACGACCGACGAGCCTACCAGCAAAGCGGTCCTGAAGTCCAGTCCTCTCGACCCCGCGCAGGCGCGAGCGCTCCGGACCGGCTCGCCCGGACCGGCGGACCCGCCCTCCCGGACCGGCGGACCCGCCCTCCCGGACCGGCGGACCCGCCCTCCCGGACCCGCCGGCGCGTTCCGGACTCGCCCTCCCGGGCGCGCCCGGGGCCGGCCCCGCGGGCCCCTGCTACGCCCCGAGATGACCGGCGGGCCTCGAAGAAAGCGGCTTGTGTGGTACGCATCTTGCTTTTCGATAGTGCTTGCGACACCTGCAGGAAGCTCATACGCTTGGCGGTCGGGCAAGGGCACGGGCCCTTTTCGGACCACCGCCGACCTCGCACCATCCGACACCGGCGGAGACGACGACGGGAGAAGGGGGCGGATGTGACCAACCTGGCATTGATAGGAGCCGGCAACTGGGGGAAGAACCTCCTCCGAACGCTGCATCAGATGAGCGGCGCCGAGCTCTCCACGTGCTGCGACGCCGACCTGGACCGGTGCAAGGACCGGTTGAACGGCTTTCGGGGCATCGGCTTCACCGCCGACCCGGAGGACGTCTTCTCGAACGACGAGATCCAGGCGGTCCTGATCGCCACGCCGGTCCCCACGCACTTCGAACTCGCGCACAGGGCCATCCTCGCGGGCAAGGACGTTTTCGTCGAGAAGCCCATGACGCTCGCTCTCGAGGACGCCGAGACGCTCGTCGCCGAGGCGGAGAAGCACGGCCGGGTCCTCATGGTCGGTCACCTCCTCGAGTACCACCCCTGCGTCGTGAGAATGAAGGAGCTTCTGGATGCCGGCGAACTCGGCAAGCCTTACTACATGTACTCGCAGCGGCTGAACCTCGGCCGCATCCGCAAGGACGAGAACGCGCTCTGGAGCTTCGCGCCGCACGACATTTCGATCATCATGCACATCCTCGACATGGAGCCGGTGTCCGTCTCCGCGAGGGGAGCGGCGTACATCCGCTCCGAGGTCGAGGACGTCGCGTTCCTGGACATTCACTTCGACGACGGCGTGGTCGCCCACATCCACGTGTCATGGCTCGACCCCCACAAGGTCCGGCGCACGACGCTCGTGGGCAGCAAGAAGATGGTCGTGTTCGACGACATGGAACCCGCCGAGAAGATCCGCATCTACGACAAGGGAGTCGAGCCGAACGGACGGTTCGTCGGATACGCGGAGTCGCTGTCGCTCCGGTTCGGCGAGGTCGTCGTGCCGGCCATCCAGATGCGCGAGCCCCTGAGGATCGAATGCGAGCACTTCCTCGAGTGCGTGCGCGAACGCAAGACGCCGCGCTCCGACGGGCACGACGGGCTACGTGTCGTGCGTGTGCTCGACGCCGCCCAGCGCTCACTCAAGAGCGGCGGGAAGCCCATCGACCTCTGAGTTCCTCCCAGGGAGGAACGCTCGAAACAGGAACAAGGCCCCCGCGGGCCGGTGGGAGTGAAAGGAAGCGTCACCACGTGGAGCGCCATATCGATCCCAGCGCGGTCATCGGAGAAGGCACCACCCTCGGCCGGTTCGTCGTCGTCGAGGAGGACGTGACGGTCGGCGAGAACTGCAGGATAGGTCACGGTGTCGTCCTGAAGCGCGGGACGACCATCGGCGACGGCGTCAGGATCGACGAGAACACGGTCGTCGGCAAGCTGCCCATGAAGGCGGCTAACTCAGCGACGACGGACGGCGCGACCGTGCCGCCGGCCCGGATCGGCGACGGGGCGATCGTAGGTTCCTCCGTCGTCATCTACGCCGGCTGCCGCATCGGCGGGCGCGTTCTGGTCGCGGACCTGGCCTCCATCAGAGAGGACGTGACCATCGGGAGCTACACGATCGTCGGACGCGGCGTGACCGTCGAGAACAAGTGCTCCATCGGGCGCTACTGCAAGCTCGAGAGCGAATGCTACATCGCGGCCTACTCAGAACTCGGTGACCGCGTCTTCGTCGCGCCTCAGGTCGCTACGTCGAACGACAACTTCGTCGGCAGGACCGAGGAACGCTTCAAGCACTTCAAGGGAGTCACCGTCGAGCGCGGAGGCAGGATCGGCGCGGGAGCCATCATCATGCCGGGGAAGAATGTCGGCGCCGACGCCCTGGTGGCGGCCGGCTCGGTTCTCACGAACGACGCGCCGCCGAGGAAGATCGTGATGGGATGTCCCGCGAGGCCTCTCCGGGACGTGCCTGAGGAACAGCTTCTCGAGAACCAGGGATGGCGGGACGAGCCGGACGAGGAGTGACGTCCCTTCCTCTCCGGCCGAGACCGTTCCCCGCCCCGGCCACCTTTTCCAGTACATCCAGCATCCTGAGCGCGGCCGCGTTCCGGCAGAACTCGCCCTCTGCCGCGGCGCGGCCGTTCCTTCCCAGGACCGACGCGAGCTCCGCGTCCGCCTGAAGCCTGCGGATGGCCGCGGCCATCTCGAGAGGGCATTCCGGCTTCACGGTGATGCCGCAGCGGGCGTCGTTGACGATGTCGGCGCTCTCGCCCCTGACAGCGTGCACGAGGGGCCGTCCGGCGGCCATGGCCTCGAAGATCTTCGAGGGTACGACGTGACGAAAGAGCGGGTCGTCCTTCAGGTGCACGACCACCGCGTCGCTGGCGGCCAGGAACGCGGGCACGTCCTCCCGCGGCTGGCCTGGAAGGAACGTGACGTTGTCGAGGCGCATCGTCCTCGCCCGGTCCTCGAGCTCCTCCTTGCGGGCCCCCTCGCCCACGATGAGGAACCTGACGGGTTCGCCGCGGAGCATCTCCGCGGCCTCAAGTACGTGCTCCAGACCGTGCGCCATACCGATCGTGCCCACGTAGGTGACGAGGAACGTGCCGGAAGCGATCCTGAGCCGCGTCCGGACGCCGTTGTCGCGGGGACCCGGACGGAAACCGTCGAGGTCGACCGCGTTCCTCACCACGTCGATCTTATCGGGATCGATCCCCCGCTTCGCCAGAACCTGACGGAACGACTCGGTCACCGAGACGATGCGGTCGGCGCGCTCGTAGAGGCCGTGGGCGGTCCTTGCCAGCGCCCTGATGACCGGACCCTCTCCCGCGGCCCCCACGGCCGTGATCGACTCCGGCCAGAGATCGCGGAGTTCGAAGACGAACGGCGCGCGGCGGATACGGGAGACGAAGGACGCGGCGACCGACGTGAAGAACTGCGGCGACGTTCCGACGACCACGTCGGGCCTGGGTTCGAGAAGCGCCGCCGGCACGGCGCTCACGAGGAAGCTCAGGTAATCGAGGGTCCTTCGGACGGTCCCCCTGTTCGGCGCGATGTAGGTCCAGACCCTGACGACACGGATCCCGTCCACCATCTCGACACGACGGAGCCGGTTGGCGTAGCCGTCGTAGACCCGGCCGGCCGGGAAATTGGGGAAGCCGGTGATGACGGTCACATCGTGGCCCGCCTCGACCCAGACGCGCGCGTGCTCGTACGTCCGAACCGCGGGCGCGTTCGTCTCGGGCGGGAAATTGTCCGTCAGGAAAAGGATCCGCATCATTCGCTGCCCGTGGGGTTTCTGCTCCAGAAAGCAAGTCTGTGACGTACTGTCATGCAAGACACGCGCCAGACCTGGGCGGCAGGCGGTCTCGGCGGGGCTCCCGACGACACGGACCCGCCACGGGACTCGCTCGAGTTCCAGTCAACTATATGTCAGGAGTTCCTGGGGACGGCAAGTGAAAACGGCCGCGGACCGCCGGGCATGAAGAAGGGCAGGGCCCTCGCGGACCCTGCCCTCAGAATCGCAGTGCTTCGTCGTCTACTTCCTGAACCTGCGTCTCACGACGCCGGCCATCCCGAGAAGGCCGGTCCCGAGGAGCAGCATGGTCCCCGGCTCGGGAACGACGGTCTCGCCGTCGAACGTGCCATCGAGGTTGATGACGTCGTTCCGGCATCCCATCGTCCACTCGAGGCCGACGATGTCGCCGGCGCCCGGGTTGTCGAGCATCCAGCGGGGCACGCTCAGCTCGATCACGTAGGTCCCGTACCCGCGCTCGACGATGCCCGCGTCGTAGATGTCGAGGCCCGCGTTGCCGATCGGCGTGCCGCCGGAGAAGTTCGTGGCGCCGACCTCGGCCAGGAAGATGCCGTTCGACTGGTACCAGTCCCCCGCGTCGGTGTCGGCAACCAGGCCGGTCGTCCCGTCCACGTCGATACCGTAGTCGAGCGCCCCGCCGCCGAGATCAAGAGCGAGATCGCCGGGATGGATGACGTCGCCGAGGTAGAACACGCCGCCCGGCGTGTTGAACGACGTCACGATCGCCATGTAGGCGTTCGACGCGTCGTTGTCGAAGTAGATGGCCTCGACGTCGAACTGCTCACCGCCGTGCGCCGGACGCAGGAAGTGAGCGCTCCAGTTGTCGTCCACGAAGTAGTCGGCCGTCGCGCTCGTCGGCGTCCAGTCGTGGGAGAACGTCCCGGTTCCGTCGACCGCCAGGTCGACGCCGAACCAGTCCGACAGAAGACTGGCGCTCGCGGGGACGGCCGCTGTCAGAAGCAGCGCAGCCATTCCAAGTATCACGATCGGCCTCATGATGAACCTCCTGTTTCGAGGCGTCTCTCGCGCCTCATCTCCGGTAGTGGGCTTTTCTGGCCTCAAGTACCATGCTATCACAGAGCCGCTTGCTTGACAAGAGGAAAAGTATGAGTGTTTCCCGGCCCCCGTGGTGCGCTTCGACGGTCCCGGCGGCCCCGATGACAGCGTTCCGCCGCTCCGGGCCATTGTAACTGCTTCCGCCACAGGCACTTCTGTATGCGAAGCAGCTGCGGGCGCGGTCGCAAGCACACCCAATCATTGATTATCTGGCATTTCCCGGGTCGTGTCAAGGAATGAATGGTGGACGTATCCGAGCGGAGTTGCCCGACACGGTGGTCACTGCCATGCGGACCAGGCGCGTATGGGGCGGGCCGTGTCGTTCGAGTGGGCAGGCGCGAGGCGGCGGTGCTCGTGAGCTCTACGGCTCAATGGAGAACGGTGACCTTCCGGCGCGCGGAGACCCGGCCGGCCGTGAGTTCACAGAGGTAGACCCCGCTTCCGGCCGGCTGTCCCCGGCGGTCGCGACCATCCCAGTAGAGCTCGCGCGGGTGCGTCCCGTCGGGCGGACCGTGGATCTCTCTGACGAGTCGGCCGTCCACCGAGTAGATGCGGAGCGTCAGGTCGGCCGCTCCGGGGGGCGCCGCGAAGGAGAACGTGGCGCCCTCGGGCGTCGGGTTGGGGAAGGCGCGCAGGAGGAGAGCGTGTTCCTGTGAGACGCTGAACTCGACGGTGACGCCGAGGGAGGGTTCGCTCTCGTTGCCGCACGAGTCGAC
>CAZQSB010000072.1:0-9667 GCA_964596015.1 uncultured bacterium | reverse complement strand
TGCCAACTTCCTCGACCCATCGGACTCTGTACTTTCATTGTGAAACCAACCCCTAGGAACTTCAGCCACCCGCCATTTCACGCGGATTCGAGGAAATCGATAAGGCTCCGCACGACCACCTGTAGCATCCGTTCGCGTGCACGTCCGGCGTACGCCGCTTTGTGTGGCGTCATCGTCACATTGTCGAGCAGATGGAATGGGTAATCGAACGGATACCCCCAGTGCGACTCGATGAGCTCGCTGGTGAATGCGGGGTATTTCCACCACACATCGAGGCCTGCTTGGAACCGGGGATGTGCGACCAGGTGTTCGTAGAGCGCCTTCTGGTCGACGAGCCCTCCCCGGCCAACGTTGACTAGACAGGCGTCCTCCTTCATCTTCGCCAGTTCGGTCTTGCCGATGATGCCTTTTGTCTCCGATGTTAGCGGCAACGAGAGGACGAGGACGTCGCAGAGGCCGAGAACCTGGTCGAGGGCGTCGGGGCCCCGGAGAGAGGCAAGCGACAAATCCGTCTTCGCGAACGGATCGATCGCATGTACCTCCATTCCGAAGGCGAGCGCGCGGTCCGCGATCATGCTCCCGATGCTCCCCAGCCCGAGAACGACCATCGTCGACTCCGCCAGACATCGCGTCTTGCCTCGCTGGTCGAACAGGCCGCTGCGAAGCGTACGATCCTCTTCCAGCAAGTGTTTGGCTAGCGTAAGGACGTGGGCCATGGCCTGTTCGGCGACGGCGGCCGAGTTCGCACCGCGCGCGCCTCGGATCTCCACCCCATCCGGAACCGCCGGATCGTTCTCCAGGAACTGCGTGCCCGCTGCCATCACCTGAATCAACCGAAGGCGCTTCATGTCGGCGAGGTACTCGTCACCGAACGGCTTGTAGAATCCGTATTTCACCAGGATCTCGATTCGAGGGACGAGCTCTTCGAAGGCGGCGGAGGTCAACTCATCGAAGAGGCGAATGTCGGCACGTTGGCCGAGATTCGTCTTGAGCATTTCCTTCTGTTCCGGCTCGAGGTCGAGGGCCATCAATACGATCGGCTTGCTCATTGCGCCTCCCTCACGAAGTGGACGTGGTTTTAGTAGAACTTAAAGGACAGTATACACGCTGGCGTGCCCCTGTCTCCGCTTCGGCGCCGTCGATGAGCCACGAGAATGAATTGACGATTTTGATCCAGCCTCTTGGACGAAATGAGGCAGACGCTTCGGACGCTGGTTGAACCGCCGTCGTTGGGCACCTATACTGAAATCTCCGGCTTATCTGGGCGGTTGGCGCGGGCGGCCCGGCGGGTCCTCACACCTGTTCGGTTCGCTGTTCAAGCCGGGCTTTTTGATCGCAGAGGAGTGGTCAATCGATGGATAAGACGGAGACCCAGCGGACGCGATCGGGCCATTCAGTAGAAGTGAACAAAGCGGGGCGAACGTCGTGTGTCGGCGGCTCGCCTCCGGCACGGGACGTAGTCGACCGGGTTCTCGGTCGCCCACTCTATGTCGGCGATTGGCCGTCGGAGGGAGCGGCGGTCTGTCGGATCGTCTGGCCGGAAACCGATCACGCCGAGATTCAACGCATCGACACGTCGGCCGCCGAACAGATGCCGGGGGTGTTGGCGGTGCTGACGGCACAAGATGTCCCCGGCGTCAACGCGTACGGTCCGGTCGTTGCCGATCAGCCTGTCCTTGCAGAGGATCGAATCCGCTACCGGGGGGATCCGATCGCTCTCGTGGTGGCCGAGACGGAAGCGACGGCGGCGGCGGCCGCCGATCGCGTGGAGATTGCACTCCGTCCGTTGGCGGCTGTCTTCGACGCGGCCGAAGCCCTCTCTGAGTCTGCGCCCAAGCTGTTCGATGAGGGCAACGTTGCGATCGAGCACACGCTGACGTTCGGAGACATCGATGTGGGCAAGAAGGCGGCACCCCGCGTCGTCGAAGGTCGATTTCGCACCCCGTCGATCGAGCACGGATACATCGAGCCGGAGGCCGGGATTTCCGAATGGTCTGACGACCGGCTGGTGATCTATGCCGGGTGCCAGAATCTGGACCGGGTCCACCCAGAGATCGCAGCCGTTCTGGGGCTTCGACCCGAGGCGGTCCGGCTCGTTTCTCCGCCTGTTGGTGGCGCGTTCGGGGGGAAGCTTGGCAACTCGATTCAAGCGCTCCTCGGCCTCGCGGCCTACGCAACCAAGCGGCGGGTGCGACTCCGCCTGACCCGAGAGGAATCGCTGCAGTTCACCGCCAAGCGGCACCCGATGACGCTGGCCTACCGGATGGGGTTCGACGACGAAGGCCGCATCGTCTTTCTCGAGGGCGATATCCTCGCCGATTGCGGTGCGTACCAGACGCTCAGTTCGCATCTTGTGACACACTCGGTCAACTGCTCGACGGGACCGTATCGAATCCCGCACGTGCGAGTCACCGGACGCGGAGCCTTCACCAATGCGCCTCCGTCGGGAGCGATGCGCGGCTTCGGCGTTCCCCAGCCGACGTTCGCTGTGGAGTGCCTGCTCGACGCCGCCGCCCGGCAGCTCGAGCTGTCGCCGATCGAGATCCGACGAATCAACGGGCTCCGTCCGGGGGATGTCGCGCCTACCGGCGAGATCGTCGGGAAGGAGTGTCACTTCCTGGAGACGCTCGCCGCGTTGGAAGACGATTACGAGCGGATCGCCCGGGAGGTGTCCGCCAAGCCCGGCTGGGGCATCGGGTTCGCCTCGGGATCGAAGAACTACGGGGAGGGCCTCGGCCACGATGACTACGCGGAGGCTGAGGTGGAGGTCCTTCCGGAGGGAAAGGTCGCGGTGCGGATTGGCGCGGTCGACATCGGGCAAGGTGCCCCGACAGTGATCGCCCAGGTGGTCGCCGAACGTCTCGAGATTCCCTACGAAAGCGTCGACGTGCGCTACGGGGACACCGGCTTCGGACTCCACGCCGGGTCAACCGCCGGGTCGCGCCAGACGGCATTCTCGGGAAATGCTGTGCTTCGGGCGATCGATACACTCATCGAATCGGCTCGGGCGGTGACCGACGTGAAGGCCCACGCAGAAGAGGAATCCCGCGATCGGCGGCTCTCCGACAGTCCGCCCACGAGCACCGATCTGTTCAGGACGGCGAGAGCCTTCGCCGAGCGGGGAGAGCGGCTCTTGGGACGGAGCGAGTTCCGGTCTCCGCCAACCTGCCCTGCCGGGTGCACCGACGGCACCCGAGTCTACTTCGGGTACGCGTACTTCTCCAACTTCGCGGTCGTCTCGTGCGACACGGTGACCGGTGAGGCGCGCGTGGAAGAACTCCGTTCTTCCTACGACATCGGACGGGCGATCAATCGCTGCAAACTGGAAGGCCAGCTCGAGGGCGGAGCGATGATGGGGATCGGCTATGCGTTAAACGAGGAATTCCACGCCGAGCCCTGTTTTCGGTCGATCGGGCTGCACGACTGCGGACTGCCCCATATGGCCTCGCTTCCGTCGGCGTTCACCTGGAAGTTGATCGAACACGGCGATGCGCATGGTCCGTACGGCGCGAAGGGGCTGGGGGAGGCCCCGGCCGTTCCGGTGGCTCCCGCCGTGTCCAATGCGCTGTACGACGCCGTGGGCGTCCGCATGTGGGATCTGCCTGCGTCGCCGGCAAAGGTGAAAGCGGCTCTGCAGGCGATGTGCTGCTGTAGGTAGCCTGCAGAGATTCAGACGTTCAATCAGTGAGCTCGTCGACACGCCGATACCGCCAGCCGAACCGGCGGCGCAGATCGATCAGCAGTTCGCAGAACTTGAGGGATGCCACGATCGGATCGATGACGGGGACACCGACCTCGTCCTGCACGGTCTTGTACAACCCGAAGTAATTCGTGCAGCCGAGGAGAAGGACGTCCGCGCCGTCCTCTTGAACGGCGCGCGTTCCGACTTCGATCAGGCGCTTTGCTGTTTCCCCCAAATCATGCTGCAGCTCGGCCGTTGGCACGCGGATCATGCACACGGACGCCAGTTGCTGTTCGAATCCGTAATGGCGGACATTTTCCTCGACTTGCGGCACGTGCGTCCTGTCCACGGCGAGGATGGAGAACCTCCGTCCCAAGGCGGCCGCGATGTGCAGCGAGGCTTCGCAGGGAGCGGCCACGACGAGATCCCGGACCACCTCACGCGCCTCGGCGAGCGCTGGGTCGTTGAAGCAGCCGATGACGAACCCGTCGTATCCGGCCCGCTCGGCCTTCTCGACCAACGCGAGCGTGCCGGCCAGAGTGAGGCTCTCGTAGCGATGGAGCTTGAGTTGATGTTGGATGTCCCCTTCGGACCCATCGGGGCTCTCGGGAAACGACCACACATCGACCTCACTGTCGTCCGCCTTGGCGGCGTCGACGACGGCGCGATAGTCATCGTCGTACAAGTACCCGCGAAAGATGTTCAAGAAGGCGATCCGCCGAGTCATCGCGTCTCCTTTCAGGAAGCCACCGGTGACGCATCGGCCAGGTCGGCGAGGCCGAGGGCGGCGAGCTTGGCCTCGGTCACGCGTCCGCTGTCATCCCAGCCGGCCATCTCATAGTACGTGCGGCACGCCGTCTTGAACTCCTCCCGGTCCACGGCAGCCCCGTCACTCGGCCCGCCGCGCAGCGGCTGGAAGACCTTCGCCGGAAGTGTATCGGCTTCTGCCGCTGTTCCTTCGCGCTGATTGAACAAACGCATCATGGCGAGCCGACGCTCTCCGACCTCAAGGAGCTCGTCGACATCGACCGTCCACCCGGTCACCGCCGACACGGCGGCCGCCAGTTGATCGGATCCGTAGAGCTGGAACGAAGGGCCGAACACGAACTGGCAGGCGCACACACTGTCCAGGGCACTGAACAGCCACTGGGTACGCAGGGCATACCGTACCTTCTCGTCGTCGAGGACGTCCGAAGGGCGCGTCTCGTGCAAGCCCAGCTCGGCCATGCGTACCTCGTAGCCGCCTTCGTAGGCGGGATCGTGTTCGTGCGATTGATGGTCGGCGCCGAACGGATTGACCGCATAGATCAGAGCGAGGCTCCGCTTGACCTCGGGCATGTGCGCCGGAAACTCGTGGGCCTTGCTGGCAACGACGAGGTCCTGTCCCACTCCCAGGATTTCGGCCGCGCGTTGACTCCCCTCGGCCAGAACGTCTCCGATTCCCTCGCGTTTGCCGATGGCCTCGACGACCTGAACCATCGCCTCGGCGTTGCCGAATCGAAGGTCGAGACCGTCGGTCTGTTCCCGGGAAAGGAGACCCTGCTCGACACAATCCATCGCCCATGCGACCGTGGCGCCGCAGGAGATCGTGTCCATTCCGTACATATTGCAGAGCTGATTGGCTCGCGCCACCGCGGGGAGATCGGAGATGCCGCAATACGAGCCGAAGGCGGCCAACGTCTCGTACTCCGGTCCACCGTAGCGTTCATCGACAATGAAAGGCCCTTCGGTGACCTCGACGACCCGTTTGCAGCGGACGATGCAGCCGTAGCAGGTGTCGTTCTTGGTGAGAATCGTCTCGTTCATCCGCTCGCCGCTGATCGACTCCGCGCCCTCGAAAACGCCGCTCGACCAATTGCGGGTGGGCAGGCCGCCCGATTCGTTCTGGGGGAGGACGATGCTCGGCGTCCCGTAGGTCTTCAGTTCGGCGACTTCGGAGTCGTCGAAATGCGTTGCCCCCCATTTCGCGATCTCACGCGCCGCCTCCGGATCGGCGGCGCGGAAGGTCCCAGTGCCGCGCACGGCGACCGCGCGAAGATTCTTGGATCCCATCACCGTGCCCATCCCCGTTCGGCCGTTGGCGCGGTTGGCGTGGTTTATCAACGCTCCGAACCGAACGCCGCGCTCGCCGGCCGGGCCGCATTGGAGGACCTGGATCTTCGCGTCGTCGAGCTCCTCTCGAATGGTGTCCTCGACGTCGGCCGTGAACCGGCCGACGAGTCTGCCTGCATCTCGCAATTCCGCGGCACCGTCGTGAATCAAGAGATAGACCGGCTTCGCGGATTGCCCTGTGATGACGATTCCGTCGAATCCGGCGAACTTCAGTTCGGCCGGCCAGAAGCCACCGGCCTGAGAATCGCCGACCAACTGGGTAACCGGAGACTTGGCGACGGCCGCGACGCGGGATTGGCCGGGAAACGGCGCGCCGGTGATGACACCGGTCATCAGGCACAGCGTGTTCTCCAGCCCGAGAGGATCGGCTCCCGGCGTCGTCTCGAAGAGAAGGTAGTGCATTCCCATCGCGCTTCCCCCCAGATACCGCCGGTAGAAGGCGTCATCCGGATGTTCCGTCTCGATCTTCCCCTCCGTCAGATCGACGTGAAGGATGCTCCCACAGTAGCCGTTCGGCATCATGAACTCCTTTCCTCCTCGCACCGCGCTCCAGTCGTTTTCGTCAAGGTCGTTCGATCGCCGCCTGGTTCCCCGGCGCCGATGCTTGTAAAGTACAGCTTAACGCATTGTCTGCCATACTGTACACCCGGTGACGGGACGGTGCAGTAAGTGCGGAAAGGAGACGGCGTGCGGGACGGATCGATCTGCTACGTGGAGTTCTTCACCACCAACTTGGAGCAAAGCCGGCGCTTCTACGGACAGGCTTTTGGCTGGCGATTCCAAGCCCGCGCCGGATGGGACGGCTTCCTATTCTTCGAAGCGCCGCAGGGTATCGGAGGGATCTTCAAGGAGAAGCCCGAAGCGATCACCCCGCTGGGGCCGATCGTCCACGTCCGGTGTTCGAAGATCGAAGCGTCGCTTCGTCGAGTCGTCGATGCCGGCGGCACGGTAGTAATGGACAAGACGCCGAAGTCTTCCGGCGATCCGGCGGCCGGGTACTTCGCCCTCGTGGAGGACACCGTCGGGAATCGGATCGGCCTGTCGACGTAGTCGGCGCCGGGAACGACCTGCAAGACGAAGGAGGACGTGTGGTTGACGCACCAAACGAACACCCGGACATCGTTGGACTCGCTGCCAGCACACGGCGTGGCGGCAACTCCGACACTCTGCTTCGAACGCTGCTAGAAGAGGCCGAGGCCCGGGGGGCGAAGACAGAAACGATTATCCTGTCGGCACGGAACATCGCACCGTGCATCGGTTGCCAACGGTGTCAATCAACCGGGGAGTGCGTCATCGAAGACGACTTCCAAGCGGTGCGAGATCGGCTGCTCGCTGCGGACGCCATGGTCTTCTCTAGCCCCGTCTACTTCTGGAACGTTCCGTCTCCAGCCAAGGCGTTTGTCGATCGCAATCAGTCCACGGGGGCGCGCAAGGCGCTCGCGAGGAAGAGAGGGGAATCGGTCCGTCCTTCCGGCAACTCGGGGCTCGGTGTGCTGTTGGCGATTGCCGCCGATC
Source organism: uncultured bacterium (assembly GCA_964596015.1). Classification (GTDB taxonomy): domain Bacteria; phylum Joyebacterota; class Joyebacteria; order Joyebacterales; family Joyebacteraceae; genus WJMD01. Next base: position 2,358 of record CAZQSB010000072.1, on the reverse strand, counting down.
CGACACCGAAGTTCTCCGGTCTGAAGCAGACGATGGCTGCGCTCTTTCGCGCCTACGAATTCACAGCGTGGGATGAGATGCTCGTCACCGGCCTGTTCGAACCGGGGAAAGCGAGAACCTCGCACACGCTTCTCGCCGATGCGCGACAGCTTGGCGGCCGGCTGGCCGACGCAATCGCTCGGTAGTCCATAGGGTCTACTGGATTCGCTTCGATCCGTAGCGGTTGCTGTAGGCCTCTTCGATGTGGAGGAGGGCCGCTCCGTGACCCGGAAACCGCTCGGGATCGGGAAGCCACGCCTTCATCTCGTCGAAGGCCGGTCCGCTTGTCTTGTATTCAATTGCGCCCTTCACCTGATACGACGCGCCCTGCTTGGTCAGGAAGACCACCGCACCCGGGCTCCCGTTCTCGATGTTCGACTTGGTCTTGTCGAAATAGTTGTCGGCGAGAAGAAGCGAATCCCCGAAGCGCTTCAACCACGTCACATAGACAGCATTGGGCCGGCCGTCGCGGCTGGCAGTTGCAAAGACGACGGGGCCCTTGCGCTCGTTCCACGCGGCAGTCAGCTCTTCACACCAATCGGACATCATCGATCACCCTGCTTCCCGGCGTGCCTGTTGAAGAAAGCGTTGCAGAAGCTCTCCCGTCACCTGCCTCCGATAGGTTGCACTGGCGCGAACGTCGTCAATCGGGGAGACGGAGCGTGACGCGACTTGTCCCGCCTCGCCGATCCGGTCATCGTCCAAAGCAGCGTGGAGAAGGATTCTCTCCGCCTGTTGAAGCCGGAGCGGGGTCGGAGCGACCGACCCGGCGGCGATTCGGATCAAGTCGACGGTGCCTCCGCTGATTCCGATCAGCATGCCCACTGACACGATGGAGATGATCAGCGCGCGCCGCCGCCCGATCTTGTGGAAGTACGCCCGGACGTTCTCCGGGGGGACGGGCACGGAAACCGTTCGCACGAACTCGCCCTCCTGGAGAACGGTCTTCCCCGGACCCACGAAGAATTCCGTGATCGGTACCCATCGCTCGCCGGTCGGACCGACCAGGTGGAGTTTCGCCTCGTACAGCAAGAGCGGAACAGCGCTGTCCGCGGCGGGCGAGGCGTTGACTAGGTTGCCTCCCAGGGACCCGCGGCTGCGGATCTCGACGGCGGCGAGGCGCTTCAGCACCTCCGAAAGAAGCGGCAATTGCTCGATGACGAGCGGATCTTTGAGAATCTCGCTTTCGCTCACCGCGGCACCAATCTGAATCTCGCCGTCAACCGTGCGAATCCCGCGCAGTTCCTCGAGCCGCGAGACATCGATGAGGCTCTTGGGGGCGACCAACCCTCGACGCATCTTGACCAGGATATCCGTCCCGCCGCAAATGACGGAGGCGTCCTTCTCCTTGAGTGCGGTCAGAAGCTCGGGAATGCCCACAGGGCGAATGTAGTTCATGTGCCCAGCGCTCCTTCCTGGGAGACCGCCTGGGCTGTCGCTGTCAGTTCGGCGGCCCGTCGAACTGCGTCCATGATCTTCTTGTATCCGGTACAGCGGCAGAGGTGGCCGTCGAGAGCGTGCCGGATCTGCTGGTCGGTCGGTTGAGAGAACTCCCGCAGAAGGGCGACCGTCGCCATCAGGAACCCCGGCGTGCAGAAACCGCATTGCACGGCGCCCGTCTCCGTGAATGCACGTTGGACCGGATGAAGAGCTCCCTCTCGGGCGAGACCTTCGACAGTGGCCACCCGACAACCGTCCGCTTGGGCCGCCATCACGAGGCATGCGTTGACCGGTGCATCGTCCAGAAGCACCGTGCACGCTCCGCACTCGCCTTCTCCGCACCCTTCCTTGACGCTCTTCGCGCCAAGCTCGTTGCGAAGTACGTCGAGCAGACGTGCGCAAGGATCGACGTCGCAGGAAACCGACGCGCCGTTGAGTTCCAGCTGCAGCTTCATTCCGCGGCCTCGCTTCCCGGCACATTCCGTGTCACTTAGCACGGAGCGCCTCCGACATCCCATTCTCGCCTTTCGCGCCTCGCTTGACAAGGTCGTCCTTCTCGATCCTGATTGTTGGCGTTCGCTAGAACAGCATTCAGTACGATACTTCGCGTAGCACGGTCTTCGGAATGTTGGAGCGAGTGCAGGCACTCTTTTCGTTCACTGTCGCTGAAATGACGGACGACGCTACGGGAGGCGATTCTGTTACGGACCCCACGCGCATATGCTAGATCGAGCCGCGGAGGAGAACCCGTATACTAAGGATGAACGCGATGCGCCCGTAGCTCAGCGGATCAGAGCGTCGCACTGCGGCTGCGAAGGTCAGAGGTTCCCGTCCTCATCGGGCGTATAGCGAAAGACGGAGATCCCATCTGTGGGGTCT
>CAZQSB010000071.1:4191-9787 GCA_964596015.1 uncultured bacterium | reverse complement strand
TCTGCGCCAGCGCAGGGTTGGCCAGCTTGCCCGTAGCCGCCGCAATCAGTCGGGACTCCACGACGGAGATGCGGAGCTGCTCCAGCTCCGAGAAGGCGCTGTCACGCTCCTCCTCCGCCGCCTGCGCCCGCTTGCGGTAGTTGCCGACCTCCTTGCGGAGGGGCTCCAGCGAAGCGAGTCGCTCCTGAAGCTCCTCCAGCGTCGGAGTGCTGTCCTGCTCAGGGGTAGCCTGCTCAGGCGCCTCAGGGGCAGCCTCGTCGGTCTGGGGGGCCTCAGTGGCCTCGTCGGTCGTTGCGTCGTTCCGCTCTGTCATCTTCATCATCTCCTGTTAGCCGAGGGTGTGGTCACCCTTGATGGTCAGTGTTCCGCCCGGGCCGGGAGGCCCAGCGGGGCCCTGAAGGCCGATGGGCCCACGGTCGCCCTTGGCGCCACGGGGGCCACGGTCGCCCTTGTCGCCCTTCGGCCCACGAGGGCCGGGGGTGCCAGAGCCCGAGCCGCCACGCCCGAAGGCTGCGGCGTAGGTCTGAGCGTCGCACTCGCCCGTCTGCGGCACCTTCAGCACCGCTTGGAGCATCTTCGTCCCGGCGACCGTCTCGTCACCGAAGTCACTGTCAGCACCCCACTTGGGGAGTGCGTCGGGGAGCTGGTCAAGGATGCGGTACTGCCACGCCCTGACATGCTCCCCCTTGTCGCCCTTCTTGCAGAGCATCATCATCACCTCACTAGGGGGTCGTCCTTCTGGAACCGTTGACCAGTCCACAGCCGTCTCGCCCGGGGGCACCTGCACCTCAAAGTGCATCGTGTCCCCGATGAGCCAGCCCAACCAGCGGAACAGTTGCTTGCCGTTGGTGGAGCGGATGTCCTCCACCGCCTCCACCTGCGCCCGGGTCAGCTTGCAGTCCGAGAAGTCCCAGCCGTCCCCGAAGCGCTTGTAGAAGTGGGGGTTGCCGTGGGCGAACCAGTCGATGTCCACGGCCACCCGATAGTTGTGGAGCGAGCAGTTGAAGCCCGACGGCTGGCAATCCTTCCCGCCGATGCCTTGGGGGCAGGAGCGGGCCACGCCCACCACGGTCGGCTGGCCGTAGCCGTTGGCGAGGAGCGTCTGCTCCAACGCACGGAACGGCTCCACCATCGGGCGGGCCACCTGCTGGGTGGTACCAAACAGCTCCATGCGGGTGTAGTCACCCGAGCAGCGGTAGTCCTTCCACCAGTCACGGACGATGCGTGTGGCAACCATCAGGCGTACGCACTCCTCATCAGCTCGCTCTGCTCGCTGCGGCTCAACGAGCCCGGGTTGACTCGCTGCTCCACATCCCTCGTCGCCAGCGCCCAAGTGCAGCCGCACGAGGCGTGCCAGCCAGCCGAGAACATCGCCGCCTCGTCCGAGTAGTAGCGGTCGGCCACCACACGGCACCAGCCGCACGGGTCGCCGTCGGTCACCCGCAGCCACGAGGCGTCCTTGCGGAGGTACTGCTTGCGGAAGCCCACGGTGTTGTTCACTGTCAGGCGCTCCACCGCACGGAGCTGGGCGTCGGACAGGCTCTTGACGTACGAGGCCGTCTTGCGGCGGGCCTCCTCCTCCGAGAGCCCCTCCGAGAGGTAGAAGCGGAAGCGCTTGACGGGGGCGTCCACCTTCGTGCCGTCCACCCGCACCTCCCAACCCCGCCACCCGTAGGTGTTGTAGGGGCGGCGGGAGGTCACCACGACATCGCCCACCTCGTCCATCGCCACGGTCATCGGTGTGAGCCCCCGGCCCGCCCCCGCCTCCACGGCATCCAGCACCGCCGAGGCGTAGGTGGTGGTGGCGTCCACGACGGCCTGCGAGGCGGCTTCCAGGATCGGCGTGGCACGAGCAAAGGCGATGGCCTCCCAGTCTCCGTCGTCAGGCGACAGCCCCGCATACACGCCCACGAGGGCGAGGCGGGAGCTGTTCGCCAGTCGGTCACGAGTCCGCTGGAAGGCGAAGGCTTCAGCCAGCATCAGGCTCCTCCTCCGCCTCGTCCTCCGCCACCTCGTTGGCAGCAGCCAGCGCTGCCGGGACAGGCTGTGGCTCCTCAAAGGTCAGGCCCGACAGGCCCACGGCACGGGCGGCGCCCTCAGGCTCAACGCCAGCATCAATCATTGTCCGCATGGCCTCCGCCTTGGCCTTCAGGACATCCACCGCCTCCTTCTCGTCGGAGCGGGTGTCCTCCAGCCCAACGCCCTGCTGCATCAGGTCGTTCATCGTGTCCTGAATCTGCATCGTCCTCCAGCGGCGCACCTCCTCAGGGCTCGCCCCGAGCATCGCCCACACACCCTCCTGCGGCACGCCCACCTGAGCGGCCTTGATGGCGAGGTCAGCGAGCTGCGTCGGTGAGGGGCGGTCGGCGGGAGCCCAGACCATCTCCATGCGGCGGAGGGCCTGCTCGTCGTACTCCTCCCCCGTCAGGGGAAGGGCGAGGCGGAGAACGTCCTCCCACGCCTCACCGAACGAGCGCTGGCGCTCCTCCACCTTGAACACAAGCCCCGCCTCCCCGGCCACGAGGCTGTCCGCCGAGGGCGGGTTGGCGAGCGAGGCGGTGTAGAGGTAGTGCGCCGGGATGCGGCTGATGGAGGTCAGCATCGCCATCTGGGCGTCGATGGCCTTCAGGTAGTTGTCCAGCGGGGCGGGCTGGAGCTGGCCGATGGAGGCGTTCTCGTCTTCAATCGCCACCACCTTGTCCAGCGCCCAGTTCATCGGCAGCGGGTTGCCCGCCTCGTCCCGGGGAATCTCCGCCCCGATGATGTAGCGCTGAGCGAAGGCCGAAGTCTCCGAGGCCAGCAGCATGTCCAGCGTCAACTTGTCGGTGCGCTTGATGATGCCCTTCAGCGGGGCCAGCTCCGACTCGCCCCCACCCGACAGGGTGGAGCGAGACAGGAACGGAACGAACGGCACCCTGCCCACAGGGTTGCGGAGCGGCCACGACTCCCCCGGCACCTCCCGCCGCTGCCAGCGGATGGAGGTCTGCGGGAGCTTCCCGTCGGATGAGAGCGGTGCCTCGTACTTGTAGAGCGCCTCGTCCGTGTAGAGCGTGGCGTACGCCTTCTTGTCCGTGTAGTCGAACCACATCTTCAAGGCGTAGCGCACCTCACGAAGCGTGCCCGGGGCGAAGTCCACCTCCACGAGGTTCGTGTCCTCAGGAGTGATGACAGGGCCGTCGGAGCCCGGCCACACAGACACGAAGCCCGCCCCGGTCACCCCGGCGTCCCGATACACGAGCTGCTGGCGCTCGTCCAGTCGGTTGTCCTGCCAGACCTGCCACGCAGCCTCGTCGGCCTGAGGGGCCGTCAGGCGCACGCCCTGCACCGACAGGCGCTCAGCCACCGTGTCCACCACGAGCCTGCCGAGGGGGTTGGGTGCCATGTCCAGCAGCAGCTTGTAGACCGACGAGTAGCGGGAGTGCGTCTGCGGCGGCACCTGCCTGTTGCGGTACAAGTCCCAATAGTCGCCGTTGTCGGACAGGCGCTCACGCAGCCTCTCCACCAGCATGTCTCTAATCTTGTCAGGTTCCATCAGTGGTCACTCCTCGTGCCCGGGCGGCTTCCTTAGCGGTCTTCTCACGGTGGTGGGTGGGGCACAAGAGCTGGAGGTTCTCCATCTCGCTGGGCCCGTCCTCAAAGACGGGGACGATGTGGTCAACCTCGTGGGCGGGCGCACCGCACCTCACACACACGAAACCATCCCTCGCTAGCACGGCGTTGCGAAGCGCCTCCCACTCCTTGCGGGAGACATCGGGGGCCGTCTGTCCACGGCTGCCCTCCCACGGCTTGCGCTTGTGGGCAAGGCAGCGGCTCTCCCCCGTCGTGAAGTTGGGGCAGCCACTCGTCGCACACACCTTCCGCCTCACCACGACACCACCTGCTTGGAGCGGCGGATGCCCGTGGCCACCTCGTCAGCCCTCGCCTCCCAAGCAAGGACAGCGGCGATGGCGGCGTCAATCTTGTGGGGGCTCTTGGGCCTATCCTTGCGGAGGAGGGTGCCCACCGTCGTCTCGTTGCGGCGGGCAGCCAACACATGGCGGCGCAGCGTCAGGTTGCCGTCGTGAGTCATCTCCGAGGCACGGGCGGCAGTCTCAAAGCGCTCAATGGCTTCGGCCATCGCCTTGCGGCGGTTCGTCCACCACTCCACCACGCCCGGGTGGAGAGCCATCCACGAGGCGAGGTAGTCCTGCCAGAGGGCGGGGTCGGCGTACAGGCGGCGAACGTCCCACCGCTCCAGCGACTCCCTGACCGTGGCGTCAACGTCCTCACGGTTGACCTCCCAGTCCCTCGCACCGTGCGGCGCCTCCCAGACACGGACGACGAAGATGTGGCCGTCCAGCGTGGCGCCCACGAGGGCGGTGGCGTCGTCCCGCAGCGAGCCGTCGAAGCCCAGCACCACGGCGGTGCCACGCTCAGGGGCGGGCTGGTCGGAGGCGAGGGGCCCCCAAGTCTCAGGCGACATCCACGAGGACTCGTACTCAGCGGGGCGGTTGAGGTAGTAGCGCTGGGCGTCGTACGGGTCGGTGGAGGGGTCACGCACCTCCGCCACCAGCCTGTCCAAGTCCATCCACGAAGCGGCGTCCCCATACGCCTCCGAGAGGGCGGCGAGGAGCTGGTCGTCGTCATCCCAGTCGAAGTCCGCAGGCCCCTCACGGTGATCCCACAGGAGCCCCGGGTCGGTGACACGGCCCTCCTCCACGGCGGTGAAGTAGCGGTGCGAATCCTCCGCCACCGAGTCCTCGCCCTGCCGGTAGGCCGTCGTCGTCTCCAACGACCACGGCTCAGCGGCCTTACGCTTGGCGAGGTTGCGGCGCAGCACCGCCACCATCTCCTTCAACTCCCGCCCGTCCATCAGATGCGTCTCGTCAAAGCACACGAAGGTCTGGCGCCCACCGTCCTTCGACTTGGCGGCGCCAGTGGAAGCGAGGATGCGGCCACCGTCGGGCAGCACCGTGCGGGTCAGTCCAACGTCCAGCCCGGGCGTGCCAGCCAGCGGGCCCTCCGTCAGCATGTAGTAGACGGCGGAGTAGACGTTGGCGGTCTGGCCCATCTCCGTCGCCACGAGCATGATCTCAGGGCGGGTGATGGTCTTGCCGACGGGCTCGCCCTCCTCGTACGGGTAGCCCCACCACGACACCTCGCCCGCCTTCGCCCAGTGGGAGAAGCGGACAGGGCCGAGGGCCTCCGCACAGGAGAGGGCAGCAGCCATCTCCGACTTGGCCCGCCCCTTGGCACGGGAGAAGCCAGCACGGCGGACGATGCGCTTTCCGTCGGCGTCCAACGTGTAGGCACCGACGATGAAGGTGAGCTGCTCGTCGTCCACGAAGTAGGGGTCACCTTGGATGTCGCCGGGGCCGTGGACGAGGAACTCCATCATCCAGTCAACGACTTGGGGGCCGAGCGACTTAGCCACCTTCGGCCACCTTCTTCAGGCGCTCCCGGCGCTTCTGCCGCAGCTCGTCCTCCTCAGACTTGGGTGCCGAGCCCTCCGCCTGCACCCCGATACGGGAGCGCTGGCGGGAGCCGGGAGAGAGGAACAGCGGCGGCGAACGTCCCACCGCTCCAGCGACTCCCTGACCGTGGCGTCAACGTCCTC
>CAZQSB010000071.1:0-4091 GCA_964596015.1 uncultured bacterium | reverse complement strand
CCACGCTCAGGGGCGGGCTGGTCGGAGGCGAGGGGCCCCCAAGTCTCAGGCGACAGCCACGAGGACTCGTACTCAGCGGGGCCGAGCGACTTAGCCACCTTCGGCCACCTTCTTCAGGCGCTCCCGGCGCTTCTGCCGCAGCTCGTCCTCCTCAGACTTGGGTGCCGAGCCCTCCGCCTGCACCCCGATACGGGAGCGCTGGCGGGAGCCGGGAGAGAGGAACAGCGACTCCTCAGTGCGGCGCAGCTCCGACAGGGTGGCGGTCGTCGCCTCCCCTTCGGCAATCTGCTGAACCATCAGTAGGCACCGCTCCAACAGGATGAGGTCAGAGCGGCGCCAGTACTGGACGGCCTCGCTCGCCCACACCTCGTCCCAGTAGCGCTGGGCGTAGGCCGACCACTCCTTCCCCTGCGGGTGCGGGGGGATGGTTGGCTGCTCCGTGACCTCGTTGACGGGTACGGGCGATGCGGACGGGCGGTTGCCTTGCTTAGCCATAGCTCCTGATTCCCCGCCAAGCGAGGAGGGCGAGGTCGTGTACTTGCTCGTCGTCCAGCTCACTCACGAGGTGGGACTCACGAATCTGGGCGGCGGCAGCCTTGACTTGCCACTCAGCCCGGGCACTCCCGGGCATCAATACTTCACTCATAATTGAAACCTCTGAAATCACCCACCTCGCATCATCTGCGAGCCAGTCCCCTCCGTCCCGAAGGCCCCCGGGGGAGGGGGCCCCGGGGGGTCGGTCAGGCGAAGGCGGGGTGGAACCGTCTTGCGGACGCCAGAGCCCGACCAGCGTGGCGTCTTCGCCCCCGGGATTCGGGTGGGAGGGCGTCTGCTCTCGCTGGTCGGACTGTTGGCTAGCGTCTCTGATGGGTGCCACCCCGTGGGTGTTCTCCATCACTCCTATATCACGCAGAGGAGGGGTCACTCACGCAGCCCCTTCCACATACTCCGCTGCTGCACGAAGCAGCTCAGGGTCGTCGAAGTAGTTACCCAGCCCGATGTTGCAGCTCCTGCACAGCAGCCCCCGAGGCTCCCCCGTGTTGTGGTCATGGTCAACGTGCGGGGGCCTGTCCTCACAGGGGTCATGGCAGATGGCACAACCATCACCTTGGTGGTGCCACATCTCCAGCATGTCGATGCGGCTCAGCCCATAGCGTGAGCCCACACCACACCAGCGGCAGTGCGACTGGTAGCCGTCACCCCCTGCGGTGCGCTTGTAGAACTCCGTCAGGGGCAGCTCCGTGTGACAGCGAGAGCAGGTCTTCATCGGTACCAGCGCCTCGTGTCTGGGGCGTGCGGGTAGGTAGCCCTCTGGGCCTGCTCCCCGAGGTGGTAGCGGATGGCCCTCAGGCGGGCAGCCTCGTCGGGGTCGTTGTGGTCACGACGGCTGCGGGCCGTCTCCTCCAGCGCACGGACGATGTGGAGGTAGTCCTCCACGGTCACGGACAGGGGGATGCGGCGCTGCTCGCTCACGGGTGCGGCCACCCACAATTAACATCGGCGTAGGACACGACAGCAAAGAGCTGCATGTTGCCCTCACCCCACGCCTTGGCCTCCCGGTAGGTGCGGAAGGGCCCGTAGGCGTGGTAGGCGGTCGGCTCCTGCTCGTGGCCCTCAGGGGGCTCGTCGCAGACATCAAGGTCAAGGACGAACATCATCGGCGCACCGTCCCCGCCGCATAGCCCTGCAAGAGGACGGCGTAGGAGGTGCTGTCAGGCAGGCCCGCCTTGCGGCGGCGCTCCGCCAACGACAGGCCCCCGTAGACGCCGGGGTGCTCAATGTGGTGCATGCCGAAGGCGAGGCAGTCGTCCGTGACCTCACAGACGGCACAGAGGGCCTTCGCCTTCTTGCCCCGCCCCGTCATGTCCACGGGGTCGTCCTCCAACGCCTTCCCCCAGCAGGCGCCCTTCGGCGCCCACTCGTTGAAGGGGGTGTCGGGCAGCGGCGGGCGTGTGAGGGTCGCCATCAGACGGCCCTCCACAGCCCAGCCACCCACGACGGCGCCACCCACGGGGTGAGCGTCACACGGCGCTTGTACTCCTCGCCCTTGGCGGCAGCCACCAGCTCCTCGTGGCGGCGCTTCCGCCCCCTGAAGATGCGGATGACCAGCATGGGCAGGAAGGCGAAGAACCACAGCATGGCCTTCAGCGCCCACACGGACGGCACCCACGCCCCGTACTGGACGGCCCACGCCGTCACAGCAAACAGGGTGGCCACGAAGGCCCACAGGGCTCGCCCGATGCGCCCGAAGGTGTCAGTCATGTTCATAGGGGCTCACCTGACCCTTCAACTCAATGCGCCCCGCACGGAGCTGCTTGGCCCTGTGCTGGAGGCGGTCGTCGTAGGCCATGAGGCGCATCTCGCTCTCACGAAGACGGCGCTCACGCTCCCGGCGAATGTCCTCCGTGTCGTTGCGGAGTCGCTCGTTGACGGCCCGCATGTGGTCGGCCAGAGCCCGCAGGCGCTTCTTGAAGCGGTACTGCTCAATGGCGTAGCCCGTCAGGATCAGCACCATGCCCACGAGGGGCAGCAGGAGCAGGTACAGGATGGTGGCGAGAGAGAAGTACTCCCCCAGCGCCACGATGCCCACCACGGCCACCACGGTCAGGTACGCCCAGCACAGGGCCAAGCCAAGGTTGCCCAACAGGTCGGGCAGTCGGTCGTTGATACGCTTCAACATCACTCGTCCTCCTCGTCGTCACGGAGCTGGGAGATGGAGCTGGCGTCGAAGCGGGTGCCCTGCACGAGCAGCAGCCCGAAGCCCACGATGGCGCTCTGCGCCCATGTGATGGGCGGGAGGGCGTCAACGGCGAGGCCGACCCCGTTCCACAAGGCCCAGATGCCGGTGCCCTTGATGGCCACGGCGAGGACGAGGGCGAGAATGAGCAGGAGTGCCATCAGGAGACACCCCCGTCCCAGTCCATCCACTCAGCGTCCTCGCTGAACAGCACGCCAGCGATGAGGGCGTAGGTGGCGAGGTCAAGGAGGGAGTCAAAGACTCGCTCGTTGGCCAGCTCGCCGCCCTGAGCGGCCTTCTGCAACCGCCGCATCTTGTCGTTGGCCCGCACCAGCGCACCGACCCAGCCGGGGATGCCGAAGTCCTCGCTCGCTCGCACGTTGGCGAACGGGTCGGTGGGGCGCCCGTAGTCGGCCTGCTTCTGCTCGTGCAGGCGGTTCACGAGGTTCAGAACGTCCCCGAAGCTCAGCGGGTTGTAGCCGGGGTCGGCCATCTCCGGTGGCGGGTCAGGGAGGCGCTCCAGCACCTCGTTGAGAGAGAGCCGCTCCCCCATCAGGAGGGTCGTGCCCTCGTCGTCATTCCGCTCTGTCATTGCGACCTCCTCAGGTCAGTCACGGGGCGGGGAGTTCCGCCCTCAGACCGATATCACGCAGAGGAGGGTGAGTTGACGCAGCGGGATTACAGATGGCCCTATCTGACGTTGGGTGGCACATGGCCAAGGCGGACGACACGAATCTCCGCCCCCGGCCTGTCAAGCGCCCCCGGCGCCCCGACGTAGCGCTTCCAAGCGTCAATGTCGGTGATGAGCTTGTCGTCGGAGATGACGTTGGCGGCGGTGAGGGCGTCACCGATGGCACGGACGAGCTTGTCCAAGTCGGAGCCCCGCTCCTTGCGCCCAGCGTCCTTCGCCTCCTGCCGCTTCGTATGTGACTTGGGGCGGTCGAAGGTGAAGTACGCCTGGAGCAGGACAGGCTCGTCGTCCACGCACGCCCAGCCATGCTCCTGAGCCGCCTGCACCGCCTTGTCCACCACGGAGTTCCTCCAGACGATGAGCGTGTCCGAGTTCTTCAGGTATGGGCGGCGTCCGGGGCCCCCAGCGTTCACGAGGGTGAGTGAGCCCTGCGGGCGTGCCACGCCATACACACGGAAGGAGAGGGCGTCGCTCATCGGCGGGCTGCCTTCCGCCGCTTCTTGATGACCTGTCGTTGTTCCCACACCAAGGTGAGCTTGAAGGGGTCGTGGTTAGGCCACCGCTCGTGGAACTCCGACAGCCACATAGCCAGCTTCCGACGGTTGCAGATGGCGTGGGTGGGTGCGAGGTTGCCGTTGAAGTGGAAGCCGCCCTTGGCGAGCG
>CAZQSB010000070.1:0-10103 GCA_964596015.1 uncultured bacterium | reverse complement strand
GGTGCTGCTCGATCTCGTCGCGCCTCCGGAGAAGGACGCCCCGTCGCGCGGCGTTGAGCGTCCGGCCCGGCGGTAGAGATGACGGCGCGCGAAGAGCGAGCCGGCCGAGCGTCTCCGGGTTCGTTGACTTCCGATTCGACGGCGGAGTACCATGAACGCGGAGCGAGCCGCACAGCATGAGACCCCGGACCGCGGGCCGACGCCCGCCGCGTCGTTCGGCGCCGCAGCTTCCACTCTACGGGAGCGGGGACCCGCCGGCGGGAGGCGCGATGGCGGACGACTTCAGGAACGTCTACGAAGACGATGAGCGCGCGTCCGCCTACGCGCGGCTCGAGTTTCCCGGAACCTACTATCTGGCATACCGCGACCTTCCGGAGATCTTCCGGAAGCACGCGCGGGGCACAAAAGCCCTTGACTTCGGCTGCGGGACCGGCCGGTCGACGCGGTTCCTTGCGGGACACGGGTTCGAGGTCGTCGGGGTCGACGTCTCTCTCGCGATGTTGAGGCGCGCCAGGTCGCTCGATCCCGACGGAGACTACCGACTCGTGTCGGAGGGCGATCTCTCCGCAGCCGAGCCGGGCGGGTTCGATCTGGTTCTGTCGGCCTTCACGTTCGACAACATCCCGACGCTCGACCAGCGCGGGCGCACGCTGAGGGACCTCAAAGCGCTCCTCAGCAAGGGGGGATGCATCGTCAATCTGGTCTCGTCGCCGGAGATCTACGTGAACGAGTGGGCCTCCTTCAGCACGCGGGCCTTCCCCGGGAACCGGACGGCTCGAAGCGGAGACGTGGTTCGCATCGTCATGCTCGACGTTCCGGACCCGCGCCCGGTCGAGGATGTCGTCTGCTTCGACGAGGACTACCGGAAGCTCTACCGCGACGCGGGTCTTGCCGTCCTCGAGACGCGGAGACCGCTGGCGACCGGTGAAGAGCCCATCGAGTGGAAGAACGAGACCTCGGTCGCGCCCTGGACCATCTACGTTCTCCGGGAAGAGACGACCGACCGTACCCAGCCGCACCTGGAAAGCCGGGGCGCGCCGTGACCCGAACGCGACAAGAGGAGGAGCTGAGCACGCCGTCGTGGCTCGACCGCGCCGAGTACCCGTTCGCGTCACATTTCTTCGAGGTGGACGCGGGACGGATGCACTACATCGATGAGGGGACCGGCTCGCCCATCCTCATGGTGCACGGGAATCCGACGTGGTCGTTCCTCTACCGTCATCTCATCCGCCGCTTCGGCGGGACGCACCGCTGCGTGGCGCCGGACCACATCGGGTTCGGTCTGTCCGACAAGCCCGGCGACTGGTCGTACAGACCGCGGGAGCACGCTCGGAACCTCGCGGCGCTGGTCGACGCCCTGGGGCTCGATGACATCACCGTCGTGGTCCAGGACTGGGGCGGTCCGACGGGACTCTCGTACTGCATCGAGCATCCGGAGAAGGTTTCAGGGCTCGTCGTGCTGAACACCTGGATGTGGCCGGTCGACGACGACTGGTACTACCGCGCTTTCAGCGGGTTCGTGGGCGGGCCGCTCGGGCGCTTCCTCATCAGGAGGTTCAACTTCTTCGCGCGGGTCGTCATGCCGGGGGCCTACGGAGACAGGAGACTCCTGACGCCGCGCATCCACGCGCAGTACCTGGGTCCGCTGGGTTCGCCGCGGGAACGTACGGGCTCGGCGGTCTTCCCCCGCGAGATCATCGGCTCGACGCCGTGGCTCAGAAGCCTCTGGGAGCGGCGCGGGTCGTTGAGCGGGAAGCCCGCTCTCATCGCGTGGGGGATGAAGGACATCGCGTTCCGTGAGAAGGAACTCGATACCTGGATCGAAGCGCTCCCCGGAGCGAGCGTTCTCAGGCTCCCGAAGGCGGGACACTTCGTCCAGGAGGAGGCCCGCGAGGAGTTCTGCGACGCCGTGAAGGTCTTCCTCGACTCGCTCCGGCGTTGACGGAACGAGGGCGGTGCTATGTGAGGGCCCCCGAGGTCCGGGGACGCCCCGCCGGCGGCCGAAGCAAGGACACATCGGAGGATACATGGCAGAGGACGCGCTGGACCACTCGCGATACTTCTGGCAGGGGAAGAAGGTCAGGCTGAGACCCCTTCGTCCCGAGGACGCGGAATCCGCGTATGTCGCAAGCCTCGACAGCCCCACACGTCAGGACCTGCAGCTCGGTGTCGAGCTGCCGACGTCCGTCGAGGGTCTCCGGTCGGCGCTCGAGAAGTGGTACGATTGCAGGAAGGCCGACGGTGCCATCGTCATGGTCATCGAGACCCTCGGCGGCGAGAACGTCGGCGGGATATCGCTTCACAGCACCGACCAGAAGAACGGGGTCTTCAGCTTCGGTGTGAACGTGGATCGGCGGCATCGCGGCCGGGGCTACGCGGAGGAGGCCGTTCTCATGCTCCTCAGGTACTGCTTCATGGAGCGGCTGTACCAGAAATGCAATTCCGCCTGCGTTCACACGAACGACGCCTCGCTCGCGCTGCACAGGAAGCTCGGGTTTGTGGAGGAAGGAAGGGTGAGGCGTCATTGGTTCTTCAACGGCCGCTATCACGACGACGTGATGTTCGGGATGACGGTGGAGGAGTTCATTGAGCTTCACGGTCAGGAGCCCGGGAACCGGGACGGCGAGTCGGGCCGGGTCACGGGATGACGAAGAGGTCCAGGTCCCGCCGAACGATGTGGAGTCGGCGATCGACGAGATACCACGCGAGGGGACGGTCATCGTCTACTGCACGTGACCGGACGAGGCCTCGAGCGTCCGTGTGACGCTCAAGCTCCAGAGCCGTGGTTGGAACGAGGTCTACTCGCTCACCGGCGGATACGCCGCCTGGCTGGCGGCGCGGCTTCCGACGGAGAGCAAGTAGGTCCTCGCGACGGCTGTCTGCTGTGGTCTCCGTACGAGAAGGGAGGCCGTCATGGATGAGGGACGGCGCGCTTCCGCGCTGCGTCGATGGGCGTGACCTTCGCGCCCCGCATCACGCGTCGCGGCTGCGCGCCCCATAGGAGAGGGATCGAACGTGACGTTCTGCACCGCTGTCAACTGCATGGACGGGCGGGTCCAGCTGCCCGTCATCAACTATCTCATGGAACGGTTCGACGTGGAGTACGTCGACTCGGTGACGGAGCCCGGTCCGGTCCGTGTCCTCTCGGACGCGGCTGATCCGCTCAAGAGGTCATCGGTCTTCGACCGGGTCGCGGTCTCGACAGGGAAGCACGGTTCGAACCTCATCGCCGTCGTCGCCCACTTCGACTGCACCGGGAACCCGCTCTCCGAGGATGAGCAGATGAGGCAGCTTGAGCGTTCGGTCGACGTTCTGGCGGCCGGTTTTCCTGATGCGTTCATTGTCGGGCTCTGGGTCGACGCTGAGTGGACGGTCTCCGAACGGCTCTCGCGGGAGCCGGCGAGGTAGCGGCGGAGTCCGCTCGAGGGAGGGAGACGGCGTGTCGTTCGAGCGCGTCATGGTCGTGGGAACGAGCTGCGCGGGGAAGACGACCGTCGCCCGGCGGATGGCGAAGAAACTCGGCGTCTGTCATGTCGAACTCGACGCGCTGCACTGGGGACCGAACTGGACTGAACGCCCGGCCGACGCGTTCCGGCGCGAGGTCCGCGCCATCGCGGCGAAGGACAGGTGGGTCATCGACGGAAACTACGCCGCCGTCCGAGACATCGTGATGGCCCGCGCGACGGACGCCGTGTGGCTCAACTATTCGTTCGGCATCGTCTTCGGACGGGCGATACGGAGGACCGCGCGGCGCGTCGCGACGCGCGAGGAGATCTGGAACGGGAACCGCGAGACCTTCACTCTCGCGTTCCTTCGACCGGACTCCATACCGTGGTGGGTGGTCCGAACGCATCGCAGGAGGCGACGAGCCTACGGGGCTCTTTTCGCCGAGAATCCGGGTGTCACGTTGACGGAGCTCAGAACCCAACGTGAGACGGATGCCTTCCTCTCTGAACTCGAGACGACGCCGCGAACGGGCGCACCTTCGGGAGGAGCGGCACGAACGTCCGCCCGGCGGCGCGGCGGGGCGACGCGGAGGGAAGCGCGACCTTGAACAAACGACTTCGCCAGACGGCTCTCAACCTCTACCGATCCCTTCCGGTGCCCGTCCGGCGCCTCTTCTTCCGGGGGTCCGCGAGATACTGCCCGGTGTGCGACAGCTCGGTCAGTCGTTTCGTCGAGGCGGGCGTGAACGCCCTGAGGCCGGACGCGCGTTGTCCCATTTGCGGTTCGGAGGAACGGCAGCGGCTCGCGTGGGTCTACGCCGCCGAACGGGCCGGGCTCGGCGACGGGTCGCGGAAGCGCGTGCTCCACATGGCACCGTCGCTCTGTCTGGAGCGGCGTCTCTCCCGCATGCCCGAGGTCGATTACGTGCCCGCCGACCTCGAACCGAAGCGCGGCCAGCAGAAGGCCGACGTGACGGACCTGCCCTTCGCCGACGACTCGTTCGACATCGTCTGGTGCTCGCACGTGCTCGAGCATGTCGTGGACGACGCGGCGGGAATGCGGGAGCTCCTTCGCGTGCTCGTCCCCGCGGGTCACGCCATCATCCAGGTCCCGGTCTCGGCGGAGAGGACGCTCGAGGACCCGTCCGTCACCGAGCCTTCCGATCGCCTGCGTCTCTACGGGCAGACCGACCACGTTCGCCGGTACGGCCCCGACGTCGCAGACAGGCTTCGCGAGGCGGGCTTCGTGGTCGAGCCGCTCGGGCCCTCCGACCTTCTGGCGGAGGCCGAACGGACGAGAGTGGCCGTTCCCGAGGACGACATCGTCTACGCCTGCCGCAGGCCGGCCGAGGGCGTTCCCGGGAGCGGCTCGTAGGTCGCCCACCGTCGTGGCGACGCGTCGCCGTCTCGACGAGAACCTGACTCGCGGAGCGCCACCAGCCCCAACGCGGGTGCGGACCTGCCCGACATCCTCTCGAAGCGTCATTGACTCGCCATCATCTCTTCATTATCATGGACTTGCGCTTGCATAGATTGCTCCGCGGCGTCGTGTCGACATCGCGTGTGAGTATCATGTCTCCCGTGGAGGAGGGCGATTTGAAGATCATCCACTGGCGTAACGCCGAGTCGAGGGACAACCCGCACGGCGTCGATGCGCGGACGCTCTACGACCGGGAGAGCGCCCAAGCGGTTCACATAGCGCTCGAACCCGGCACGTCGCTCCGGCGACACATCACGCCGACCGACGTGTTCTTCTACGTGCTCGAGGGAACGGGCGTCGTCGAGGTCGGGGACGAGAAGCTCGAGGTTGGAGAGGGTACGCTGATCGACAGCCCCTCCGGCATCCCGCACTGCTGGCACAACGAGAGCGACGACGTCCTTCGTGTCCTGGTCGTCAAGGCGCCGCGACCCACGGAGTCGACGCAGCTGTTGTAAGGAGGTTCATAGTGCTCGACCCACGCAGGATGATTCCCGTCGCGTTGGTTCTGGTCCTGGCGCTCGCCCTTCCGGCGACGGCCGACACGGTGTCGCGTTCCGGCGGACACGCCCTTCTCTTCGGGATCGACAACTGGCTCTCGGTCGAGGAATTCCAGGGCGCTACGGTATCGTACCAGAGGTTCATCAGCGACAACGTCGCATGGCGCGTGGGTGTCGGCATCGACCTCTACTACTCGACGGGCGAGTACCAGGAAGGCAACTGGGGAACGAGCCATGAGGGGTACGGAGCCGGAGACACCGAAACCTGGTCGCACTCGCTGAGCTTCGTCAGCCAGTGGCTGGTCTTCCGCGGTGACCGCATCAGCGCATTCTATGGTGGGGGACCGTACCTCTCCTACGGGAGGTCCAGGTCCGAGCGCCCGAACCTGTCGGGCGATGACTGGATCCTGTACTGGGACGACAGCGAGACATACACGATCGGCCTCCAGGGCACTCTCGGGACGCAGTGGACCGTGACCGACTGGCTTGCGCTCCACGCAGAGTATCGAGTTGTCGGCGGCTATCGCCACAGCTCCGAGGAGCACCGGAGAGTCGTTTCCGAAGGCGACTTCAGCGCTGTCGCGAGCCGCACCACGTCCGAGGGTCTCATCTTCGACACGATGAACGTCCGCTTCGGCATGTCGATCTACCTCTGATCGGCGGGGAGGACGTCGCATGACGACCGGCACCCCGCGCATCGCGCCCGCCGTCATCCAGGCGGTCCTCGATGGATACAGGTTGTCGCCGACCGGCATTCATGGCGCCGGACATTGGGCGCGAGTGCTCGAGAACGGCGCCCGGCTCTGTGTCGAGACGGGCGCCGATCGGTCCGTGGTCACCCTCTTCGCGGTGCTCCATGACGCCCGGCGACTGAACAACGAACGGGACCCCGATCACGGCAGGCGCGGGGCGGAACTCGCGGCGACGCTCGGGCACCGGGCGCTCGGTATCTCGGAAGAGGGGCTCGAACTTCTGGTCACGGCCTGCGAGCTGCATGCGGACGGGCACACGACGGGCGATGTCACGGTTCGAACCTGCTGGGACGCGGACCGCCTCGATCTCTGGCGCGCGTCCATCGTTCCGAACGACCGCCTGCTCTGCACACCGGCCGGCCGGAGCGCGGCGATGAAGCGCTGGGCAAGGTGGCGGAGCCTCGCTCTGCAGACGCCCGACTTCGTGACTGAAGAGTGGGGAGTTCCCCGGACGGAAGAGATGATCGGTTGACCAGCCGGATGGAGCGGCCCCATGGCATACGAGACCCACTGGGAGGCGGAGGGCGTTCGCTGGGTCTACGCCGGGGTCATGACCGACGATGACATCCTGCGGAGCAACCTCGAGATCTACTCCGATCCACGTTTCGAGTCCATCCGCTACCAGATCGCCGACCTGAGAGGCGTCGACCGGTTCGACGGAAGCGCCCGCGCGGTGAGGCGGCTGTCGCGGATGGACAGGGACCAGGCGACCAGGAACCCCGGGATCAGGGTGGCCATCCTCGCCGATGACGCGCTCGTGCGAGGCATCGCCAACGTGTACGCGATGTCGGGGGCCGAGTCGCCCTGGGAGACGCGCGTCTTCAAATCGGAGGAGGAGGCGCGGCGCTGGCTCAATGCGGTCCTTCCCCGGGACGCAGAGGACGCCGGCGAGAAAGAGGCGGATTCCTGAGACGGGAGCGACGGCGTTGAAGGAGCGGTCCGACGAGACTCTCATCGTCCCACGCGACGCGCCCGTCAGGGCCGCCGCCGAGACGCGCATCATGGCGCCGGCGGATGTGGTGTGGGCGACGCTCGCTGACCTCAACACCTGGCCGGAGTGGAACCCCGAGGTCGAGGCCATGTCGTTCGCCGACCGGCTGACACCGGGCGCCCGGTTCCGGTGGAAGGCCGGAGGTCTCTCCATCTCCTCGAAGCTCCGGGACATTGAGAGCCCCCGCGTCCTCTCGTGGACCGGCAGGACCTTAGGGCTCCGGGCTCGTCACATCTGGCGGTTCGAGGAGACCGACGGGATAACCCGTGTCCAGACGGAGGAATCCTTCGACGGGCTTCTTGCCAGGCTTCTGAAGGGTCCGCTCAGCCGGATGCTGGCGACGACGCTGGAGCGCGGACTCGAAGCCCTCGGGCGAGAGAGCGAAAGACGGACGGCCGAGGGCGACGGTCGATGATGGAACGAGCAGAGCCGCCCGCGCGCCGGCGCGGTTCCGGTAGACTCTGTCCGAAGATGATCCTCGAGGGCACCGCTTGACCAACAAGACCGGGATCGAGTTCGCCCTCAAAGAACACCCCACCCTCGTGGGGAACTGCGCCTACCGGTATCACTCTCCGATCACCTCGGCGGAATCGTGCGGGTTCACGAACTTCCCCTGGGGAAGCAGCCTCATCAGTTTCCGAGCCGACGAGCTCGCTCTCGCACTGGGGTGACTCGAGGAGGGTCTCATGTCGCTCGGTTCTGTTTCGTCCTGTGCACGCGCTCCGAGGAGAGCTTCGAGGCGGCTCGCCGACACGGAGCAGCGCGGCTGACGAGCAGGACCTGAGGAAGCGCGGTTCCAGGGACGGCGCGGCGTGCTAGAATAGCGGAGGGGACGAAGCGCGCGCACTGATCGTCCACGAACTGAGAACAGGCATCGGCCCGAATCCAAACGACAGAGGAGCAGGAGATGCGATACAAGGTGACAGACGACGTCCTCTTCGCGAGCACTCTCTGTCCCCATGGATACCAGTGCCTCAGCGACGGCGAGGGACACGTCTGCAAGGTCGTGAGAAGCGACCCTGATGACGGCGTCGTCGTCGAGACGCAGCGCCGCGTGGACTGCCCGTACGCCAAGCAGTGCGAGGACGGCGTACGATGCACCTGTCCTACCCGCCGCGAGCTCTACCTCAAGTTCGGTCTGTAGTCGTGAAGACCCAGGGACAGGACGGCATTCGCGTGCGAGCTCATGACCTTGAGACGCTGGAAGACTACCGCGAGGCCTACCATGACGAGTCGCTCTGGCGTCCTCTCGTCGAGGGCATCGCGGGACGTCACGGCCTTCCGTGTGAGCTTCTCACTCGGAGCCCGGACGGCACCCACATCGTCTACTTCGTCTCCGACTCCCACGTCGTCAAGATCTTCTCTCCGCACTTCCCCGGCGACATCGTTGCCGAGAGACTCGTGACGCGCAGGCTCGAGGGACGGTTGGGCGTGGGTTCGCCGGCCGTCGTCGCTGAGGGCGAATGGAACGGGTGGCCCTATCTGGTCCTGACGAGGGTTCCCGGACGGCCGGCCGATGCGCTGTGGCCCGAGTTGAACCGGGAGGAGCGTCTCACCGTCGTCAGGGAGGTCGGCGGCTTCATCCGGACGGTGCGAGGCGTGCGAACGGTCGGTCTTGAGGCGATCGCCCTTGACTGGCCCGACCTCGTCCGTGAACAGCTCGAGAGCGCGCCGCAGCGGGACGCGCCGACAGGCATCGCGGTCTCGCCCGAGGCGCTCCGGTCGCTCCTCGACGCGGCGCCCCGGGACGCGCTCGAGTGCGACGAGCCGGTGCTTCTTCTCGCCGACATCACCGACGAGCACGTCCTCGTGCGACGTGAGGGTGGGGCGACGCGCGTGACCGGACTCGTGGACTTCGGGGACGCGTTCCTCGGACACCCGGATTACGAACTGGTCGCTCCCGGTCTGACGCTCGCGCGCGGCGACCCGGAGCTGCTCCGGGCCCTTCTGTCGTCGGCCGGATACGACGTCGACAAAAGCGCCCGGGAGCTCCGTCTGCGACTGATGGTTCAGACGCTCATTCACCGGTACGCGACGCTCCGGGACGTCGTGCGCGTCGTGCCCGGCGCCGGCGACGCGAAGAACATCATGGAGCTCTCGAGGAGACTCTGGCCGGTCGACATGGACGGGGAAGAGCGTTGAGCCAGACTCGGAGCGGAGGAAGATCAGTGGGCAAGGAGAAGAAGGCGACACCGAGGACGAGGGCTGGGCACGCGCTCCGCTGCCCGGTCTGCGGCCACGAGCGCTTCTGGCAGCGCGAGGCGCAGCTCAACACGAAGCTCATGAGCTTCTTCGACCTTGACTTCGTGAACCCGCGCGGGCAGTGCTACATCTGTGAGAGCTGCAGGCACATCCTGTGGTTCTACGGCGAGGACGAGCGGCCGTGAGGCCGGATGAACTCGTCATCAGCGTCCTCGTATGCGATCCCGGTGGCGCCGCGTCGGCGACGCTGCCTGTTGAGAGTCTGCGCGCGTTCGGAGGAGGGCTCGCGGACGCTCCGGTCTGGATGCTGTATCCCTCAGAGCCCCGTGGGGGGACCGGATGCGCCGGGCCTCGGCCGCGCGACCAGAGGCTCGTGGCTCGTCGAGGCGGGACCACAGCGAACAGGGAACCGCTTGACCCCCGGGCGCTATTGTCATAGCATCAATCACGCTTCTAAGCTGTTTCCCGGGTGTGTCATTGTGAGGATTGCTACATATGGGGCTTCTCTCCTGGATCATCTTCGGGGCGCTGGCCGGCTGGGTCGCGGGGCTCATCATGGGCGCCAGGCAGGGCTGTTGCCTGACGGTGCTCGTCGGGGTCGTCGGGGCGTTCATCGGCGGCCTCATCATGCAGTTCGTGACGGGCATGGGCTTCACCTTCGCGTGGAACCTGAGGAGCTTCCTGGTGGCCGTCGTCGGCTCCATCGTGCTCCTCGCGATCGTGCTCGCCGTGAGC
>CAZQSB010000069.1:3332-10353 GCA_964596015.1 uncultured bacterium | reverse complement strand
ACGCGTACTGCTTGCCCGGATGGGCGAACGCCGTTCGCCCAAGCAACACGCAGCGCTCTTGGTATCCTCCAACCACGCCGTCGCCCGGTACAGATGGTCGAGCTCAAGGTCTCCCGATCTGGGAACATCCACCTCCCTTAGGAACCGCATCCCCTGCCGATCCGATCCCGACTCGAACAGGCGGTGGATCACCGTGGAGAAGATCGCCCGTTCCACGTCAAAAGAGAACCGTCGTTCGCTTGTTGAGTCGGAGTAGACTCCCGTGATCCATCGCAGCGATCTGGCTATCACATATTAGGCGATGCGGTCAAGGCCCAGTGTAGGGACAGGGGGCGTAGATGTGAAACGTAAGGGAGGAAGAATCCTCGGAAGCGAGCTGCATGCGGACATAGGCGAGGTCTTCTGTCTGCACACTCGTCGCAAACCCATCTGCCTGCGCTTCAGTGACGTTGTCATCACACAAATCCCAGGATCCGAGCGCTTGCACGAAGCCTGAGTAGTAGCCCGCGCTCAGCTCACCCGTCTGAGCAATCGCAGCAGAAGAAGGATCCATCATCACATGAATCAAGATCGTGCTCCCCCACAGGTACTCTCCCGTCTCGGTCACGAGGACTCGGAAGCTACCGCTTCTCTTTGCGCTGGCAACAGATACGTAAAGCGGCACCTCCTCGGAATCCCTGAAAGCACGCAGCGCGGTCCGTAGTGGTGTCTCGGTGTTGACTGTCAAATAGACAGGTTTCCCTTCGTCCTCCATACACACCTGAATCGTCGTGCACGAGAAGGGAATCACACCTTCGAAGACGGCCATCTGAGGATTCTGCTTCGATCCCTCATCTTCCATGAGGCAAGTCCCATGTTCATCACGAAATAACAGGGTAAAGTCATGAGGACCTCCGGTATGAACCGCTTCCACCAACAAGGAATAGCGAAGCGTCTCGCTCGGACCGTCGAACAGCCTCCACCACCCGTGGTAAGAGCGCCCGTCCTCCTGTAGATCGAAGGTGCCTCCAGGAAGGATGTCTTGCGCAATGCAGGCATGTGATGCCACAGCAACAGCAACGATCGTGCAGATGCCAAGGAGCTTGCCAGCAAACGGGAGCTCACCACTTCGCCGGTGTTTCATCGGAGCCATCTCCTTCTCTCGCTTCACTGACCTTCGACTGGGAGCCCCAGGCCCCTAAGCGTCTGGGGTGTTGGACATCCTTCCGATGACCAGCCGCGCAGGCAGTAGTACTCCTTGAGCGCCGAGGGGAACCCGGTAGGCGCAATCCCGGCTCGCGGACCGGTCTCCGCCGCTTCCATCATACGGGGAGGGAGCCGGTCTGCCTCTGGTGCGATCCCGTCCCGCATGTTGATCACTCGCTGCAATGTGAACCCACGTTTGGCTACCTTCAGCAGCTCAACGGGTTCCGCTGCCCACCCGGTGATGGCTTGAAACGCTTCGGCTGTCGCGGTCAAGGAGAGACCGCAGATCTGCATAAAGCAACAATCCACCAGCGAATCAAGCAACACCGCCAAGTCTTGAAACAGAATGGTCAGCTCGGGCTTGCCGTTCATCGTGTGCTTCGGTGTCAGTTCTGTGTATCCCGCCTCGGGTATGAGCATGCCAATCTCACCAACATGAGGAAACCCGCGCAGATGGGACGCGCCTTGCGGGCTGGTCGCGTAGTTAAGGGCCAGACTGAAGTACGCACGGGGGTCATGAGCGGGGAAGTCGACCCCCTTCACCTCCACAGGGATCGGAGCAGCTGCCGGACCGATCCTCGATGCAGCTGTGCGAATCCCATCAGCGAAGAGTGCCCCAAATCCCTTCCTGTAAGCTATCTTCTCTATCATGGCCATGAGTGTTATCGGGCTTCCCCACGACAGATCGAGGTTCTCTGTATCAAGTCCGTGAAGCAGGCCTCGCTCGCTGCACTCCATGGCGAAGGCGACAGCAGCTCCTGCGGAGATCGAGTCGAGGCCAAGGCGATTACACAGATCATTCGCGGTCGCGATTGCATCGAGATCATCGATCAGGCACGCAGAGCCAAGCATTGCAAGACTCTCATACTCTGGCCCTGGAACCCGGTCCAGGGGTGCTGTGGTGCTAGGTCGCGAGATACTCCGATGACATCCGATAGGACAAGCATAGCAGGGATTGGAGGTTGCGTTTAGGTGCTCGGTGTAGCGGGGCGCCCCGACGCACTGCGCGCCGACCTTCCACGATTCCCCACGCCAGTACTTGATGGGCAAGTCGCCCACCGACTCACAGAACGCTACGTCAAGCGGCGTGCCGTGCTGCTTATAGCCTTCCCGGTTCTGACGAGCGAGCTGGACAGCGTGTTCTCGTGTGAGCGCCTGGAGTGCCCTCTGGTCATGGACTGGAGGAGCTTCCTTTCCTGAGGCAGCGACCGCCTTAAGCAGCTTAGATCCCATCACCGCCCCTAGTCCTCCCCGCCCAGCGTAGCTGTGCCCATCGACAGCAAGACAGGCGAATGCAACCTGACGTTCACCCGCCGGACCTATGCAGACTGTGCTCCATGGAGATGACGCGGCAGGCCTCTGGCTAAGCCATATGTGCGTTGCGTAGGTATCCATTCCCCATAGCTCGGGCACCTCACAGATATCCGCATGCCCATCTTCAAGAAGGAGGGCGACCGGCGATTCAGCCCTGCCCCGTAGTACAATCGCATCAAACCCGGCTCTCTTTAGCCTGGGCCCGAACGCGGCGCCCGCCGCGCTGACCATGATCGAACCCGTCAAGGGGGACCTCCCCACGGCGACGAACTTCGCACAACCAGGGAATGATGTGCTCTGAAAGGGTCCGGTCAACAGCATAAGAGGACTCTCGGGAGCTAGTGGGTCTGATACACATGGAGCAAGATTATCCAGGAGCTTCGCTCCTAAAGCAGAACCGCCAATGTAATCGGCAAGCAATCCCTCGCTTAGCGGTATGGATCGAATCCGTCCTGAACTGAGATCCACGTCCAGGTATTTCTGCCAGTAGCCGTACATACTAACCGTCCACCCGCTTGGGCCAATGGTATGACTCAACCGACGCCGCCTCGACTGCGGCCACATCGACCTTCATGGGTAGCGCTAGGAGTTGGTCAGCATGCACGGCAGACGGCGTCTGAATCTCGATGGGCGGACTCGCAATATCCCGCGCATGAATACGATCTGTCGGGAAGATGTCAGCGGGGTAGTTGAAACCTGAAAGCGTCGCAAGTGAGAGTGCGAGCCGGACGCCGATTCCACTCTCCAGCATACCTCCGACCCATGCGATCAAGCCTTGCGCTTGCGCCAGATCATGGATCTCCTTGGCGGGCCCCAGTCCGCCGACACGCCCCGGTTTGATATTCACGGCCTTGCAGGCACCCACCTCCAGTGCTTGGCGGAATCTGCGCGGTGATGTGATCGATTCATCCAGACAAAGGGGAGTCTGCAAGCGTGCTTGGAGGCAGGCGTGATCCAAGAGATCATCGTACTGCAGAGGCTGCTCGATCATGGCAAGGCCGTACTGGTCCAACTCCTGAAACAGAGAAGCGTCTTCGTCGTACGAGTACCCGGAGTTGCAGTCGATGTGAAACACAAGATTTGGAAACTGCTTCCGAACCTGCCGGACTACATCGACGTCCTTGCCCGGAGCTACTTTCAGCTTCACACGGGGATAGCCGGCGTCAATGGCTTCACCGATATCCTCAACAAGAGCCTCCGTCCGATCGTAGATCTGGAAGTCTGCTCCGACAGCCACGCAAGCTTGGCTCCCTCCCAGCAGCTCGGAGAGTGTGTGTCCGGACACGTCGCTCTGTAGCCACCACCAGGCAGTCTCGAGAGCTGCTTTGGCGAACGGGTTGCCCTTGAAGATGCGCAGACACCCGAGCAGTTCGCTAGGCGTCTCGGGCCCCGTCTCGAGAATACGAGGGACAAAGAAGTCTTGGATGGCTCGAAATGCACCATGCGCGTACTCCGGCGAGTAGGTTGGCGCAACAAACGGTGTAGCCTCCCCCCACCCGACGCCATGCTCGGACACGATCCTGACGACTATGGAATGGATGGATGGATCGGATCCATAGGCCGTCCGCCAAGGTGTGCGAAGCGGGAGGGCTATGTGCCAAACGTCAAGTCGTTCTATGTTCATGACTTGATCCTTGAAAATGGTCAACCATTCGGGCTGCGTTTCCTCCCAGAATCCTTCTACGTGCATCTGCGGAAACCGGTAGACACGCTGGCTCCAGATGGCCCAGGATCGATTCGGGCGATTGAAAGGGCAGTCCGCTACCAAACAGAACCCTCTCAGGGCCAGCCGTCTTCAGAAGCAGTTCGATCCCCCGCCGCAAGGCCATGCAAGAGACATCGAAGTGCAAATTCTCAAACCGTTCAACCAAGGTAAGCGTCTCCATAATCTCACCCCAGTTCACGCCGGACAGGATCGTTGGGCAATGAGGCGCGTGGCGAGCGATCAGCTCTACTCCAGAGACAGCGGCAGCCCGAATTCCCCAGTTCATGAACAGCCGCACAGAGTATATGATGGGGATCCTCCGATCATCGGCCCAACGCAAGATCGAGAGGAATGCGTCGTACTCTCCTAGCGCGTAGCCATGGAACACCGGAAACAAGCGCAGCGCCACCATGCCTCGGCGGGCACACGTATCGAGGTAGCT
Source organism: uncultured bacterium (assembly GCA_964596015.1). Lineage (GTDB taxonomy): Bacteria > Joyebacterota > Joyebacteria > Joyebacterales > Joyebacteraceae > WJMD01. Next base: position 5,707 of record CAZQSB010000069.1, on the reverse strand, counting down.
ACGGACATCATCAACCCAAAAGGGACTAACCGTGATGACTGGACGTAACCGATCCTGCGCATCCGCGCACAGGTTATAGGTCTCTTCGTTACCTTCGACCCAGTCCAAGAGCACCGCCCTCAACGACGTGATCCAAAGCTCTGCAATCCCGTTTTCGTCCGCCGATCGCAGGATGGCTTTCGGAGTTCGTCTCTGGATGTTCCAGTAGGGCCAATCCCCTACATATGCGTTGGTATCTATGATCCGGTTCATGCCCCTCACCCCTCCAGCTTGAACAGCCGCATCGCATTCTCCAAGAGCATCAAGGAAAGATCGCTCTCTGATACCCTCAAGTTCCGGAACCGGCCCAAGGCATACTCGAAACGAAACAGCGGCCAATCGCTCCCATACAGGATACGGTCGGGTGTTACATGTTGAAGGGCGAAGCCCAACAAGTCCGCATCCACGGTGGATCCGCACACATCCAGAATCACATTCGTGTATTGCTTGGCGACGAGCACTGCGGTATGCCATTGCCCGTGCATCTCCGGCGCATTTCCCGAATGAGCCATGATGATAGTGAGTTTGGGGTAGCGCCTGGCAAGGATCTCGACTTCCTCAGGGCACGCATGCACCAGGAGAGGCCGCCCCTGTGACTCGACGTAGGCTAACATGGGAGCAGCGCTGGGTTCTGTCAGAGGGATCCATACGCGATCCGTCCCCGGGAAAGGGACGGAGTACATCTTCACGCCGACCATCGAATCATGCTCGAGGAACTGCTCAATTAGTGGAATTGCTGACGTGCCGAGGCGTGCCGAGGGAATGGTGACGTATCCATAGAGGCGGTCCGGAGCCGACTCGCTGAGTTCGATGGCTTTTTGGTTCCCGGTTTCGGCATCGTACAGCAACGCTTCCATGTGGGCACAGATCGCCTTACCGATATCGTTGCGATCCATCTCCTCAAGCAGCTTCACCTCGGAGGTTTTCATGTTCATGCGAACACTGTCACCATAATGGATGTGGGCATCTATGATCATCATGCCTCCCATATTGAAGCGTCTATTCCCTTTCCCCTTTGAAAGCTAGATGTAGTACTTGGGGTCGAAAGCGTCGCGCAATGCGTCCCCAAGGAAGTTCAGCGACAGAATCGTCAGCACAACAGCGATCCCAGGCGCAAGCCAGATCCATGGCTTCGACTCAAGGATGTGCACTTGGCCAGCAGTCATGAGCATGTTGCCCCAGGTAGCCGTCGGCGGCTGAATCCCGAACCCAAGAAAGCTGATCTGGGCTTCAATCAGGATCGCGTTCGCGCAGTTCAATGTCGCAGCGACGAGTGCCGGCGCAACGATATTCGGAAGCACATGGCGTCCTATGAGCCGCGGCATCGAAATCCCATACGCACGCGCAGCTTCGAAGAATGGCTGCTCGCGCAAGGAAAGAATCTCACCGCGAATCAGTCGGCAGATCGGAGGCCAGCCGACCAAACCGATGATAAGGATGATGTTCATCTGGCTTCCACCTATGATGCTGGACAGGACCAGCACGATAATCAGAAATGGGAATCCTAGGAAGACTTCGACGAGACGCTGCAGGAGGACGTCGACCCAACGCCCAGCGATTGCGGACAGCGATCCCAACACGACTCCTACGGTAAGCTGGATCAGTACGGACACAACTCCCACTTGGAGTGAGACCCGAGCTCCGTATAGAACTCGCGTGAACACATCCCGGCCCAGCTGATCTGTGCCAAAGATGTGAGACGCACTGGGGGGCTTGTAGATCTCGGAGAGGCTGGCCTTGTTTGGCAATCCTTTCGTGATCACAGGAGCCAACAGCGTCAACAGGATGAGCAGCAATAGGAACGCTGCTCCAAACACCCCAAGTTTGTGGCGGAGGAATCGCCGTAAGAGCCTCTTCGTGTTATTCATCTGCTGCGCTTCCTTCTAGTAGCGAATACGCGGGTCCAAAAGGGCATAAAGCATATCTGCCACAAGGTTACATGCAACTATCAACACGCCTACCAGGAGAACGAAGGCCATGATGACCGGGTAGTCGCGAGAGTAGATCGACGTTTTCAGTAGCAACCCCATGCCTGGCCAGATGAACACCGTCTCGATGACAACTGCACCGCCCATCAGAAGCGGCAGTGTCGTCGTGACGACGGTGATCGTGCTTGTCAAGGAGTTACGCAAGACATGTCGCATCAAGACGCGGATACTCGAGATTCCCTTCGCGAGTGCCGTCCGCACATAGTCAGATGTCATCTGGTCGATGATGGACGAACGGAGGTACCGGACGATGGTTGCGATGAAGGGGATCCCCAAAGCTGTCGCTGGCAAGACAAGATGCTTGACCAGGTCGACGAATTGCCCCTCTGCTCTCGGATCTGTCATTCC
>CAZQSB010000069.1:0-3232 GCA_964596015.1 uncultured bacterium | reverse complement strand
CAAGATGCTTGACCAGGTCGACGAATTGCCCCTCTGCTCTCGGATCTGTCATTCCGCCAATCGGGAACCAGCCCAGCTTCGCCGCAAAGAGGTACAGAACAACAAGGCCGATGAAGAAGTTGGGAATCGAGATGCCGGCAAAGGCAAATAGGGTCAGGATGTAATCCGTCGCCGAGTACCGCCTATAGCCGGAGATGACGCCGATCGGAATCCCGATGACTAACGCGAGGACAAGCGCGCTAAGCGTGAGCCAGAGAGTAGGCAAGATCCGCTCCGCAATCAACTCTGATACAGGGCGAAATGTGACTATGCTGAATCCGAAATTGCCCTGAACTGTCTGACCGAGCCACAGTCCGTACCGAATCAGAAACGGTTTGTCGAGACCGAACTTCGCTCGATACGCATCAATCGTCTTCTGAGAGATCGAACTCCCGGGCCGGATAATGGCGCTAAGCGGGTCCCCTGGAGCCAATTCAAGCAACGTGAAGATGAGGAACGTGATGACAAGGAGTGTCGGGGCGAAGATAAGCAGTCTTCGACCGATGTACGAGCCCACGGGCTATCCTTCCTTTCGATTGTCCCCACAACCGTAATTCCGAAGAAGAGCAGCCGGACTGCCTTCCAGAAACCCACTGCCACAGTCCGGCTGCTTGTAGATCAATCCTCAGTTACTTTCTTACTTGGGCGACGCGATGGTAAGTGGCCGAATCTTACTCGGCGTCATCCAGCCACCACAAGTGCGTACCGAAGTACGACGGCATGTTGGCGACAACGTTGAACTGGTAGTTGTGTACACGGGTGTTGACGACCCGGATCTCCATATCGGCCCAAATTGGTGAGAGTGCGCCGTCTTCGTGCACGATCTCCTCAAGCTGATACAGAAGCTCCAGTCGCTTCTCGTCATCGACCTCGACTCTCAGCTTCTCCATGAGGGCATCCGCAACCGTGTTATCGTACCACGTATTGAAGCCAATAGGATAGACCCTCTCAGAGTGGATGTAGTGATCGATTGTCGACCAGGCTGACCCACGGGCGCCAATACCACAGAAGCACATGTCATCGCCATCGGCAACGTGCCAGATTGTGCTGAATGTGGGGAAATCGCCGACCAGCGTAACATCGCAGTTGACCCCTATCTCCTGCCAGTACGAGGCAATCGCGAGCATAATGGTACGATAGCGTTCGGTACCGTAGTAGGTCGTCATACTCAGCGTGCGGTTGAAGTCCCAACCTTCCTCCACCAGCATCTGTCTTGCAAGAGCTGGATTGTATGACCATTCGTCCAGCTCGGGGCTAACCGCTGCTGGGACGAACGTCTGGCAAGGAACTCCATACCCCACGACTGCATCGATGAGTTCCTCCGTGTTGATCGCCATCATCAGTGCACGGCGAACCTTCGGAGTCAAGTAGTCCTTCGTATTCTTCCACGTGAAGCCTCGAACCAGATTACTGGGCTGAGTCAGGACAACGAGGTTCGGGTCAGCTTCGATCTGGACCTGCTGTTCCGGCGTAAGCTGCCAGTGATGATCGGCGATATCCAGAGAGCCATCAAGAAGAGCCAAGACTCGCGCTTCAGTGGCTTCCTCCGGGATCTGGCGAACGACGATCTCGTCGATGTAGGGCTCACCGCGATAATAGTCAACGAACTTCTCTGTCCGGACGTACTCCCCGGGGACATATTGGGTTACCTTGAACGGCCCGGTCCCGATGGGATGCTTCCAGAAGTCGCTGGCAGCGAACTCCTCGGCAGTTAGGCCACCCAGGATGTGCTCCGGCAGGAGATATGCCTTGGCAGGGCCCTGTAGGAACTCTGCATTGGGTGTTGTCAAGGTAACCTGCACCGTATGGTCATCTAGCGCAACTAACCCCAGGATCGAGTCCGCAGACCCATCCGCGTAGGCGTTGTAGCCCTCGATGAGCTCGAGCTCTGCGAGGCTTACGACAACAACGTCCGGATGGAGTAGGGTCTGATAGGTGAAGATCATGTCCTCAGCTGTAACCGGTTCACCGTCGTGCCAGTATGCATCCTCACGAAGGAAGAACGTGAAAACCGTGTTGTCCTCCGAGACTTCCCAGTTCTCTGCTACTGCTGGCACATACTGCGTTCCATCCCACTTTGTCTGGATAATCGGCTCATAGACGGGCCAATTCAAGACTCGAGCCATTAGCTGGTTGGGAGGGACCATGTTGAAATAGCCCGCTAGACATGTTGTGTACAGTGTCCCGCCCTTGGCCTGTGGTTCTTCGAACCCTTCGTCCCATATCCCATCCATAGGGCCTGCGATCGTGGCCGCGGCCAAACCAGTAACCAGTATTCCAAGCATCGTGACAATCCACCACGATTTAGAATGCATCGTTTCGGAACCTCCTCCTAATCGGCAGTGATCGCACTTACCGTCCTCCTGAAATTGCCACTTCCGGCAAACGAGTAATCTCCCAGATCACCCCCTTGGTCGCCGGGGTTTTCATATGTAGAAACGGCAACGGTATTTTCTATGCTACAGACGGTCTAGGAATCTGTCAACCCTCTAGCTTAGGAGCCACTGCGGACAAGGCAGCATAGCACTGCGCAATCAGCTCGACATGGTTAGTCAGTGGCGTGCAGGAACCACTTCTAGCGTTCCTCGCCATGCACTAAACGTTTCGTGGGAGTTGTTGCACCGGCTGCCGCCAATCAAGAGATAACACCTCAACATACGCAATACAGCCCGCTCGACGTAATCTGGCAAGCATCCAAGAGCACCAGTCGATCGATGCAGCCACCCCATCAAGATAGGCTTAGGTATTATCAGTCTCTCAAGTCACGGGTACAACACCCCGCAGACCTCAGCCTAGAATGCCGGTTGCATCCCAGTGCCTATAGACTAGAGGAGAGCTCTGTCGGTAGCGCCGCGCGATGCATAACACGACTCGCACGAGCAGACAAAGATGGGCCGTAGACGCATGCACGCAAGCCGGGCCGAAACCATCCTTGTGATCGATGGAGCAGGGAATGGTCAGCGTTTGAACAGCTCTCGTTTCCGGGAGATGGTCAAGCGCTTTCGATGCGCTTGACAGGGAGCGATTCCGTGATGTAGCATTTTTGATAACAAGCTTTTGCATTTGCGAATCTGGAGAAGTTCGATGCCTTGAGGAGGTGGTAAGGTGGACTTGACGCAGCCAGATCCCACACTATACCGCGTGCCCTACATGACGGACGAATACCAGGGGATGCCTTACAGACGTCTCGGTA
>CAZQSB010000068.1:0-10435 GCA_964596015.1 uncultured bacterium | reverse complement strand
GGTTGGTACCCGCTGCGATGCGGTCGCAGCCCTCCTCCGTGCAGGGGGTGGGCTCGCTTCGGCAGCGCTTGCACACAAGGCCGGTGCCCGTGGCGATGCGGTCGCAGCCGTCGTTGATGCAGGGGGTCGGCTTGGCGGCAGCCTTGCTATGGGCACTCACGCACGCCTTGCACCAGTTACGCCGTTTGTCGGCCTTGCTGTTGTCCACATGGAACTCGTCCAGCGGCTTCTCCACCCTGCACTTGGAACAGGTCTTCACGGCGGTGTCGGTGGCGAGCATCACGGCGCCTCCACCCAACGGGGCCCCAGCTCCTCCGCCGTGGCCTCAATGGGCACGCCCATCAAGGTCATCGACATGGCAGCCTCCAAGGCGAGCTGGGCCTCCACCACACGGTGGTGTTCCACCATGAGGATGATCTCGTCGTGGACGGGCAGCCACAGGTAGCGAGCCCAGCCAGCATCCACCAACCACATCACGGCGTCAGCGAGGATGTCACGGGCGGTGCCCTGTACGAGGTAGTTCACGGCCCGATAGCCGAAGCCCTCGTCCACGGGGATGCGACGCCCGCTGTACGTCCTCACCGCCTCCTGCTGGGCGAGGGTGTCGATCCACTCGTGAAGCTGCCCGTACGCCTTGCGGAAGGCCACACGCACCTCCTGAGCCGTCTCCACGGGGATGTGAGCCTGCGTGGCGAGGGCCTGAGCCCCGCCGCCGTACAGAGTCCCGAAGCCGACCGTCTTGGCGATGTGCCGCTGCTGCTTCGTGAAGCCCGGGCCGAAGATGGCCTCCGCCGTGGCGTCGTGTAGGTCACGGCCCTCACGGATGGCCTCCATGAGTTTCGGGTCACGGGACAGGGCGGCGGCGACACGGAACTCCACCTGAGCTAGGTCAGCCCCCACCAGCGTGAAGCCCTCGTCGGCCACGAACACTTCTCGCATGTCGCCCTTGGGGAGGTTCTGGAGGGCGGGGCCTGAGAGGCTCATCCGTCCCGTCTTCGCCTTCAGGGTGTTCACCCACGGGTGGACACGGCCCGTCCACATGCTCAGGGAGTCGATCTCCAGCAGCTTGGACAGCTTCCCCTCTGCGGCCAGGTACGCCTCCAGCACGGTGGCGGCGTTCACCACACGGTCGGGCTGGTCGGGGGCCGTCAGGGACGGTACGGCGTCGTTGGAGAAGGACGGGTTGCCGTTGCGGGTGAAGACCGAGAAGTGGGCACCGTGGCCCGAGAAGAACGTCGTCAACTCGTCGTGGCTGCGGGGGTTGTCGATGCCGAGGCGGTTCAGCTCCAGCTCCAACCGCTGGCGCTCCTCCTCCGTCTGGTCGATCAGCTCGTTGAGTCGGTCGTGGTCAACCTTGATGCCCCGGGCCGTCAACCCCGCCCACGCCCACTGGAGCTTCTCCTCCGAGGGCAGCAGGCGGACGGTGTTGATGTCGCCCCGCATGATGATGCGCTCACGCAGGCGCTCACAGGCGGCAGCGTCCAGAGCGTTGTACGTCCACAGTGCCTCGTCTGTCGGGTCGATGAGCGCCCAGCCCGAGGAGGTGTCCCCGCCCAGCTCCGTGAAGCGCTGGTGTAGGGCCTCCTCCGCCTCGTTCAGCTCCTGCCACCCCTCACGGGCGGCGTACGCCTTCAACCCGTGGCGGAAGGTCGGGTCGGTCGGGGGCGTCTCCAACAGGCCAGCCAGCAGGCTATCGGCCATCGTGGTCGGCACCGTCTTCAGCACCGTGAGGACGGCGAGGGCGTCGTAGGGGGCGTTGTGGGCCACGAAGGTGGTGTCACCGTGGATGGCCATGCGGAGGTAGGGGAAGGTGTCGTCGTTGACGACCACCACCCACGCCGTGTCGCCCTTGGCGAAGCCCACGAGGGTCAGGGCGAAGGCCGGGTGGTAGAAGTCGAAGCCGTTGGCCTCCACATCCAGCCCGACGGGGCCGACCTGCTCGCCCAACCACGCCCCGAAGCGGAGCATGTCGTGGGCGTCAGAGCCGTCCAGCAGGTGTGCGGTGAGGGGCTCGCCCCCGAGTGTCAGTTCCTTGGTAATCATGGTCGCTCCTTGGTCTGCCTCCCTGCTGGGTGGCCCAAGAGAGCGGGAGAGGGGGCGGAGTCAAGGAGGTCGAAACCCTCCGCCCCACTCCCCCGGCCCAGCGGTCGCCTGTTGGCGTCCGTGGGACTTAGGCCGTCCCTCCGATATCACGCAAAGAACGGCTGGGGACGCAGCTAGAAGCGCCCCGTGTGCTGGCACTTCGGGCAGGAGTGCATGTACTCGTGGTGCGTCAGCTCGTACGCCTCCCGGCACTGGTGGCAGCCCACCGTGACGGGGCGGTCGATGAGAAGCCCAGAGCCCACCGTGTCCGTCCACGAGTCCATCGGCGCCAGCAGGCGGTTGTGGGTGGAGCGGTCGATGGCCTCCCACGCCCTGTCCGTCCGCACCCAGCCCTTGGACGAGCGAGGAGCCCACTCCAACTCATGCTCCTGCCGCTTGACCTCCTCCACCACGCCGAAGGAGGCGAGGTAGGAGAGGGAGCGCTTGATGCGTGTCTCCGTCAGCCCGAGGCGCTCACGAAGGGTGCGGGGCGTCAGGGGGACGGTGCCCAGCTCCGCCATGACGGACTCGCTGGTGCGGTCGAAGGCGAGCTGGGTGACGGAACTGTCACCCTCGCCCGAACCGTCACCCACAACCGTCACCCAATGCGGCCCGTCGTTCTGGGCTGCATTGGGGAAGGTGACAGTAGTGACAGTAGGTTCCGCCGAACCTCTCTCCACTTCTGTCGTCGGTGCGACATCGTTGTCACTGTCACTCTCCCCCTTTGGACTTTCCTCCACACTTACTGTCCTACTGTCACCCTGAGAGGAAGAATCAGTAGTAGAGCCCGGAATTACAGGCTGCATTGAGGGTGACAGTAAGGGTGACAGTAGGGGCTTCGTACCGTCACCTTCGGGCCCACTACCGTCACCCTGCGGGCCTGTCAGCACCTTCACACGGCGCCCCTGCACACGCTTGGTGGCCACGGTCACACCCTCTGAGCGCAGCGTGGACGCCTCACGGCTCAACATCCGCCCCACCTTCTCTGCGCTGTCAGGCACAGCCGTACCCTGCCCCGTGCCCGCCGCCACCGCCGAGATGGCCTGCAACAGCTCCTTGGGCTCGCCCTCCCAGTAGCCCCCGTGCGCCCGCACGAGGTCAACCACGATGCCCACGAACGGTGACACGGCGGCACGGTCGGCAACCGCCGCCACGAGCATGTCCCGGTAGGCGTGCAGGGTGCTGGTGCCGTAGCGGTTGTCCACGGCCCGCAGGAAGGCGGCGAAGTCGGTGAACCGCAGGCCCTCCAGCCCGTTGCTGTCGCCGGGGTCAAGCTCCAGCATGGCGTTGGCAATCATGTCCAGCAGCGCCCCCACGATGTCGGCGTGCCGCTCGTCCCAGAGCTTCTCCAAGGCATACAGGCTGCTGCGCCCGCCGCCCCGCAGGTCGGGAACGTCCCAGTGGATCATCCGCTCAGCGGCGTCCTCAGGCACGCTCAACTCCTCCACCGAAGTCATCAGGATGCAGCGGCGCAGGTTCACGCTCACGGTGTCCAAGTTGGTGTAGAGCGCCCGGGTCGTGTAGCCGGTGCCGGTCACGAGGCCACAGGTGAAGTCCCAAAAGGGAACGTCCTTCTCCTCCTTCACCCCGATGTTGTCGTACATGAACGACCACGTTGCCGAGGCGGCTACGAGGTTGTCACGCTCGTTCTGGAACCGCTGGAAGGAGGCGGCGGAGGGGTCAAGCGCCTGCTTCATCCACAGCGCCGTCTGCGTCTTGCCCGAGCCCGAGGGGCCGGTGACGTAGATGATGGGGTGCTGCATCCACTCAATGCCGACGGAGGCAGCCCACGCCACGGCGAGCTGGTGGGTGTCCTCCTCCTCCGCCCGCACGAACGGTGCGAGCAGCTTGAAGGGGTCGCCCCCACCCTTGGGCAGCGGGAGCGGCTTCATGGCGCCCCCACGGCGGAACAGGACAGGCGAGCGGTCAACGACCTCCCACTCGCCCGGGCGGATGAGGACGGCCCGACCACGGTGGTCACCCATGTCGATGACGAGGGTGCCGTCGTCCATCGTGGCCATGCGGACGGGAAGCGCAGGCTGCTCCGCACGGGCCTCTGCCCGCCCGATGAGCGTCTGCCACGCTGCCGACACGGCGGTCACGCTGGGCGTGTCGTCCACCTCGTCCGTCCACATGGCGGCGAGGCGGTGCTTGAAGGAGGCGTCCAGCGGGATGGCCACGTTGGGCCCCTCACGGTCAACGGCAAACAGGCCGTAGTTGTCCGCCTGCCCGAAGTCGTAGCGCTCCTCCGCCATGCGGCGGATGGCGTCGGGGAGGTTGGTGCGGTCGTCGTCGGCGCTGTCCGCCTCCTGCGTCAGCCCAACGTCCACGAGGTGGTCGCCCACCTGTCCGCCAGCAGCGATGTAGTCGTCCAGCCCGACCTTCTCCCCGCCCGGGCCGTCGGGCAGGCGCATCACTCGCACCTTGGCGCCACGACGGGTCAGGACGGAGGCGAGGCGCTGCACGGCCCGCCCGACCTGCTCCTTGTCGATGACATCGCTGTCGAAGACGATGTAGACGATGCGGTCGGTCAGGGGCAGCTCGTCAAGGTCGGGGGAGACACGGGCCACGGCGTCCTTAGGTGCCGACAGGGCCGTGCCGCCCTTGCTCCGCCAATTCCACACGCCCTGAAGCTGGAGCATCGTGAGCCCGAGCGTCGTCCCGGCGTCGGCCTTCTTGGCGCCCTCAGTGATGTAGAGCGGCACCGAGGCGTCCATAGCCGAGGCGAGGGCGGTGGGGTGGAGGTCGATGACGGACGCCTGCCCCTGAGGCGTCTCGTACTTGATGGGCTTGCCGTCACGGGTGCGGGGCTCGTCGGGTCGGAACTGGTAGCCCGTGGGCTTGCCTTCGGAGCGCAGGGCCCCGGGCGAGTACAAGGGGATGAGGATGCCGGGAACCTTCGCCTGCCGGGAGGTGAAGCCCAGCTCCGTCAGCTCGTCCTTGTCCGTCACCGTGCGGTAGCCACGGGCTTCGGCAACCTCACGGCTCACGGCGGACTCCGCCAGCATGGCCGTGTGTGCCGGGGTCAGCCCAGCCCACGCATCGGTGTTGGTCGTCATGTCGTCTCCCTTGGTAGAGGTGGTTGGCACTCCGATATCACGCACCAAGAAGGGCCCCCACGCAGGGGGCCCCTCTCAGCCGCTCAGGTTGTGCCCGTCAGAGCTGGACGACGAGGCGCCCGTTCTTGACGGTGAGGTTGTCGTCCGCCCACTTCTGGACGGAGGCCAGCTCCTCGTCGGTCGGGTCGTTGAGAATCCACGCCCGGGAGCGCCCCGGCTTGGCGTCCGCAGCCCGCCCGATGCGGCCCACGACGACACGCCCGCCGTTGTAGATGGTCGGAGCCAGCACGGCCCCGAAGATGAGCTGGTCTTCGTAGACGGTGGGGGCGTCGTCGCCCTCCAGCACCACCACGAAGTCGCACGAGGCGGCGGTGGCGGTGCCGTACTGGCTGTCCACCTCACGGGCCTCAGGCTCCACGAAGGCCACGAGACGGCCCTCATGCTCGTTCTTGTCGAAGCGGGGGCCGAAGTCCCCGGTCGCCTCCGACGGCTTGGTGACTTCAACGCCACCGGCAATCACAATTCCGCTCATGTTGATGTCCTCCCTAGGACTCGTTGGTTGGGTTGCTGCCCTGTCGTGTTCCCTCGTGGAGCAGACGGGCAATCTCTGCTACTGGGACTCGCTGGCGAGGGCCGACCATGACGGTCTTCATCTCGCCTCGTTCGATGAGTCGGTAGGCGGTGGAGGCGGAGACTCCGAGGACTTCCCCGGCCTGTCGTACACTCACGAGGAGTGCGCCTCCGAACCGCTCCGACAATTGCTGCTCAGTCACTTCACCGTTGCCTCCTGTGTGGGGGGTGTCGTTCGGCTTCAATCCGATATCACGCAGACCGAGCCCCGTAGACGCAGCGGTTGTCAGATTCCCTCTTGTGACATCACATTGCCCCAAGTACCATGAGGGTGTGCTATCAAGGAGGACACATGGCACGCACAGCACAAGAGAGGGCGGAGGCGTTCGCACGGGCGCTCCGCATCCTCAGAACAAGCAGAGGCGCCACCCAGTAGGAGGTGGCCGACGAGGTTGGGGTGGACACCTCCACCATCAGCGTGTGGGAGACGCCGGGGAAGCGGGCGAAGCCGCCCAGCTCCCGTTACGTCAGGCGGTTGGAGAAGGCGCTCAACGCCCCGCCCGGGCTCCTGATGGAGACGGCTGGCTACCTGCCAGCTGACCAGCCTGAGAGCATCGCCAGAGTCATACAGGACTTCATCAGCGAGGAGGTTGGAGACGGCGACCAAGAGGTGGCCTACGCAGCCCACAGAACCCGCCTGCCCGATGCGGCATACGCCTCTGGCCGACCACCATCCCGTCCAGCCCCGAGGCTCCTACGCCTGTCACCCGTGCTGACGCACGAGGACGAGGCCCTGCTCAGAGACATCCACGACCTGCTGGTGAGGCGCAGATGGTCAGAAGCGGACGACGGCGACCTCTAGGCCGGTCACACCCGTCGGGTAGGTGACCTCGCAGGGGTTGTCGAAGCGGTTGGTGGGGAAGGGCCCAGCGATGGTGATGGCGCCGTCCACGGCGGAGAACTGAACGTCGGGATCGAAGGCGGATGCGCCCTCAGGCGTCCCCGTCAGGCTGTCGTCCACACGGACATCCAAGTCGCCTGTCCCCGAGGTGTTGCGGAGGACGAGCAGCATCTTGCCGTTGTTGGCGAAGGTGTCGCCCGCCACATCAGCGGCGGAGAAGACGATGTTGAGGCCCGTGAGGGCGGCGTCCTGTTGAGCAAGTGCAGCCATCGCTCCTATATCACGCAGTCCAACCCTCTAGACGCAGTGATTCGTCGCCCGGGCCGGGGAGCGGGTCGACGCCGCCCTGTCGGAGGAGTCCGACCTGCTGGAATGAGCGAAGCCCCCGGGCGGTTGCCCGGGGGCCTCGTGTCTCCGCCCGTCTGAGGCAGCCTAGCCGCTCAGAACTTCTCCCGGCAGACCGGGCCGATCCCGAGGCGGACCGACTCGGGATCCTCCAGCGTGCGGCCGCAGGCGCCGCAGGAGCCGGTGATCTGGCCGTACTCGGTCATCCGGGCGTAGGGGTCGGCGACGATGGCGGCGAAGACGGCGTCCCCGTGGGCGGTGTTGCCCTTGAAGGCCTGACCGGGGCGGGCGGCGCCCATCTTGACCTGGTCGTGGTACTCCGAGCCGGTGGCGAGGAAGATCCAGCCCGCCCACTTGCCCTGCTCGACGACCGAGAGGTGGTAGCGCTTGCCCTCGACGGCGTAGTGGCCGGAGCGCAGGCCCTCGTACTGGGACTCGACCGGGGCGGCCCGCTCGACGGTCTTGCGGGGGAGGGGGAGGAGGGCGTCTATCCAGCGGGAGGCGCCCTTCTTCGTGAGCTTCTCGGGGACGAGGCCCTCGGCGTTGACGCCGACCAGCTTGGTCAGGTCCTTCTCGGCCAGCAGGCTCTTGAGGAAGGCGACCTGACGATCGGTGGCCGGGTTCTCGACCCGGGTGCGGTCGTTGGCGGGGACGGTGCCGACCTGCGTGTCGGCGAAGGGGTTGTATGCGTTGCTCATAGCCTTATTGTAGCACAGCTAGCCAGAGGCGTCAAGCCCCAATGACAAGGCCCCCGGGATCACCCGGGGGCCTCATCGCCGTAGCCCTCGACGGTGCTCGACTCGGTGCGCTGGGGACGTGAGGGAGGACGAGCCGTCGTACGGAGGGTCGGACTACGGAACCTGCCCCGCCTCCTCGACCCGCTTCTTCTTGCGCAGGTACCGCATGTAGTCGCGGTGGGCGTCTCGCTGTTCCTGCGTCGGCTCCACGCCTCGCCGGACGGCATTCATGTAGCCGTTGCGGTCTGGTGTGAGCGGGACGAGGTTCTTGCTGCGGTCCCTCGCCCGGGCGCCCACGTGGCCGCACAGGGCTTGGTACGTGTCGTACGTCTCGCCAGTGATGGGCGAGACCCACTTGTCGCCTTGGCGGCACTTCTTCAGGTCGATCTTCTTGAGGAAGCGCTGGACCTGCTCAGGGGTGGCGTCGGCGCCGAGGATGGGGATGTCGAACTTGTTAGTCATGGTGTGCCACCATCCTAGCGGTAGGACAGCATCTCCCGCAAGGTCTCATCTCGGACGACCTCCTGCAGGCGGCCCCCCTTCTCCAGCAGCTTGGTGGCCCGGTACTCCTCGATCGTGCCCTTGGTCACGAGGTCGATGATCTCGATCGAGTCGTGGACCTCGGCCCCGGGGCGGTGGATCCGGTCCTCGGCCTGCTTGTTCTTCACCATGCTCCACGAGCGCTGGAGGAAGACCCCGACCCGGGCGGCGGTGAGGGTGATGCCCTCGCCACCGGCCCCGACGGTGACCAGCATGACCGGGAGCTTGCCCGCCTGAAAGGCGTCGATGTGCTCTTGGCGCTGGGCAGGCGTGATGTCCCCGGCCACGATCCCGTAGGGCACGTTGGCCTTCTCAAGGCGCTCCTGAGCGATACGGATGAGCTGGCGGGACTCGGCGAAGACCACGATCGGCTGGCCCTCGGCCTCGTCGACGATGTCCATCATGGCGTCGATCTTGTTCGAGGGGTCCGACAGGGTGACGTTGCCCTCGTCGTCCATCTCGGCGTAAGCGCAGGAGAACTGGCTCAGGCGAGTCATCTGGGACAGGGGGTTGGTGGCGGTGACCAGCTCACCGTCCTCCAGCTCGGCGAGCATGCTGTCGGCCATCTGCCGGTAGGCCTTGGCCTGCTTGGCGGACATGGTCAGCTCCCGGGTGCTGTAGACCTTCGAGGGGAGCTGGGTCAGGACGACGTCCTTGACCCGGCGGATCATCCGGGAGTCGACGATGTGGGCGAACTCCTCGGCCGTCGACGCCTTCACCCCGGTGATGTCCATCCCACCGAAGGGGTTGAACGAGGTGGCGCAGTATCGGTCGATGTACTTGGTCTTGGTTGGGAAGTCTTCGGGGGCGACGAAGTTCATGATCGACCACAGGTCCCCGGGGTGGTTGGCGATCGGGGTCCCGGTGGCGGCGATCCGGATCTCGGCGTCACGGGACACGGCCCACAGCGCCCGGGTCTGCTTGGCCTTGGGGTTCTTCGCCCGGTGAGCTTCGTCGGCGACGATGGCGTCCCACTCGATCTCGTTCAGCTCCTTGGGGGCCTTCTCGGTGTCGCTCAGGGCCATGTTGCCGTAGCCCTCCGACCGGGTGTGGAGCCGGAGGCTCTCCCAGTTGATGATCACGACGGCGGCCTCGACGTCGGCGGCCTCGGCGATCTGCTTGCGGCGCTTGGCGGCGGTGCCGTCGACCACGATCGGGGTCATCGAGGTCCAGCGCTCGGTCTCCTTGGCCCAGTTGTACTTGGTCGAGTTGGGGCAGACGACCAGCGTCCGGCGGGCGCCTTGGCGCTCCAGCGCACGGAGGATCTGGATCGTCTTGCCGGTGCCCATCTCGTCGGCGATGAGCGCCCGCTTGGCGGTTTCGAGGAACCGCACGCCCGAGCGCTGGAAGGGGTAGAGCTTCGGCTCCTCGGCCATGAGGTCGGGGGCTTCGAGGGAGGTTCGGACCGCCTCGGCGGGCTGGACCCGGCTCTCGTACTCGGCCCACGACCATGCGGCGAGCTGCTCGCCGATGGTGAGGTCGGACCCGAACACGCCACGGAGGGCGATGCACGATCCCCACGAGAGGGGGACGGTCCAGATCTTCTGGTCCTTGTCCCAGCGTGAGCCGGGGACCTGCTTGCACAGGTCGCGCTCCCGGTACTCGGAGTGGATGGCGATGCGCTCGCCCTCGGTGATTTCAATGGTTGCCATGGCTACATGGTATCACATGAAGGGGTGTCATTGCAAGTCCAATGTCGTCCGGTCGGTGGTCAGGGGTGACAGGTCGAGCGACCAGCGCATGGGCGCCCGGGCCATGTAGGTCAGGAGGTGTCGGGCGGCGTCGTTGGCGTGGCCGTTGTTGGGCAGCCACCACCCCATGGCCTTGAGCTTCTCGTCGGTCCCGAACTTCTTGCCGGACGCTGGCGACTGGAGCACGAGGTCTGGGAGGCCCTGCCGCTGGAGGATGTGCTTCATGGCGCCGATCGCTTCGAGCGACCAGTGCTCGCGGCCCCTGCGGAGGGTGCCTGCGTTGATGATGAACGACTCACTGACCACATGCAGTCCGGGGTACCAGCGCCTCCGCCCAATAGCCGTCGGGAATCAACCTGCCGCCGAGGGCTTCCAACACCTCACGGCGCACAGCAGTAGCCACGGGCACACCGTCCACCACCCACATCAGCTTGTCGCTGCCTGTCAGCGTCATCTCGCTCATCGGTCGTCTCCTGCGTCGAACTTCGCCCGCAGCCGCTCGTACTCCTC
>CAZQSB010000067.1:0-10516 GCA_964596015.1 uncultured bacterium | reverse complement strand
TCGACACCGGGCTCGATGCGGACCGCGTACCGACCGTCCGAGCCCGATGACGTCCGCCTCGAAGGCTCGGTCATGCCCTCCTCGAAGAAGAGCACCCATGCCCGTCTGACGGGCCCCGCGCCGTCGCTCACCAGGCCGCGCACGGTCACCGACCACGGCTCCTGCTCGAGCGCGACGCCGTTCACCGTCTGTCCCGGCGAGAGCGCGACCATCTCCGGCTCGGAGGGCGAGAAACCCCTCTTCCGGGACGATATCTCCCAGGCGCCGGACTCGAGCGCCAGCTCGAACGCGCCCGCCTCGTCCGAGCGCGTCGCGACGCGCGCGCCGCCCGAGAGCGCCTCGACCACGGCGAACGGCACAGGCCGGCCGCCGGAGCGGACCCTGCCCGTGACGGTTCCGGCGCCCGGTGTGACCCGGACGTCGAGCCCACCGACGGTCTCCCCGATGCCGGCCGCCACCGTGAGCGGCGTGCCCTGCGCGTGGCCGGACTTCCAGGCCGAGACCTCGTGCACTCCGGCGGTGAGCCCGAGCGAGAACGCCCCGTCCGGGCCGCTCGTCGTCTCGATCACGCCGGCGGAAACCACGGAGCCCGCCGTAGGGTTCGAACCGTCTGTGACCCGGCCCTCAAAGACGCACTCCGGCTCTCCGAGAACCAGCTCGACGCCCGTGAAGGAGGCGCCGGTCTCCACGGTGACCTGATGGCGGTCCGACGGACACAGTCCATCGTGGTACGCCATGAGCGAATAGGTCCCCGGGGGAGGCAGAAGCACGAACTCGCCGCGGGAGTTGGTCTCGGTCGTGACGACGGGTCCCGAGGGCGGCGCGGCCACCACGGTCGCTCCCGCGACGCCGAACGTCCCGTCGGTCACGCTCCCGAGGACCGCCGAATCGACGGGAAGGAGCCTGAGCGACGGGTCGACCGTCGTCTCTTCTCCGGGGAGGACGGCGATGACGCGCTCGTCGCCGGGTACGAAGCCGCTCTTCTCAGCGACGAGGGTCCACTCTCCCGGAGCCAGTTCCAGTCGGAAGTGGCCCGACGTACCCGTGGCTCCCGCGACCTCGCCGACGTCGGAACCGGCTCGGACCGTCGCCCCCACGATGGGGTTCCCGTCGATGTTGACGACGCTGCCAGAGGCGAACCCCGGC
This sequence comes from uncultured bacterium, assembly GCA_964596015.1. Lineage (GTDB taxonomy): Bacteria > Joyebacterota > Joyebacteria > Joyebacterales > Joyebacteraceae > WJMD01. The sequence continues at coordinate 9,370 of CAZQSB010000067.1, read as the reverse complement.
GTGCCCGTCAGAACCAGAGGGTCGGGAAGCTCCAGGTAGTCGCCGGCCGCCAGTTCGACCGTCGTCGTGTCGGACGGGGCGTATCCCGCCCTGGTCGCTGCGATCGACCAGACGCCCGACGTCGCGTCGAGCACGAAGCTCCCGCTCTGATCGGTCGTTGACCAGGCCTGCGACTCGCCGCTCCACGCGTCGACCTCGGCGCCGAAGACCGCTGCCCCGGACTCGTCCCGGACGAAGCCGCGGACGCGGGCCGGGGCGCGGCGCATCTCGATGACGACGTCGGTCGTCTGGTCCTCGAAGATGGCGGCCGTGACGGTCGTGTCGGCGTAGTCGGCGCGCGAGGCGTGGAAGCGATACTCTCCCGGCATGAGGTCGCGGTTGAAGATGCCCGAGTCGTTCGTGATGGCGGGAAGGGCCTCGAGGCCACTGTCGGCGCGTTCGATCTCAACCAGGACGCGCGGCAGCGAACCGCCGGTCGCCCTCCGGGTCACGATGTGCGCCGTTCCCGTTTCCGCGGCGTAGTCGAAACGGCGCAGCTCCGACGGTCGGCCGCGGCCCGTGGCGTCGAGCGCCAGCACCCGCCACGAGTACTCGCCCGTGACCAGGAAGTTCCCGAGATTGACCTCGAGCGATGCGTCGGACGTCGCGCCGTCCCAGACAGGGTAGCTCGCGTCGCCCGCGTCCCATTCCCTCTCCTCGTAGATGTAGAGATGATAGGACGCCGCTTCCGCGACAGGTTCCCACTCGAATGCCAGGAAGCTCTCGCCGATGGCGACGTCGGGAGGGGGAGAGGCGAGCGTCGGCGGGTCGAGCGCGACGTCCACGTCCACCGTGAATCCGGCGATGCCGGCCCCGGCGACCGAGGTCAGCAGTGGGTGGTTTCCGAAGTTGTTCAGGATGAGCCAGTTGTATTCGAGGTCGCTCATGAGCGGCGGGCTCGTCCCGTTCGTCTCTGTGAAGTGCCCCGAGGGGTCCGGCGCTCCATACTGTATCGACGTGTTGCCCGTGATCGCCTGCCAGATGACGTTGGCCCCGGTGACCACGATGTCGCCGTCATCGTTCTCCTCGATGACGACCGGGTGGTCCGATACCAGCACGTGATAGAACGGCACGCCCGTGACGGGCTCCCACGACAACGTCGTCGTGGTCGATGTCACGACCCCGCCGTTGGCGGGCGTCCTCGGCGACGGGAAGATGGGAGACTCGACGACAAGGACGAACTCCTCGGAGGTCTCCCCGGTGCCGTCGACGAGGAGGGCGCAGTAGTAGACGCCCGGCGACATTCCTTCGCTTTCGGGCGTGAAGCCCAGTGAACCCCAGCCCTCGGCCGTCGTGACCGACGTGTAGGCCCCCGGAAGCCGTCCGAACGTGAGACGGCAGCGGACGGATTCCTCCCAGGTCACTGTGACGTACTCGTCGACGCCCACCATCTCCTGCGGGTAGTCCACGAGCGTGACGTCTGCCAGCGCCGGGAGGGCGATGAGCCCTGTGAGGAGGATCGCGTACAGGGCCAGGGTGCCCCCGCTCCGGCGCCGGCTGTTCCTCGAGGTCGTGTGTGAGGTCGCGTCTCTCACGTGGTCTCTCCCTGGGTCATCAGAACTCGTAGACGAGCGAGGTCCTGAACGCCTGAAGCGGCACCGCCAGCGCGGTCGTCTCGATGCGCATGCCGTCGACGATGCCGATGCCGAAGCCGAGATTGGCGAGCGGGACGAGAATGTCCTCCTCGGTCCGCTCCTCGCCGTCGTCATGAACAAGGGTCCCTCTGATGAGGCCGGCCCCGAGGCGCGCGGCTCCGAGGTCGAGCTCGAGCCCCAGTCCGTCGGTGGCCTCGAGGGCCTCGTAGTGCTCATCGTAGGCGACCGAGAGGCTGCCCGTGTATCTCCGGTACTCGACCGTCGTCAGCACGGGCCCGGTCCGGAACGTGACCGCGCCGCCGAAGTAGGATGGGAAGCCGAGGACGGCCTCGCCGTTCTCGACCTCGGTCTCGCTCTCCGTGTAGGTCGGCTGCGAGGCCGAGATGCCGTCCGCGTCGAGCTCCCCGTCGTCGAACGCCGGCGGGAGGTTCGAGACGGTCACGACCTCTCCCTGAAGCGTGAGTGTCGGCGCCGAGATCCATGCCGCGTCGATCGTGATGTTGCCGTTCGGCCTCCAGGACGCGCCCAGCGACCAGCCGGCGGCGGTTCCCTCGTACGACGCGTCGATGCTCTGGTCGAGGTCGTTGCTCCAGGGGTCCCCGGGGTCGTTGAAGGCGTACTCGGTGCCGCCGTAATTGATGATCCCGCCGCCGATGAGCGTCGCCGACAGCGCACCCTCCGAGCGGTAGAACGAGACCGACGCTCCGGCGGACAGTTCGTCGCCCAGACGATAGCCGCCGCCCAGGGTCGTCCTGTCGATGCGGAGCGAGAGGTCGACCGACGCGTCGGCGGTCAGCCGCATGTCGATGTCGACGTCGCTCCCGCCCTCGTCCTTGACGGTGTGTCCGAGAGCCTCGAGTCCCGTGTCGACGAGGTCGAGACCGAGCGACATCGGCTCCTCGACGGCGGCCCCAAGGACCAGTCGTCCGGTGTGGAACGCAAGGGCCCCGGAGACGACCCCGCCGCGCTGTCCGACGTCCACGGCCAGCTCGGGGTAGACGGGTTCGAGCTCGCCGTTCTCGTAATCGTCGAGCGCCGCGTCGAGCTCATCGGCGACCCGCTCTTCGATGCTCACGAAGTCACCCAGCGACGCGCCGACGGGGGGGAGGATGTCGATGAGGACCGCGTTCCCCGTGAGGAAGGCGAGACCCGCGGGGTTTCCGGTGACCGCGTCGGCCCCCGCGCGGACCGTTCCGATGGGCGTCCCGAGGCCGCCGGGCCTCGACCCCGCCCCGTAGAAGAACCCCAGCGAGATTGTGCTCGCAGAGGAGAGCGACCCTCCGAGGAACTCAGTGATCTCGGCGGACTCGTCGGCCGCCGCGGTCGGGCAGACCGCGACGAGCATTGCACAGGCGGCACATGCCGCTACGACCGTGCGGCTCATCAGCGCTCCCTCGTCGTCGGAAAGTAATGTCCTGCCGGACGTTACGGGCGGCATGCCCACACGCCGCGGCCTCAGTCGCCTAGTCTGTGCAAAATGGCGTGCATGACGTGTGCCATAGATATCAGCCCGCGGCAGAGGACGGCCAAGACACGGCGGCGGACCCCCGAGACGCCCCCGCGGCTCGGCTCGGCGCGAAGACATCGGAGGTCTCCCGCGTCTGTCGCCGCGGAGCCATCGGCCCGCCGTTCGTTGCCGCTGACCCGTTCCGATCCGGCACGTGGCTGCCGCGGGCCGATTGACACCCCGACGCTACACCTGCTAGCCTCGCGCCGGCGCAGGGGGCCGTCATCGTTTCCTCATCGGGGAGCAGCGTGGAACCGACCGGAACCGGACGGGACAGCGGCATCGTCCGCGGGTTCAGGGACATCGGCCTCGGGACCCTCGTCTCGAGGGTCTCGGGCTTCGCGCGCGAGATCGTGACGGCTGCCGTCTTCGGCGCCGGAACGTCGATGGACATCTTCGTCGCCGCCTTCACCATCCCCAACCTCGTCTGCCGGGTCCTCGGGGAGACGGCCGTCGAGTCGGCCTTCATGCCGCTCTTCCGCGGACTGAAGGCCAAGGGGGACTCGAGCGCGGCCTGGCGGCTCGCTTCGCACACCCTGAACGCCCTGACGATCATGCTCATCGCGCTCGTCGTCGTCGGCATCGCGGCGTCACCGCTTCTGGTGCGTCTCGTCGCGTCGGGTTTCGAGGGCGAGGTGTTCCGGTCGACCGTCCGGATGACGCGGCTCATGTTCCCGTTCGGTCTCCTGATCGGGCTGGCGGCGCTCATGGGGGCGGTGCTTCTGGCGCACCGGAGCTACCGGCCGTACAGTCTGGCGCCCGTGATGCTGAACCTCGGCATCCTCGGCTCGGTCGTGCTGCTCTCCGGCGAGCTCTCGTTCTACAGCCTCGGCGTGGGCGTGGTCATCGGCGGGGCCCTCCAGTTCCTCGTCCAGGTGCCCTTCGTCCGGCGACTCGCGGCGAGGGACGGCGAGCGGCTCTTCCGTCCCGGTGCCGGGCTCAAGGACGAGAACATGCGGCACGTCCGACGGCTGGCGGGGCCGGTTCTCGCGTCGGCCGTCATCCAGCGCCTCGGCACGCTCGTCGACCGGCTCATCGCGTCGTTCCTCGTCCCGGGGAGCATCTCCTCGCTCTACTACTCGTTCCGCATCGTCCACCTCCCGTACGCGATACTCGCTCTCTCGGCCGGTCGCTCCGTGGCGCCGCTCCTTTCGGAGCAGTTCGCCCTCGAGGAGCATGAGAAGTTCCGGCGCACGCTTCTTGCCGGGCTCAGGATGAACTTCGCGTACCTCGTGCCCGTCATCGTTCTCGCAGTCTGGTATTCGGACGCCATCGTCGGTCTCGTCTACCAGCGGGGCGCCTTCGACGCGACCGACCTCGCCATGACGTCGTCGGCGTTCGCGCTCTACGCCGTCGGGCTCGTGAGCATGGGCGCCGAGTTCCTTCTGGTGCGCGCCTTCGCCGCCAGGCTCGACACCGCGACGCCGGTGAAGGTCGCGCTCGGCGCCTTCGCCCTGAACGTCGCGCTGAACCTGCTCCTCGTGCGGACGCCGCTTCGGCACGCCGGCCTCGCCCTGGCGACCTCGCTCGCCATGACGGTCCACGCCGTCGCGCTCTACGCGCTCATGAACCGAAGACTCTCCGGCGTCGGGCACCCGCTCCGCCCGCGCGACCTCCTTTCGCCGCTTCTGAGGATCGCTCTCGGGGCGTGCCTTCTGGCGGCCGTCCTGTGGGCTCTCGACGCCTTCTCTGGCATGCCGTTTGCTGGTTCCAGTCAGACGGGGCGGGCCGCGCGGCTCATTCTGGGTGGCGTGGTCGGCGGCGGCGTCTATCTTGTGACTCTGAGGCTGCTCGGGCTCGAGGAGATCACCGAGCTCACGCGGCGTCTCAGGCGATAGCGCGACCTCGCGCCGCGGGCGGACCGCGGCCCCGCACTCAGGAGGAAGCGTGCGTTCGAGCATCCTGGTGACAGAACCGATCTGCGAGCCCGGGCTCGCGACGCTCCGCTCGTTCGGAGACGTCGAGGCCGACATCGGGATCGGACGCGAGCGGCTTCTCGAGATCGTCGACCGGTTCGACGCGCTCGTGGTGCGGAGCCACACGCTCGTCGACCGGGAGCTCCTCGAGCGCGGAACGCGGCTCCGCGTCGTGGGACGCGCCGGCGTCGGCGTCGACAACATCGACATCCCGTTCGCGACCGCCCGCGGCATCGTCGTCGTGAACGCGCCGGAGGGGAACATCCTCTCGGCGGCCGAACACACCGTGGCTCTCATGCTCACGCTCTCGAGGAACATCACGGTCGCCGACCGCGTTCTCAAGAGCGGCTCGTGGGCCGACGCCCGCAGCCAGGGCGTCGAGCTCTACGGGAAGACGCTCGGCATCGTCGGGCTCGGCCGGGTCGGTTCGCTCGTCGCCGTGCGCGCCGAGGCGTTCGGCATGCGGGTCGTGGCGTACGACCCCTACATCGCGGAGGAACGGTTCGCGCGCTTCGGCGCGGAACGGATGCCGTCGCTCGACGCCCTCATGAAGGAGGCGGACTACATCTCCGTACACACGCCCAAGACCGAGGAGACCTACCGCATGGTCGGCGCCCGCGAGTTCGCTCTCGCGCGCGACGGCCTCAGGGTCGTCAACTGCGCCCGCGGCGGCATCGTCGACGAGGAGGCGCTCGTCGGCGCGCTTCAGACGGGGAAGGTCGTGGGCGCCGGCGTCGACGTTTTCGACGCCGAGCCGATCTCCTCCCATCCGCTCTTCGGCTTCGACGCGGCCGTCCTCACCCCGCACCTGGGCGGAACCACGGAGGAAGCGCAGATCAGGGTCGGCGTGACCGTCGCCGAGCAGGTGGGCGACGCGCTGTCGGGACGTCTCCCGCGGCACGCGCTCAACATGCCGCTCACGGACAGCGAGACCGTCGCCTTCGTGGAGCCGTACATGCCGCTCGCCGAGGCCATGGGGCGGACGTACACCAAGCTTTACGGGCTGCCGACCGGCGGCGTCGAGGTGCGCTACGGCGGCGAGATCGGCCGTTACAGGACCGACTTCCCGACGCTCTCCATGCTCAAGGGACTTCTCGAGCCGATCGAGGGCGACGCGGTCAACCTCGTCAACGGACGCTACCTCGCCGAGTCGAGAGGCATCGCCGTGACCGAGTCGAGAAGCACCGAGTCAGGCAGCTACGCGAGTCTCCTCTCCGTCGTCGGCCGCGACGGCGGGGAGCACAGCCTCGCCGGAACGCTGCACGGGCGCGAGCCGAGGATCACGGCCATCGACGGCTTCGAGGTCGACCTCCCCGCGGCGGGGGAGGTGATGGTATGCTGGTTCGAGGGGAGGGCGGTCGGTGAGACCGGCATCGTCGGTCGGGTCGGCACCATCCTCGGCCAGGCCGGCGTGACCATCTCGCGGATGGAGGTCGGTCGCGAGATCATCGACGGCCGCGCCATCATGGTCATCTCGCTCGGCGGAGCCGCGCCGGACGGCATCCAGACAACGCTCGCCGGACTGCCGGGCGTCGCGGAGGTGCGCCTCGTGCGTCCCGCCGGACCGCTTAGAAACGAGGACGACTGATGCTCCGGCGGCCGTGGCGCGCGTGATGCTCCGGCCCCACGGACGACCGAGTCTGAGAGGGGGACGACGGATGGAGACGACGAAGATACTGCTTTCCGAGAAGGACATGCCGCGCTCGTGGTACAACGTGCTGCCCGACCTGCCGAAGCCCCTGGAGCCTCCGCTCCACCCGGGGACGCGGGAGCCCATCAGCCCCGACGACCTGAGCCCTCTCTTCCCCGAGGAGCTCATCAGGCAGGAGATGTCGCCTGACCGCGAGATACCCATTCCGGAAGAGGTCCTCGACGTCCTCTCCATCTGGCGGCCGTCGCCGCTCATCCGCGCCCGGAGGCTCGAGAAGGCGCTCAAGACGCCCGCGAGGATCTACTACAAGTACGAGGGCGCGAGTCCGCCCGGGAGCCACAAGCCGAACACCTCGGTCCCGCAGGCCTGGTACAACAAGCAGGCCGGCGTGACGCGTCTGGCCACCGAGACGGGCGCGGGTCAGTGGGGAAGCGCCCTCTCGTTCGCGTGCAAGGCGTTCGGGCTCGAGTGCTCGGTCTACATGGTGAAGGTCAGCTACGAGCAGAAGCCGTATCGTCGGACGATGATGCAGGTCTGGGGCGCCGACGTGACGCCGAGTCCCAGCGAGAAGACGGACGTCGGCCGGAAGATACTCGAAGACGACCCCGACTGTCCCGGCTCGCTAGGCATCGCCATCAGCGAGGCCGTGTGGGACGCGGCCACGCACGACGACACCAAGTACGCGCTCGGCAGCGTGCTCAACCACGTTGTCATCCATCAGTCCGTCATCGGACTCGAGGCGATCAAGCAGCTCGAGATGGTGGGGGAGGCGGCCGACGTCGTCGTCGGTTGCGTCGGAGGCGGCAGCAACTTCGGAGGGATCATCTCGCCCTACGTGCCAAGGAAGTCGGCCGGCGAGAAGGTGCGTCTCATCGCCGCCGAGCCGAGGGCGTGCCCGACGCTGACGAAGGGGCTCTTCGCGTACGACTACGGCGACACGGCCAGGATGACGCCGCTCATGATGATGTACACGCTCGGCCACTCGTTCGTGCCTCCGAAGATCCACGCGGGCGGGCTGCGCTATCACGGCGACTCGCCCATTCTGAGCCTCCTGGTGAAGGAAGGCATGGTGGAGCCGGTCGCGTATACGCAGAACGAGGTCTTCAAGGCGGCGGTGCTCTTCGCGGGAACCGAGGGCGTCATTCCGGCGCCCGAGACCTCGCACGCCGTCAAGGCGGCGGTCGATGAGGCCGTGCGCTGCCGGGAGGCCGGGGAGGAGAAGACGATCCTCATCGGTTTCTCCGGGCACGGGCACTTCGACATGCTCTCCTACGAAGCCTACCTCGACGGCAGGCTCGAGGACTACGCGATGGACGACGCTGCCATCGCCGAGTGCCTGGAGCGCGCCGGCGTCTGCGGGGAGGAGGAGTGAGCGTTCTCGTCACCGGGGGAGCCGGGTACATCGGGTCCGTCACCGTCGAGCGCCTCGTCGTGGAGGGCAGACGCGTCGTCGTCCTCGATGACCTCTCGAAGGGACACCGTGAGGCGGTCATGCCGGGCGTCCCGCTTCTTCAGGGAGACGTCGGCGACGTGGAGGTCGTCAAGGGCATCGTCGCCGAGCACGGCGTCGACTCGGTCATTCACTTCGCGGCAAAGAGCCTGGTCGCCGAGTCGATGGAGCGTCCCGGCGAGTACTACGACGCCAACGTCGTCCGGGGCGCGCGTCTCCTCGACGCGCTCGTTGACCGCGGCGTCACGAAGTTCGTCTTCTCATCGTCGGCCGGCGTCTACGGAGAGCCCGAGTCGATCCCGATCAGCGAGGGACACAGAACGCGGCCGGTCAATGTCTACGGCGAGACGAAGCTCGCCTTCGAGCGGATCCTCGAGCTCTACGGGGAACGCGCGGGACTTCGCTCCATATCGCTGCGCTACTTCAACGCCGCCGGCGCCTCGGAGCGCTTCGGCGAGGACCACGACCCGGAGACGCATCTCATCCCCATCGCGCTCGAGGTCGCGCAGGGGAAGCGGGACGAGCTCACGATATTCGGCGACGACTATGACACGCCGGACGGGACGTGCATTCGGGACTACATCGACGTGCGCGACCTCGCGGACGCGCACATCCTGGCGCTCGAGGCGCTCGACGCCGGACGTTCAGGCGTCTACAACCTGGGCAACGGAGAGGGGTGGAGCGTCCTGAACGTTCTCGACGCCGTCGAGCACGTCACCGGGAAGCGAGTACGCCGCGCTGTCGGCGCGCGTCGCGAGGGCGACCCGGCGAGGCTCGTCGCCAGCTCGTCGAAGGCGGAGAAGGAACTCGGTTGGAAGCCGTGCCATCCGGACCTGGCCGACATGGTCGGCACGGCGTGGCAGTGGATGCGGCGGAACCCAGACGGGTACGTGGGTTGAGGTGCTCACGGGGAGCCGCTCGATGGACCGAGCCCGGTGAGCGAAGCGCCACTCCTGCTTGACAGGCCCGGGGCCCGTTGCTAGACTTCTCATTCTGATGATGTGCCGCCCTAGCTCAGTTGGTAGAGCAACGGATTGAAAATCCGTGTGTCCGCAGTTCGATTCTGCGGGGCGGCACCACGATCCTCCAGGCGCGCCAGATCCGTTACCTGGTTCCCGGCGCGACCGACATACAAGCTGGTGTAGCTCAGCTGGTAGAGCAACGCACTCGTAATGCGTAGGTCAGCGGTTCGAATCCGCTCACCAGCTCCAG
>CAZQSB010000066.1:9334-10770 GCA_964596015.1 uncultured bacterium | reverse complement strand
TCCTCACCGGCGGCTTCGGCGCCTACCTCGACCCCGCGGCCGCCGTGCGGGTCGGGCTGCTGCCGGCCGCGCTGGGGCGGGCCGCCGAGGTGGTCGGCAACGCCGCCGGGCTCGGCGCGGTGATGGCCGCGACCTCCGTGGCCCACGCCGAGCGCTGCGCGGCGATCGCGGCGCGGGTGTCCGTCGTGGAGCTCTCGTCGTCGGCCGCCTTCGCCGAGGCCTTCGTCGACCGGATGGGGTTCGAGGCGCCATGAGCGTCGGAGCGAGCGGGGCGCCGCCCCGGGACAGGAGCCGAACGTGCGATTCGACCGCTTGGTGATCGACGACCCCGACGACCTCGTCTTCGGGCGCGCCCCGTTCCCGGTGACCACCCCCCGCGGGCTGGTCATCGGCGGCGGGCGGGTCTACCCGGAACTCAACTTCACGCTGCCCACGATGTCGATCACCCCCGACACCTACGGCGAGGTGAAGCGGCACTACCGCGAGATCGTCGACGGGGCCCTGACGCGGGCGCGCGAGCTGCACCAGGACGGCGTGGTGCTCGAGTTCGAGACGCTGCTCGAGATGACGCTGGACCCGCGGCTGGGCATCGAGATCGTCGGCATCATGCACGAGCTGTGCGAGGAGGCGTACCAGAAGCACGGCCTGCGCAGCGAGATCCGCCTGACGCCCAACGACACGCGCGACTTCGAGCGGCCCGTGCGGATGCGCAGCAGCCGCCACCTCGACGCCATGTTCGAGCTGTTCGAGGGGGGCGCGCGGGCGGGCGGCAACCTGCTGTCGATCGAGAGCACCGGCGGCAAGGAGGTGTGCGACGAGGCGCTCATGACCTGCGACCTGCAGGAGGTGGTGTTCTCGCTGGCGGTCCTGGGCGTCCGCGACATGCGCTTCCTGTGGCGCCGCATCGTGGAGATCGCCCGCGACACCGGCACGATCCCCGGTGGCGACACCGCCTGCGGCTTCGGCAACACCGCCATGGTGCTGGCCGAGAAGAAGTACATCCCGCGGGTGTTCGCGGCCGTCGTGCGCATCGTGTCGATCGTTCGCACGCTGGTGGCGATCGAGGAGGGCGCGCTGGGCCCCGACAAGGACTGCGGGTACGAGGGACCCTTCCTCAAGGCGATCACCGGTCGGCCCATCTCCATGGAGGGGCGGATGGCGGCGTGCGCCCACTTCAGCCCGCTGGGCAACGTCGCCGGCGCGTGCTGCGACCTGTGGAGCAACGAGTCCGTCAACAACGTCAAGCTGCTCGCCGGCATGGCGCCCACCGTCTCCATGGAGCAGCTCATCTACGACACCCGGCTCTTCGACCAGGCGATCCGCCAGGGCCACGTTCACGCGTACCGCGACCTCCTGGTGCGCTCCGACGCCGGCCTCGATCCGCAGGCGCTCATCCTCGATCCGGTGGCCGTCATCGACATCTCGCGGGCGATCGT
>CAZQSB010000066.1:0-9234 GCA_964596015.1 uncultured bacterium | reverse complement strand
CAGGCGCTCATGGAGGGGATGCGCATCGTCGGCGACCTGTTCAAGACCAACCAGATCTACGTGCCGGAGATGCTCATCGCCGCGCGCGCGATGAACGCCTCACTGGAGGTGCTCAAGCCGCTCTTCCTCGCCGGCGACGTCGAGGAGCGGGGCACGGTCGTGCTCGGCACGGTGAAGGGCGACCTGCACGACATCGGCAAGAACCTGGTCAAGATCATGATGGAGGGCAAGGGCCTCAAGGTCATCGACCTCGGCGTGGACGTGCCGGCGCAGCGCTTCATCGACGAGGCCCGGACGCACGGCGCACGGGTCATCGCGCTGTCGGCGCTGCTCACGACCACGATGGGCGAGATGCAGGCCGTCGTGCAGGCAGCCGAGGCGTCCGGGAGCCGCGACGCGTTCAAGATCCTCGTGGGCGGCGCGCCGGTCACGGAGGCCTTCCGGCAGCAGATCGGCGCCGACGCCTACGCGCCGGACGCCACCAGTGGGGCGGACGCGGCGGTGGCGATCCTGCGCGGCTGAGCCGCGGCGGGCGCCGTCAGGCGGGCCACAGCTCGGGCACCATGGCGCGCGCCAGGTCGCGCTGGCGCTCCGCCTCGGCCAGCGGGATCGCCCGGTAGGGCCAGCGCAGGCGGGTGCCGACGTCGGCCCAGCCGCCGATGGCGGCGAGGTACTTGTCGAGCGCGGGCCCCGCGTGGCCACGCGCGGCCCAGGGCGCCACGGCGACCTGCAGGAAGTCGACGATGCGACGCTGGACGTCGAGCGCGGCGAGCGGGTCGCTGTGGATCGACGCCTCCCAGCGCACGGCGCCGCGTGGCGACAGGCAGGCCACGTTCGAGTAGCTGCCCTGGGCGCCCTGCAGCAGGCCGGTAGCGAGGTGGTGCCCGGGCACGAACACCGACAGGTGCGGCAGGTGGCGGCGCACGGCGCCGTACCACTCGGCGTGGCCGTCGAGCACCTTGACGCCGATGACGGCGGGCACCTCGGCGGCGAAGCGGGCGACGGCCTCGGGGCCGAAGGGGCGCTTGGCGTGGGGCGGCAGGTAGAGCACCAGGCCCACGCCCTCGGCCACCTCGGCCACGCCCCGCAGGAAGTCGACGGCCTCCTCGGCCGTCGGGGGGACCCAGTCGGGCAGGATGACCTGGTAGGCGCCGGGCTCCAGGTGCCGCGTGTCGCGCACGCGCCGGAGCAGGGTCTGCGGGCTGGTGTGGCTGGCTCCGAGCTGGAAGGGGAGCCCGGCGCCGGCGCAGGCCTCGGCGACGAGGCGGCTGATCGCGAGGTACTCCTCGTGGCTCTGGGCCAGGAACTCACCGGCCGTGCCGTTGGTGTAGATCCCGCGCAGGCCGCTGGCGACCAGGTGCGTGAGCTGCCGCTCGAGGCACGCGAAGTCGATGGCGTCGTCCTCGGCGATCGGCAGGAGCAGGGTCCCCCAGGTGCCGCGCAGGTCGTGGGCCGTCAGCGGGTTCATGGCGCGCTCCCCATCCCGGGCGCGGCCGCTCGTCGTCGCGTCGGCCGCGTCCGCGGCGCGTGCCGGTCGTCGTCGATCGGCCACGCGCTCCGATCATCATCGCAGTCCCCGGCCCGGCCAGGTTGACACTTATCCTACAAGTGGTAAATTGGGGGCAACGCAACGTTCGGAGGCGGCATGACGCTCAAGCGGTTGGCCCGCGCCCCGCTCCTGCACCACTCGGTCCAGGAGGCCCTCAAGGACTACGTCGTGGAGAACGGCTTCAAGCCGGGCGACGCGCTCCCCGCGGAGTCCGAGTTGGCGCGCCAGCTCGGCGTCAGCCGGACCAGCGTCCGTGAGGCGGTCAAGGCGCTCGAGACGATCGGCATCCTCGAGAGCCGCCGCGGCAGCGGCGTCTACGTGGGCGCCTTCTCCTTCGATCCGCTGCTGGAGTCGCTGCCCTACGGGCTCATGCTCGACTCGCGCGCGGTATACGAGCTGCTCGACCTGCGCTGCACCCTCGAGGTCGCGTTGGCGGCCAGGATCATCGAGCGCCGCACGCCCGAGCAGCTCGCCGACCTCACGGAGGTGCTGGACGCCTTCCGGGCCGCCGCCGCCGCCGGGGCCTCGCTCGAGGTGCCCGACCGCGCGTTCCACCAGACCCTCGCCCGCAACCTCGGCAACCGCGTCCTGGTCAGCCTCATCGACGTCTTCTGGCGCACCTTCCACCGCGCGGCGCAGTCGATCGACCTCGTCAACGTCGACCCCATGTCCACCTACCGGGATCACGTCGCGATCTACGAGGCCATCGCCGCCGGCGACGTCGCCGCGGCGCAGGTCACCATCGACCGCCACTTCGACGGGATCCGGAGGCTGCTCGAGCAGCAGGAGGGAGGCCCGCCACCGGCCGCGACCCCTTGACGATCTCCATGAAGCAGCCACGTCCCCCCACGAGAAGGAGACCCATGCGCAACCCCACTCGCAAGCTCACCGCCACCCTTGCGGCGCTCGCCCTCGGCTGGGCGCTCTCGGCCGGCACCCTGATCGGCGCCTTCGACGTCGGTCCCGGCGGCCTCGCCGTGCCCGCCGGCCCCTGGTACAACACCGCCGGCAACACCTGGATCAGCAAGATCTGGACGCCGCTCGTCGTGCAGGACGCCACCGCCTCAGGCCTGGCGCCCGCGCTCGCGACCGAGTGGAGCAGCAACGCCGACTTCACCGAGTGGACCTTCAGCCTGCGCCCCGGCGTGACCTGGCACGACGGCGCCCCCTTCACCGCCGCCGACGTCAAGTTCACCTGGGAATGGGTGTACGCGCCCGGCACGCAGGCCGCCCCCGAGACGGCGCCCTCGCCGCTCGTGGGCCAGCAGGCCTACACCGACGGCGCCGCCGATGCCATCGAGGGCCTCGAGGTCGTCGACGACCTGACGGTGCGCTTCCACACCGCCGAACCGTCGCCGCGCTTCCCGGCCACGCTGATCAAGGCCTACATCCTGCCCGCGCACGCGCTCACGGGCGTCACCGCGGCCGACATCCGCACCACCGACTGGTGGTTCACCACCGCCATCGGCACCGGCCCCTTCATGCACGAGGAGTTCGTCGCCGACCAGTACTGGCAGCTCGCGGCCAACCCGAACTACTGGGCGGGCGCGCCGAAGCTCGACACCCTGATCAACCGCTACTTCGCCGACGAGACCGCCGCCATCCTCGCGCTCGAGAGCGGCGAGATCCACTTCACCTACGTCAGCGGCGACGTGGCGGTGGGCCTCGGCGAGCGCTCCGAGTTCGAGCTCTTCGCCGGCCCCTCCGGCGTCACCAACTACCTGATCTTCAACTACCGCGACCCGGCGTTCCAGGACGTGCGGCTCCGCCAGGCCTTCCTGTACGCGATCGACCGCCAGGTCATCGCCGAGGTCATCCTCAACGGCACCGCGCAGGTGGTCCCCTGCATCACGCCCTCCGAGGCCTTCTGGCCCGAGACCTACAACGAGTATGCCTACGACCCCGAGATGGCCCGGTCGCTGCTGGCCGAGGCCGGTTGGGACGGCAGCCGCGAGCTCGAGATCGTCACCTACTACACCAGCCAGTTCCACCGCGACGCCATGGCCGCCATGCAGCAGTTCCTGTCCGAGGCCGGCATGCGCGTGAGCTTCCTCGAGGACCCGTCGGGCTACAACTCGTACTTCTACACGGGCCAGAACTGGGACGTCTCCTACCGCGGCCTGGGCGTGAACGTCCAAGCCTTCCCGTACCGCTTCTACGAAGAGGAGGGCTGGCCCGAGGTCGTGGGCGAGGAACGCACCCTCATGGGGCAGCGCTTCCCCGAGCTGGAGACGCTCTTCGCGCAGGCACGGGTCGAGGGCGACCCGGCCGAGTACCAGGCCCTCATGCAGGACATCTGCCGCGTGCAGAACGAGCAGGCGATCGAGGGCTACCTGTGGACCGCGGTGCGCTTCGGCGTGGCGCGCGCCGACCTCGTCGACTTCTACTGGTACCCGGCGCCGGCCGGCGGCCCGTACGACGACCGCCCCGAGCTCTGGGACCTTCCGTAAGCGACGGCTGACCTAGGACCTTCGCGTGCGCCCGTCCGGCCCAAGGGCCGGACGGGCGCCCACCAGACCCTGAGAGGGGCCCCGTGTTCACCTTCGCCCTGCGCCGCGTGCTGACCAGCATCCCCGTGCTGCTCGCGGTCACCATCCTCGTCTTTGCGCTGGTGGAGCTCGCCCCCGGCGACGTCGCCGACTACTTCATCAACCCCGAGGCCACCACCTCGCCCGAGGCGCTGGCCGAGATGCGCCGCGCCTACGGGCTCGACCGGCCGGCGCCCGTGCGCTACGCCATCTGGCTGGGTCAGGTCGCGCGCGGCGACCTCGGCTTCAGCTTCGTCAGCGGCGAGCCGGTCGCGCGGATGGTCCTGCGGCGCTTCCAGAACACCGCCACGCTCATGAGCGTGGCCCTCGTCGTCTCGATCTTGCTGGGGGTGACGCTCGGCGTCTTCACCGCCGTGCGCCAGTACTCCTTCTGGGACCACGCGCTCTCGGCGCTGTCGTTCCTCGCCGTCTCGATGCCCGCGTTCATCACCGGCATCCTGGCGCTCTATCTCTTCGCCGTTCTCTTGCCGATCTTCCCGTCGGGCGGCATCCGCTCCGTGGGCGTCGACGCCGGCCTGTGGGACCGTATCCACCACCTGATCCTGCCCGCCGCCGTGCTGTCCCTCGCCCAGACCGCCACCTTCATGCGCTACACCCGCTTCAGCGTGCTCGAGGTGCTGCGCGCCGACTACGTGCGCACCGCCCGCGGCAAGGGCCTGACCGAGCGGCGCGTGACCATGCGCCACGGCCTCCCCAACGCGCTCATCCCCGTCATCACCGTGATCGGCCTGAGCCTGCCCGTGCTGGTGGTGGGGGCCGTCTTCACCGAGACGATCTTCTCGTGGCCCGGCATGGGCACCCTCTACCTGACCGCGGTGGGCTCGCGCGATGTGCCGCTGGTCATGGGGCTCAACCTGTTCATCGCCGTGGTGGTCCTGGCGGCCAACCTACTCACCGACCTGGCCTACGGCCTGGTCGACCCGAGGATCCGCTATGAGTGAGGCGACGACCGAGCGCGCCCCCGAGCGGCTCGACCGCCGCCTGCTGCGGCGCTTCCTGCGCAACCGCCCGGCCGTGGTCTCGGTGTTCGTGCTGGCCATCATCGTCCTCATGGCGGCGTTCGCGCCGGCGATCGAGCGCCACCCGTACGACGACATGCAGCTGCGCTCCCGATCCCAGCCGCCCTCGGCCGAGCACTGGTTGGGCACCGACCGCATCGGGCGCGACGTGTGGAGCCGCACGGTGCACGGCGCGCGGGTGTCGCTCGTCGTCGGCTTCGCGGCCACCGCCATCGCGGTCGTCATCGGCACCCTGCTCGGCGCCATCGCGGGCTTCTTCGGCGGCTGGCTGGAGCAGCTGATCATGCGCGCCACCGACGTGCTCATGACCTTCCCGCCCATCATCATCATGCTGACGCTGGCGGCCTTCGCGCCGCGCGGCCTGTGGGTGATCGTGTTCATCATCGGCGGGCTCAGCTGGCCCGGGGTCGCGCGGCTGGTGCGGGGTCAGTTCCTGACCCTCAAGGAGCAGGACTTCGTGGCGGCCGCGAACGCGCTCGGCGTACGTCCCGGGCGCATCATGTGGGCCCACATCCTGCCGAACGCGCTGCCGCCCCTGATGGCGATGATCAGCTTCGGGATCGGCAACGCCATCCTCACCGAGGCGGGCCTCTCGTTCCTGGGTCTGGGCGTCCCCCCGCCCGCGCCCAGCTGGGGCACGATGCTCGAGGCGGCGCGCAACCTCGACATCCTGCGCAACCTCCCCTGGACCTGGCTGCCGCCGGCGTTCATGACCGTGATCACGGTCCTCAGCGTGAACTTCATCGGCGACGGCCTGCGCGACGCGACCGACGCCCGGATGGTCCTGTGAGCTACGGTGGGCGCGATGCCCACCCCTGAAGGAGCCCCCCGCATGCCCCACCTCCATGGCCTGATCGCGGCCGCCTTCACCCCCATGCACGACGACGGCAGCCTCTGGCTCGAGCGCGTCGACGACGTCGTCGATCTGCTCGTCGCCCGCGGCGTCGACGGCCTGTACGTGTGCGGCAGCACCGGCGAGGGCCCCCTGCTGACCGGCGCGGAGCGCCGCGCGGTGGCGGAGGCCTACGTCCGCGCCGCCCGGGGCCGCGTTCCCGTGGTCGTGCAGGTGGGGCACGCCAGCCTGGCCGAGGCCCGCGAGCTGGCCGCCCACGCCCAGGCGGCCGGCGCCGACGCGATCTCCGCGACGCCGCCCACCTACTTCCGCCCCAACGGTCTGGACGGCGTGGTGGACGCGATCGCCGCGGTCGCCGGCGGCGCCCCCGAGCTGCCGTTCTTCTATTACCACATCCCCCCGATCACGGGCGTCCAGGTCGACGTCGCCCGCCTGCTGCCGCGCGGGGCCGAACGCGTGCCGAACCTGGCCGGGGTGAAGTTCAGCTCGCCGACCGTCCACGAGTTCCTGGGCGTCGACCTCGAGCGCTTCCGGGTGCTGTTCGGCGTCGACGAGATGCTCATCGCCGGCCTCGTCGCCGGCGCGCACGGCGCCGTGGGCAGCACGATCAACCTCATCCCCGGGGTGTACCGCGACGTCATGGCCGCGCTCGACCGCGCCGACCTGCCGGCCGCCCTCGCGCACCAGCGGCGCGCCACGGCGACCGTGCTGCGCGTCGTGCGCGATCGCCAGCTGCCCTACCTCAAGGCCGCGATGGCGTTGACGGGCCTCTCGGTCGGGCCGACCCGCGCGCCGCTCGAGCCGGTGACGGCCGACGAGCTGGCGGCCCTGCGTGACGACCTCGACGCGATGGGCGCGCTCGCGGACTTCGCGGCGGACGGGCCCGCGCCGCGCTGAGCATGGGCGGCGGCGCCCGCCGCTGGCGCGCGGGCCTCGGCGACCTGGTGGGCATCCGGGTCGGCCCCCTGGCGATCCCGGACCCCGCGGCGCTCGGCCTCCTCGGCCCGGCGACCCTCGAGCTCGTCTTCGCGGCCCCGCGGGCGCCGCGGCGGGCCGTGTTGGTCCACGGGGGCGCGCCGTTCGGGGTCGCCGGGGGCGATGGCTGGGCGCTGGCCTGGTGTGCCGGGCGCGTGGAGGCGTGGTGGCACGCCGCGGGCGACGAGATCGTCGCGCTGCGCAGCCGCCGGCTCGTCGCCGGCGCCCACCGCGTGGAAGTTCGCTTCGGGGCCGATGGGCGGCCGAGCGTCGTCGTCGTCGATGGTCGCGCGCTGCGTCCGGCACCCTCGGGCGCGCGGGCGTCCGGCGCGCCGGCCGGCGTGCACGGCGAGCTGCCCGCGGCGGACCGGATCGTCGTCGGGGGCCTGCGCGACCTGGCGGGCGGGCACACCGACCTGCGCTTCGGCGAGCGCCGTGGCGAGTGGATCGAGCGCGTGGCGTGGTGGGACGGGACGCCGCCTCCGGCGGCGCGCGACGCGGGGCCGGCGGGTGATGCGCCCGCGAGCGAGGCCGACGCCGGGGCATCGGCGGACGCCCCGCCGCCTGTGCGCCTCACGCTGCGGCGGCATGGCGACGGCTGGCGCCACGCCTGCGAGCCACCGGAGGCGGGCGAGCGGCTCATCTGGGACTTCGAGGACGAGCTGGCGGTGGGTCCGGCCGTGACGCGGCCCGCCTCGCTGGTGCCGTCGCCTGCGCAGGCCGCCCTGTGGCCGCCCGGCGGGTCGCCGCGGCGGTTGCGGGTGCCGCGCGGGCCCAGGGGCGCGCGCCCGACGGTGGTCTTCCGTCCCGGCGACGGCGGCTACGCCGCGTTCCGCATCCCGGCCATCGTGCGCGCCGCGGACGGCGCCCTGCTCGCCTTCGCCGAGGGCCGCCGGGAGTCCGTCAGCGACGCCAGCCCCACCAAGGACCTGGTGCTGCGGCGCAGCGAGGACGGCGGTCGCGGCTGGGGCCCGCTCGTGGTGGCGGCCCGTGCGCCGATGGGCCCGGAGCGCGGCGACCGGTCGCTGATGAACCCGAGCCCCGTCGTCGACACCGTGCGCGGCAGCGGCCGGGTGGTGCTGCTGGCGTCGCACCTGGACGCCAGCGAGTGGGCGATCGCCGCGGGCGAGGGCCGCGGCCGGCTGCGGGCGTGGGTGTCCGAGGACTACGGGCGCAGCTGGGGCGATGCCATCGACGTGGCCGCTGGGCTCGGGCTGCCGGGGGGCGTGGCGGACGCCTGGCCCGGCGCCGGCGACTGGCGCGTCCAGATGGGCACCCTGGGCCACGGCCTGCAGCTGCGCCGGGGGCCCCACCCGGGGCGCCTGTGCTTCGTGGGGCACGGCACCTTCGGACCCGCCTCGGTGTTCGAGGCCCTCGGGTTCCTCTTCTGGAGCGACGACCTCGGGGCGACCTGGCGGGTCGGGCCCGCCTTCACCCGCAGGGCCGACGGCGGGGCGCCGCGCGGCTGGAACGAGGGCAGCCTGGCCGAGCTCGGCGACGGCACGCTGCTCGCCAACGCCCGCCAGTACCGCGCCGGCCGACCCGCCGGCTGCCGCGCGTCGCTGCGCGTCCGCTGGGACGCCGCCGGCCGTCCGCGCCCGGGACCCGTCCACGACGAGCCCACGCTGATCGACAGCGCCGTGCAGGGGAGCCTGCTGGCGCCGTCCGACGCGTGCCCCGACCGGCTGCTCTTCTGCCACCCCGCCCACGCCACCGCCCGGCTGCGCCTGACGCTGCGGGGGAGCGACGACGGCGGCCGCAGCTGGCCCCACGCCCGGCTGCTGGTGGCGGGGCGCGTCGGCTACAGCGACCTGGTGGCGCTGGACGACGGGGACGTCGGCGTGCTCTACGAGGCCGGCGTGGCCGGCGCGATCCGCTTCCTGCGGGTGGCCGCCGAGGCGCTGCCGGGCGCGGCGTGACCCGCTGCGTGCCGCGTCAGCCGACGCCGCCCAGGTTCTCGGGCCGCGCCGCCCGCGCCAGCAGGTTCTTGCCCAGCAGCGCGTCGACGTCGTGGTCGGAGGCGCCGATCTCGCGCAGGCGCCTCTCGACGTTCGCGAGGAGCGCGCCCGGTCCCGCGTCCGAGCCGTGGGCCGCTTCGTCGTCGCCCCAGGCACCCGGCTCGGCGAGCTCGAGGCCGACCGCCACGGCGCCCGCGTGGCCCTCCTCCAGGCGTCGCTCCAGCCCCGTCACCGCGCCGCGCGGGCCGTCGGCGACGAACGCGCGCCCGTCGTAGGCCAGCAGCGCGCCGGCGCCGACGAGCTCGCGGTGCAGGCCGTCGTCCGGCTGCGT
>CAZQSB010000065.1:0-11182 GCA_964596015.1 uncultured bacterium | reverse complement strand
TTCTACTGCGTGCTGCAGAACCTGGGCGTCGGCATGGAGCCCGTTCCGGGCGACGTGCCCTGCGTCTGCGGCGTCCCCGTCGAGAACGAGACGTGGGGCTCCATCAAGGGGCTGTACCGCTAGCAGCCTTCGGCTGTCAAAGACGAACGACCCTGCCTGCGCTGGAAGGGCCGCTCGAGAGAGCGGCCCTTCCTTTTGTGCAGAGCCGTACCGGGAAAGCTCAACGGGGAACTCCGTGGGGACCGCATCTCGCAGTCAGCCGCGAAGAGACTCAAAAACACTCTTTCCCCGCTGCGTGACCTGTGCTATAATCAATGGTAGTTGTGCAAAACGAGCGGAGCTCCTGGCAGGGAAGTGACCAGCGACTCAGAGTGCTGTGTGCGCTGGCAAGAGGTCGTGGCCGACCGACGAGCTGTGACGCGAGGTCGCTCTCCTGTCGTATGTGAAACGATGGTGCCTTCCGCAAGAACTCGGGAAGGCGAGAAGAAGGAGACGATCAGAATGAAGCATGTGATCATCCTCCTGGCGGTTGCGGTGTTCGCTGTGACGGCCTACGCTGATGAGAATCCGAACGTCCGCGTGTTCCTGACGGGCGCCACCGGTGATTACGTCGACCAGATCGACGTTCCGTCCGGCGTGCCGTTCAACGTCTACCTTGCAGCTGATCAGATCAACACCGGTCTCCGCGGCGTCGCGGTGACCATGCTCCACAACATCCCGGGCTTCCCGGCCGGCGTGCCGGTCTATATCCCGGCCGGTACGAACGCCATCGGCGGTTTCAACGATCCGAACGGTTGGGCCATGGCCTGGGCGAACTGCGAGCCTGCCGACCCGGTGACCGGCATTCTGACGATCGCTGAGATTCCCTACTTCGCCAGCGGTCCGGGTCAGATCTGGATCGACCCGCACCCGTCGGACGGCTACAAGACCATCGACTGCAACAACGTCGCCGACTTCTACTGCGTTCTGCAGAACTTCGGCGTCGGTATGGAGGCCCCCGAGGGCACGTGCGAGGTCTCCCCGGTCGAGAACGACACCTGGGGTTCGATCAAGGGTCTCTATCGCTAGTAACTGAAGGCAGGCCACACCTCAGGAGGCGGGCGGCATCCCTGATGCCGCCCGCTTCTCTTTGAACGGACCCTCGTGGGCCGATCCGGGGCGCGGGTGGCCTTCTTGCGCAGGCCCTTCGCCCGTGGTAGACTGTTCATGAGCGGCATGCTCGCCCGGCTCGGGTCCGACCAGGGCGGGCGTGCCATTGTGTCGAATGGTCTCACTCGCCCCATTCCGGAGGGTCAACATCCGATGAATCGCAGGCTTCTGGCAACGCTGCTTCTGGGCATCATCATCGCCGGTTGCGCCGGTGTTGAGTACGCCCGCCGACCGGAGGAGCCCTTCGAACTCGCGATCCTCGCCACAAGCGACACCAAGGGCGAGCTCGAGCCCTGTGGCTGACACGGGGGCCAGAAGGGCGGGCTGGTCCGGAGGGCCGGCTACATCAACCAGACCGAAGAAGAAGTGCCGTACGCGATCGTGCTCGACGGCGGCTCGTCGCTGACGCGCCGTGACTTCGCCAACGAGCTTGTCGATCAGACGACCCTCGTTGGTCTTGAGGTGATGGGGACCGACGCGACGACGATCGGCGACTGGGACCTCTGGAGAGGACTACCGTACTTCAGAGAGCGTCTGGCCGAGACGGAGCTCACCTTCGTATCAGCGAACGTCAGGGACGCCGAGACGGGCGAACTGGTCGTCGACCCGTACATCGTGTTGGAGCGAGGTGGACTGCGTTTCGCCGTCACCGGTGTCACGGATCTGAACGACCGCTTCAGGACCCATAGGGATGTCGAGGCTTCGGGCGTCGAGTTCGCCGACCCCTACGAGAGCCTGATGGACCTGCTCCCGAAGATGCGGGGCGAGTCTGACTTCGTCATCCTCCTGGCTCACACCGGGTTCTACGTCGCCGAGGAGCTGGTAGGGGCGCTCGACGGCATCGACTTCGCCGTCATCGGGCGGAACACGCAGCAGAGACAAACGCCGCGCGAGATCCACAGCACGATCTTCCTTGAGCCGGGCGCGAAGGGGCAGTATCTCACTGATCTCAGGGTGACCTTCGACACCGACGGAATCATGACCGGCTACTCCGGCGCGACGCTGCCGCTCGGCGACAAGGTCCCCGCTGACGCCTCGATGGCGCTTTTCATCAAGGAGCACAAGTCGGCGGTCGAGAAGCTGCAGAGAGAGCGTCTGGCCGAGCAGGCCGACCGGAGAAGCGAGACGCGTGCCGCCATGACCTATACCGAGGACTGCATCGGGGTCTCGGGGTCATGCGAGCGGTGCCACGAGTCCGAGTACGAGCAGTGGCAGACGACCGCTCACGCCCACGCATTCGATACTCTCGAGCGCGACCAGCAGTCGATGAACCCCGAGTGCCTGCGCTGCCACGTGACCTGCAGAATGGACCTGGCCGAGGACGGCTCGGAGCAGGTGCCCGCGGAACTTCGGAACGTGCAGTGTGAAGCGTGCCACGGCATGGGTACCGAGCATGCACGCGACGGTTCGTACGGCCAGGTCGACATGAGCAGGTGCCTGGCCTGTCACGACGAGGAGAACAGTCCGGACTTCGACTTCGCGACCTACCTGCCGAAGGTGACGCACTAGAGAGGGGGCGCGGAGGGTGCGCCGTCCTCCTGGGCACGGATGAAGGCGGGAGGCGTTTCGAGACGTCACATCTGCGCCTGCGTCCGGCCCGACGGAGGAGACGACATGGTTCACGGCGCGACGCGCGCGTTCCTGATCGGGGTGACGCTGCTCCTTGCGATGCCGCTTCTCGCGAGCGAGGCGCGTGTCATCGAGCACACCGACAGCGAGATCATCTTCGAACTCGCCACCGACGACGTCTCCGTTTCGGAGATCGTTCACGGTGGCGATTCCTTTGTCAGGGTTGAGGTCCCGGGATACGGGTTCACGACCGATGTCGGGGCCGCCCGCCTTCCCAGGAAGTCGATCCTGCTCGCCGTGCCGGCGGGCGCTGCCTACGACCTCGAGGTCCTGGCGGTGGATGCCCGGCCTCTCGGGCGTCACCGCGTTGAGCCCGTGCCTGAGGAGCGCATCGTCGGCGAGGACGATTTCCTCGTTCCTGTGCAGGAGTTTCGTCCGAACCCCGCCTTCGAGTCGCGTCGGGACGTCTGGCCCGCGCACGCCGTCGAGCTGGGACAGGACGCGCGCCTTCGCCACCATCGCGTCGTCCGCGTCGTCATGAACCCCGTCGCCTGGGTGCCGGCGACCGGCGAACTCACGCTCCGGTCGCGCATCGTTGCGAGGCTCCGCCTGTCCGGAGCGAGAAGCGCCGACGGGTGGATCCCGGCTCCGGCGAGGGAAGAGGAGTGGGACGCCGTCTACGGGGCGACCATCCTGAACGCGGACGAGGCCGCTGCGTGGCGCACGAGGCCTCAGCCGCTTGAGAGCTACGCGAGACGAAGGCTCCGCGCCCGGGACGAGGCGTGGAAGGTGCGCGTGGGGGAGACGGGCGTCTACCGCGTGGACTTCTCCGACCTCTCGAACGAGGGGTTCGCCGCGACCCATGCCCTGGAGGACATCGCCCTCTTCAAGCGCTCGTTCGACATAGAACTTGCCGAGCCCTTCATCGAAACGCCTGTGGCGATAGAGGTCCACGACGCGGACGCCGACGGTGTGTTCGACGGCAGCGACTATCTTCTCTTCGCGGCCGAGAGCTTCGAGGACGCGTTCAACGAGTCGGGGTACGAGGACCGCTGGACGACCGAGAACGTGTACTGGATCGCGCCGGATCCGGCCCTCGCGCTCCGGATGGAGCCGCGCGCGGCGTGGCACGGGTGGGACGGCCTGACCCCGCCTGTGAGCTTCCGCGACACGCTCCGGTTCGAGGAGGACGAGTACTTCCTGAACACGCCTCCCAACGATCGGGTCGACCTCTGGTACTGGACAGAGACATTCGACGCCGGCGGCGACATCCACGAGCTTCCCTTCACCGTGCACGACATGGCGACCGGGAGCGACGCGAGGATCCGGGGCCGGTGGCACGGGAAGACGTCCAGTCAGCATCGCATCGAGCTCTCGATCGTGGACGGAGCGAGCAGCGAGACCGACCTCGGCGTCTTCTCGTTCACCGGCATCAGTCAGTCGATGGATCAGGACTTCTATCAGAGCGGGGCGATCTCCTCCAACGCGTTCTCCGATGGGCAGAACCACCTCCGAGCCGTGGGCCTCGGGGACGCCTCGCCGGGGCGCTCCGGCGCCAATCTCGACTGGTTCTCCGTGGCGTACGATCGCCTCTACCGGGCCGAGTCGCGACGCCTTCAGTTCACGAACGCCGGTCTCGAAGGCCGGTTCGAGCTGCGCGTCGAGGGATTCGGTTCGGCGGACCTCGCGCTCTATGATGTGACCGACCCCGACGCGCCGGTATCGCTCGAGCTGGTGAGCGCGAACACCCAGCCGGACACCGACGTCGCGCTTGTCTTTCAGGATTCGGTCGACTCTTTCACACGATACGAGGCGTTCGAGCGGACGGCGGCCCTCGAGCCGCTCGGCATCGAGCGCCGTGAGAACGCGGGTCTGGCGACGGGCGAGTCCGAGGTCATCGTCATCTCCTACGACGGCTTCGGCGACGCCGTTCAGGGGCTCGTCAACTATCGGGTCTCTCAGGGGTGGGGAGTGACGCACGCCCTGCTCACGGAGGTCTACGACGAGTTCAACGGCGGGCTTCCATCGGACCGGGCCATCCGGGACTTCCTGCAGTACGCCTACGAGAACTGGAGCTCAGCTCCGCAGTACGCGCTTCTGGTCGGCGACGCCAGCGAGGATACCCGCGGCGTCAGGCCGTCCGCCGACCCGAACTACATGCCGACGCACGTCTTCCGCGGCACGAGCGGAGGCAAGCTCGTCGGAAGCGACCAGTGGTTCGTCTCGTTCGCCGACGATGTCTTCACGCTGCCGCAGATGATGCTTGGACGGCTGCCCTCCGGAAGCGCCGGTCAGGTCCAGTCGGTGACGGAGAAGATCCAGGTCTACGAGACGATGAGCGGCGCCGGGACGTGGCGGAACCGCGTGCTCCAGATCGCCGACGACGACTGGTCGTACCCGTCGCTCGAGTCCTCCTACGCGAAGTACCTCTGGGAGCAGGATTTCGCGACCCTCTGCCTCGACATGGCGGACACGGTCGCGCAGTCGCCTGCCGACATCGACACCGTGAACTTCATCCTCTCTCGCTACACCCACCCGTTCCACGGCGACACCGTGGCCGGCGACATCTTCTATGCCTTCGAGACGGTCGGGTACGTGCGTGGAGCGAGCGGGGCGACCGACGACGTTCTGGCTCGGCTCTCAGACGGCGCGCTTCTGGTCAACTTCGTCGGGCACGGCAACCGCACACAGCTCACGCACGAGCAGCTGATCCTCGCGACGTCGGCCTCTTCGTCGAACGACCTCTCGAGGTTCGGGAACGACGACCGGCCGTTCGTCTTCTTCGGCATGTCCTGCGAGCTGGCGCGCTTCCTCGACGCGTCCGAGGGCACGTCGATCGACTGCGTCACCGAGCAGATGCTCCATCTCGGCGGGAACCGTGGCGCGGTCGCGACCTTCGCGTGCGTCGGCTCCTCGCGGCAGAGCTGGAACCGCCTCCTGGACGTGAACACGTTCGAGGCCTACTTCAGCGAAAGTGCCGGCGGGGGAGGGTATCCGCGTTGGACCATCGGCGGGCTGACGACGCAGGGCATCATCAATGCGGTCATCGAGCAGGGCTACACCTACACCGACACGAGGACGTTCGCTCTCTTCGGCGATCCCCTGACGAAGTTCGACGCCTCGCCGCCCACGATCCGCGCTACCGTGAACGGGGAGAGCTTCGTGAGCGGCGACTTCCTCGACGAGGAGACGGCCCAGCTGCCGATCGAGATCGTGGCCGACATTATCGATGAGGTCGAGATCGATCGGGACGATGTCGTCGTCGAGGTCGGTGACCGCACCATCCCGGCCTCCGAGTACACGCTCGCCGCCGTGACCGACACAGGCGGGGCCGACAGCCGCTGGTACCGGCTGAGCTACAGCGCGCTCACGGACCCCGAGTTCGATCGCGCTGTCCGGATCTCGGCCACCGACGCGGCCGGGCAGACCGCGTCGTTCGTCATCCTGATAGAGGGCGGCGAGTCCATTCTCATCCGCCACGTGGCGAACCACCCGAATCCGTTCACGACGCCCGGAGGCACGCGGATCATCTACTCGCTCAACCAGAGCGGCGCCGACGTGACCATCCGCATCTTCACGGTGGGCGGGCGGCTCATCCGCGTCTTCGAGGACGCGAGCAACGACATCAACTACAACGAGGTCTTCTGGGACGGCACGGACGCCGAAGGCGATGTGGTCGCGAACGGGCTCTATCTCTACACCATCGATGTCGACACGGACGACGGCGGTTCGACCTCGGCCGGCGTCGGACGGATGGTCAAGATGAACTAGGAGGCGCGTACGGGCGCTCCGGTCCAGGGCATCAATACTGAAGAGCGCACGGGCAGGACGGTCGTCCTGCCCGCGAGCGCGCAGGAGGTCGGCCGGGTGCTCGACGCCGCGCGCTCGGACGGCGGCGTCGTGGTTCCGCACTGGTGGGCGTCCACGGACGTCGCGAGCGGCCGCCGGCCCATCCCGCTCTCCGTGGAGCGCATGGCGGATGTCCGCGAGGTCTCCGATGGCGACCTCATGACGGTCGTCGACGCCGGCATCACGCTGGACGCTCTCAGGGACGCTCTGGAGGACCGCGCGCTCTTCTGGGCGCCGTCCGCGTATGAGGACGGGACGGCCCAGGTGGCCGACGTCGTCGCCATGGCGCCGGGGAACTGGACGCTTCGCGGGAACCTCATCCGGCGCGGCGTGCTCGGGCTCGAGGTCGTGCTGGCCGACGGCGCGCTTCTCAGGGCAGGCTCGCGGACCGTCAAGTGCGTGACCGGCTACGACCTGAAGCAGCTCTTCACCGGTTCGAGGGGATGCCTGGGCGTCATCGTCGGAGCCACGCTCCGGCTCGACGCCGAGGAGAACCGCGGGCGGTTGCGGGAGCGCTTCGAGCGCGAGTTCGAGCACCTCAAGGACGATACTGTCATCGAGGCATGTGCGGGGAGTGAGCCGCTCGAGGACGGCTCGCGCATCATCCTGGAGCGTCTGAAGCGCGAGTTCGACCCCGACGGCGTCCTCGCGCCCGTCGAGATCACGTTCGAGCGGGAGGGGTGATGGCTGTGGCGGGACCGGGACGCGAGCTCGAGGCGCGGCGCGACCTGGCGCTCAAATGCCGCAGTTGCGGCACCTGCCGCTCCGTCTGCCCCGTCTTCGCCGAGGTCGGCGACGAGTGCAGCGTTGCCCGTGGCAAGGTCGCTCTGGTCCGCGCAGTGCTCGACGGTCAACTCGGACTCTCGGAGATCTTCGATGAACGGCTCCAGAGGTGTCTGAACTGCAAGGCCTGCGTGGATGCGTGTCCCAACGAGGTCCGGGTCGACGACCTCATCCTCGCAGCGCGGAGCGGCCTCGTCGAGGCCGGACGGCTTCCCTTCCTCAAGCGGTTCATCTTCCGGCAGGTGCTCAGGCGTGGTGGCATCCTGCCACCGTTCACGCGTCTTGCCTCGTTCGTTCAGCGTGCTCTTCTCCGCGGCCTTCCCCGTGACAGCGCGTTCCGGCTGCTGCTGCCGCTGGCCGGCATCGACCGCGACCGGGTGCTGCCCGAGTTCGCGGACCGCGCGTTCCTTGAGACGGTGCCGGATGTCGTGCCCGCAACCGGCTCGCAGCCCGAGGGTCCGCTTCCCGGTGTCGCGGCCTCGGGAGAGCGGGTCGAACTGGCGCGCGGCGCGAAGCGCGTCGGCTACTTCGTCGGCTGCGCCACGAACCTCATCTACACGGAGACGGGACGCGTCATCGTCGAGACGCTCGCGGCGTCGGGGGTGGATGTCGTCATCCCGAAGGGCCAGGTCTGCTGCGGCACGCCGGTCTTCAACGCCGGCGACTTCGAGACGGCGCGTGAGCTTGCGATGAAGAACATCGAGCTCTTCCGCGGTCTCGACGTCGATGCGGTGGTGGTCGGCTGCGCCTCGGGCGGCCTCGCGTTCAAGCGCGAGTACGAGGAGGTTCTGGGGTTCGAGGGCGGCTTCCCGCATGCGGTCTTCGATTTCACCGAGTTCCTTGCGTACCGCGGGCTGCCGAAGGCGCCTCAGCGCGACGATGCCGCGGGGCCGACCGGACCCGGCGCGGCCGGTTCGAGGCTCCGCGTGACCTACCACGACCCCTGCCATCTCAACCGCGGCCAGGGCGTGTCGGAGGAGCCGCGCGCGGTCCTCCGGGCGCTCCCTGGGGTCGAGTTCGTCGAGATGGCGGACGCCGACCGCTGCTGCGGCGGCGGGGGGACGTTCTGCCTGACCGAGTACGACCTCGCGAGGGCGATCGCCGAACCGAAGATGGATGCCATCCGCGCGGCGGACGTCGATGTCGTCGCGACCGAGTGCCCCGTGTGCATCATGCAGCTCCGGGACATGGTGGAGCAGGCAGGGCTCGAGGTGGAGGTCCTGAGCGTGGCCGATGTTGTGGGAATGGGCGCTGGCACGAGCCCTGCAGTGACGTCAGGAGCTGACCGCACCACGGACACGGCAGGGAGCGCGGCATGACCACCCGGATCCTCAGTACGATCGCGACAGTGGTACTCCTCGCGGTCGCGGCACAGGCGGCGCCCGTGACCTTCCAGGTCGACGTGAGCGTTCCGACGTCGTTCGGGCAGTTCGAGCCTGGAGTCGATGTCGTGGAGCTCCGCGGCACGATGAACGGATGGACCGCCGGGGAGGCCGTCCTGTCCGATGCCGACGGCGACCTCGTCTATACGACGGCGGTCGACCTCGCTCCGGACACCTACGAGTACAAGTTCGTCATCGTCCACGGCGGCGAGGACCGCTGGGAGCACTCGATTACGAACCGGTCGGTGACCGTGTCGGGTCCCATGACCATTCCCCCGGTCTTCTTCGACCACCCGGCCGGGTGGTCGCCCGGAGGAACGGTCGTCGGAGGCGACCTCTCGTTCGTCCCGATGCTCGAATCGCACGGTGTCGTGTACACCGTGGATGGAACGCCGGTCGAGCTCCTCGATGCGTGTCGCGACCACGGCTGGGGCGTCGTGCGCCTCAGGATCTGGCACACGCCGGCCGAGCCGTGGCACGGCCTCGACGCGACCCTCGCGCACGCCCACGAGGTCAAAGAGGCGGGGCTCGAGCTGATGCTCGACTTCCACTACTCGGACATGTGGGCCGACCCCGGGAGCCAGACGAAGCCCGCCGCATGGCAGGGAGTCCCCTTCGACGCGCTCGTGGACTCCGTCTACGCGTACACGAACGTGGTCGTCATGCGCTTCCGAGACGAAGGTGTGCTGCCCGAGTACATCCAGATCGGGAACGAGGTCTCGCCTGGCATGCTCTGGGACGACGGCCGCGTCGGTTCGCCCGGAAGCGCCTGGGACACGTCCGAACAGTGGGACCAGTTCGCGGAGCTTCTCTCCGCGGGCGTGGCCGGTGCGCGCGACAGCCTGGGGTCCGGTGAGGAGACCCGCATCATCATCCACGTCGCCGAGGGCTGCGACAACGCCCGGGCGCAGTGGTTCTTCGACAACCTCCTCGCGCGCGGCGTCTCGTTCGACATCATCGGGCTCTCGTTCTACCCGTGGTGGCACGGGGACATCTGGGGGCTTCGCGACAATCTCGCCGACCTCGCGCCACGCTACGGCAAGGAACTCATGGTCGTCGAGACAGCGTACCCGTGGACGCTTGACTGGGAAGACGATACGAACAACATCGTCGGTGAGACGTCGCAGCTCCACGTCGGCTACGATGCGACGCCGGAAGGGCAGTTCGAGTTCCTCCGCGACGTCGCGACCGTGGTCGAGGCGACGCCGGGTGGACTCGGGACCGGCGTGGTCTACTGGGAGCCCGCGTGGATCGTCGTCGACGGCGCTCCGGGATGCCCGTGGGAGAACCTGGCGCTCTTCGATTTCGGCGGCGAGGCGCTGCCTGGCTTCGGCTTCGCGCAGCCGTGGGGGACCGGCGTGGGGGAGGAACCGCCGCCGGCGCGCCCTTTCCTGTCACGGAGTAGTCCGAATCCGTTCCGTGAGTCGGCGACGTTCTCGCTGGTCGTACCGTCGCCCGGCGCGCGCGTGCGCGTGCGGGTCTACGACGTCAGCGGACGGCTCGTGACGACGCTTCTCGACCGGTGGCTGCCAGGCGGGGAGCGGACGGTTCACTGGGACGGCCGCGACGGGTCGGGCCGGCGTGTGGGCTCCGGCGTCTACATGCTCTCGGCGGAGATCGACGGGAAGCGGGCGGCGCGGAAGGCGGTGCGGGTCAGGTAGGTTGTCAGGGTCGGCGGCGATACCCGCGCCCGACAGTTCCAGGTCCCTGCAGACGACCGTATCTGCCGGTGACCTGGCGCCATCTCGGAGCCGTTCCAGTCAACATTGACACCGGGCCCATGCCTTGCTAGAATACCCCTTGTGAAGGCGTGGCGAGCCGGTGAGCCGACCTGCCGCGCCTTTCTGACGAGAATCCGACATATTCCTCGGTAGCTCAATGGTAGAGCGACCGGCTGTTAACCGGTTGGTTGGTGGTTCGAGTCCGCCCCGAGGAGCCAGATGTGCCGGACTACGAACTGAGGCCTGGTTCGGTAACGCGTACCAGATCTCGATCGTGCTCCGGTCGTGAACGAGGACCTTCTTCACCATCCGGTGGAGGAGGTCCTTCTTTTGGGGGTTGGTCCCCTGCGCCATGACGTCCTCGAAATTGTCCACGAGGCCTGAGAGCATCTCCCGGTCGATGGCGGCGATCTCCAGGCGCTCCCGCCGCTCCTCCAACGCCCGCTTCTCGTCCTCCAGCTGTTCTATCCGGGCGTTGAGATCATCGACCTTGGCCATGCAGACCTCGGGCTTCATCGTCTCTGCCTCGAAGGCCTCGAAGTAGCGGTCGATGATGGCCCGCGCCTTCGCGATCTGGGTGTCCACGTTTCCGATCTCGCGGTCCACGCTCGGCTTCTCCGCGCTGAGGCGGCGGTTGGCCTCCTCCCAGACGCGGCCCATGAACTGCTCGTCCCGGAACATGCCTCTGATGTCTTGCAGGATCGCACCCTCGAGGAGGTCGGCGCGCAC
>CAZQSB010000064.1:0-11225 GCA_964596015.1 uncultured bacterium | reverse complement strand
GCAAGCTCAGGAAGGACGGCACGCGCGTCCGCACCCCGTACTACGTCTGCAGCGCCGCCATCGCCAAGGGCAAGTCAGTGTGCCAGCCGGTCCAGTTCCTCCAGAAGCCCCTGGATGACGTCGTCACCGACCTCGTCGGGAAGCGCATGGCCTAGTTCCTCGGGAAGAACGGGCGACTGATGCTACGGCAGCTCGTGGATAAGGAACTCGCCCTGGAGGCCGAGGACCCGGCGCGGGCCCACGACCGCGAGGCGGTTGTGGGCGCGATCCTCGAGGGCCTCGCGAACGCCCAACGCCTCTTCGAGCACGGCACCATGGAGGAGCGGAAGCGAGTCGTCCGGGCGTTCGTGGAGGGCCTGACGATCGACGGGGCCTCTCAGAGCGGGGAGATCCGCATGAAGAAACTCCCAGCGCCGGATGTGCCCAGCACTGGGAGTTCTTTCGATCTGGTAGCGGGGGCAGGATTCGAACCTGCGACCTTTGGGTTATGAGCCCAACGAGCTACCGGACTGCTCCACCCCGCGTCATGTCCATCACCATGTATAACAGCGATCCGGTCCCGAGTCAAGGGCAATGCGGTCGAACTCAAGCAGAGCACGCCAGTTGGGGGCCACGGAGCTCAGAAGGTCCGGGCTTCGCACAGGAGTCAGGCTCCTGTCATTCGCTCATGAAGCTTTCGTGTTGACATTGTTGCGTGTCTATGGTTCACTCTCTGTTGACTCATCAGAGGATACGTTGCTGCGAAGGGAGGAACCATGGACGAGCGCCAGGCATACGTTGAGAAGCGTCAGGCTGAGATCCGGGAACTCGAGGCCGACATCGAGAAGATGCGGGCGAGGGCCGATCAGGCGAAAGCGGACGCGAAGATCAGGTACCAGGAAGAGGCCGATCGCCTTCAGCAGAGAGCGGACGAGATGAAGAACCGCCTCAATCAGATGGGCGAGTCTGCCGAGAGCGCGTGGCAGGAGCTGCGCTCCGGATTCGAGAAGAGCATGGAGGAGCTGAAGGGCGGCATCAGGGCCGCGAAGGAAAAGCTGCAGTAGGTCCGTGGTGGGAGGTCGGGAATGCTGAAGTGGGCCTTGATCTCGTTGGCCATCGCCATCGTTGCGGCGGTTCTGGGGTTCGGAGGCATCGCGGCCGTTGCGGCGACGGTCGCGAGGGTCCTTTTCTTCATCTTCCTCGTCCTCTTCATCATCGCACTCATCGCCGGAGCGCGAGGAGGGTGGTGACCGACCCGGGAAGGAGCCTCGAATGCCCGGAAAGAAGATGGCCAGTATCAAGAACAAGGAGCAGTACGAGAAGCTCCGCAAAAAGGGCATGAGCAAGGAGAAGGCCGCCCGCATCGCGAACGCCCCGAACAAGCAGACATCGAAGAAGGGCGGCGGACACCAGAAGTACGAGGAATGGACGAAGGACGAGCTCTACAAGAAGGCGAAGGAGGTCGGCATCGAGGGGCGCTCGAAGATGTCGAAGAAGGAGCTCATCAAGGCACTGAGGAGCGGCAGGTAGAAACGAAAGGGGAGACGATGACACGTACAATCCTAACAGCAGCACTCTGTCTCGTTCTTGTCGGCGGCCTGGTACTCACCGGTTGCGATGGAGACGGCGAACCCGGATACGGCGAGCAGGAGCAGACCGGGCAGACAGACATGGAACAGCAGGTGAAGATGACTGCCGAGGAAGCCCGGGCGCAACTCGAGGAGCTGCGCCAGAGGGCGGAGGAGCTCGGCGAGCAGATCGCAGACATGAGCGGCGAGGCGCAGGAGGAAATGCAGCAGCAGCTGGACGAGATCGAATCGCAGATAGCCGAACTCGAAGATCAGTTGACACCTGAGGACCGGCCGCTTCAGGAGATATGGGATAACATGAAGGCCCTCGTTGCGGACGGTATCGATTCGATTGAGGAACGCCTCGACGACCTCGAGAATCGGATCTCATAGGCAGCGACTCGAGCTCCAGGCGACCTCGAGACCGAGACCAGAGAAGACCGCGTCGATCGCCGTCGTTCCTCTCGGCATTCTGTTCATGGCCGGTCCGGCGGCGATCGGGCGCATATCGGCGCCTGGCCACGGCCGCACTCTGAGAACCGAGAACAGCTTGGAGCAGCTGAACTCTCGAAGGAGGAAGGGAGACATGAAGCTCGTGGTGTTTGCGGCGCTGCTCGCGATGGCAGGTGCGCCGCAACAGGTGTCAGTTGACGGACTGGTTCGCGTCCGAAGCGATGCGACGGTCGATGCGACGGCCTCACGGTTAGAGAGGGCGATTGAGGAGAGCGAGAAGCTCACGCTTTTCACCGTCGTGAACCATGCAGACAATGCGGCGAAGGTCGGCATGAACATGCGGCCCACGCGACTCTTCGTCTTCGGAAATCCGGAGTTGGGCACGCCGCTCATGGAGTGCGGCCAGTCGGTGGCGATCGATCTTCCTCAGAAGATGCTCATCTGGGAGGATGAATCGGGGCAGGTCTGGGTCGGCTACAACGACCCCGAGTATCTGGCGGAACGGCACGGGATGAGCGACTGCGACGAGACGATCTCCAGGATCAAGAAAGCGTTGACTGGTCTTGCCGGGAAGATCGCGAAAGGGTCATCGTAGTTCATCTGCAGACCTTCAAGCCGCGCGCCGGCTTTTGCGATCGGCCTGTGAGACGTCTGAACACGGCGCCCATGGCGATCGCTCTATCGCTGGAACACCTGTTCCGACTCCCACACGAGAAGGACGAGTCTTCCCATGCGGAAAGAACACCGGGACAGTAAGGAGCGCGAAGGCAACGCCGCCGGGACGGATACCGGGGCCCGCACCGAACGCGCCGATCACGAAGCCCACGGTGACCACGAGGGCCACGACGCCGAAGAAGACCGCAGTGCCCACGAGGCCCATGCCGACCACGACGGCCATGGGAGCCACGACGCTCATGCAGGCCACGGCGACCACGGGGGCCACGACCACCACGCGCACCACGCGGCCATGGTCGAGGACTTCAAGCGGCGCTTCTGGATATCGCTCGCGCTGACCGTTCCCATTCTCTTCTTCTCCGAGACGCTCCGGTCCCTCATCGGGGTCGGGGCGCCGCCCACCTTCCCGGGCCTCAACTACGTCATCGTCGCCATCGCGACGGCCGTCTACCTCTACGGCGGCTGGCCCTTCATCAAGGGCCTGTACGAGGAGGTCTCCGGGAAGCAGCCGGGCATGATGACGCTCATCGGCCTGGCCATCACCGTCGCCTACGTCTACAGCACGGCGGTCGCCCTGGGACTGACGGGCAAGGCGTTCTTCTGGGAACTCGCGACCCTCATCGACGTCATGCTCCTCGGCCACTGGATCGAGATGAGGTCGGTCATGAGCGCCGGCTCGGCACTCGAGAAGCTGGTCCGCCTCATGCCCGACACGGCGCACCGCGTGACCGACGGCGGCACCGAGGACGTGCCCGTCTCGGAACTTGAGAAGGGCGACAGGTTCGTCGTGAAGCCCGGCGAGAAGTTCCCCGTCGACGGCGTGGTCGTCGAGGGCCGGACGACCGTCGACGAATCCATGCTCACGGGCGAGTCGAAGCCCGTGACCAAGGAGACAGACGACGAGGTCGTCGGCGGCGCCCTGAACAACGAGGGCTCCGTGACGGTCGAGGCGACGAAGGTGGGGGAGGAGACCTATCTCAGCACCGTCGTCGAGATGGTTAGAAGCGCCCAGGCATCGAAGTCGAAGACCCAGACGCTGGCCGACCGCGCCGCGCTCTGGCTCACCATCATCGCCATCTCGGCGGGCGTCATCACGCTCGCCTCGTGGCTCACCTTCGGCGAGGAGTTCGTCTTCGCCATGGAGCGCATGGTCACGGTGATGGTGATCACCTGCCCCCACGCGCTCGGCCTCGCCATCCCGCTCGTCGTCGCCGTTTCGACGTCGCTCGCCGCGGGGAACGGTCTCCTTCTCAGGAACCGGGCCCAGTTCGAGGAGGCGCACAGGATCGACGTCGTCGTTTTCGACAAGACGGGCACGCTGACCGAGGGCACGTTCGGTCTGAAGACCGTCCTGTCCTTCGGCGACATGAGCGAGTCTGAGGTCCTCCGTCTCGCTGCCTCTCTCGAGAGCCGCTCAGAGCACTCGCTGGCGGCCGGCATCCTCCAGGGGGCCAGGGAGCGCGAGGTCGAGGTCACCGAGCCGGACGAGTTCGAGGCGATCAAGGGCAAGGGCATCCGGGGGAAGGTCGACGGCCGGAGCGTCCTTGTCGTGAGCCCGGGCTATCTCCGCGAGCACGACATCGACGTAGACGACGAGAGCCTCGCCGATGAGCGCGAGCAGGGCCGGACCGTGAGCTTCGTCATCGTGGACGACGAGCTGGTCGGGGCCCTCTCCCTCGGCGACACGATCCGGGAGGAGTCGAAAGAGGCCGTCCTTGAGCTTCAGGAGATGGGCGTCCGCTGCGTCATGATGACCGGTGACAGCGAGGGCGTGGCGAAGGCCGTGGCGGAGACGCTCGGCCTCGACGACTACATCGCGGAAGTCCTGCCCGACGAGAAGGCCGAGAAGATCAAGGAGCTCCAGCAGGGCGGCACGCGCGTCGCGATGACCGGCGACGGCATCAACGACGCGCCGGCGCTCGCGACCGCCGACCTCGGCATCGCCATCGGCGCCGGGACCGACGTCGCCGCGGAGACGGCGGACGTCGTGCTCGTGGAGAGCGACCCGCGTGATGTTCTCAACATCGTGCGCCTGGCGAAGGCCACGAGAAGGAAGATGGTCCAGAACCTCTTCTGGGCCACAGGCTACAACGCTATCGCCATCCCCCTGGCGGCGGGAGTCCTCGCGCAGCAGGGCATCATCCTGAGCCCCGCCGTCGGCGCGGTCCTCATGTCGCTCTCGACGGTGATCGTCGCCATCAACGCGCGGCTCTTGAAGCTGAGGTAGGCCTTGGTCGAAGGCGCCGCTGCAGCCATGGTGGCGGTCCGCTGGACACGACGGTCTGACCGGGCTACAATGGTTGGTCAAGAGGCGCGGTTCATCCGGCGACGTGAGGGCTACTGCATGAAGGCAATGACCACTCTGCTGACAGCGCTTGGGTTGATCGTGTCGGCTGCAGGTGGCGCGGCTCTCTGCGGGGAGTGCGACGGATTCACCTCGCCCGAGACGATCGCCGGGGGCGAGTCTTGCGCTTGCTCCGAAGCGTGCACGCACTCCGCACACGCCTCCTGCGACCCCTCAATCGATGCTCGCCGGAGCCACGGCACGTGTCGAAGCGGCCCGTTCTCTCCCGAAGCGGCCGTGCGGCCGGATTCCAGAACCTCCAAGCCGACGGTCCCCTCGTCGGATCCGTACCATGCGCACTCCTTCTGCGACGCGGCAGACCCTCAGGTCATGCGCGCGGAACCCAGGATGGTGGCCTGCCTCTCGCGGGGCACGCCGACTCCCGCTTTCCTCAGTACGACGTTCCTGCTGCTCTGATTCCTCCACAAGCGCGTCACTGATTCGCGTGGGCGTCCCGGGGACGTCCATGCGGCTCGCGTTCGTTGTCGGCGCTGGATGCCGCGCGTGTGTGTGCGGACCGCCGGCGCGACACTCGCCCATGCCTGACCTGAATGCATGAAAAGGGAGTTCCAGATGAAGAGCCTGATAATCGCGGCTCTGGTCGTCGTCGCTGGCATAGCTGTGCTGACGGTTGTGAAGGCCGACCAGGAACCTGTTTCCGAGGGACACGCCGGTCACGACCATGGCGTGGAGTCCGGAGAGCCCGCCGGGAGCATGCACGGTCACGACGATTCAGAGGAGGAGAGCGCGGGGGGCTGCTCGGACCACGACCACGCGTCCGAGGCCGGAGACGCGCACGTGCAGGACCGCCCCGAACATGACACCGATGACGAGCACGCGGGGCACGACCATGGCGAGGAAGCCCAGGTCGTCCTTTCGGAGCGTGACATGGCGGGCGTCGGCATCGCCGTCGGGGTGGCCGGCCCCGGCGCTGTCGAACTCACCACACGCCTGCTCGGAGAGGTTCGCGTCAACGAGGAGCGGCTCGCACACGTGGTGCCTACCGTGTCGGGCGTCGTGCGCGAGGTCCACGTTCGCATCGGAGAAGAGGTGTCGGCCGGCGACCTGCTGGCAGTAATGGCCAGCAGGGAACTCGCGGAAGCCAGAGCGGACTACATGAGCGCGCTCGGGAGGCGCGAGCTGGCGCTCGTCGAGTACGAGCGCCAGAAGGAGCTCAGGGAAGGCGACATGGTGGCTGAGCAGGACTACCTCGACTCGAGGCAGGCGCTCTCGGAGGCTGACATCGAGCTCAGAGCCGCAGAGCAGACTCTGCACGCCCTCGGTGTCGGAGAGAGGGAATTGGAGAACCTCACCGTCACGCACGAAGCGGGCGCGCTCACCGGACTCGAGCTCCGCGCACCGTTGAGCGGCACCGTGATCGAGATGCACATCGTGACCGGAGAGGTTG
Organism: uncultured bacterium; assembly: GCA_964596015.1. Classification (GTDB taxonomy): domain Bacteria; phylum Joyebacterota; class Joyebacteria; order Joyebacterales; family Joyebacteraceae; genus WJMD01. Next base: position 4,798 of record CAZQSB010000064.1, on the reverse strand, counting down.
TCTCTGAGGACTCGGACCTGCTCGTGGTCGCCGACCTGAGCACGGTGTGGGTCGACCTGCATGTTCCGCAATCCACACTGTCCGCCATCCACGAGGAGCAGGAAGTGACGATCTCCGCCACGGGCCTCGGCATCTCCGAAGTGAGCGGCGTCGTCAGCTTCGTGTCGCCGATCATCGACCCGGAGACCCGGACGGCGCTGGCGCGCGTGGAGATCTCCAATGAATCCGGCGAGTGGCGGCCCGGGCTCTTCGTTACCGCCGACGTGTCGTTCGAGCGGGACCACGCATCGGTCCTCGTTCCGAGCGACGCCGTTCAGACGCTGGACGGCGAGCCCGTGGTGTTCGTGCCGGAGGGCGCGGGTTTCAGGTCGGTACCGATAGTCCTCGGGCGCTCCACGAGCACGCACGCCGAGGTCCTCTCGGGACTCGGCCAGGGTGAGCGGTATGTGGAGAAGGGCGCCTACGCGCTCAAGGCCGAGATCGTCACGAGCGGGCTCGACAGCCACGCCGGTCACGGACACTAGGGGGACAGCGGTGATAGACAGGATCGTCAGACTATCGCTCAGGACGCGCGCGGTCGTCGTGCTCGGGATGCTGGCCGTCATTGTGGCCGGGATGTACGCGTACTCGGGGATGCCGGTCGACGCCTTCCCCGACGTGTCGCCTATCATGGTGCCCGTTTTTGCGGACGCCCACGGCATGTCGCCCGAGGAAGTCGAACGGTTGATATCCTACCCGATCGAATCGGCCATGAACGGACTGCCGGGCGTCACACAGATCAAGTCCACGTCCGCGTTCGGGATGGCCGTCATCTACGTCTACTTCGAGGACGACGTCGATATCTACTTCGCAAGGCAGCTCGTCGCGGAGAGGCTCTCCGCGGCGATGCCCGATCTGCCGGAGATGCATGAGCCGCCCGGCCTCGGTCCGATCTCGACGGGGCTGGGTCAGGTGTTCATCTACTACCTTGCTGCGGGTCCCGATGTTGACACCGGAGGAATGGACCTCGGTCTGTACCTCAGAGACCTCAACGACTGGGTGGTCAAATACCAGCTTCAGACGGTCCCGGGAGTGACCGACGTCCTCTCCATCGGCGGCAACGTGCTGCAGTACCAGATCAGGTTGAGCCCTCTGGCACTCCACGAATACGGGGTATCGCTCGAGGACGTCGTGAACGCGGTCAACGACAACAACCGGAACGCCGGCGGGCAGTTCCTCGTGCTCGGCTCAGAGGAGCACCTGGTGCGCGGCGTGGGGCTGGTCCAGAGCCTGGACGACATCCGTCAGGTTCCTCTCAGGTCCGTGCGCGGCGTCCCGATAACCGTCGGGGACGTCGCCGAGGTGGCGTTCGGCCCGGAGATACGCCGCGGCGTGGTGACCAGGAACGGCGAGGCGGAAGTTGTGTCCGGTCTCGTCCTCAAGCTCTTCGGTGAGAACACGTCGGCGGTCATCGACCGACTGTACGAAAAAGTCGACGAGGTGAGAGCCTCGCTGCCCGACGGCGTCACCCTCGTGCCGTACTACGAGCAGGCTGAACTCGTTCGGAACGCTACGGGTACCGTCAAGACGGCTCTGCTCATCGGGGCGTTCCTTGTCCTGATGACGCTCGCGCTCTTCCTCGGGAACTGGCGCACGTCGGCCATCGTGGCGCTCGCGCTTCCGTTCTCCGCGCTCTTCGCCGTGATTCTCATGCGCCTGACCGGCATCTCCGCGAACCTCATGTCGCTGGGAGGCATCGCCATCGCCATCGGCATGCTCGGCGACGGTGCGATCGTGATGGTGGAGAACATCTACCGCCATCTCAACATCCCCGAGAAGAGCCATCTCGAGAAGGACCGCGTCATACTCGACTCCGCACACGAGATCGGCAAGCCGGTCGTCTTCTCCGTCCTGATCATCGTGCTGGTCTTTCTCCCGATCCTCACGCTCGAGGGTGTCGAGGGGAAGATGTTCTCGCCTGTCGCGAGCACGATCTCGTTCGCGCTTCTCGGCTCGCTCGTGATGGCTGTTGTCGTCGCCCCGGCGCTCTCGTCGCTCCTGCTCCGAAAGGGCAAGCGCGAAGAGTTCTTCGTCGTCAGGAGGCTCAAGGCCCTCTACCGTCCCGCAGTGACCTGGGCCGTCAGCAACAAGCGGAAGGTCGTTCTGATCGGCCTTGCGGCGTTCGTTCTGAGCATGTCACTTCTCCCGATGCTGGGCACGGAGTTCGTGCCCACGCTCGAAGAAGGCTCGATTCTCATAGGCGTCACCATGGCGCCGTCGATCGCCCTTGAGGAAGCGACCGAGACCATCATGGCTCTGGAGCGTCGCATTCTGGAATACGAGCCGGTCGACGAGACGGTCTCGCGCATAGGGCGTCCGGAGGCCGGAAGCCACCCGCATCCCGTCAACTACGCCGAGGTGCACATCGAGCTCAAGCCGCGAAGAGAGTGGGGCCGGTTCCGAAACAAGGCGGAGCTGGTGGAAGCGCTGAGCGCCGACCTCTCGGGCTACCCCGGCGTGCAGCTCAACTTCACGCAACCCATCCAGAACGCGTTCGACGAACTCCTCTCCGGCACTCGGGCGGAGTTGGCCATCAAGCTCTACGGAGAGGACCTCGATGTCCTGCGGACCAAGGCGGGCGAGATCGTCGCCGCCGTTGAGGACGTCCCAGGGCTCGTCGACCTCGCTCCCGAGCAGAGCTACGGACAACCGCAGGTCCAGATCGTTGCCGACCGCGCTGCCTGCGCGAGATACGGCGTCTCGGTCGCGGAGATACTCGAGCTGGTCGAGCTGGCCATCGGCGGCGAGGCCATAGACGACGTGTACTTGAACGTCCGGCGCTATTCGATACACCTGCGACTGCAGGAGGAGTACCGCTCCGATCCCGAGGCGATCCGGTCGCTCCTCGTTCACACCGAGAGTGGATCACTCGTGCCGCTTTCTCAGGTCGCCGACGTCAGACAGGTCATCGGCCCGATACAGATCAACCGCGAGAAGAACCAGCGGCGCTGGAACGTCCAGGCGAACGTGCGGGGGAGGGACCTCGGCGGAGTCGTCAGCGACGTGCAGCGGCGCATCGAATCACGCGTCGAGCTTCCCGCGGGCTACTTCGTGGAGTACGGCGGGCAGTTCGAGAACCAGGAACGCGCGATGCGCCGGCTCTCGGTGATCGTGCCGATCGTGATCGTCGCGGTGATGGGCCTTCTCTGGATGTCGTTCGGGGTCGTTCGACACGCGCTCATCATCGTCATCAACATCCCTCTGGCGCTGGTCGGGGGTGTCCTCGGTCTTCTGGTCACCGGCGAGTACCTGTCCGTCCCGGCGTCCGTGGGATTCATCGCGCTCTTCGGCATCGCCGTGCAGAACGGCGTCGTCCTCGTGAGCTACTTCAACCAGCACCGGAGGAGCGGCATCGACCTCGACGCGGCGCTCGTCGAGGGTTCGGTCCTGCGCCTTCGACCCGTGCTCATGACGGCCATCACGACGGTGCTGGGACTGCTCCCGCTTCTCCTGTCCCGTGGGATGGGCTCCGAGGTTCAGCGTCCGCTCGCGACGGTCGTGGTCTTCGGGCTCACGACATCGACGCTTCTGACGCTTTTCGTCATGCCGGCCGTCTACGGATGGGTGGAGGAGAAGCTCGACCCGTCTCTGAGGCCTGACAGTGGGGATAGGACGTCTGGGTCGTGAGGCAAGCCGCAGCAGGCGCTACGCCGCCATCAACGCGCGGCTCTTGAAGCTGAGGTAGGTCCGGCCGAGATCTCCTGCACCAGCGCGTCCTCGATGTCCTCGGGCTCTCCGAGGATGCCGGTCGCGCGGAACACGAGACTGCCCCTGTGTCCCTGGATCCAGAGGCTGACTCTGTAGCTCGGCCAGTACGTGCGGATCGCGAGCCCGGCGAGGAACGCCGTGACCGCGATGTAGAGAAGCGGCACGCCGGGGTCGTGGCGATACGTGAGGATGCTGCCCTCGTACGGGTTCTCCATGATGAGCCGGACGTCGCCCACCGGCAGCGGCTCCTCCGCGGAGAGGTCGCCCAGCTCGATGCGATCGCCGCCGCCGTGCATGCTCGGCGGCGGCACGTTCGTCGTGTCGCCGTCGGCCGCCTGGGGCGCCTGCCACTTGAGCGGGACGTGGGGGATGACGGGCCGCGGTTCGGCGCCGCGCTGGAACAGCGTTCCGACGCGCATCGTGCTCGGGAAGAACGTGCCGCCGACGGTCTCGAGCGTGAACGGCGCGTACGCCTGCGCCTCGACGCGCTCGACCTCCACGCTGTCCACAAGCACGACCACATCGAAGGTCTGCTCGTACGCCATCTGGTAGAACGTGAGACCTGCGACGCGCATGGGGACGTTCACCTCGATGTGGAAGTCGTGCGTCGCCCCTTCCTCGTCGATGACGGTGACGTCGCTCTTCCAGTCCTTCGGGTAGTACTTGCCCTGATGGAGCTCCCACTCAGTGATGAACTCGTCGAGCTCCATCGTGATGTGTCGCGTGGTGTCGACGGACGCGCCGAAGAACTTCACAGCCCCTGTCTCGGTACTGGTCGTCGCGACGTCGACCGGCTCGTCCGGATACAGGGTGAGACTTCCCTCGAACGAGAAGAGCGCCGAGATGACGAACCCGATGATGGCCAGTCCCAGGGCCAGGTGGTAGAGGAGGCTCACGCCCTCCGGCCACGGGCCCTTGCGCGCCGTGATGAGCCCCCCGCTCGCCGAGAGGATCTTGTAGCCTCTGAGCTGGAGCGCAAAGACCGCTCTTCCCTCCGGGTTGTCTCCGTGGATGGTGACCTCGCGCGCGTGCTCGGGCGGCGTGCTGACGC
>CAZQSB010000063.1:0-11247 GCA_964596015.1 uncultured bacterium | reverse complement strand
TCATGAAGCCGTCGTAGTGGCGCATGAGAAGATGCGACTCGATCTGCGACAGCGTGTCGAGTCCGACGCCGACGACGATCAGAAGGCCGGTGCCGCCGAACACGAACGGCGCGTTGAACTGCTGCTGCAGGAAGAACGGCAGCACGGCGATGAACGCCAGGAAGAGCGCTCCTGGCAGCGTGATGCGGGTCAGCACGCTGTCGATGTACTCGGCAGTCTTCTTCCCCGGACGCTTCCCGGGAATGAACCCGCCGTACTTCTTCATGTTGTCGGCCAGATCGACCGGGTTGAAGATGACCGCCGTGTAGAAGTAGGCGAAGAAGACGATCACCGTGATATACAGGACCGTGTGAAGCCAGGCGCCCGGCCGCAGGAGGGCGGCGATGTCCTGCATGAGCGGGTTCCCCTGGAAGAACTCCGCGAGCGTCCCGGGCAACATGATGATCGACTGCGCGAAGATGACCGGGATGACGCCCGCCGTGTTGAGCTTCAGCGGGATGTGCGTGCTCTGGCCCCCGTAGACCTTCCTTCCGACGACGCGTTTCGCGTACTGCACGGGGATCCTGCGCTGCGCCTGCGTCATGAGCACGACAGCCGCGACGATACCGACCATCATCACGACCAGGATGACCAGCCCGAACGGACTCAGCGAGCCCATGCGCAGCGCCCGGAACGTGTTGATCCAGTCGTTCGGATAGCGCGCGATGATGCCCGTGAAGATGATGAGCGAGATGCCGTTTCCGATGCCCCGCTCCGAGATCTGCTCGCCGAGCCACATGATGAAGATCGTGCCGGTCGTCATCGTGAGCATCGTGAGGAGCCGGAAACCCCAGCCCGGAGTGGGAACGATGGCCGTCCCCTCGTACGCGGGCAGATGCTCAAGGTACACACTGATGCCGTACGACTGGACCAGCGCCAGGAGCACCGTGCCGTATCGCGTGTACTGCGTGATCTTCTTGCGCCCCTCCTCGCCCATCTTCTGGAGCTTCTCGAAGTACGGGATGACCGCCGTCAGAAGCTGCAGAATGATCGAGGCGCTGATGTACGGCATGATGCCGAGCGCGAAGATCGTCGCGTTCGCGAAGGCGCCTCCCACGAACATGTCGTAGAGACCCAGGAGCGAGCCCTGCTGCTGCGTGAAGTAGCCGGCCAGAGCGGACCCGTTGATCCCCGCGGTGGGGACGTGACCGCCCACGCGGTAGACGATCAGGATGCCCAGCGTGAAGAGCACCCGACGCTTCAGCTCGGGGATCTTGAAGATGCTCGACAGGCTCTGGAACATGGAGGCCATGAGTCGCGCCTTTCTTTACTTCACGATCTCGACGGTCCCGCCGGCGGCCTCGACCTTCTGCTTCGCCGTTTCGGAGACCGCATGCACCTTGAGGTTGACCGCGCGGGAGATGTCACCGGTACCCAGGACCTTCACGGGCTTCTTGCCGCTCGACACGACCCCGCTCGTCCGGAGCACATCCACGGAGACGTCGCCCTCGAGTCCTGATCTCTCGATGTCGCGGATGTTGATCACCTCGAACTCACGTCGGTTCGGGTTCTTGAAACCCTTGATCGGCAGCCTTCGGGCAAGCGGCATCTGTCCACCCTCGAACCACGGCGGGATGGAACCACCCGAGCGGGCCTTCTGCCCCTTGTGGCCCTTCCCGCTCGTCCCGCCGCGCCCCGAGCCCTGGCCGCGTCCGACGCGTCTCTTGTTCTTCCGCGCGCCCTTCGCATGTCTCAGATCATTGAGCTTCATTGCTTGTCTCTTCCCTTGCGTTCGCCTGGAAGACGCGTTCTACGCGTCGACCTCCTCGACCTCGACCAGATGGTTCACCTTTGCGATCATCCCTCTGATCTGCGGCGTGTCGTCGACCTCGACGACCTGGTGGAGCTTCCGGAGTCCCAGGGCCCTGATGGTCCTCTTCTGGCGCTCTTCCCTGCGGATGGCGCTCCTCGTCTGACGGATCCTGAGCCTATTCGCCATTCTCGGCCTCCGCGTTCATGCCGAAGAGCTCGCTCACCTTCACGCCGCGCGCCGCCGCGACCTCGGCCGCCGAGCGCATCTCCTTCAGCGCCTCAAGCGTCGCCTTGACCACGTTGTGCGGGTTGTTCGACCCCAGCGACTTCGCCAGGACGTCCTTGATGCCGGCGCACTCCATGACGTCGCGCACTCCGCCGCCCGCGACGATGCCGGTCCCCGGGCTGGCCGGACGAACCAGCACGCGCCCGGCGCCGAAGCGCCCCATCACGGTGTACGGCAGCGTCTGCCCGACCAGCGGCACGTCGATCATCTGCTTCTTCGCCGCCTCGGTGCCCTTCTGAATGGCCGACGCCACGTCGTTCGCCTTCCCGAGCCCGATGCCGACCTTCCCGTTCCGGTTGCCGACGGCGACGAGAGCGTTGAAGCCGAAACGGCGTCCGCCCTTGACGACCTTCGCGACGCGGTTGATGTGGATCACCCGCTCTTCGAACTCGGGCGTTCCCTCGTCTCTCTTGTCCCTGTATCTCGGTGCTCTTCTTCCCATCGAGCTACAACTCCCTTTCGCCGTGCGGTGGTCCTAGAACTCCAGACCGCCCTCTCGCGCTGCGTCGGCCAGCGCCCTGACCCGGCCGTGATAGAGGTAGCCGCCTCTGTCGAAACACACCTTCTTGATGCCCTTCTCGAGCGCGAGGCGAGCCAGGACCTTGCCGACGGCCTTGCTGGCATCGGTCTTCGTGTGGTCCCCGTTCCCCTTCAGCTCCTTCACGACATCGTCACTGAGGGTGGAAGTCGACACCAGCGTCTCGCCCTTCGTGTCGTCGATGATCTGAGCGTAGGTGTGCTTCAGACTCCTGAACACGGAGAGCCGCGGACGCGAGGGACTCCCGGAGATCTTCTTCCGGACCGACTTCCTGCGTCTCAGTCTGCCTTCTCGCCTTGGGTTGGTCCTACCGATCATGGTTTCTCACCAGCCTCTGTTCGATAGCTTGCCGTTGCCGGTTAAGCGCCTGACGAGACCGCCAGCTTTCCAGCCTTCCTGCGGACATGCTCGTCGTGGTATCTGATGCCCTTGCCCTTGTAGGGCTCCGGCGGCCGGAAGGCGCGGATGTCTGCCGCTGTCTGACCGACCAGCTGCTTGTCGATGCCCTTCACTACGATACGTGTCGGTTCGGGAACCTCGATCTCGATGCCCTTCGGGGGCTCGAAGACCACGGGGTGGGAGAACCCGAGCTTGAGCGAAAGCGACGTGCCCTTGAGCTCAGCCGTGTATCCCACGCCGATGATGTCGAGGTTCTTCGCGAAGCCCTCGGTCACGCCTTTGACCATGTTCGCCATGAGGGCGCGCATCGTCCCGTAGAGGGCGTGCGCCTCGTTCGAGTCCTCTATCTGCGAAACGGTCAGAGTGCTCCCGTCGAGCTTCGGCTCGGTACCCCGGAGGATCGGGGCCTCGAGCTCGCCCTTGGGGCCCTTGACCTTCACGACGTCACCGCCGATGGTGACGTCCACCCCCTTGGGAATCTCGATCGGCGCCTTGCCAATTCTCGACATTGTGCTCAACTCCTTGGCTGCTTGACGGCCCCCGCGTCAAGGGACCTTGCGCGCTCCGGTCGACTACCAGATGTGGCAGACGACCTCGCCGCCGACGTGCTCCCTTCGCGATTCCTTGCTCGTCAGCACGCCCCTGGGAGTGGAGATGATCGCCGTCCCGTAGTTCGCGCGCACCCTGGGGATCTCGTCAGCGCTCACGTACCGCCTGAGCCCCGGCTTGGAGATCCGCCTGATGCCCTGGATGACGCTTGCTCCACTGCTGGTGTACTTGAGCTTGACCCGGAGGATCCCCTGCTTCCCATCCTCTTCGACCCGGAAACCCCGGATGAGCTTCTCTCTCTCGAGCGCCTCGGCGATCGCGACCTTGAACTTCGAGGCCGGGATCTCGACGCTCCGATGCCCTGCTCGGCATGCGTTCCTGATCCTGGTCAGCATGTCGGCGACGGGATCTGTCATCATACGTCGCTTCTCCCTGTCTCATTCACGGGCGGCGCAGACGGAGGGAGCCGGTTCTCTGCCGACCCCTCACCGCGCGGCTACCAGCTCGCCTTGACTACGCCAGGGATCTCACCCTTGAGGGCGAGCTCCCGGAAGCAGATACGACAGAGTCCGAAGTCGCGGAGGTATCCGCGCGCCCGGCCGCACCGGAAGCAGCGGTTGTACTTCCGCACTTTGAACTTCGGCTCTCTCTTCTGCTTCTCAACCAGCGCCTTCTTGGCCAATCGTCCTCTCCTTCTTCTTAACTCTGTCGTCTGAACGGCATGTTCATGAGCTTCAGGAGCTCGAACGCCTCCTCGTCGGACTGCGCCGAGGTGACGATGGTGATGTCCATGCCGACGATCGCCCCGACATCGTCGTAGTCGATCTCGGGAAAGATCACCTGTTCGTCGAGACCGAACGTGTAGTTACCGCGCCCGTCGAACGAGTTGGTCGGGAGGCCGCGGAAGTCGCGGATCCGGGGCGCGGCGATCGATACCAGCCGATCGAAGAACTCGTACATCCGGTCGCCGCGAAGGGTCACCTTGCACCCGACCGGCTGTCCCTCTCTCAGCTTGAAGTTCGCGATCGACTTTTTCGCCCGCGTGATCCTGGGTCGCTGCCCACTGATCAACGCGAGCTCGCCCATAGCGCTCTCGAGGACCTTGATGTCCTCCTTGGCCTCCGAGAGGCCGATGTTGATGACGATCTTCTTCAGCCTCGGCACCATCATCGGATTCGTGTACTCGAACCTCTTGAGAAGCGCCGGCACGACCTCGTCCGCGTACCTCGTCTTCATTCGTGCAGTGTACTCAGGCATCCTGCTGACTCCGCTCCGGGGGGCTCATGCTCGGGCCCCCGACGTGTACAACTGACCCCGGAAGCTATCGTCTGCGCTCGATCATCTCTCCGCACTGCGCGCAGAGCCGGGACTTCGTCTTATCGCCCAGGATCTTGGTCCGCACTCTCACACCTTCGTTGCACTTCGAGCACACGAGCTTGACGTTGGAGGCATGGATCGGCGCCTCCTTCTCGATGATACCGCCCTGCTCGCCCTGTCGACGGGGCCTCGTGTGCCGGTGGATGAAGTTCACGCCCTCGACGACCACGCGGTTCCGCTTCGGCAGTACCTTCAGGACCTTGCCGCGCTTCCCGCGATCGTTCCCGGCGATCACCTCGACGATGTCGTTCTTCGCGATATGCATGGTTCCTCACCCAGTCTCCGACGCTCTCGCCCTCTGTCCTCCTACAGGACCTCCGGAGCGAGCGCGACGATCTTCATGAACTTCTTCTCTCTGAGCTCGCGGGCCACCGGGCCGAAGATGCGCGTGCCCAGGGGCTCCCCCTGCGGGTTGACGATCACGGCGGCGTTGTCGTCGAAGCGGATGTAGGTCCCATCGCGGCGCCGGATCTCCTTCTTCGTCCGGACGATCACCGCTCTGACGACCTGCTTCTTCTTGACGTTGCCGCCCGGCATGGCTGAGCGGACGCTGGCGATGACAACGTCGCCGACGCGCGCATAGCGCCGCCTGGAGCCTCCGATGACCTTGAAGCAGCGTACCTCCTTGGCCCCGGAGTTGTCCGCCACCCTGAGCTTCGTGTACTCCTGAATCATAGTGTCAGCCTCTTCGCTTCTCGCCCGCTACTGGGCTCTTCTGATGATCTCGATGAGCCGCCAGCGCTTGTCCCTGCTGAGCGGGCGCGTCTCGACGATCCGCACGGTGTCCCCGATCTGGCACTGGTTCGTCTCGTCGTGGACCTTGAACTTCCTGGTCTTCTTGACGTAGCGCCCGTAGAGCGGGTGCTGAACGAGACGGTTGACGGCGACAACGGCCGTCTTGTCCATCTTGTTGCTGACGACGTGCCCCACTCGGACCTTGCGGCGCCCTCGGTTCTCGGTCTGGGTCATGCGTTCCTGCTCCGATTCTTGTTCCGGCTCGCCTTTATGCTCCGGTCGTCTCACTCTCGGCGCCGGCCATCGACCCCTCATGAAGGATGGTCGTAAGCCGCGCGATGTCCTTTCTCACCTCGCGAATCCTGAGAGGATTCCCGAGCTGTCCCGTCTTGTGCTGGAACCTGAGGTTGAACAGCTCCTCCTGCGCCTCTCTTAGGCGCTGCTCCAGCTCGTCGCGGGTCAGTGTTCTGAGCTCAGAGGCCTTCACTTGCTTGAGTCCTTTCAAACCTACACTTCTCTGGTCGTGAACTTCGTCTTCACCGGGAGCTTATGGCTCGCGAGACGAAGACACTGGCGGGCGACCTCCTCGGTGACGCCCTCGATCTCGCAGATGATCCTGCCGGGCTTCACGACGGCGACCCAGTGATCGAGCGCGCCCTTGCCCTTACCCATCCTGGTCTCGGCGGGCTTCTTCGTGATCGGCTTGTCGGGGAACACCCTGAACCAAACCTTGCCCCGTCGCTGCATCTGGCGCGTGATGGCGATACGTGCCGCCTCAATCTGGCGCGCGGTGATCCAGCCGGGCTCGAGAGCTCGGAGACCGAACTCCCCGAAGTCCAGGTTGCGGGCGCCCTTGGTCTTCCCCCTCATGCGCCCCTTCTGCATCTTGCGATGTTTCGATCGCTTCGGCTCCAGCATGGTCAGCTATCCTTGATCTCGCGTTTGGTCCTGTCGCCACCACGTCCCGTTGGACGCTTCTTGTCCCGTCCGGCTCCGCCCGGCTTCGCGCCTCCGCCCGGCTTCGCGCCTCCGCCGCCTCGTCCGCCGCCGCCTCGTCCGCCTCGACGGTCGTCCCGGCGCCCGCGTGCGGGGCGACGGTCCTTGCGGTCCTTTCGCTCGGGACGGTCACTCTCGTCGGACATCGGGCGCCCTCTGCTGTCGAGACCCGTCGACCCTCCGCCGATGCCGCGATCACCCAGCTTCTCGCCCTTGAAGATCCAGACCTTCACGCCCACCGTTCCGTGCGTCGTCCGCGCCGTCGAGTTGGCGTAGTCGATGTCGGCGCGCAGCGTGTGGAGGGGAACGCGTCCCTCGTGCTGTTCCTGCACGCGTGACATCTCGGCTCCTCCGAGGCGCCCGGCGCACCTGATACGAACACCCTGCGCTCCCATGCGCATGGCGGACTCCACCGACTTCCGCATCGCGCGGCGATAGCCGACGCGCTGCTCGAGCTGTCTGGCGATGTGGTCGGCGACGAGCTGGGCGTCGAGCTCGACTCGCTTGACTTCCTCGATGTTGATCCGGATGCCGCGGCCCGTCAGATGCTCCAGCTCCTTGTTGAGCCGCTCGACCTCGATGCCCTTCCGCCCGATCACGATGCCCGGCCTGGCCGTGTGCACATTGACAACGACCTGGTCGGCCTTGCGCTCGATGATGACGTCGGAGATCCCGGCCCGCGAGAGCTTCGTCTCGATGTACTTCCGGATCTGCAGGTCCTCACGCAGGAACTCGGCGTAGCTCTTCCTCCCGAACCACTTCGACTTCCACGTCCTGTTGATGCCGAGCCTCAGGCCGACGGGATGCGTCTTCTGCCCCAAGAGAATGCCTCCTCGTCCTACGACGTGCCTTCCGTGCGGTCGCCAACGACGACCGTAATGTGACTTGTCCTCTTCCTGATCATCGTCGCCCGCCCCATCGCCCGCGGCATGTACCGCTTCATGGTCGGGCCCTCATCGACGAACGCCTCCTTGACGAAGAGGTCGGACGTCTCGAGGTGCGAACCCTCGTCCGTCTGGAACAGGTTCGCGACGGCGGAGCGAAGTGTCTTCTCGACGGGCGCGCTCGCCGCCTTGTTCATGAAGTGCAGGGTCTGAAGTGATTCGTCGACGCGCCTGCCTCTGATGAGGTCGATGACCTGCCTCACCTTTCTCGGCGACATGCGAACGAATCGCTTTTTCGCTCGTGCTTCCATCTTCCGGTCTCCGGTGTTCGCGGCCCCATGAAAGACCTGATTCGAGGGCCAGATGTCGACCGAGCCACGAAAACCCGTGACTCCGCGCCGTTCGTCTCGACTAGCGCTTCCTGATCGTCGTCGCCTCTCTGCTCCGGTGCGAACGGAAAGTCCGGGTGTAGGCGAACTCGCCGAGCTTGTGCCCGACCATGTTCTCCGTGATGTACACGGGGATGAACTTGTTGCCGTTGTGGACGGCGATCGTGTGCCCCACGAACTCCGGCGGAATCACGGAGCTCCTCGCCCAGGTCTGTATGACGCGCTTCTCCCCGATGCGGTCCATGGCCCGGACCTTCTTCAGGAGGCTTTCGTCGATGTGCGGGCCCTTCTTACTGGAACGGGTCATTCTTCCTCAGTCCTCTCCTTCGTTCCTACGCGTGAGAGCCGGTCGCCCCTGACTTCGGGCTACCGCTTCTTCTTCCGCCTCCGGGTGACGATCAGGCGATCGGACTTCTTCTTCCTGCGGGTCTTCCCGCCCTTCGCGGGCTTGCCCCACGGCGAGCAGGGATGTCGGCCGCCAGACGACTTCGACTCGCCGCCGCCCATCGGATGGTCGACCGGGTTCATCGCGACGCCGCGCGTCTTCGGCCGCTTGCCGAGCCAGCGCTTGCGCCCGGCCTTGCCCAGCGAGAGGCTCTCGTGCTCGAGGTTCCCGACCTGTCCGAGCGTCGCGTAGCACTCAGCATCGACCAGCCTCACCTCGCCCGAGGGAAGCCGGACGTGGGCGTACTTGCCCTCGCGGGCCATGAGCTGAGCAGCTCCGCCCGCGCCGCGGACGAGCCTGCCGCCTGCGCCTCGCCTGAGCTCGACGTTGTGGATCGTCATGCCGAGCGGGATACGCCGGAGCGGCAGCGCGTTCCCGACGCTGATCCCCGCGTTCTCGCCCGCCGTGACCGTATCGCCGACGGAGAGCTTGTCGGGCGCAAGAATGTAGCGCTTCTCTCCGTCGGAATAGTGGAGGAGCGCGATGCGCGCCGAACGGTTCGGGTCGTACTCGATCGCGGCGACCCTCGCCGGCATGTCTCGCTTGTCGCGACGGAAGTCGATGACGCGGTACATCCGCTTGTGCCCGCCGCCGCGGTGGCGCATCGTCATCCGTCCCTGGTTGTTCCGTCCCCCCGACTTCCTCAGGGGTTCGAGCAGGGACTTCTCCGGCTTCGTCTTCGTGATCTCCTTGAACGAGGAGACCGTCTTGTATCGAAGCGAAGGCGTCGTCGGCCTGAACTTCTTCACAGCCATTTCGGTTGCTCCCAGGTTCTCTTACGCTAGACGTGCTCGAAGAACTCGATCGTATCGCCTTCCTTCAGCGTGACGATCGCCTTCTTCCAGCCCGGTCTTCTTCCCTCGAACCGACCGAGGCGCTTCAGCTTGTGCGGGACCGAGATGGTCCTGACGTCGGTGACGCCGACGCTGAAGAGCTCCTCGACGGCCTTTCTTATCTCGATCTTGTTGGCGTGGCTCGCGACCTTGAACGCGACGACGTTCGCCTTCTCGCCGGCTCTCGCGATCTTCTCGGTGACCACGGGCTCCAGGATGATCTTCCTCGGGTCGCTGCTCATTCTCCGAACACCTCCTCGACAACCTTGAGGGCGCGCTCGGTCATGATGACCACGTCCGCCCGCAGCAGGTAGTAGGCCGTCAGCTCCCTTCCCAGAACGACATCCAGATTCGGGATGTTTCTTGAGGAGCGGAGCAGCTTCTCGTCGGCCTCGGGGACCACCAGAAGGACGCGCACGTCGTCGACGCCGAGGGCCTTGAGGATCGAAGCGACCGCCTTCGTGCTGATCGCGTCGAGCGTGAAGTCCTCGACCATCCGGATCTCGCCTTCTGCGGCCTTGAACGAAAGGGCCGACCTGAGCGCGAGCCGCCGGATCTTCTTCGGCAGCTTCATGCCGTGGTCACGCGGCTCCGGTCCGAAGGCGATGCCGCCGCCCCGCCAATGCGGGATCCTGGTCGAGCCGACGCGGGCCCGGCCGGTCCCCTTCTGGCGCCAGGGCTTGCGGCCGCCGCCGGACACTTCGCTTCTGCCCTTCGTCTTGACGGTGCCCTGCCGCTGGTTCGCCAGATAGGTCCTGACGGCCTCGTACATCACGTGCTCGTTCGGCTCGATGCCGAAGAGCACCTCGGGAAGCGCGACCTCGCCGCGCTTCTCGCCGCCCTTTGTGTGCACAGTCACGGTGTTAGCCATCTTCGTCGCCTCACTTCAGTGGTTCGTCAAGGGAGCCGCCCTCATCAGGCGCTCGTTCCCCGCTTCTTGACGATGACGTACTCGTTGTTCGGGCCCGGCACTGCGCCCCTGACGAGCAGCAGGTTCTTCTCGGAGTCGATCTCGACAACCGAGATGCGCTTGATCGTCACGCGGTCGCGACCCATTCGCCCGGGGAGCTTCCTGCCCTTCCAGACCTTCGCGGGAGACGCGCTCTGGCCGATCGAGCCCGGCGCCCGGCGGCTCTTGTTGCCGTGCGTTCTCCGGCCGACCGACTTGTTGTACTTCCTGACGACGCCCTGGAATCCGCGGCCCTTCGAGGTGCCGACGACGTCGACCTCCTCGCCCGGCTCGAAGATGTCCACGCGGATCTCCTGGCCCAGCGAGTACTGTCCCGGGTCGTTCACCCGGAACTCCGAGAGCTTCCGGAGAGGAACGACGCCCGCCTTCTGGAAGTGCCCCGCGCGGGGCTTCCTCACGGACTTCGGACGGGCGCGGTCGAAGCCGAGCTGCACCGCCTCGTACCCGTCGATGTCCTTCGTCTTGACCTGGGTGACGACGCAGGGGCCGGCCTCGATGACCGTCACCGGGACGGCCGTGCCGTCCTCATTGAAGACGCGCGTCATACCCAGCTTCTTGCCGATGATTCCCGTCATTCCCTTCTCGCTCCCGTCGTACCGGTGCTCGCCTTCCTTCTTGAAGAGAGGCTCCCGGTGTCTTCTGCCGGTCGGTCGGGCTCTTCCGTCCCGGACCGCTCTACTCGACCTTGATCGAGATGTCGACACCACCAGGCAGATCGAGGTCCATCAGCGAATCGAGCGTCTTCTGCGTCGAGTTCGTGATGTCGATCAGCCGCTTGTGGGTGCGGATCTCGAACTGCTCCCGCGACTTCTTGTCGATGTGCGGCGACCGGAGAACGGTGTAGACCCGGCGCTTCGTGGGAAGCGGGATCGGGCCCGAGATGGTACCGCCGGTCTCTCTGACCACGCGGACTATCTCCGCCGCAGACTGATCGAGCGTCGCGTGCTCGTAGGCCATCAGACGAATGCGGATTCGCTGGCCTGCCACGTGCCCCTCCTTGCTACTCCAGGATCTTGGTGATGGTGCCGGCGCCGACCGTGCGGCCGCCTTCGCGG
>CAZQSB010000062.1:0-11303 GCA_964596015.1 uncultured bacterium | reverse complement strand
GATCGGCTTCGGCCTCAACCTGGCGCGGCCGCGCCGAAACCTGTTGCTGGTCACCCTCGAAGACCGGCAGCCCGCTGTCAGGAGGAACACATGAAGGAGTCCGTGATCGCGATCGTGCTCGCCGTGAGCGGCCGACGCCGCATGTGACCTCCGAATCAGAAGCCAGACGTGGGTAAGGACCGGGGCCAGTGAGCCCCGGTCCGGTTCGTTTCGGGACCGCGCCTGTGTGTGGTAGTCTGAGGAACGAACAGCGCCAACGCTCGTCGGCTCGGGGGAACCGACCACGTGATGAAGCAGCAAAGCGACATCCGCTTCGAGCCTGTGACAGGTTCGGAACAGCAGCTGGCCGCGCTGCAGCGGGTCTTCCGGTCCGCTCCGGACTACGTCCGGCTGACGAGCGGCGCGGGACCTACGGGCGAAGAAGCACTCACCCTCTGGCGCGAACTCCCGAGCGGAGTGAGCCGCGCCGACAAGCGCGTCTTCCTCCTATACGAGGGAGCGGACATCGTCGGGTGCGCCGACCTGCTGCGCGACTACCCGGGTCCCGGCACGGACTTTCTCGGACTGCTTCTTCTCTCAGAGAGCGCGCGCGGCCGAGGGCTCGGAAGCCAGGCGTACGCGTCGCTCGAGGGCACAATGCGGGCCCGGGGAGCCTCCCGAGTGAGGCTCGGTGTGCTCGCCGCGAACTCCGGCGCGGTCGCGTTCTGGCGAAGCATGGGCTTCGAGGCGACCGGCGAGCGGAGTTCGTATCGACGGGGCGTGCTGCGTCTGGAGGTACTCCTCTTCGAGAAGACCATCGCCGATGTCCTTCCGCTCGAGGCCCGGCGGCGCAGGCGGAGGATCAGGTTCGTGTCGGACGGTCTCGTCCGCGAGATCATCGACGGGGTGAAGACGGCCAGCGTCACCCGCCTCGGCGAGGTCGACCTTATCGAGGACGAGTTCGACGACGTGCTGCTCGTCGGCGAGGAATACGACGTCTTCGATTCGAACGGGGCGAGAAGGGCCACCATCCGCGTGCTCGCGATGGAGCTGTGTACGTGGGGCGACCTGCCCGAGCGTCTCTGGAGGGGCGAAGGGGACTCCAGCGCCGATGAGTTCCGCAGGAACCACCGGAGCTACTTCGACGACCCCGGATCCGACACTGAGCTTGTTGCCTACTACTTCGAACGGGTGCCGTCGGGGGACCGCTCGCGCGACATCGTCGTCCGCGAGTATGAGCGAAGCGATTGGGAGGCCGTCTGCAGAGTGCACGATCGCGCTCGTCCCGCGGAGCTCGAATCGCTCGGTGATGCTGTCTCCTTTCGCCCGATGGCCGAGGTCGCCGAGAGCGACAGGTTCTTCGATGGCGAGACCCATGTCGCGAAGGTCGATGGCGAGGTCGTCGGGTTCGTGACAGTGAACGACGACGAGATCACCTGGCTGTACGTCGAGCCGCGGCTCGTCGGTCGGGGCATCGGAAGGACGCTGGTGGAACATGTCATCGGGGACGTGGGACCGGACGCGCACCTCCTTTGCGGAGCGGGCAACGCTCGGGCGCGGCGGTTCTACGAGTCGTGCGGCTTCACAGTTGCCGCCGTCTTCCCCGGCTCCGCCGAAGGCATGCCGTGTGAATGCCTGAGGATGTGTCTTCCCTGGAGCAGGCATCGGGAGCGCCCTCCGAGACCCGGCCGGGACGCGCTCGAACTCGCCGGGTATTCCGAGAGCGGGCCGGGGAGCCCGGTTCGCGGGCCGGACGGCATCTGGCGCTGGGCCGCGGACGACGGCGACCCGCGCGGGGGAGTGGACGAGTGACCGAGACCTCGTGGAAACCGAGTCGCGAGGAGGTCCGCGCCGCCGAGGGGGCGCGCGTTCCGGACGTCATCGCGCGCGGTCTCAAGGTGCTCTTCTGCGGCATCAATCCGGGGCTCTACTCGGGGGCGGTCGGGCACCACTTCGCGCGTCCGGGGAACAGGTTCTGGCGCGCTCTCGAGGGCGCGGGGTTCACGGACGAGGTGCTCTCGCCGTTCGAGGAGCGGAAGCTGCTCGAACGGGGAGTCGGCATCACGAACCTCGTCGGACGCGCCACCGCCAGGGCCGAGGAGCTCTCCGACGCGGAGATGCGGGGCGGACTCGGAGCGCTGACCGTCAAGGCGGCCAGATACGAGCCGAGGTACGTCGCCATGCTCGGGATCACGGCGTTCAGAACGGCGTTCGGTCGCCGCGACGTCAGCGTCGGCCCTCAGGAGGAGACCATAGCGAAGTCCCGCCTGTGGCTCCTTCCCAACCCGAGCGGGCTCAACGCGCATTATCAGGTGGACGACCTGGCGAAGCTCTTCGGCGAGCTCAGGCGCGCCGCCTTCAGCGAAGGCGGCTGATGGCGTGTCGATGGTCCGGTGGGAACGGACCGTCAGCGAGGGAGGAAGCTGTGGACCCGACGGGCGAGGTGCGGGCGCTCAGGTTCATCGCCGAGCAGATCGAACCGGAGTTCCCGACCGGTCCGACGCTCGAGAAGAAACCCGGTCTGCCGTCCGCCTTCCACTGGCGCGGCGAGCGCTATGAGGTCGTTCGTCTCCTGTCCGAATGGCATGACTACGAGCGGCGGGGCCGGACCGCGCGGAACATGCGTCCTGAGCACGCAGAGCGGGCGCGCCTGCGCGGTTCGCGCGGCGTGGGACGGGACTACTACAGGGTGGAGACACCCGGCGGCCGGTTCTTCGAGATCTACTACGACCGGGCGCCGAGGAGCGTGACAGACTCGAAGGGCGCCTGGTATGTGTTCCGGGAGATCGCTCTCCCAGAATCGGGCGACAGAGAGTCTTCGCCGAGGGACACGGAGGTATGAGACAGGCGGCCCGCCGCCCGGAGGGTCCGCACGAGCGGATCCGCCGCACGGTGGCACTGGTTCCAGCGGGTCGTGTCACGACGTACGGGCAGGTCGCCGAGGTCACGGGAGGCGTGACGCCGCGGATGGTCGGTTACGCGCTCGCGTCGCTTCCGCCGGACTCCGGCGTTCCGTGGCACCGTGTGGTGAACGTTCGCGGTGAGGTGAGCCTCCCGTCCGGGAGAGGACTTGAGGCGCAGCGAGCGATGCTGGAGTCAGAGGGCGTCGAGTTCGACGCCCGCGGGCGCATCGACCTTGCGCGGTTCGGTTGGAAGGGACCGGGAGTCGGCGTTCCTTGACCGGGTCTCAGACTGGTGGTTAACTGTCGGAGCACTGAATGCGTCGATTCGACAACGAGAGACGCGCGGCACTCCGCTACCCGTGCGTCTGGTCGTACCGTCTCATAGGCCCGGACCGTGACGCGCTCAGAGAAGCGATCCACACGGTTCTCGGCGAGCGGGCCGCGTCGGTGAGCGTGTCGAACGCCAGCAGGACCGGACGGTACGTGTCCCTGAAGGTGATGGCGAGGGTGGAGAGCGAGGAGGAGCGCCTCGCCTTCTACGAAGCCCTGAGGGCGCACTCCTCGGTCGTCGTCGTCATCTGAAACGTCTGACAGGAGCCACCGTGAGCTACATCAGCTGCAAACCCACGAGGCCGCTCAAGAAGGAGCTCAGGAGGCCCGCCCGATCGAGCATCCTCGGGATCCACGCCTGCAGCCCCGAGGTCATGGAGGCTCACATCCAGCTCTACCGGACGATCGCCTTCGGCGAGGGGCCGCTCTCACGCGCGATGCGGGAGATGATCGCTGTGGCCGTGTCCGGGATCAACGGGTGCCACTACTGACTGGCCCACCACGGGGCGGCGCTCCGTAGAGAGCTCGAACGCGAGGGGTGGGCCCGGGAAGCGGCGGAACGTCTCATCGAGGAGCTGACGGAACGGCCGGAGGAGCTGCGAAGTCCTCCGGATGTCGCGGCCATGCTGCGATATGTGACGAAACTGACGAGGAACCCGGCCGACATGGAACGGGACGACGTCGAGGCCCTGAGGGACGCGGGATTCACCGATCGGGGGATCCACGACATCTGCGTTCTCGCGGCGTATTTCGCCTTCGTCAACAGAACGGCCGACGGGCTCGGTGTCGAGCTCGAGGTCGACGGCCCCGCCATGGGAGAACCCGACTGATGAGGGATCCAGGGTCCGGAACGCGCCCGGCGTCACTGATGGCCGAGACCGGACTGGTGGTTTTCGTCCCGCAGGCCGAGACGCTCGTGCAGCAGTACCGTCGGCGCCACGACCCGGTCGCGGCGCTCGGCATGCCCGCGCACGTGACCGTCTTCTACCCCTTCAAGGAGTCCGGGGCCATAACGGACGACGACATCCGGGCTCTCGAAGAGCTCGCGGGCGGCATCGAGGCGTTCACCTTCGAGCTCACGGAGGTGGGGCGGTTCCCGGGGGTGCTCTTTCTGAAGCCCGAGCCCGAGGAGCCCTTCGGTGTGCTGGCGCGCGCGATCGCCGAGTCGTTTCCGGGTCTCTCCATGTACGAGGGGGAGCATCGCACATTCGTCCCCCACCTGACGGTCGCGCACGCGGACGACACGCGCGAGCTCGATGCCATCGCCGGACGCTTCACGAGGGAGGCGGAGCATCATCTCCCCATCCAGGCGTACGCCGGGCACGTGTGCCTGATGGAGAGCGGCGCGGAGCGCTGGACGAACCGCCGTTCTTTCAAGCTCAGAACCCCGTAGAACCGAGGAGGCGCGATGGTGAGACGTGCCGTCTATCAGGTCGACGCGTTCGCGAGCGAGCGCTTCAAGGGGAACCCGGCGGCCGTGGTCCTGCTGCACGAGGACGACGAGTGGCCGGACGACCGGCTGCTCCTCGCCGTCGCCGCAGAGAACAACCTCTCGGAGACGGCTTACCTGAAGGCCGACGGAGCAGATATCGAGCTCCGCTGGTTCACGCCTGCGACAGAGATCGAGCTCTGCGGACACGCGACGCTGGCGACAGCCTTCGTCCTCATCGAGGTTCTTCAGAACGAGACCGATCGTGTGACCTTCCGGACGAAGAGCGGGGAGCTCGAGGTCGTGCGCTCGGGAGCGATTTTCACGCTGGATTTCCCGGCGCGTCCGCCCGAGGCGGCCGTGGATGACGCGGAGCTCGCATCGGCGCTCGGACTGGAGCCCACGCGAATCCTGTCCGGCCGTTTTCCGATGGCCGTCTACGACCGGGAGGACGACGTGCGGGCGCTTCGTCCGGATATGGCCGGCCTGACGCGACACCCGGCTCACGGCGTCATCGTGACGGCTCCCGGGAGAGACGTCGATTTCGTCTCGCGGTTCTTCGCGCCGGGCATCGGCGTGCCGGAGGACCCGGTGACCGGCTCAGCTCACACGACACTCATCCCGTACTGGAGCGCTGAGCTCACGAAGGAACAGATGGTCGCGCGGCAGCTTTCGAAGCGCGGAGGCGAGGTCATCTGCGAGGCGCGCGGCGCGCGGGTCGGGATAGGTGGTCGGGCCGTGCTCTACCTCGAGGGCGAGATCGAGCTCTCCTGGTAGGGGCTCCGACGGGCCGCCAGGGAGAATCACCGTGAGCGGAGACCCCAAGAAGCGCGTGCTCTTCGTCTGCACCGGCAACTCGGCGCGGTCCCAGATGGCCGAGGGCTATCTGCGTGAGCGCTACGGCGACCGCTTCGAGGCCCTGAGCGGCGGAACCGAGCCCGGGGAGGTCCGCCCTCTCGCCGTCGAAGCGATGCGCGAGGTCGGCATCGACATCTCGGAACAGCGTTCGAAGTCGGTCGACGAGTTCACAGGGACCGACATCGACGTCGTGGTGACCCTCTGCGATCAGGCCAGGGAGACCTGTCCGTTCTTCCCGGGCGGAGGCGCCAGGGAACACCACGGGTTCGAAGACCCGGCGGCCGCGACCGGGAGCAGAGAGGAACGGTTGGCGGTCTTCCGCCGCGTCCGCGACGAGATCATCGAGTGGATCGACGAACGTTTCGGGGAGAGGCCATGAGAGACGATGTGTTCGACGCCGGCATCACCTTCTGCGGAACCACGGACCTCGACGCGACGTCCGCTTTCTACGAGGGGCTGCTGGGGCTGCCCCTCGTCCTCGACCAGGGACAGTGCAGGATCTACCGCGTGTCGGGGGCCTGCCATGTCGGCTTCTGTCGTCGGGACGAAGGGCCCGTGACGGACGGGGTCGTCATCACGTTCGTGACCGACGATGTCGACGCGTGGCACCGCAGACTGTCCGAGGCCGGGGTGACGATCGAGAAGGAGCCTCAGGCGAACGAGCAGTACCGCATCTACCATTTCTTCGCGCGCGACCCGAACGGTTATCTCGTGGAGATCCAGCGCTTCGACGACCCGCGCTGGTCCTGAGGAGGCGAGACATGCGAGGCGCGTGGCCCCTGCTTCTCGGAGGACTTCTGATGCTCTCTTCTTCGACGACGCCCGCGTTGGAGGGACGCGAGGACCTGACGTCGCCGTCCGGTCTCGTCGCAGTGGTCTTTCTGCTGGAGGACGGCAGGCCCGTCTACACCGTGACCCATGACAA
Organism: uncultured bacterium; assembly: GCA_964596015.1. Classification (GTDB taxonomy): domain Bacteria; phylum Joyebacterota; class Joyebacteria; order Joyebacterales; family Joyebacteraceae; genus WJMD01. Next base: position 4,879 of record CAZQSB010000062.1, on the reverse strand, counting down.
TCGTCCCGTCGTGATGCGCTCCGGGCTGGGGTTCGAGCTGGGCGACGGGTCCTTCAGGGACGGCTTCGAACTGGTCGCATCCGAGAGGCGGACGGTCGACGAGACATGGCGGCCGGTCTGGGGCTCCTTCGAGAGCGTCAGGGACCACTTCAACGAACTGGTCGTGACGCTTCGGGAGGCGGGAGGCCGGGGGAGGACTCTGGGGATCGTGTTCCGCGCCTACGACGATGGAGTCGCCTTCCGCTATCTCTTCCCGGAGGACGGAGGGCACGGCCGATTCGAGATCATGGATGAGCTCTCCACGTTCCGGTTCGCCGGGGACCACACGGTCTGGTGGACCATCCAGGACTTCGACAGCTACGAGCACCTCTACAGGACGTCCCCTCTCTCGTCGCTCGAGGCGGCCAACACGCCCATCACGATGCGGTTCTCCGACGGACTCCACGTCAGCATCCACGAGGCGGACCTCGCCGACTACGCAGGAATGACGCTCGTTCCCGTCAGAGGTGAGCGACTGACCCTCAGGAGCGCGCTCGTCCCGTGGCCCGACGGCGTCAAGGTCCTGGCCGAGGCGCCCTGCCGGACGCCCTGGCGGACCATCCAGATCTCCCGGACGCCGGGGGGCCTCGTCGAGTCTCAGCTCATCGCCAACCTGAACGAGCCGTGCGCGCTGGACGACGTGTCCTGGATCCGCCCGATGAAGTACATCGGCATATGGTGGGGCATGCACATAGGCAAGTACTCGTGGCACGAGGGACCGAACCACGGGGCGACGACCGGGAACGCGAAGCGCTACGTCGACTTCGCTTCGAAGCACGGCATCGGCGGCGTTCTCATCGAGGGCTGGAACACCGGATGGGACCGATGGGGAAAGGAGGGCGCGTTCGACTACGTGACGTCCTACGACGACTTCGATCTCGCGGAGGTCGTGCGCTACGCCTCCGAGCGCGGCGTCGCCATCATCGGACATCACGAGACCGGCGGCGATGCGAGGTCCTACGAGGACCGGCTCGAACAGGCGCTCTCGATGTACGAGGACCTCGGAGTGCCCGCTGTGAAGACCGGATACGCCGGACCCATCGTTCCCCGGGGGCTCCACCATCACGGGCAATGGATGGTCCAGCACTACCGGAAGGTCGTCGAGGCCGCGGCAAGGCATCGCATCATGCTCGACGTCCACGAGCCCATCAAACCCACGGGTCTCAGACGAACCTATCCGCACATGATGACGCGGGAGGGCGTGAGGGGGATGGAATACAACGCCTGGAGCGAGGGAAACCCGCCCGAGCACACGACCATCCTCCCGTTCACGAGGATGCTGGCGGGACCTCTCGACTACACGCCGGGCATCTTTCAGATGTCGCTGGACGAGTACGGGCGTCCGGACAACAGCGTGAAGAGCACGCTGGCGAAGCAGCTGGCGCTCTATGTGGTGCTCGAGAGCCCGCTCCAGATGGCGGCCGATCTCATCGAGAACTACGAGGGGCACGAGGCTTTTGCGTTCATCAGGCGGGTGCCGGTCACCTGGAGCGAGACACGCGTGCCTGAGGCCGTCATCGGAGACTACGCGATCTTCGTCAGGCGCAGCAATCTGGACTGGTACGTCGGAGCCGTGACGGACGAGACCGGAAGGACCGTCACCGTCCCGCTCGACTTCCTCGATCCGGAACGGCCCTACAGCGCAACGTTCTATCTCGACGCTGACGACGCCCACTGGGAGACGAACCCGACGGCGTACGTCGTCGAATCCGGCAGCGTCCGGTCGGTCGATGAACTGACGCTCCGACTCGCCCCGGGGGGCGGGGCGGCCGTGAAGCTCTCTCCGCACAAGTGGTAGCCGAACCGGCCGACGAGTCACCTTCAGGAGGAACACATGGCAGACCTGTCGACCACATACATGGGCCTCAAGCTGGCCAACCCGATCGTCGTCGGGAGCTCCGGCCTCACCGACTCCCCGGAGGGGGTGAAGCGGTGCGAGGAGGCGGGGGCCGGCGCCGTCGTGCTGAAATCGATCTTCGAGGAACAGATCCTGGCGGAGATCGAGGACCTCGGCGACGTCGGCAGCGAGCTCGAGTTCCAGCACACCGAGGCCGCGGACTACATCACGCGGTACGGGCGCGAGAACGCCGTCGACAACTACATCGACCTCGTTCGCCGCGCCCGCGAAGCGGTCGACATCCCGGTCATCGCGAGCGTTCACTGCGTCTCGCCGGGCGGCTGGGTCGAGTTCGCGGAGAGAGTGGCGGCGGCCGGCGCGGACGCGCTCGAGCTCAACATCTACGTTCTGCCGTCCGACCCGACGCGCGACGGGAGCGAATACGAGCAGATCTACCTCGACGTCCTCTCCGACGTGAAGCGGGCGTCTCCTGTCCCTGTCGCCCTGAAGATCGGAAACTCCTTCTCGGGGCTGGCCAGGACGGCGGTCGACCTCTCGGGCGCGGGCGCTGACGCGCTCGTGCTGTTCAACCGTTTCGCCAGGATCGATTTCGACATCGAGGAACTCAAGGTCGTGCCGGGACCCTATCTGAGCCACCCGGACGAACTTCTGGTGCCCCTGAGGTGGATCTCCATACTCTACGGCCGCGTCGGGTGCGACCTGGCGGCGAGCACGGGAGTGCACGACGGAAGCGGCGTCGTGCGAGCGGTCCTGGCAGGCGCGTCGGCCGCGCAGATGTGCTCCGCGCTCTACCGCGGCGGGGTCGAGAGGATCCGTCCGACGCTCGACGAGGTGGAGCGGTGGATGGAGCGACATGACTTCGCCGATGTGGCCGCTTTTCGCGGCCGGATGAGCCGGGCCCTGAGCGACGATGGCGGGGCGTACGACCGCGTGCAGTTCATGAAGCTGTCGGTGGGCGAGACAGACGCTCCCTGAGAGGAGAACCGACATGGAGGACAAGGAGCTCTACGAGCGGGCTCGACAGAGGGTCGAGGAGATCAAGGGTTTCTACGTTCACCTGACAACGTACGTGCTCGTGAACCTCGGTCTCTTCATCATCAACGCGCTGACGTCGCCCGGCAACTGGTGGTTCATCTGGCCGCTCTTCGGCTGGGGGATCGGCGTCGTCGCGCACGCGATCGGGACGTTCGGCGGCGGTTTCTTCGGCGCGGCCTGGGAGGAACGGAAGATCAAGGAGATCGTCGAGAAGGAACGCCGCAGGCGGGGAGGAGGCGCCTCATGACGGCATCGAGGCGCGCACTGTCTCTCGCGGCGCGGAGAGCGGCCGTGCTGGTCGCGCTCGTCGGTGCTGCGGTCCTGACGACCGGTTTGGGTACCACGGGAAGCGAGGAGTCGATGATGCGAGAGCAAGGTCTCTCGGGGCCGCTGCCGGCGGCGCCTCCGGTCGATCTGGCCGCTCCCGCGGCCGTCGAGACGGCGACCTTCGCGTTCGGGTGATTCTGGGGAGCGGAAGCCCGGTTCGGGTGCGTTCCAGGCATCGTCAGAACGAGGGTCGGATACGCCGGAGGTGACACGGAGAACCCGACGTATCGGGACCTCGGCGACCACACCGAGTCGGTCCAGGTAGACTACGACCCGGAGATGGTGACGTACGAGGAGCTTCTCGACGTCTTCTGGTCGTCCCACGCGCCGACGAGACGGTCGTGGTCGAAGCAGTACATGGCCGCGGTGTTCTATGATTCGCCGGAGCAGAAGGAAAGTGCGGAGGCCTCGAAGAGACGTGTGGAACAGCGGCTCCACGTCGATGTGCGCACACAGATCCTGCCCATCAGGAGCTTCACGTACGCCGAGGACTATCATCAGAAGTACCGCCTGAGACAGCACCCCGTGGTGATGCGGGACCTCATGCGCTACTTCGACAGCGACCGGGAGCTCACCGATTCGACGGCCGCCTCGAAGCTCAACGGCTACCTGTACGGCTGCGGCACCCTCGAGATGCTCCGACGAGAGCTCGGCGGATTCGGCCTGTCCGATGAAGCGAACGAGCAGGTCATCGAGGTCGTGAGGAGGCTCGGAGGCTGAGCGGCTCCGCGCGGCCCCGGGGAGGGACATGAGCGATCAGTCACGCGCATACCTCTATGCCGGCGCGACGGTGCTCATGTGGTCGACCGTGGCGTCGGCGTTCAAGATCACTCTCAGATACCTCGGTCCGGTGGAGCTGCTCTTCTGGTCGACCGTCGTCTCTCTCATCGTGCTGGGCCTCATTCTGGCGGTCCGGGGCAAGCTCAGGGAGGCGTTCCGATGCAGCGCGGCGCAGTACAGACGTTCTTTGCTGCTGGGCATTCTGAACCCCTTCCTCTATTACGTCGTGCTGTTCGAGGCCTACGACCGTCTGCCGGCGCAGCTCGCGCAGCCGCTCAACTACACGTGGGCGCTGACGCTGGCGTATCTGTCGGTCCCTCTTCTGGGGCAACGGCTGTCGCGGCGGGACGTCGTCGCGGGTCTCGTGGCCTACTCCGGGGTGGTCGTGCTGGCGACGCGCGGGGACCTCTCGGGAGCGGGCGTCGCTGAACCCGTCGGCGTGGCCCTCGCTCTCGGCAGCACCGTCATCTGGGCGCTCTACTGGATCGGGAACACCCGGGACGAGCGGAACGCGACGGTCTCTCTCTTCCTGAGCTTCCTCATGGGGCTGCCGTTCGTGGCGGTGGCGGCGGCCGTCGCGGGGTTCAGCCGTCCGACGGCAGGGGGTCTTCTGGGGGCCCTCTACGTCGGCGTCATCGAGATGGGGGTGAGCTTCGTCTTCTGGCTGAAGGCGCTCCGTCTCTCGGAGAACACCTCGAAGGTGGGATACCTCATCTTCCTTTCGCCGTTCCTGTCGCTCTTTTTCATCCGGTCGCTGGTGGGCGAGAGGATCCTCGTCTCGACGCCCATCGGGCTCGTGCTCATCGTCGCGGGGCTCGTGCTCCAGAGAACAGGCAGGCG
>CAZQSB010000061.1:0-11323 GCA_964596015.1 uncultured bacterium | reverse complement strand
TCGAACGGGGTCCCCTCCCGTACTGCCCGCTCGTAGTGCTCCATGGCGACCGCCAGGTCATCCGGGGGATAGTGGTCGGAGATGGCGTCGCGCCCGGGAGCATCCGTATCCGGATCGATGCCCATGATCTCGTAGAGGCCCAGCGTCCAGGTGGCCTTCCCGGTGATGAAATCATGCTCCCATCCACCGACACGGGCCAGGCGCCCGGTCTGGTTCAGGATGCGCTCGCTCTCGCGGAGCCGCTCCTCGGCCTTCTTTCGCTCCGTGATGTCGCGGGCCACGCCCTGGAAGGCGACCGGGCGGCCCTGGTCGTCGGTCAGTGCGGTGCCGGTTATCTCCACCGGCACCGCGTGGCCGTCGCGATGCAGGAGTTCGGTCTCGAAGATCTCGTACTCGTACCCGGGAAGCTCGGCCAGGGCATCCTGCATCTCGGACATGATCCGGCTGAACTCCTCCTCGGTGCAGTACCTGTGGAGGTCAGTTCCTATGACCTCGCAGGGCTCATACCCCAGAAGCGTCTCGATCGCGGGATTCACGTACTGGAAGCGCGCATCGAGACCGAGCACCCAGATGCAGTCCACGGTGTTGTCGGCGAGCAGCCGGTACCTCTCCTCTGCCTCCGCCCGTTTCTCCTGGCTCCCTATCTTCCAGATGGCGAAAGCGATGTCGCTGGCCATCTCTCCGAAGAGCTTTCGCTCGCTCTCGTCGCTCATGAACTCCGTTGGAACCGAGACCAGGAAGACTCCGTAGACCGTTCCATCGAACTCGAGCCGGGTCCCGAAAGCCGCCTTGTCGCCGTCCCGGCCCTCAAGACCGTCAATGCACTCCTCAGGGGGCTCGGGCACCGTTGTGACGCCGGGCGTCTCGAGGATCTCGCGGACGCACTCCGGCCATCTGCCCCGCTCGAGAGAAGAACGAAGCGAGGCGATCGCCTCGTCGGCGATGCCCGACGAGCCGAGCGCCCGGAGCGACCCGTCGTCGTTCGTCAGAATGATGACCGCGCTGCCCCGCTCCAGCGTGGTCGTCATGCACTCGCAGGCCCGCTCGATGAGCGTCTCGCGATCGTCGGTCCGGGTGATGAGCTCGTTCACATCGCGGACCGCCGTCAGAACGCGGAGGAGATGCCCCTGCCGGTGGCTCAGGTCCTCGAGAAGCCGCTCGCGCTCGCGCTGCTCCGTCATGTCGCGGAAGACGAGCACGACTCCTACGATAGCGCCGTCGTCCTCGCGGATAGGGGCGCCCGTGTAGGACACCGGGCGGACCGTGCCGTCCCGGGAGGTGAGCTGCGTGTCCTTTGTGATCTCGACGCTCATGCCCTCAGAGAGGATGTGGGAGACAGGGCAGTCGAGTGCCTCGCCCGTGTCCCGGTCCGAGAGCTGGAGCAGGTCCGCCAGGACCTTGCCTCGAGCCTGGGCCGATGACAGACCGAGGAGACGCTCCGCCTCTGCGTTCATGAGCTCGATGTGCCCGTCGGGGTCGGTCGCGATGACACCGTCCCTGATGCTCCGGAGCGTCTTGCCGTATCGCTCCTCGGACCGCCGGAGAGCCGCTTCCGTCTCGTACAGCTCGTGGTAGTGCGTCGCCTGGCGCCTCTGCCAGACGTAGAGCGACAGCGCGATGAGCAGCGCCAGCATTCCGAAGAGCAGAACGAGGATCATCACGGAGCGGAAGCGCCACGGCGCGAACGCCTCGGCGGCGTCGATCTTCGCCACGAGGGACCACGGAGAGCCGGGAACCGGCAGAGCAACCGCCACGACCTCGACCCCGCGGTAGTCGCGGCCCTCGATCAACCCGTACTCGCCGCGGGCCGCGGCGGCGGCCGGAAGGTCCTCCCGCGCGACCGAAGCCCGCAGCGCCAGGGCCGTGTTCTCCTTATGCCGGAGTTCGTTCAGGAAGAGAACCTCATCGCCCTCGCGGCGGACGAGCAGGGTCTCGGCGGATCGGGTCTCGGTGGGCCACGACTGGATGATGGGATACAGACTACTTCCCGCGTCGCTCACCAGGAGCACGGCGCCGACCGCCTCGTCCTGCCCGTTCTCTCGGAGCACCGGAGCCACGGCGCTCAGATGCGACGGCCCGCGGAAGTCGCGGGCGTGTATGTCGGTCAGCGCGGGACGGCGCTCCGCTAAGGCCGTCTGCACAGCGGCCTGCGCGGAACCGGCGATCCTCCCCGTGTCTCCGGACAGACTGAGGACGACTCTCCCGGTCATGTCGACCAGCAGCACGTCGGCGTAGCCGTAGTGCGTCCGAAGGTCCTCGAAGCGTCTCAGGAGAGCGGACGTCGCGGCGGGGTCGCCGGGATCCTCGATGAGCTTCACCGCGTTCGCCACGAGTTCGGGCCGGCGCATGAGCACGCCTGCGTCGCCGAGCCGCTCCCGCCGCCACGCGTCGATCTGCTCGACCTTGAGCTCACCGATGGTCCTGAGGTCCTCTTCGACCATGGACCACTGACTTCGCCGCTCCGAGAAGAAGTACGAAAGGCCGCCGACGAGCACGACGACGCACACCACCGGCAGGACGGTCTTGAGCCACAAGGGAAACGACCGCATGTTACTCCCTTCGAGGACAGCGAGGCGAGTTCAGGAACCTTCGGCGCGGCTGTGGACACAGGCGGGAAAACATGACCGCAGGTCATTCACAACGGTACCAGTACGGAATTGTGCTTGCAACCGAAATGCTTCCCAGTCGAAAGGCGCGGACCGCGCTCTGGAGCTTCTATCATGACGAGGCAGCTCTCTTTGGAGAGCAGGCGACACGAGCGCATGCACGGGAGACAGGGACAGGGATTCGCTTGACACCTCGCGGAAGCCGCGAATAGGCTCGGGATCGCCACAGAGTGCAGGCACGCTGCCTGCACGTCAAGGACCAGAACCGCGTCACACGAGCTCGGCCGACGACGCTGGCACACTTAATGGAGACGCTGCTTGCCCCTGAAGCGGTCACTCAACGATCCCCGTCTCAGCGTGCTCATCCCCGCATACAATGAGGCCGAGACGATCGCCGAGATCATCCGGCGCATCCTCGCGACCGGTCTCGAGCCGGAGATCATCGTCATCGACGACGGCTCGACCGACGAGACGGCCGGCATCGTCCGGGAAGTCGCTGAGCAGGGCGACGTCACGCTCGTGGAGCTCGAGCGGAACCGGGGCAAGGGCGCGGCGGTCAGAGCGGGCATCCCGCACGTCACCGGCGACATCGTCATCATCCAGGACGGAGACCTCGAGTACGACCCGGAGGACTACCGCGCCATCCTGAGGGAGTTCGAGGACCCCGACGTCCAGGTGGTCTACGGCTCCCGGAGGCTCCGGCGCGACAACCCCATGTCGTCGCCCGTCTTCTACCTGGGCGGCGTCTCGCTCACCCTCATCACCAACATGCTCTTCGGAACCGGCATCACGGACGAACCGACCTGTTACAAGGCGTTCCGGGCGGAGCTCATCAGGGACCTGCCGCTCAGGTGCGAGGGCTTCGAGTTCTGCCCCGAGGTGACGGCGATGGTCGCGAAACGCGGCATCAAGATCAGGGAGGTGCCGATCCGCTACGCGCCGCGCAAGACGTCCGAGGGGAAGAAGATCAGGGCGAGGCACTGGTTCGAGGCGGTGGGGACGCTGCTCAGGCATCGTCTCAAGGGCGCCGAGTAGGCGGAGGTCAGGTGTTCGAGGGACGCAGAAACCACACGCTCATTCTCTGGGCCATTCTGCTCGTGGCGCTCGCGTTGAGGCTCGGCTTCTGGTTCGGCGTCGTGGGCTTCGACTCGAGCGGTTGGGGCGACGAGCCGGATTACCACCGGTTGGCTTCCTCGGTCGCTTCCGGAGAAGGTCTCGTCGGCAGGCTCGGAGAGCCGACCGCGGCGCGGCCTCCGCTCTATCCCATCGTCCTGGGCGGCGTCTACGCCCTGTTCGGGGACGACCCGGACGTCGCGAGGGCCTTCCAGGTGCTCCTCGGCGTCCTCGCGGTCCCTCTCATCCATCTCCTCGCGCGTCGCCTCGCGACGCCGGGCGTCGCGCTCCTGGCGGCCCTTCTCGCGGCTCTGAACCCGGCCCTCATCTACATGAGCGGCCTCATCATGTCCGAGAACCTCTACATCCTCGCCATTCTCGGGGTACTGCTCCTCCTCGTCCGCGACGCGCGCGAGCCGAGGCGGCCGGCCTCCATCGGGCGGTATCTCCTCGTCGGGGCGCTCTCGGGCGCAGCCTATCTGGTGCGTCCCCAGATGCTCTTCTTCGCGGCCTTCGTCGGTCTCGCCGTGCTGTGGACGACGTCGCTCGCGTGGCGCGGCAGGCTCGCCCGGCTCGTCGTCATGGTCGTCGCGGCCGCCGTCGTCGTGTCGCCCTGGATCGTCAGGAACTACGACCGGTTCGATGCCTTCGTCCCCTCGACGACGCACGGGGGCATCACCTTCTACGAGAGCAACAACGAGCTCATCCCCACGAACCCGGACTTCAAGGGCATCGTCGTCATCCCCCGACGCGCCGTGCCGGACTGGGACGAGCTGAAGGACCTGCCCGAGGTGGAGTACAACCGCCGGGCCTTCGAGAAGGGCATCGAGTTCGTGACGTCGAACCCGGCGCTGTCGCTGAGGATGGCGTGGTGGAAGTTCCTGAGGTTCTGGCGCTTCGACGCGGGCATCGAGGTCCCCGAGCGGTTCCTCGCGAGACTGCCCGGCGGCGTCAGCGGAGGTCCCGCGCGGCTCGCGAGGGCCGTCGATCTCGGCGCCGTCTACTGGTGGGTGGTGATCCCGCTCTTCATCGTGGGGCTTCTGGCGTCCTGGAAGGCGCGGAAGCGCTACCTTCTTCTCTACGGCGTCATCGTGTCGCACACGGTCATGGCGCTCATCTTCCACGGGTCGATCCGGGCTCGCTCGCCGGTCGAGCCCGTCATCTGCGTCCTGGCGGCGCTCGGCGTGAGCTGGCTCCGCTCGGCGTGGCTGACGCGCGGTCAGTCCTCTTCCCGCTCGAACCTCTTTCTCACGTACGGGCAGTAGACCGCGCCGGCGGGATTGTGCGCCAGCACCCGGTCCTTCGCGAGGAACGTCGTGACGGGGGCGTCGGACACCGACGAGAAGACCGCGTCGTGTCCGACGCAGAGCCCGCAGATGATGTTGAGCCCGGTCCCCGCCTCGTTCATGACGGCGGCCTGTCCCGCCGAGTTGCAGATACTCTCACGTCTGGTCTCATCGATCTGCTCGAGGTCGAGGTCGGCCTTGTCGATGCCGCCGAGCTTGCAGCAGACCGACACCACCTCGAAGTCCCGCGAGAGGATGCGCTCGACCACCTCCGCCTCCTCCGAGAGTCCTATGCAGAAGGCGAGACCGACCCTCTCCACGCCCAGCTCCTTCGCGAAGAGGATGATCTCCTCGAGCCTGGTCGCCTCGCAGTAGTGTCGGCCCTCGATCGCCGTGGCCGCCCTGTGGACCCTCGCGAGCCCGGGATCATCGTAGAGCGCCCGGTGCGTCTCGCGCCGGTCGAAGCAGTCCTTGCCGCCGGAGCAGTCCTTCTCGCCGCACCGCGCGCATCGCGGCGTCCGCGGGTCGCTCATCCTGCCTCCCCCATGGGTCTCGTACAGACGAACAGCGGTTCCTCTTCACCGGGACCGTGCTCGGAGTGTTCGAACCGCCTCTCGGTCCACGAGAAGCCCGCGCCATCCAGGAGCTCGCGCCAGATGTCCAGAGGGAACATCCCGCAGATGTGCCGGTCGACCTCGACGGTCAGCGCCCCGTCGCGACGCACGAGATAGACGTACGTCGTCTCCACCATCGTGTCGCTGGGATCGGGGTCGAAGGTGTTCTCGATGTAGACGAGGTCGATGCCGCCTCCGACGCGCCGCTTCGAGGTCGTCTCGCTCTGACGGAAGGTCCCGGGCTCGTACTCCACGTAGACGAGCATCGAGCCGCCCGGTCTCAGATGCACGAAGGCCGTCTCGAAGACGGCCCGGAGGTCCTCAGGCGTCGTCGCGTACACCACTCCGTCGTCGATGAGCACGGCGTCGAACGAGCGCCCCAGCCGGACGCTGCGCATGTCCGCCACCTCGTATTCGACGTCCGGGTTGAGATCGCGAGCGAGCCCGACCATCGCCTCGCTCCGGTCGACACCGGTGACGTCGAACGTCTCCTTCAGGCGGTGGTCGATGTGGCCTCCGCCGCTGGCCAGATGCAGCAGACTCCGGACGGGCCCGAGAGCCGCTTCAGAGAGGAGCCGGGCGAAGATGTCCGACTCCTCGACGTAGTCCTCGACCGGGCTCAGGACCGGCCAGAGCCACGCCAGGTCGCCGTAGAGCCGCTCCATCAGTCCTCCGTGCGCTTCACGAGCTCGCGAGCGACGGTCTCCCCGAGTTCCCGGCAACGGACCAGGTCCTCGTCGGTCGGGACGTACTGGACGGTCAGGGGTTCCGCTACGAGCTCAACGCCCATCTCCTCGAGAACGGCGTTCACGTTCTTCGCGCCCTCGCCGCTCCATCCGTACGAGCCGAACGCGGCCCCGATGAGGTTCTTCGGACGGAGCCCCCGGAGATACGTCAGCGCGTCCGCCATCGTCGGGAACATCTGGTTGTTCATGGTCGACACACCGGCCAGAAGCGCGCCCGCCTCCAGAACCTCGGTCGCCGCGGCGCTCCGGTCGCTCGCCTCGAGAGGTATGAGCTTCGCGCTCGCCCCGCCCGCCGCGAGCCCGTCGCAGACGGCGCGGGCCATCTTCGCCGTGCTCTCCCACATGGTGTCGTACATGACGACCGCCCGGCGGGTCGGTTTCTGCTCGCACCATCGCTCGTAGAGCGAGAAGACGTCGCCGAACCGCTCACGCCAGACCGGGCCGTGATCAGGACAGACGAGCTCGGGCTCGATGTCGGATTCCCTGACCTTCTCGAGGAGCTTCGCGATCTGGGGCGCGAACGGCATGAGGATGTTGGCGAAGTACTTCTCGGTCTCGTACTTGAGGGTCGGCCAGTCGAGCTGGTCGTCGAAACGTTCCGACGAGGCCAGATGCATGCCGAACCCGTCCTGCGAGAACAGGAGCTTCCTCTCCGGCAGATACGAGAACATGCTGTCCGGCCAGTGCACCATCCGGGTCTCGAGGAACTGAAGCGTCATGTTGCCGAGTTCGGCCGTCCCGCCGCTCTCGACGGCCTCGACCTCGAACGCGCCGTGGAAGTGCGCGTCGAGCGCCCTCTGCCCCATCTTCGAGGCGTAGACGACGTCCGGCCCGATGAGCTCCAGCGTCGACGGCAGAAGGCCCGAGTGGTCCATCTCAGAGTGGTTCGACACGACGACCTCGATCTTCTCCGGATCGATGACGGAGCGGACCCGCGAGAGGAACTCGTCCCGGAAGGGCGCCTTGACCGTGTCGATGAGCGTCGGGCGGTCGGCCGTGACGACGTAGGCGTTGTAGGTCGTCCCGCGGTCGGTCGAGTAGCCATGGAACTCGCGGATCGCCCAGTCGATGGCCCCGACCCAGTACACGTCCTCGGTGATCGGAACGGCCGTGAACGGGTGTGCCACTACTCCTCCTCCGCGGGCGGCGTGTAGACGCGGGCGCCGAGCTCGCGGTCCAGCATGTAGATGCCGTTGCCCTTGTCTCCGACCCGCTTCACCTTGCCGAGAATGCTGTCGGCGGTCGACTCCTCCTCGACCTGCTCGGCGACGAACCACTGCAGGAAGTTGTCGGTCGCGTGGTCCGACTCCTTGCGGGCGAGGTCGACGAGCTTGCTGATGAGCGAGGTCACGAGCTCCTCGTGCTTGAGAGTGACCTCGAAGACGTGCTGCGGGGACTTCCAGTCGGTGTCCGGCCCGTCGATCGCCTTCAGGCGCACGCGGCCGCCGCGCTCGTTGACGTAGTGGTAGATCTTCATCGCGTGCTCCTGCTCCTCCTGGAACTGGATCCTCATCCAGTTAGCGAATCCGTCCAGCCCCTCGGCGTCGAAGTAGCTCGCCATCGAGAGGTACAGGTAGGCGGAGTACATCTCGGCGTTGATCTGCTCGTTCAGAGCCTTCTCCACGTTCTTCTTGAGCATCGTCCTCTCCTTTCCGGGAGCGCGGTCCGTCTCCCCTCCCGTGCCTCTTCCGGACACCCCGAGAGGCGTCCCCCACATCACGATTCCATCACACAGCCCGCCTCAGCGAGGGCTTCCGTCCCGACCTCGGGATGGATGCCCGCTCTCGTGAGGGCGAAGTCGTATCGCACAGGGTCCTCCGGACAGATCGACCTGAAAGCGTCCGTGACCTCGAGCGCCGTCGCGGCATCCGCGGAGCGGCGCCTGGTCATGCCGAACCCCCGGGCGATCCTGTGCATGTGCACGTCGAGCGGAACCACGAGCATCGAGACCGGCACATCGTCCCACCCGCCGGGATCGATCTCGTCGCTCCGCGCCATCCAACGAAGGAGCAGGTGGAGGCGCTTGCAGGCGCTCCTGCGCGACGGGATCGGCAGCAGGCGTCCGCACGCGCCGCGCCCGGAGGCCTCCTCGATCTCGTCAACGAGCCTGCCGAGCGCCGGCAGCACGGTCTCATCTCCCTCGGAGATAAGCTCGGCCAGCCGCTTCCCGACGCTTCCGCGCCTGCGCCGCACCTCGCGCACTCCCTCGAGCGTCGCGGCCATGTCGCGCCCGGTCGTGAAGCGGTGCCGGAACCCGTCGAACGCAAGACGAAGACGCTCGCGGTCGCTTTCCGCCACGAACCGCGCCGGACTCTCTCCGAGCCGCGCGAGAGCGTCCTCCGCGTTCGCGAGGATCTGCCGCACGCGCCCCAGCGAGAGGAGCGCCACGACGAACGCGGCCACTTCCCGGTCCGCGGCGTCCTCGTAGGCATAGAGGAGTTCCACGGGGTCCGGGTGCGCGTACTCCCGCCGGTTGTAGCGCTCGTAGATGAGCTCGAGGGCCGCGCGGTCGACCGGGGTCGTCCGTCTAACCCTCGAGTGTGAACTCTCTGACATCAAACCAATACCCCGTCGAACCGACCCGATCGAGCTGCGCTCGCACGATCGCGAGATGGCCCTCTTCGATCTCGAGGAATCGTCGGAAGAGCGGACGCGCCTCGGCCGGGAGCTCGGCGACCATCCTGCGGTAGAACTCGCTGGTCTCCGATTCGGCCGCGTGCGCCTTCCGGAGGAAGCTCCGCTCCGCGCCGCTCGCCTTCCCGTCCATGGTGGTATGAAGACGCTCGGCGGCGTTCTCGATGCGTTCCTTCGACGGCACGACCGTCTCGGGACCCTCTTCCGCCACGTGGCCGGAGGCACGGAACTCGGTGAGCTTCGCCTCGAGGAAATCGACGTGGCGCTGCTCCTCCTCGGCCATGAGTTGGAAGAGCTTCTTCCCGCCCGGCTTCTCCGAGCGCTCGACGGCCTCGAGGTAGAGGTCGCGCACGCCGTTCTCGTATTGGATCGCTGTCAGAATGGCTTCTTCGATTGTCACGGTGTCCTCTCTCGGGCTACGACTTCCAGAGCCCGTGAACGCTGCAGTACTCGCGAACCGCCTCGATGTCGCTGTCGCCGAGGCAGAAGGTCGCCTGCGGCGCCTGGCCGGGCTCGAGGAACTCGCGATACGCGTTCCCTCCGGATATCACCTCGATCCACTCGATGTAGTGGTTCTCCTCCATCGGATGGGCGACGTCGCCGACCTTGACGAGCGTGCCGTGGTCCGACCTCTCGGTCACCGGAACATGCTTCTCCTTGCCCTGGTCGACCGTCTTCTCCTCAAGCCTTTCCATCGGCTCTCCGCAGCACACGAGCTCGCCTGCGCCGCCGTGGAGGACCTCTACGATGTTCCCGCACGCTTCGCACTTGTAGACCTCGAGCCTTGACGCCATGCGTCGTCTTCCTTTCGTTCGAGGGGAACGCGGCGCCCCGACGCGCCTGAGCGGCCGGCCGGGGCGCCCGTTCGCAGCCTACCAGTTCTCTCCCAGAAGCTCGAAATGGTCGATCGGATGGGCGCAGGCGGGGCACTTCTCCGGCGGCTTGGTCCCCTCGTGAAGGTAGCCGCAGTTCCTGCAACGCCACACAACCTTGCCGTCTCGCTTGAACACGGTCCCGTTCTCGATGTTCCTCGCGAGGTCGAGATAGCGCTTCTCGTGCTGCTTCTCGGCGACGGCGATCGCCTCGAACGCGCAGGCGATGTCCTCGAAGCCTTCCTCGCGCGCCACCTTCGCGAACGACGGGTACATCTCCGACCACTCGTGACGCTCTCCGCCGGCCGCAGCCTTCAGGTTCTCGAGCGTGGAGCCGATGACACCCGCCGGGAACGACGCGGTGACCTCCGTGTCTCCGCCCTCGAGGAACTTGAAGAGCCGCTTGGCGTGCTCTCGCTCCTGGTCCGCGGTCTCCTGGAAGATCGCGGCCATCTGTACGTAGCCGTCCTTCCTCGCCCGCGATGCGAAGTAGGTGTAGCGGTTCCTCGCCTGGGACTCCCCGGCGAACGCCGTCAGGATGTTCTTCTCAGTCTTCGTGCCCTTCAACGCCATCCGCAGTTCCTCCGTTTCCGTCCTCCCGAGCGCATCGGGGACAGAGCCCGGTGAAGCACAGGTGATACCCGTCGACCTCGAACCCCTCGGCATCGACGACGGCCTCCTCGAGCCGCGCGTCTCCGTCGACCACGACGTCGCCCACCCTTCCGCAGCGTTCGCAGCGGACGTGGTGGTGACCCCCGAGGTCGGCGTCGTAGCGCCTCTGCTCTCCGGCCTCGCCTATGACGCGGATGAGCCCGTGCTTCGAGAGCACGTCGAGCGTCCGGTACACCGTTCCGAGGCTGATCCTCGGCAGCCGCTTCCGTACGCTCTCGTAGATCTCGTCCGCGGACGGGTGCTCGTTCGTGGCCCGGAGCTCGTCGAGGATCGCCCTCCTGTTGGACGTCATCTTGACGTCGTGCTGGGCCATGCGCCTCACCTCCCAAGAATAGGAATTATTACTATTCCCATTCTACCCGGGAGGCGGCGGAAGTCAAAGGGAATACGCCTCAGGAACGGATGAGGGAACGGGCCGCCTCGAGGATCGCCTCGGATGTCAGGCCGAACTCCCGATAGACGCGCTCGTAGGGCGCGCTAGCGCCGAAACTGTCGACACCGAGCGCGACGCCCCCGTCCCCTACGTAGCGCTCCCAGCCCTGCGTCACGCCGGCCTCGATGGAGACCCGCGCGCGCACGCTCTGCGGCAACACGCTCTCCCGGTACTCCCTGCTCTGCTCGTCGAAGACCTCCCACGACGGCAGCGAGACGACGCGCGCGCCGATTCCCTCCTCGGCCAGAGCGCGGCCGGCCTCGAGCGCCAGGTGGACCTCGGAGCCCGTCGCGATGAGGATGACGTCGAGGTCGCTCCCGCTCTCCCACAGCACGTACCCCCCGCGG
>CAZQSB010000060.1:7261-12065 GCA_964596015.1 uncultured bacterium | reverse complement strand
TGCCGCACCACCAGCTGTAGGTGCCGGCGTACGCGAGGTACGTGTCGACATGGAAGTGAGGCGTCGCGCCAACAGTGAAGTCGACGTGCGACCAGAAACCCTCGCCGCTCTCCATGTCGTCGGCCCAGAAGACCGTGTTCGCACGCGTCGGACCCCTGAGCTCGTGCGTCGGCGTCTCGACGTTCAGCTTCGCCGAGGTAACGCCGGCAGCGAGCGCGAGGATCGCGAGCGCAATCAGCAGTCTCTTCATTGCTATCCCCCTCCGTAAAGGAGTTGCACCACACACATTGACAACCGATCTACCGGGTCAACCCGCCGCTTGCCTACGGGATCACCGGCCCGTGCTCACCACATCCCCGACCGGGCTTCGTCCCTGCCGGGGCGTCGAACCGATTACCCCCCTTCAGTATTGCGTGTTTTCACCTGCTGGCATCTGCTGTGTGCGAGGACCGCACACTGTGTTGTCTCCCGAACAGAGGCAATTGTACCACTGTTGCGACCATAGGTCAAGAAAAACTGTTTCTATACTTGGTGAGCGACGGTCGGCCGTGTCCATGAGTATAGACCAGTATCATAACTGGCCGCTCAGTAATTATGAGCCGTTTGGCAAGAATCAATTGGTTATCTTACAAAGACTTATGACCGAGAGTCACCTCGGTTATGCCGCACGCGCGAGGAACTGCTCGGCGCCGAGCCGCCCGAACCCACGAAGAAGGGCCGCCCGGCATGCCGGACGGCCCTTTCTCTGCAGCGCGTTTTCAGCGAGAACGTCCCCTACCTGATGAGGATCATCCTCCTGTCGACCTCGCTCCCGTTCGCTCTCAGGCGGTAGAAGTAGACGCCCGAGGCGGCGCGTTCGCCCTCCGTCGTGCGGCCGTCCCACGCGACACGATGCTCGCCGGCGGTCTGCTCGTCGTCGACGAGGCGCGCCACGCGGCGCCCAGACACGTCGTAGATGTCGAGCGTGACGTGTGCGGGAGACGGAATGGAGTAGACGATCCGGGTCGCCGGGCTGAACGGGTTCGGCACGTTCTGGAAGAGGGCGAAGCGCGGCTCCACCCCGTCGATGCCGGTGTCGGTCTCCGTCGCGAAGTCCCAGTCGGAATCGTCGTACCACGCGAGGCCCGCCGCGTCGCGGGCGATGATGCGGACGCGCGACGTCGTGTTCGCGCTGTCCGGGACGGTCCACATGAAGGACCCGTCGTTCGCCTCGCCCGTCGCGACCTCCTCAGGGAAGGTCGCGCCGCCGTCGTACGAGCGGAGTATGTCGATCGAGGTCACGCCGATGTTGTCGGACGCGTTCCACGTGACCTCGACGACGTCGCCGACCAGGTACTCTCCGCCCCCGTTCGGCGCGGTCAGAGCGACCTGTGGCTGCTCGGTGTCCGGCCATGCGCCGTCGGCGAGCCACTCGAGCGACCGTCGCATCAGCGTATCCTGCATGGCGGCACCCGTGACGCCCTCAAGACCGAACGCGTAGTAGACCAGTCGATGGCCGCCGCTGTAGCGGAGCGCACCCTCGGCGCCCGGCGAGTACTCGACGATGCCGGTCGCGCCGGACCTGGGCTCGATCTCGCTCGGATACTCCTGGTTCATGGCGCTGCCCGGGCCGTTCAGTGTGAACGAGAGCCCATCGCCTATGGGATCGCCCGAGACCCCGTCCAGGTTCCGGAAACCGGAATCGTCCAGGACGTAGTCCGCGTGGAGGTAGTCGTTGTAGAACTGGATGAGCGACGAGTAGCCCTCGTAGTTGAGCCACCAGCCGATGTCCTCGCCGCTGATGAGCATGTTGCCGCCGTTGTCGAGGAAGCTCGAGATGTCGGAGCGGTTCGTCGACCCGAGGTAGCCGTTCCATCCGTTGTTCCAGACGACCACCGTGTATCGCTCCATCTCTGAGAGCGGCACGAAGCCCTGCTCCTCCTCGTTCCACTTCCTGTAGAGATACCCGTTCCGCTGGATGGCGGCCTCGAGGTAGAGGTCGGTCGAGGTCCCCTCATCGTCGTCGACGAGCAGGATCGGGACGGGGCCGAGGATGAGATCGAACGTGTCGGTGACGGCGTAGCCCGAGGCCGTGATCGAGAGAACGAACTCGACGCTCTCCCCCACCGGAGCGAACTGGTCGACGTCGAACTCGTAGGCTGGGCTCCCGGTCGATGTGGAGTTCGAGCCCATGTTCCCGAACGATGACGAGCTCTGCGTGACCGTGACGTAAGGGCTCATTGTCGACAGCGTGGCGGCGACGTTCGTCTTGGCGTCCGAGAGGATGCCGTTCTCGAGCGTCACGGTCATGCTGACCGACTCGCCGGGGTCCGCGCATCCGTCGCTGTCGCCGCGCAGGTCGCCGGTGATGCTGTGGCCCTCGTAGACGACCTCGTCGCCGGCGTAGTAGTAGACGAGCTGCGTGCCGGTTCCGACGTTGCAGCTTCCGTACTTGATCCAGAAGTAGCCGCCGAGGTCGCCGAAGTCTGTGTCCCAGCTGTTTTTGCACAGCCACGCGCCGTCGCCGGAACCGCACTTGTTGTCGTCCCAGCCGACGATGATGACGCCGTGGTTGATCGGGTCATCGCCGGGGTTCTCGTAGCAGCCGGAACCGTAGGAGTAGAAGTCGCTGTAGACCGTGAAGGACGTCGACACGGGCCCTGTCAGGATGGCGGTCTTGATGGCGTCGGGGTCGTTCGGTATGTCGATCCAACGCTTGCAGGTTGCGTGCTTCGTGCACGACCCCGCTGAACAGGGCACCGTGTCGTCGGCCTCGTACGGCATGCAGGACTCGAGAGCGACGCCGTTGTCTCGCGCGTAGTTCCAGACCCAGGAGTGCCACCCGCCGCTGCAGCCGTCTCCCGGCGTCTCGCAGGACAGAATCTCCTGTTCGGAGAGGTCGAGCGTCTCGCCGGTGTTGATGAGGATGGCGGACTCGAGGGCCGCGATGCCGCTGAAGTCCCAGCAGCTCCCGCAGCTCGCCTGGTTCTTGACGGGCGTCACGCCGCCCAGGCTCCTCCAGCTGAAGCTGTCGGGCAGGTCGCGCATGATCGGGAAGTCGTCCCGGTCGAGCGCATCGAACCGCCGCTCGAGCTCGGCGGGCATCTCGAGCCCAAGAAGAGCCTGCCGCTCTTCCTCACTGAGCTCTGACGTCCAGTTGCGCTTGGGTGTCCAGTTGTAGCCGTTCTCTTCGATCGTGCGCTCGATCTCCTCGATCTCGGCATCGACGCGGTCCTGCGCCGCGGCCGACGCCGGAACGAGAAGAAGCGCCGAAACGAGGCACACAAGCGCCAAAAGGACGGAGCGGTCTGCGCGCGGCATGGAAGCCCCCTCTTCTGAAGTTGCATCGTGCTCTACTGCACCATTATACACGATTAGCATGAACTCTTCCAGTCTCAGCGTAACACTCCGCCGCTTGCCCGGCGCCCGGTGCCCGGGCGCTGCCTCGCGCTTCGGCGACAGGTGGTCGTGGGCGCCCTATTCCCCGAAGGAACGGGCCTCCAGGTCGAGGGCCCTGAACTGCACGGCCTCGCGGACATGAGCCGCGCTCACCGCCTCCGCGCCGTCGAGGTCGGCGATGGTCCGGGCGATCCTGAGGATCCTGGCATAGGCCCTGGCCGAAAGCCCGAGCGTCTCGACCGCGCTCTTCACGATGGCGAGCGCGTCGGCCGCGAGGCCCGCCCTCCTTCTGAGCGAGCCCGCGGGGATCCGCGAGTTCGTCACCCCCGCCCCGTTCCTCTCGTCCTGAACCCGGCGCGCAGCGAGCACGCGACCGGCGACGAGAGACGACGGCTCGCCCGCCGCGTCGCCGGCCAGTTCGTCGAAGCGCGGGCGCCCGACCCTCACCTGGACGTCGATGCGGTCGAGCAGCGGTCCCGACACCCGGCCCAGATAGCGCCTCACCGCGCCGGGCGTGCAGCGGCAAGGGCGCGACGAGTCTCCGAGATAGCCGCACGGACACGGGTTCATGCTCGCGACCAGGAGGACCGACGCCGGAAAGGTCGCCGAACACATGGCGCGCGTCACCGTGACGGTCCCCTCCTCGAGCGGCTGCCGGAGCGCCTCGAGCGCGTCGCGGCGGAACTCCGGCAGCTCGTCGAGGAAGAGGACGCCGGCGTGAGCGAGACTGATCTCGCCGGGCACCGGCGGACGACCGCCTCCGGTGAGCGCCGCCGACGAGGCCGTGTGGTGCGGGGCACGGAACGGACGCCGCTTCAGAAGACCGCCTCCGGGCGCAAGCCGCCCCGCCACACTGTGGATGGTCGTCGCGACGAGCGCCTCGTCCGGCGCGGGCGGCGGGAGAATGCCGGGAAGACGTCTGGCGAGCATCGTCTTTCCGACGCCGGGCGGGCCGACGAGGAGGAGGTTGTGCCCGCCGGCCGCCGCCACCTCGAGCGCGCGCTTCACCGTGGCCTGTCCCCGGACGTCGGACAGGTCATGAGGCTCCGACGTCTCTTCTTCCCCTCGTCGGGTGGCCGCCGGAGCGTCGGGGGCTCCACCTGCGAGCACCTCCGCGGCCCGCCGGAGGCTCCCGGCCGCGAGCACGCGAAGCCCTTGGACGGCGTCCGCCTCGCGGGCGTTCTCCCGGGGCACGACGAGCGTCCGAACGCCCGACTTCGCCAGCGCCGCGGCGACGGGCAGCACGCCCCGCACGCCGCGCGTCGAGCCGTCGAGAGCGAGTTCGCCCATGAACGCCACGCGATCGAGGTTCCCGCCGTCGACCTGGCCGGTCGCCACGAGCACGCCGACGGCGACGGGCAGGTCGAACGACGCGCCGCGCTTCGGCACGTCGGCCGGGGCGAGGTTGACGGTGATGCGGTCGGGC
>CAZQSB010000060.1:0-7251 GCA_964596015.1 uncultured bacterium | reverse complement strand
CCGCGTTCCGTATGGCCGACGCCACGCGGTCGCGCCCTTCTCTGACGGCGCTGTCGCCCAGACCGACCACGGCGAAGGAGGGCAACCCTCCGGCCACGTCCGCCTCGGCGCGGACCAGGTACCCGGCGATGCCGTGCACGGCGCCCGTCAGGACCGTCGCCAGCATGACGGCCACCTCCCCCCGCGGCGCTCCGGACGGAACGCATCCTCGAGGTGGGTGAGCGCCATGCCGCGCGCGGTCATCCGGATCTCAACGACGTCGAACCGCACCCGGCTCCAGGACCGCGACCGTTCGTCGAGATACGCCAGCGCCGCGCGGGCTATACGGCCGCGCTTCCTCCCGTCGACGGACGCGCGGCCCGGCGCCTTCGCGCCGCTCCCGCGGAGCTTGACCTCGACGAAGACGATCGTGCCGCGGTCCCGCGCCACGATGTCGACCTCGGCGCCCAGGGCGCGGTAGCGCCGCTCGAGCACCGCGAGCCCCCGCATGCGGAGATACGCGGCTGCGACCAGCTCGCCGAGCCGTCCGATCTCGGTGGTGTTCATGGATGGATGGTCCGAGGGGGTTGTTCTGAGGGGGGAACTCGCGCCGGTACGTCGCTCCTACCAGCGCTTCGTGTCGAACCCGGCGCCGAGCCTGAGGTAGGTCCTCTTGTACAGGGCCCGGAGCCTCGAGAGCTCGTACTCCGAGAGGTCTCCCGCCACTTCCTTGATGGCCTTCGCGATCGACCTCAGTTCGGACTTCATGGTCGCCGAGGTCAGGAGACGCCGGAACCTGACGTAGGCCGGCGAGAAGCCGCCGGCGGCCTCCCTGACGATCTCGAACGACACGCGGTGGATGCCGCAGGGACCGAGCTTCGTGATCGCCGCCAGGTGTTCAGCCGTCGTGTAGCCCTTGTGCTTCGCGAAGCCGTAGCCGGGATATTCGGCGTCCAGTTCGACCATCTCGCGGTCGCGAGTGACCTTGGCGATGATGCTGGCCGCAGCGATCGGGGCCGAGAGCTCATCCCCGCCCGGAATGGCCGTCTGGGGACAGGTGATTCCCGGAAGCTCGCGGCCGTCTATCAGCGCGTGGTCGGGCTGCGTGTCGAGCTCCGCCAGGGCGCGGCGCATCGCCTCCCGTGCCGCCTCGAGGATGTTGATGCGGTCGATCGTCTCGTGCGAGACGCGGCCGACGCCGACGTCGACGGCGCGCTCCATGATGACGTCGAAGAGCTCCTCACGTCGCTCCGGCGTGAGCTTCTTCGAGTCATTGACGCCCTCGATGTCGCCGTCGTCCAGCACGACCGCGGCCGCTACGACCGGTCCGGCCAGCGGGCCGCACCCGGCTTCGTCCAACCCGGCTACGCGCACCGAGCCGTTGTCCCACAGCTCGCGCTCGTGCTTCCTGAGCGCTGCAAGCCGCGCCCTCTCCTTCGACATCCGCGCGCGCCTCCTGAGCTCCACTTCGATGATCGAGCGCACTCCAGCACGGGAGTCGCCGAGCAGCGCCTCCCACACGCCGTCACCCGGGTCGACCCGGGCGGCGGCCACGTACTCCCTGATCTCCATGATGGTCATGCGGGCGATGTCGGGCAAGTCAGCGGCGCCGGCTGCGGGACGCCGCTCGTCCACGCGCTCCGCGGAGGTCTCGTACCCGGGACCGTCGCGTTCCGGAGCGAGCCCCGGCCGTTCTGTCGTCTTCCGTGAAGCCATCGCGGGCGCTGCGCCTTCCGGGAGGGGATGTGGAACGGGGACCCGGACGGACGGTTGCGTCCGCCCGGGCCGGTCGAACTGCCGGGCCTCGTTGAAGGGGAACCGCACGGCCCCCGCTCGGGAGGCCTGCTCTGCGGCGCTACCTGATGTCGCGGGCCTTCGTCTTCGCCGCCTTGCCGGTCCTCTTCCTCAGGTAGTAGAGCTTCGCGCGCCGGGCCTTCCCGTGACGCGTCACGTGAACGGCCTGCACGTTCGGCGACGAGACGGGGAAGATCCTCTCGACACCGATGCCCTGCGTCACGCGCCGGACAGTGAACGTCTCGTTGGGTCCCCGTCCCTGACGCGCGATGACGGTGCCCTCGAACGCCTGGGTCCGCTCCTTCTCGCCTTCCCTGATCCGGACGTCGACACGCACCGTGTCGCCGATGCCGAACTCGAGCGTCTTGTCGCGCGTGTTCCTCTTCTCGATCTCTTTGACTCTCTCGTGCATGCTGTCCCCCTGCGTGATGCCTCGCGCTATTCGCTTTCCGTCTCGCGTCCGATCTCTTCGAGGATCTCTCGATCCTCCTCGCTGAGCTCGGCCGTGTCGAGGAGGTCCGGCCTCCGTCTCAGCGTCGCCCGGAGCGCCTCGGTCCTTCTCCATCGCCGGATGTGCTCGTGGTGGCCCGACACGAGGACGTCCGGAACGTCCATTCCCCGATACGATTCGGGGCGTGTGTACGACGGCGGTCCGAGAAGTCCGTCGAAGAACGAGTCGGTCTCGGCCGACTCGATGTCCCCGAGAACGCCCGGCACCAGTCGGGCGACCGCGTCGATGATGACCGCGGCCGCGAGCTCTCCCCCGGTGATGACGTAGTCCCCGATCGAGAGTTCGTGCGTCGCGAGCGCGGTCACGCGCTCGTCGACTCCCTTGTACCGTCCGCAGATGAGCCCGAGCCGGGACCTTCCGGCGAGCTCTCTGGCGATGTCCTGGTCGAACACCTCCCCCCGGGCCGAGACGAGAACGACGGCGGTGTCGTTCTCCGCTTTCGAGAGTCCGAGCGCGTCGGCGGCCTCGAAGATGGGCTCGGGTTTCATCACCATCCCGCTTCCGCCGCCGTACGGGTAGTCGTCGGCGGTGCGGTGCTTGTCGGTCGCGTAATCCCTGATGTCCGTGACGACGATGTCCAGAAGCCCGCGCTCGCGCGCCTGTTTGATGATGCTCTCGGACAGCGGCCCGTCGAGTATCTCAGGAAAGAGCGTGAGAACGTCTATCCTCACCGGTCCTCCTGCCTGAGTCCCTTCATCAGATGCACCACCATCTTCCCGCCCTCGACGTCGACCGTCCGGATGACCTGCTCGATGGCCGGCAGCAGGATCTCACTGTCCGACTCATCCCGGACCACATAGATGTCGTTCGCCGGCTGGGGCATCACGTTCACGAGCCGTCCGAGCCTCTCACCCTCCTCGGAGAACACCTCGATCCCGATGAGGTCCTGGACGAACCAGCAGTCCTCACCCAGCGGGCCGATGTCCTCGCGGTCGAGCCAGAGCCTGACTCCCCGGAGCCGCTCCGCGTCGGTCCGGGAGTCGATGGCGGCGAACTTCATCAGCACGCGCCCGCTGTGGTCGCGGACACGCTCGATCTCAAGCGTGGACTCATCGCCGCCCGGGGCGACCGTTCTCAGAACGAGACGCTCGCCGAGACACGACATGAGGTCCGGCTTCAGGTCGACGATGACATCTCCGCGGATGCCGTGCGCCCGCGTGATGGTTCCGGCTTCGATCCACCTGTCGATGTCGAACACTCCGTCAGTCGATGATCTCGACCGTTGCCTTCTTGTCGGCCTTGGTCGCCGCGGCGCCGATGATGGCGCGCATCGCCTTGGCGGTCCGACCGTTCTTCCCGATGACGCGTCCCTTGTCGTCGTCCGCAACACGGACCTCGTAGACGATCATCTCGCCCTTCTGGGACTGGGTCACGTTGACGTCATCCGGCTTGGTGACCAGCCCTCGCGCAACGTACTCCACCAGCTCCTGAAGGGCCTGCTCGGTGCGGTCGGCAGTCTTGGTCTCGTCCCCGAACATAGCCTCTTACCTTTCCGGGAGGCCGCGCCCGCCTGGCGCGCGTGTGCCGGGGTCCTGTGAACACCCTAGGACTCCGGCTTCTCCTCCTCTTCGGTCCCCTCGTCCTTCTCTGTCGTCTCCGGTACGGACTCGGGTTCTGAGTCCTCCTGCTCCCCAGCCTCCTTTCCCTCCTTCTTGTCCTCGTCCGTCCCCCCGGCGGACTCGTCGGCTGTCTCCTCGGCGGGCGCCTCCTCGGCCCCGCCGCTTTCCGCCGGCTTCTCAGCGGCGGCCTCGGTCTTCTCCTCTGCCGGCTCTTCCGCGGTGGCTTCGGCCTTCTCCTCGGCCGGCTCCTCAGAGGCGGCCTCGGCCTTCTCCTCGGCCGGCTCCTCCGCGGGCGCCTCCGTCTTCTCTTCCTCGGCCTTCTCGTCCTTCTTCTCGGCCTTGGCCTTCTTCGTTTCCTCGCGCTTCCGCCTGGCCATGGCCATCTTCGCCTCGGCCCGGGCGCGCGCCTCGTCCTCGATGTGCTTCACCTCGTCGAACGTCTTCCCCTCACGCATCTCGTGCCACATCTGGAGGACGCCGATGCTCCGAAAGAGCGCCCTCACGGTCTCGCTCGGCTGCGCGCCCTTCGCGAGCCACTCGATCGCCTTCTCGGCGTCGATTCTGATGTCGGCCGGCTCCTTGAGGGGATCGTAGTACCCGAGCTGCTCGACGAACCGACCGTCGCGCTGCTTGCGCTGGTCGGCGACGACGACTCTGTAGAAAGCCATGTGCTTCGCGCCCTTGCGCTGAAGCCTGATCCGTACCGCCAAAGTGCTTACCTCCTCGAGTTCCTTCCCGGTGGTCGGCCGGGGCCGCCGGCTCCTAGCCCCCGAAGGGGTTCATCATGGGGAGCCGTCCCTGCTTCCCCAGCTTCCCGAACTGTTTCATCATCTTCTTCATCTGTTCGAACTGCTTGAGCAGCCGGTTGACGTCCTGCACGCTCGTTCCGCTGCCGCGCGCGATGCGTTTCCGCCTGCTTCCGTCGATGACGCCCGGGTTCCTTCTCTCCTCCAGGGTCATCGAGTTGATGACGGCCTCGACCCTCCCGAACGCCCTCTCGTCCACCGCGACCTTGCCGAGCTTGTTCGCGCCCGGGAGCATCCCCAGCACCTGCTCGAGAGGCCCCATCTTCTTGAGCGCCTGCAGCTGGTCGAGGAAGTCCTCCAGCGTGAACGACTGCTTCCGGAGCTTCTCCTCGAGCTTCGCGGCCGTGTCGAGATCGGCCGCCTCCTGCGCCCGTTCGACCAGTGTCAGAACGTCGCCCATCCCGAGGATCCGCGACGCCATTCGGTCGGGGTGGAACTGCTCGAGCGCGTCGAGCTTCTCTCCCACGCCGGCGAACCTGATCGGCTTCCCGGTGACGGCCCGCAGCGATACCGCCGCGCCGCCTCTCGTGTCGCCGTCGAGCTTGGTCAGGACCGCTCCGGTGAAGTCGAGCCGGTCCACGAACTCGCTCGCCACGTTCACCGCGTCCTGCCCGGTCATGCTGTCGAGCACGAGGAGGATCTCCTGAGGCTCGGTCGCCTCGCGGATCCGCTCCAGCTCGTTCATCATGTCCGAGTCGACGTGGAGCCGACCGGCCGTGTCGAGGATGACGATGTCGGCCTCTTCCGACCGCGCCTTCCCGACCGCGCCGGACGCGATCGCCACGGGGTCCTCGCCGCTCGTCCCTCGATGGACGGGGACGCCGAGTTCCTTCCCGAGCACCTCGAGCTGGTCCTGGGCCGCCGGCCGGTACGTGTCGACCGCGGCCAGGAGCGGGCTCTTGCCGCGCTTCCTGAGGAAGCGGGCGAACTTCGCGCAGAACGTCGTCTTGCCGGAGCCCTGAAGCCCCACGACCATGATGACCGCGGGCGCTCCGGAGGGAACGCGGAAGACGTCCGTTCTGCCGCCCAGGAGCCGGATGAGCTCCTCGTGGACGATCTTCACCACCTGCTGCCCGGGCGTCAGACTGCGAAGCACGTCCTCGCCCACGGCGCGCGACTTGACGTCCTCGATGAAGGACCGCGCCACCTTGAAGTTGACATCCGCTTCAAGGAGCGCGCGTCGCACCTCGCGGAGGGCGTCGTCGATGTTCGCTTCCGTCAGCTTCCCTCGTCCGGTCAGCGTCTTGAACGCGTCCTGGAGCCTCTGGGAGAGCTGGTCGAACATCGCTGCCTCGCTTCCTCCGTCCCCGTTCCGCGTGCCGGCGCCCACACCGTGACGCGCGGCGAGAGGGTATGCGGAACCGCGGACCCGAGCGCGATCCCAGCGCGGGAAGGCACAGAAAGACCCCCTCCCCGGCGAGATGTCTCGCTCCGGGCCTGCAAGTGGCGCAAGCTAGAGAATCTACCAGACAGGAAGGTATCGTGCAAGGGAAAAGGAAGGCCGTGCGCGACCCTGAGCATTCCTCAAGAGGGCAGCGGACGTCCGGACGTGAAGCGCACCCGAGCAGGCACCCTGCGGCGTGGCCGATGGGTAGTTCGCCCCTACGGCAGGGTCCTGACCTCCAGATACGGAATGAGCCGGCTCTCAGCGGCGAGGGACCGGGCCGGCTCCGCGCCGAATGTGAACGGCGCCTCAGCCAGGTCGCCTTCCATGCTCGGCCAGTACTTCACCTCGATCCGGGCCACGTAGTCACCGTCCGGCACGGGGTCTCCACCTGCGTCGGTCAGGTCCCACGTGACGATGTGGTGACCGGCGTCGATGCTCGCGGCGGTGACGGCGTCGATCCCCTCGAACCCGGAGGTCCCGGCCCACACCGGCAGGTTCACCTGCTCCCCGCGCGCGTGGCCGCTGAATCCGGAGACATAGAGCGTCGCGACGTACTCCCCCGCCGCGCTCTCGATCCAGACGGCGGTCTGGGGCGGCAGCTCGTCCCGGAAGCCGAGCACGAACTCGACGACGACGGCGGGCCGGACCAGGCTCCCGGCATCGATGTGGGACACGGGCGGCCGCATGGCCTCGAGCACGCGGTCGGCCGCGGCCGTGTTCGGATGCTCCGAGATGACCTCGAGCCACGTCGAGAGGGCCCTCTTCTCGAACGCCCTGCCGAGATAGTACCGGGCCTCCGCCTTGAGCGCCTCGGGCGCGTCGCTCTCGATGACGCGCTCGAGGTCCTGAACGCCGCGGTCGAGCGCGTTCACGAAGAACGGGAGCTCGACGGCCAGAGCGCCTCGCGTCAGGCGCACCTCCATGTTGTCGGGCGCCAGCTCGACGGCGCGGTCGGCCACCTCCATCATCTCGAGCGCGAGGTTGGTCCGGAGGTCGGTGTCCCCGGCGATCCTCTCGTCGTAGCCGCGCCCGGCCAGCTCGCCCACCGAGCGGAGCAGGAGCAGGTGCGCCTCGACGCTCGACGGGTCGTGCTCGACGACGGCGCGGAGGACCGCCGCCGCCTCATCGTGGCGCCCGGCGTCCATGAGCGCCCGCGCGGCCTCGAGCATAGCCTCCGTCTCCCGAACGCCCTCCGGAACCGGCTCGCTCCCGGGC
>CAZQSB010000059.1:0-12192 GCA_964596015.1 uncultured bacterium | reverse complement strand
TCAGAGCCACCGCAAGGACTAAGCCCAGCCCAACTGACATCACAGTTATCGCAATCGT
This sequence comes from uncultured bacterium, assembly GCA_964596015.1. GTDB lineage: Bacteria > Joyebacterota > Joyebacteria > Joyebacterales > Joyebacteraceae > WJMD01. The sequence goes on along the minus strand of CAZQSB010000059.1, from coordinate 12,134 downwards.
GAACCTGGCTGTGACGCTCATTGATGCCCAGAAGCGCGTGTCCAAGAACAGATCTCGGTAGTTCTCCAATCCGACAAACAGAGCGGCAGACGGCCTGTAGATGTTCAGCACGAAGAAGCTGTTGTAGAGGGCATATCCCAACGGGTACAGCAATATTGCGCCAATGATGGCGAAGGGCAGCGCGGTGACACCGAACAGGAACAGCCTGTCAGAAGGACTCGATGACGTGGAGCGGCTCGTCATGCGTCTGGCTGCCTTTCATCGGCAGCGGCAACCAACCGACCGTCGCCGTTGACGACACGGGCCCCAACGGCTTGTCCATGGACGGCGGCGTGCTGCTCTCCGGCGGCCGCGGCCCCCAGGTTCTCGACGGCGGCGATTTCCTTCACTTCGTCGAACCCCATCGCGACGGAGATCGCGTTCGTCACCTCAAGCAGGCATTCCACGAGGTCGGTGAGGCGCTCCTGCGCGATGCGGCTGGTTGGGCCGGAGATACTGACGGCTGCCACCGCTGCGCCATCGTGGTCGCGTACAACCGCCCCGACACACCGGACACCAACCTCGGTTTCCTCGTCGTCGACAGCGAAGCCTGAGGCTCGCACGAGATCCAACTGCCGCACTAGCTCCGTTGGCGAAGTGATCGACTTGGGGCCTTGAGGGGAGAAGTCGATGCGCTTGACGATGTCGTCAAGATCTGCTGGGGGCAGGTGCGCCAACAGAGACTTGCCAAGCGCACCGACGTGGGCAGGAACAGCAGACCCGACGCTTGACTTCATCTGGATCATGTGTGGAGCAGGAATCTTGTCAACATAGACTACGTTCGTGCCTGACAGCACGCCGAGGTGCACAGTCTCCTCCACGACGTCCCGGAGTCTGCTCAGGTACGGGTGCGCCATGCCGCGAAGCTCCATGTGGCTTACCGCCGCCGAAGCGAGCGGCAGTAGCGCCGCTCCGAGGCGGTACCGGTTTTGGCTGCTTCGACTGATGAAACGTTCGGCTTCGAGTAGTGAGACCAGGCGGTGTGTCGTGGCCTTCGGCAGGCCAGTTGCGCGGGACAAGTCCGACAGCGCAAGCGGACCGTGCTCACGCAGGGCGTGGAGAATGCTTATTGCACGCTGAAGGCTTGTGGGCATGGGCCTAGAACCTCACATCTTGATCTGCTGGTCAGGTGGCGTTCCACGTGAAGTGCGGCTCAAGGCGTGACATGATTCGATCGAGCATCTTCATGTCGACGGTGTCAAGTTGTGGTTCACCAGTTCTCACTGCGGTCGAACTGATCACACCCCTACGCTTCAACACGGTCTTCATGAAGGTGGTGAAGTAGATGTGCTCCATGACCAGCGCCGGCTCAAGCGCTGCGAACACGTCATGGGCTGCGTCGATCTCTCCCTCCATGAAGAGCTCGTAGACGCGAACCGCCACCTCGGCGAACTCGCACGCTGGCATCGAACCGTGTGCTCCGCGCTCAAGCTCGTTCAAGAAGTGGATTCCGGCGGAAGCGCCAAGTACTGCTAGATCCACTCCAGCTCGGTTCGCGGCACCCAAGAGGGCACCAACGGACTGCGGGTTCGGCTTGGTCTCCTCCTTCACGGCACGCACCGTTCGCCCAGCCTTGGCCAGATGCACAATGCTGTCGGCATCGAGCGGTGAACCGAGTGGCGGAAGGGGATTCTGGATCATGATCGGCAGGTCCGTGGCATCGCTGATTGCAGCAAAGTAGTCGAGCATGTACGCCATCGGGGTTTCTGCGCAGTAAGGTGGCATTGCAACCAACGCGTCGGCACCAAGATCGCGGGCCAACCGGGACAGCAGAACAGCGTGTTGTGTACTGGCTCCGGCGGTTCCCGCGACGTACGGGACGCGACCCGCAACCTGCTCCGCAACCGTCTTGATGACGGAGATGCGCTCCTCGTCGGTGAGGGTGAAGAACTCACTTGCCACGATAGGAGAGACGATGCCGTGGACGCCGCAATCAACGCAGAAGTCAACCTGGCGTTTGAGGCTGTCCAGGTCCAGAGAGAGGTCGTCACGAAAGGGGGTCACGAGAACGGTGTAGATCCCCTTCCACGCCACGTTACGCATGGTGCCCTCCATCTCACGGCGTTCCACATAGTGGACCGACGGTTCGCTAGGTGAGACAAGGTTAGCATCGTGGTCGTGGCCGGTCAACCTGCTTGTGTCACGTGGGGCTAGGCCAGGGAGTGTTGAAGGCTTCGGTGGAAACCGAAGAGGGGAGCGCCCCTTCTTCCGCTGGCCACCTAATCGCTTGAAGTCCGCGTGTCGAGAACTCGACCGCCGTACCCCCCTCAGATCCGCGGAGGCCGTACGCCTAGCGTCGACGAGCGAGAAGCCGCCCGGTGAGAGCGCAAGGACTTAGGCGTGAGTATCGACGTTGCGGAAGTGGACCGAGCAGCATGCGGCCGATGGCCGCAACGTGCCCTGCATCACGCGAACAAGAGCGAGGAAGTCCGGAAGCGCCGCCTTGACAACACGATCTTGACGCTGGCGACATGCCTCCGTGCAGGATCCTCGCTGGATGGCGAAGGGTGAGTGAGGAGCAACACTCGCGTGGCGGCTTGCGATCACCGCTGGATCCACCACGAGGTAGCTCCGCGGTAGCTCCGAACAACGGAATAGTCGCCCCTCGGCCTAGGGCCGAGGGGCGACTCGCGCGTCTAGAACGCCGTTCCTGATGGTGGGTCGTGTAGGACTCGAACCTACAACCCGCTGATTAAGAGTCAGCTGCTCTGCCAGTTGAGCTAACGACCCGTGCCCACCGGACGCGCAGTCTACGCGTGGGTGCCTGGGACGGTCAACTCCGAGGCGACGGTGCCGCGACGGCAGCCGTCCACCGGGCACCGAGGCGGAGCGGTGCGTGTGCGGATCACCGGTGGCGGCGGCCGGTGCCCCTCATGGCGGGCATGCCGGCCGCCGCCGATGATCGAAACCTAGGGCTCGAAGGTGAAGTCGCGACTGTTGGCGGGGGAGCTGAAGGTCCGGTCCGCGTCGAAGCCCGGTCCGCCCTGGCCGCTGATCGTGTACTGGATGGGGAAGATGTCCGCTAAGCCGCCTGCCGCGGCCTCGTCGACGTCGCCGTCACCGTGGCCGAGGATCGCCCAGGCGTAGCCGAGGCCGGCGGGGAACGCGAACCCGCCGATCGCCGGATCCGGGATCGTGACGGCGGTCCGCGTGGTCGTCAGCGCGACGAGCGGCCCGTCGACGTCGGGAACCCAGAGGTAGGTGCGGGCGCCGCCGGTCGATGTCGTCTCGAACGACGTCGTGAGGTCCACCCCGAGCTCGCCGTCGGCGGGCGCCACGGGTTGAGCGGGCGCGTTCACGGCGAGATCGCCGGCGACCAGCCCGACGTCGCGCTTCCATGTGTACACCACGTCGTCCGGACCGTCGGCGAGGAACAGGAGGTCGTAGCCGATGCCGGGCAGGTCCGGCACGAGCAACGCGAAGTCGTCGGCGGGATCCATGGACTGGATGAGCGGCATGCTGAGGTTCGGCCCGAAGCGGGCATGCACGATGAGCGCGGTGTCGGGCAGCGACGCCGGGTGGGCGGTCGTGCCGCTGAGCGTGGCGGCGTCCACGGGGTCGAAGTCGAGGTCCGCGAGGGCAGCGACGCCGTCGCTCAGGTTGAGCTCGATGGTCTCGTAGCCGAGGTAGGCGACGGGGAGACTGTCCGCGTCGATCTCGAAGTGCAGTGCGTGGAGGCGCGTGGCGGCGATCGCGCCGTCGAACCACTCGGCCGCGATCGAGAAGCCGGTCTCCGACTCGAGCAAGATGTCGCAGCCGTACACGGCGACCGCCAGCCCCTCGATGCACACGATGGCGGCCTCGTCCACGCCGACGGCGCCGTCGATGAGCGTTCCGCTGATCGTGGTGGCGAAGCCCATGACGGGCGGGTCGAGCGAGGCGAACGTCGGCCTCAGCAGGGGCGTGGGTGACGTCATGCCCTCGAAGACGTGGAGGCCACCGCCGCCACCGGCCGAGCTGACGGACACGTCGTAGGGGACGGAGAGTCCCGTGAGCGTGAAGGCGCCCGTACCGTCCGTGAAGGCGGTCTCGCCCTGGCTGGCGACCGTGGCGCCGATCAACGGCCGCGCGAGCGCCGCCTCCACGTGCCCCGTGACCGTGAGGCTCGTGACCTCGAGTGAGAGCGCGGCGTCGTCGCTCAGGGAACCGCCGCTCGCCGCCACGTTGAGGGCGGTCGTGCCCTCGCTGGCCCCGGCGCCCACGGTGAGCGTGAGCGTGCTCGTGAGCACCCCGCCGCTCAGGGTCGCAGGCGCGAAGCTGCCGGTGACGTTCGCAGGGAGGCCGGTGAGGCTCAGGCCGACGTCGTCGGCGGCGCCGCCGAGGCGCGTGAGGTCGACCTGTACGTCCGCGCTCGTGCCGCGAATGATGGCGACGGAGGAGCTGCCGAGGGCCAGCTGCAGGCTGGGTGGCGTGGCCGGTGCCCCGCAGGCGGCGAGCAGCAGAACGAGGGTGAGCAGCCAAGCGGCTCTCGGCAACGATGCGACGGTCCAGGGTAGGGCGACGGGCGGACGACGATGCACGGCGGCTCCTTCTGCCTCGGTGCCGAGGCGATGACGCCCGGACGACGCCATCGTCCGCGCTAGTCAGGATGCCGGTACCCTAGCCCATCCGGGGTGGGCCACAAGGTCACAAGTGTCACACGGCTTCGCCCGGGTTGGCCGGTCAGGAGCAGCTGCGCAGTTTGGCCCGTGCGCTGGGCGCAGGCGTCGGGGTCATCGGCACGCCAGGAGGGTTTGGTGTGCGTCGGTGTGCAGCGGACCTGCCATGAGGTCAGCTTGTGTCGACGCCATCGACATCCCGACCCGACGTGTCGACGAAACGCGGGAACCGTCGACACGTCGGGTCGCGCGCGAGCTCGCCGCGTCCCCCCGAGCCCGCCCCGCGGGGTCAGGTCACGGCATGCGCTCGATGATCTGGCCGTCGACGCCCCAGTCCTGGAACGGCGCGATGAGCGCGTCGTTGGTGAACCGGTTACTGCCTTCCTCGAGGCGCCACACGAAGTCGAAGTCGTCGGGGAGCTCGACGGGGCCGGTCCCGGAGATCGAGGATGCGGGCACCGGGACGCTCGCGCGACGCGGAACGTCTGGTCGGTCGACGCCGTCGGGTAGTACGCCTGCGGCACCACGAGCGTCTCGCCCTGCGGCGCGATCCGGACGTTCTCGGCGATGTAGGGGGGGTGCGGGCGAGGGTTCGAGGGCACTTGGGTAGCGCACGCGGACGCGGCCTTCGTCGCCGCCGTCCAGGTGCCTGGGCGTCTACCCAAGCGATCAAGGGTCGACCCGACACGAGCCAGGGAAGGACGGATCGACGCTCGTGCGCTTCCGGCGGTTCCGTGACATCCCGCCGAGCGCCACGCGTACGATGCCAAGACCGTACAGTGCGCTGTGGCGACCTACGCAAAGCTGCTCGGTAGAGCAGCTATTCGGCACGAGGGCAGATGGCTGCAACCTCCTGCCGGCAAGACGTCGGCGCTCCTGTACTTCCTGGCATACAAGGGGGACTGGGTTCGGCGCGATGAACTCACGTACCTCTTCTGGCCCGACTCGACAGAGGACGAAGCGCGTCGTAACCTGCGACGGATCCTCACGACCATCCGAGCGCTTCCGTACGCGAATGCGTTCGAGTCCGACGCCCGTCGCCTCCGGTGGTCGATCGACACCGATGTTCACGCGTTCCAGCAAGCCCTCTCCGAGCAGCGGCTGGCCACGGCTGCCGAGCTGTACGAAGGTGCGCTGCTCGACGGGCTCGGGTTGCCGAGTTCGCCGGAGTTCGAGGGTTGGCTCGAGCTCGAGCGGCAGGCCTGTCATGAGCGGTGGCGCCTGTCCTTGCTCGACTGGTCGGCCGAGTTCGAAGCCGTTGACCGCTTTCGCGAAGCCGGCGAGGTCCTCGCGCGGCTCTACCGCGCGGACGCGTTCGACGAAGAAGTGCTCAGGCGCTACGTTCGAGCGCTTCATGCGAGCGGCCAGAGAACCAAGGCGCTTGACGAGTTCAACTCGTTCACGGCCTCACTGAAGACGGAGCTCGGCACCGAACCCGAGCACGCTACCGCCGAGATCGGCGACGCGATCCGACGAGGCCAACCTTTTGCGTTCACCCCACCGGGGACGACCGCCACGAACGCCGACCCGAAGCCCAGACCGAAGCACAACCTCGCAGCGCAGCCGACGGCGTTCATCGGTCGTGATGCGGACAGGGCGAAGCTGACGGCGGTGCTCGGCGAGCCCACCGCCCGTCTCGTGACGATTGTGGGTCCTGGCGGGATGGGCAAGACACGACTGGCGGTCGAAGTCGCCCGCGCTCAGGTCGACGGGTTCGAACACGGGGTGTTCTTCGTGGGCTTCGATTCGGTCGTCTCTCCCGAACTGATGGCGTACGCAGTTGCAGACGTTCTCGGGTTCTCCTTCTTCGGCGCGCGAAGCCCCGAGGAGCAGCTGCGCGAGCATCTCCGATCCAAGGAGCTTCTGTTGGTGCTCGACAACCTCGAGCACCTCCTGGCGGGTCTGCAGTGGATCAGCGACCTGCTGGAGAGCGCGGCCGGGGTCAAGATCCTGGCGACCTCGCGCGAGAGGCTGAACGTGCGTGCAGAGCGCGTCTTCGATCTGGCGAGCTTGCCCGTTCCGGATGATGGGGAGCACGAGGCAGAGCACTGCGATGCGGTGAGGTTGTTCGCTCAGAGTGCCGCTGCCGTCAACTCCGGCTTCTCTCCGGACGCAGCGAACGTGTCAGCCATCATGCGGATCTGCCGACTCGTACACGGGTTGCCGCTCGCCATCGAGATGGCGGGGAGATGGCTTCGCATGCTCGATCCCGACGCCATCGCGACGGAACTCGAACGAGGCATCGACATCCTGCAGTCTTCGGCCCGAGATCTACCGGAGCGACACCGAAGCATGCAAGCCGTCTTCGACCACTCCTGGGAGCTGCTCTCGAGCGGAGAGCGGGACGCGCTCTGCAAGCTGTCGGTGTGTGACGGAGGGTTCACCCGCGAGGCTGCCGCGGAGATCGCGGGCGCCGACCTGCGGCTCCTTTCGAGCCTGATCGACAAGTCATTCCTGTCGTTCACCCCCGCGGGACGCTACGTGGAGCATCCGCTGATGTTGCAGTACACGCGGCAGCGGTTCGCCAGGCAACCTGACGAACTCGCACGCGTAAGGGAGAGGCACGGCGTCTACCATTTGCGGCTGGTGCGGGAGCGGGAGAACGCCATGCGCACCCTCGAGCGCAAACGCACGCTCAAGGCACTGTCGGCGGAGCTCCCGAACGTTCGAGCTGCATGGGCTTGGGCAATCGAGAGCGGGCGCGCGGACGAGATCGCGGCGTCGAGTCTGGCACTGGGCAATCTCTTCGAGAGCAGCGTGCCGGAAGGAGCGGCGTTCTTCGCTCAGGCCGTCGCGGCGCTGCACGGGGACGATCCCGAGCATCGTGCTGCGCTGGCCCATGCGCTCGTTCAGCAGGCCGAGTACGCGCAATGGCTCTCGCTCGACGCAGGCGAAGCGCCCGCGAACGTGGAGCGAGCGTTGGCGCTGCTCACGCCAGAAGGCGAGCCACGGGGCTTCCTCAGGGCGCTCGCCATGCATGTCGGGTTCATCTGGTTCGGTGCCCAACGCCCTGACAGCATCGACGACATGCTCCGGGAGGGGCTCGAGCTGGCTCGAGCGCAGGGGGCCAGGCGCGAGATCGGAGAGTTCCTGTGCCTCATGGTCTTGATGGACGACTCGGGCGATCCCACGCACTTCAGGCACCTAGCCGAAAGCGCGATGGTCGAGGTCCAGCGAATGGGCGACCTCGTGCACGTTGCCTTCATCAAGCAGCAGCTCGGCGTTCGGCTCGTTCTCGATGGGAGCCCCGAGGAGGGGTTCGCGCTGTTGCAGAAGAGCCTGCGACTCGCACGCGACCTCGACTTCCAGAGATTCGAGCCCTTCATCTTGGATGACCTCGCGATGGCGGCCTACAAGCTTCGCGACTTCCGACGCGCGGAAGCGTTCGCGCTCGAACAAGTGGCTTCGGCGGCGAACCTCGGGATGGAGAGTGCCACCAGTCATGCAAGATGGATCCTGGGTCGCGTGGCGACCCTTCGCGGCGACTTCTCGGCGGCCAGAGCGCACCTGGAGCGGGGCCTGAGGCACACCTGGCCGACCTTCTCATTGGTTCACAGGCTGATTGCGCTGCTTCCCTTCGTTCACCTGTCCCTCGCTCGCGGCCACATAGACCGAGCGGCCGAGCTGTTCGGCGTCGTGCGTTCTGAGTGGCTTGCGGATCCTCGCACCTACGAACGGTTGCGGCGCCATGTGGGTGTCGAGCTGGACGAGCTGATGGAGGCCCTGGGCAGCCGTCTGAAGGTCGGCGAGTCCAACGCCGTCCTCGAACCGGACAGCGCGATGTCTCTGGAAGATGCCGTCGCGGCGATCCTGGAGGCGTGAACATCGTGTCCCCGCAGCCTTGGCCCAAGACCGGTTCCGCGGTCCTCCAGCTTCCGCGCGCAAGGACCGGGGCCCGCCCCCCGAGAGGGAGCAGGCCACGGCTTCACGTATCGTTGACATCGTCGGTCAGCGCACGCCAGGAACCACGCTGAGGGTGAATGGCAGCTCGGCGCCCGTCTCCGTCGCATCCAGTTGGCTGTTCACGACGATGAGGTCCTCACCGACGAACACGATCGTCGCGATGTTGGCGAACGACGCGTCGTCGATGATGCGATCGATGGAGCCGGCACCATAGTCTTCGTTCAGCGCAACGACGGTCACCTGATCGGGACCCTGCTGCGCGACGTAGAGCGTCGTCCCGTCCAACCACAGCCCGTCACCGCCAAGAATGGGCTCTCCCGCGACGTCGATCTGGATGACGTCGCGGGTCGTCGTATCGATGCGGTAGAGCTCGCCGGTGTCCATCGAGACGACGATGATGTACCGCCCATCATCGGTGGCCACGATCCCGTTGGCGTTGAAGCCCTCTTGATACGCGAAGACGCTTCCGTCGAAATCCAGCCACGCCTCCATCTCGTCGCTACCGGCAGCGATGCGGAAGAGGATCGGTCGGAAGGAGTCGGTGACGTACATGTCGCCGGCGGGGGACATGACGAGGTCGTTGATCGCGGCCGCATCGGCCGGAGCCGTCTCGAACGTGACGTCGAGCGCGCCCGTGGCGATCTCGTAGCGGGCGACGGTCCCGGCGACGCCACCAGCGACCCACAGGAAGTCTCCATCGACGGCCAAACCGAGCGTCGTCAAGGGGGGCCGGGAGCCTGCCGCGACCAGCACCTCGGCCTCGCCGGTCGCGACGTCGATCCGGTAGATGGCCCCCGACACGGCGCCACTGACGAAGAGCGCGCCGCTCTCTTCGTCGTACGCGATGCCCTCGGGAAAGGTGCTCTCGCCAGGAACCTCGTAGTGGGTGAGGCCGGGTGGAACCTGAGCGGCGGAGGTCCCCGCGACGGAGGCGGCCACGAGCCCGATCACGATGGCAAGGCGAAAACGCTCGACGAATGCTGCGGGCCCGAACTCCGGGGTGATGTACCTCGTGACGTTCGTCAGCTTGGCGTAGGTTGCGGGATCCATTTCCGTCTCCTCTCGAAACACGCTGTGGACGATCCGGTGTTTCGGTCTGGCCGACGTTAGTCGTCGATGCGTTACGCCAGCAGTACGCGGGTGTTACGCAGGGACGCACAGCGACGCACAAACGCCAGGGTCACTTGCGTGTGAAACGCGCAGGGGTGGCCCAGCCCTCCGCCCGACCGATCAGGGCACGGCTTCGAGCAGCCGCGTGACCGCCGCTCTGGCCGCTTCTGCGTCGAACTCGTCGGGATCGTCGTCCGCCGCGGATGTCGAGCTCGAGGGTCTGGTTCGGGGCGCGACGCCGCCCGTCGTGGTGGCCTCGAGCAGCGCCAGCGTCTCGTCAAGCGTGCGAAGATGCCGATCTCGTACGCTTCGGCCAGGAGGCTTCCCCTATGGTTCACGTCGTGGGTAACGAGACACACCTCGGCCGTATGCAGCGCGCGGCCGCGGCTGGTGACGCCGTTTGCCGTGCCGGCACCCGTTTCGCCGATCCCGAGTCCCAGGTGTGCTCGGAGCTGCGGCCGGTGGGAGCATGACGAGGAGCGGGCATGGCCTGAGCACGGCCGAGGTCGCCGAGATGGTCGAGTTTGCGGAGGCCAGAGCGTGGTCGAGCTTCTACCACAGCGCCCCGACTGCGACCGCGGACGCGCTCGGTATCCGAGTCGTGACGTTCGGTCCGACGACGGCGCTGGCCATGGCTGGCGCACCCTTCCCTTTGGTCAACCGCATCATCGGGCTCGGGGTTGGCGCACCCGCGACCGAAGGCGTCGTCGACGCGTTGCTCGACGTGTACGGTGGCATCGGCGTGAAGGACTTCGCCGTGCAGATCGCCGAGTCAGCGGGTCCGAGTGAACTCACGCGCTGGCTCGACGAGCGCGACCTCGTCGCGGGCGGCGCTTGGGCGAAGACGTGGCGCGGGAATGGACCGGTCTCGGCCCTCCAGGACCCTGCGCGTGTCGAGCCGGCCTCCCAGGACGATGTCGACACGTTCGGTGACGTGGCGGCGCGTGGCTTCGAGATGCCGGAGGACTTCGGGCCGCTGTTCGGTGGCCTGGTCGGGAAGCCCGACTGGCACACCTATCTTGCGTACGACGGCCGAGAAGCGATCGCGACGGGGGCCATGCACGTGATGGGCGATGTCGCCTGGCTTGGCATGGGCAGCACGGTGCCGGCCCATCGTCGCCGAGGGGCGCAGGGTTCTCTGCTGGCTCGCCGTCTCGAGGATGGTATCGACCTCGGGTGCCGTTGGTTCGTGACCGAGACCGGCGCCGAGGATCCGGACCGACCCAACGCGTCGCTGCGCAACATGCTCCGCGCCGGCTTCGAGGTGGCGTACCTTCGCAGGAACTACACGCCGCGACCGAGCGTGTGAGCGAGGTGGGTTCCGGTCTTGACCCGGACTCGACCCTCCGTCGAACGGGATCCGATCCTGCCCCGCCTCGACAGAGCAGCGAGCGCGAGGTGGGTCATGCGCTGGAACATCGGGCAGCGCCGGTTACGTCAGCCCTGAATCGGGGTGCCCATGGGCCGCGGGCCCTAACGCGTCGGGGCCCGCGGCAGAGGCCCCGAGCAGAGTCTCAGTTCAGCCCGTACGCCCCCCGCAGCTCCGCGATGATGCGCGTCGCGAGGTCGATGGCGCCCTCGGTGTACTGGACGACCACCTGCGTCCGACCCTCGCCCGCGGGCGCGACCACCACGCTGACGAACTCGGTGCGCGTCGCCGCGGCTCGGAGGAAGCCGCCGGGCACGCGGACCTGGGTCTCGGCGCGAACGAAGCCGCCCATGGTGTCGGCCTGCGTGATCATCCAGCCGGTGGAGTCATCGATGCCCTGCGAGGTGGAGATCGCCTGGATGACGGTGCCGGCCACGTCGATCGGCTCGGCGGCGAAGAACACGGGGTCGGGCGCGGGCACCACCGTGGGCGCCGGCGCGCAAGCGGCAGCGAACAGGATGAGGGGGACGGTCCACAGGAGAAGGGTTCGTGGCATGTCGATCACCTCGGCTTCACGCTAGCAGCGCCGGGTGAGAGATCGCGGAAGCTGGCCGACGCCCCCGGGATCGGAGCGGCGCCCCGGCTCCCGCACCGCCGGGCGTACACTGGCCTCCCGATGGCCCAGCGCCCGCGCCGCGTCACCGCGATCCTCGCAGCCGCCGTGGCCCCATGGGCGCTGCTCGCGACCGCCTGGGCCCAACCCGTCCAACCCACCCCGGACCACGTCCTCGACGTCCTGACCTTCAACGCGGCGCTGCTGCCCGAGCTCGCGGCCAGCACGCAGCAGAGCGAGCGCGTGGCCCGCATGGCGCCGCACCTGGTCGGCTACGACGTGCTGGTGCTGCAGGAGCTGTTCATCAATCGCCACCGCGCGGCGCTGCTCGCCGAGCTGGCCGAGGCGTACCCGCACCGCTCGGCGCTGGTCGGCCGGGACGGCGCGCGCGAGCTGCCCTGGCGGCAGGACGGCGGCACGATCATCCTGAGCCGCTGGCCGATCGAGCGCGAGGCGCAGCTGCTCTTCGAGGAGGTGTGCAGCGGGTCGGACTGCCTGGCCG
>CAZQSB010000058.1:0-12266 GCA_964596015.1 uncultured bacterium | reverse complement strand
CGTCGGTTCCAGCAGCGGCTTCCAGAAGTCCGCCTTCCAGGTGCCCAGACAGCTGTGCATCGAAAGGTACTTCTCCGGAATCGGGTGGGTGCCGACGACGACCTTCACGCCGTGTCGTTCCTCAAGGAAGCGTCTGAACACCTCGATGTTCGGGCAGGGCGGATAGCCCACGACGAGCCCCGTGGCCAGATGGACCACCTCGGCGCCGTTGGCGACCATCTCGTCCCCGGCATACTCGACGTTACCGCCGGGACAACCATCGCACGTGGTATAACCGACCAGCTCGACCTCATCGTTCGCGTAGATGCTGAACGCGCCCTCTCTGTTGCGTAGAGCGCGAAAGCACTTGCCGCCGGCACAGCGGCGATAGCGATTGCAGATGATGATTCCCAGCTTCTTCGGTTCCAATGCTCCCTCCTGCTCATCGACCAGGTTCGTTCGTCCGGTCCTCGGGCTCCCCTGAGTCGTCCTCCTCTTCCCTGTCTCCGGCGTTCCGGCGCAGGATCACCTCCCCAGCCTGCCGGCGCTCCTCGGACAGCATCTCGTGCGTCGCTCCGAGCACGCCCGAGGTCATGCCGCCGCCGCCCTTCCTCACCTTCCGGGCGAACCACACGAACACGACGACGTAAGCCGCCAGAGCTCCTCCGGCAATGAGCATCGAGCTCAGAACGTTCATGGTTCGTCTCCGACGCGCGCATCTCGTGCGGCCCGGGCCATCAGCTCGTGGTGCGCGTGCCACTCCGGCACGTCTTCAAGCTCCCAGTAACGCAGCTCCAGTCCCTCACTGGAGCAGGTCAGGACACCGCTCTCAACTTCACAGAGGAACAGAACCGATATCACACCGTGTGGTCCGGCCTCAACGCTCGCGGGCCTCGCGAAGAGCCCAAGCAGTCGCTCCGGGCGGACGTGCAGGCCGGTCTCCTCCCGCACCTCCCGCACGACCGTCTCCGCCGGGCTCTCGCCCGGATCGACCCAGCCGCAGGGCAGACACCAGGTCCGATTGTCGGACCGGAGCATCAGGAGGATCCTGCCCGACTCATCGAAGATCGCCCCGTCCGCGCCGACCTTCGGCGTGATGTGACCCAGTTCTGCGCGGAGCCGCGCACGCACCTCACCGGCCGGAAGCTCCAGCAGCTGACCGTAGTGCTCCTCCGAGAGCTCTCTCAGACGGGCGTAGCGGGCGCGGTCGTAGTCATTGTCGGCGTACCTCAGGCCGTTCGCGGCCAGGATCCTGATCTCGTCGAGAAGTCCCAGGATGTCCATGGTCACTCCGTGGGCTGTTGGATGCTCGTGTCCGGCTTCCGTGCTCTGCTGCCGCGCTGCTGTGTCGAGCACTTCAGCATCAGAGGCGGCCGGTCGGTCGCCCGGGCCCGCTCAGACGTCGAACCTGCGAAGCTGCGAGCGCGTGGCCTCGTACACTACCTCGTGGGAACCGGAGCTCGTGGCAAGGAAGCCGAGCTTCTCCAGAAGCCTGCGCGAACGCGCATTCTCAATGGATGTCGACGCCTCGATGATCTCGAGCGCCGGGTACTCGCTCAGCCCCCACTCGAGCAGCGCCGACACCGCCTCCGTCGCAAGTCCGCGGCCCCAGTAGTCCCGTGAGAGTTCGTAGTGAAGACTGGCCCTGCTGGGAGACTCCGGCTGAAGCTGCACCGCGCCGATGGCGCGGTGGTCGGTTCTCAGGCAGATGGCGAGGAGGTTGGCACCCATCTCTCCGTCGACCGCGCGGCGCAGGAAGTCTCTCGCGTCCTCGACGGAAGACGGCCTCGGATAGTCGAGATATCTGGCGAACTCCTCGTCCGACGCGTACGCAAAAACGTCGTCAACGTCGGCCAAAGAGAAGGGACGAAGTCGGACCCGAGCCGTCTCGATCATCGGCAGGCGCCTCCTGGTATCAGTACTCGGGCAGCGCGTCGTTGTTCCACATCTCCAGTTTGATCCTGAGGGTCTCGTCGTCCTGCGCCTCCCAGATGACCAGATACTTCCCGGTGTCCGTGATCGGGTAAGGCGGTCCGGGAACACGAAGCGTCACTTCGTACGTTCCGATCTCGTGTATGAGATCTCCCGCGCTGAAGACATGCGTCGTCGTGGATTCGATCGCAACCACCTCGATGCCCGCCTCGCGTGCGGCCTTCTCGTTCTCGATGAACGCCTGTCGCCCCACGATCATGGGCTCGTGGTTCGGGAGCACCACAACATCCTCGGCATAGAACGATGCGACGGTCTCGTAGTCGTCCTCGATCGCGGCGCGGTCGATCATGGCGTTGGCCTGGTCGATTCTCGCGCGAAGCGCCTCCTCGCTCGTGCCCGTCACCGGCGAGGCCGCGGCCGCCGCGCACACCACGACCACCATAAGGACTGCTGCGGTCGATCTCATGGAGACCCTCTCTTCCCGGCAGTGATTTCTCGCTGCTTGTGATTGACTCACGCGTCGTTCAGAGCGAACGCGCCCCTTCCTCCCTGACCGGCGCGCTCCGGTGAAAGAGCGCGCCAAGAAGGACGACGACGAAGAAGAACACACCCACGTACCCAACGATACCGATGTTGCGGAGTCCCATGTCGCCCGTCATCACGCCGCTCAACCCTGCCAGCGCGAGAACGCCGCTCAGAACCATGGACGCTCTGACCGACACGGCCAGCCGACTCCCTGAGAAGACGCCTGAAGCGAACAGCATCGACAGAGCGAAGAACACGTCCCAGGCGAGGATGTCCAGGGCATAGGCCAGCGAGGGCCACTCGAACGTCACCAGAAGCGGCCAGTGCTCGAGCGTCGAGAACTCGGGCTGTCGGCTCAACGTCAGGATCACGAAGTGGAGCGCGCAGGTCACGCTCGCGACCAGGCCCATGAAGACAACCGATGTCAGGCTGAGGGCCTTCCGGCTGGCCGGAGCCCACGCGTGGACCGCGGCCATCAGCGAAACCATCGGCGGCATCATCACGATGATCAGAACCTCGAGCAGCGTGAAGTACGGGTCACCCATCTGCTCGTCGGCCGACTCGAGCGACGCGAACCCCGCGGCCAGGGTCGCCGCATAGGCCAGAAGAAGCACGGCTACGAGTGTCGTGGACGCGATGCCGAGCCGCCGAGCTGTCGCGCTGTATTCACTTGCCATGACACTCCGATTCACGAGCGAGCGGCCGGAGTCCTGTCTTTCGAGAGACTCTGATGCGGCCGCGAGCCCGGCCGAGGTCAGCGGGCACGGCCTCGTACGTGGCGCGGCCGACGATCGAGCGCTGAGCGTGTCCGGAATCGGAAACTGCCCAGTGGCAATCATACACCAAAGCGCCCGCCTTCTCACCGCGCGAGCTGCTCGATCTCGCTTCGCGTTCGGGGTGTCATCGCCGTGCGCGTGTTGCTGAGCCGGATGCCGGCTGCAGAGGCTCGTTTGGCGGCTCCGCGTCTCCCCCACCGATTCATCACGTGCGAAGCCAACTTACCAGCCATCCCGGCAGCATGCCACCCACGTTGAACAGCGCGTGGACGATGATCGCCGGGATGAGACTCCCGGTGCTCTCCCTGTACTTCGCTGCGAGGAAGCCGAGCAGGGTAGCCAGCACGATCGGCAGCACGGCGCGAGGTCCCATGGAATCGATCAGCACCAGATGCATCGCCCCGAAGAAAAGGCCGCTCACGATGACCGGCATGCTGAGTCTCGGAGTCGCAGCGCCTTCGACCCCCGGACCGGAGAGCAACGACTGGAGGAGTCCCCGGGTCAGGACTTCCTCGCAGACGCTGGCGTAGAACCACACGAAGATCACGAGCTGCAGCTCAGTCCGACCCGCAACGATGCTCTGAGCATCATCGGACGTCGGCGCGAGCGAAGACAACAGTGACAGTACGGCCGTCGGAAGGACCCACAGCAGGATGCGCGGGCGGAATCGATAGGCTCCCCACGTGAATCCGAAGTCCGCGAAGCGCCTGCCGGGCCACAACCGGATGACCACGAGCGAAGCGCCGAGCATGACGGAGTGCGTGACGAACGAACCCGGGACGAAACCACCCTCCGGTAGCCTGGCGACCCGGCCCAGACACAGGGCGCCCACTGCGATCGCCGCTGCGATCGCGATGCCTCCGACCACACGCGCCCAGCGGCTCCCGGTCACTCGTTCCTCATCTCCAGAGACGGTTCAAGGACCACGCATCAGCGGCGGGCGAAGGTCGGTGCGGGGTGTGACGCGTGAGCGAAGCGTGCGCTCTCCCTGCAGACCGCGTGGCACGAAGCCCGTCGGCTGCATGCGCCGGCCGGGAGGGCGAAGCCTCAACGGAAGAGGGCCTTCACCGCTCCCCAGGAGGTCCGCTCGACCGACGTATTGCAGGGGCCACATCCGGCTTCGAACACCCCGACGAGCTCACCCCAGTCGTTCACCTCCGGCAAGGCGGGCGAGTCACTGCATGGATAGTACGAAAGCGGAGGTTGCCCGCTGCAGAGTGCCGGGTCGACCTCGCCGGCGTTGTTGTCCGGCTGTGGCAACGGCTCGTCCGACACGCAGTGATGCACGATGGGCGGGGAGCCGATGAGATCGATGTTATCCCAGGAGCCGTTGTCCGCGAAGAGGCAGTTCTCGATCGCGCCGCCCGGACCGTAATGCGCCACGGCGCTTCCCGAGCTCGGCTCACCCTCCACCTGGTTTCCCACGAAGGTACACTGTAGGATCATGCTGGAGCTCTCATCGCAGTAGATGGCGCCACCGAACGCCGGCCAGTGGTGGTTCCACCAGTACCCTTCCGCGTGACAGAAGCTGAAGACGCAGCGACGAATGGTCGGTGAGGCGCCGCGTATGCGAACGCCTCCCCCGCATTCATTGTACGTGTATGCGTAGCCCCGCTTGATGGTGAGCCCTTCGATGACCGAAGCGGCGGTCTCTCCCCGATGGATGTCGAACGCTCTTCCTGCCCACTCGCAGTCGATCACGGTGTCCCTCGGCCCGGCCTCAGAGGTAACGACCAGGTCCTTCCCGCGGAAGGAGATCTCCCTGTTGAGCAAGCCGGCATAGGTCCCGGGCGCTATGAGAACCGTGTCACCCGAACTCGCGGCATCCACGCCCTCCTGGATCGTCGGCTGGTCGGCAGGCACATGCACGACGAGGCCCGCCGCTGAACTGGCTGAGACCAGCAGCAGCACCGTGGCCTTCACAAGAGCCTTCATCAGTCCCGTCCCCTGTTGCTCCGCCTTCCTGACGAGCCGCGCATCAGCCGCGGCCGGCGATGGCGCGAGCCGGGCCGGCAGCCAGACCGAATGCAGGCCGGTGACAGCTCCGCTATGGCGGCTGCATGCGCCGGTCAGGCGCCCAGCGCCGTCTTCTCGCCCCAGTAGAAGGCGCCGGTATAGAAGGGGCAGCCGCGAATGGAGAAGACGCCGGAGCTCAACCGCTTGAAGCCTCGCATCCACTTTTCAAGGCCTTCAGGCGACACGCGCCAGAAGTCGCTCGGGTGCGGATGGTACGGTTGGTGAAACGGAACTTCGACCCAGACCTGCCCGCCCACCTTGAGCACCCGCCAGATCTCGCCTATGGCCCGGACCGGGTTCTCAACGTGTTCGAGAATAGCGTTACACACCACCCGATCGAACGCGCCGTCGCTGAATCCGAGGTGCATGATGTCATAGTGGTAGTCGATCTCGGGCGACTGGTCGTACAGGTCTACCGATACCCAGCCTGGTCCGTACTTCGCACCACGAACCCCGATCTGAAGTGGTCGCTCGTCCGGTCTCCTGCGGGTGAACTCCCGGAACAGGTTCTCGCGCGCACAGCATCGGTCGCCCTGTCTCCTGAGGTTACGCCAGTAGATGAAGAGATAGGCCGGCCAGGATGTCGCCTGCAACAGCGCTCGTCTGGTGCCTGTCAACATGGCTGAACCTCCGCGCCAGCCATGGCGCTGGCGCATCTGACGAATCGCACGTCATCCGGAGGGCGCTGAGCCTCGTGCGAGCCTTGACGCCGAAGGCGAATGCAGCGCGAGTGGCAGACCGTGAGTGACGCCGCCATGCGGCGCTCTCATCCGCGCAGCCGCCCGGGGCGCGGCGGTGCGGGGTGTCGGCTGCATGCGTGAGTCAGGCGTGCTGTTCATCACCTGAAGAGGGCCTTCACCCTTGTCCAGCTCGCTGGAGCCACAGGGTTGACATACTCGTCGGTCACGACCGCCCGCAGCATCGCGTCCAGCTGGACGCTCCCCCAGTTCGGGCTCCACTGCGTAGTCAACCAGCTCATCCCGGACGGAGGCGATGTCGCGTCGAACGCGAGACCGGTCGAGGCGTAGAAGTGCCAACCGATGCCCACGAAGAAACGCCGCTCGCCGTTGAAGTGAGGATGGTCGATCCCTGCGGGCGGTGACAGCTCGAATGTGACCCAGGACCAGACCGTGTCCTGCAGAGAATGATGACTGCCGTGCACGACCGGACCCGGTCGGTTGCTGCCCGGCTCGTCGGGCGCCCACACATACACGTACGCGTCGCCGTCCGCCCTCGTACCACCCCAGTAGCAGTCACACCGCATGTACGCCTGTACTGCCGATATGCAGGTCGCCCACTGGGGCAGCTCGTACATGACCGCAGCTCGGCTGAAGTCATACCCGAGCCAGTAGTCGGAGGGGTCGTCCATCGAGCCGTCATCCCAGATGAGCACGGTCTCTCTCCGTGTCGGCTCGAGTGAGAACGCACAACTGGCGATGCAAAGGCAGCACAGCGTCGCCAGCAACCGGGTCAGCCATGACGGGAATCGCATGATCGCCCTCCTCTCCCGAACAGCGCGTCGTCCGTCAGGTCTACCGGCTCTGAAAGAACGACATCGAGCCACGCCTCCTCGGGGTACTCGTAAAGCTCACTGCATGCGGGATGCCCTTCCCCGACCTGCGGACCCGGCGACGTCCCCGCGTCGGCTCCGGACCAGACCGTGACGTAGAACGGAGCTGTCGTGGGCGCGTCAGGGTCCTCCGGGTTCACGACCCCGTCGTCCGCGCAACGGATAACGAGCAAGCGGGGGCAGACACCTGTCGCCGGCATCCGCCCCCGCCCCTCGCTTTCGTCTCTGCTCGGCAACAAAGAGCCTACGTGTTCATGATACCGTGCTTCTCACACCTCAGTCAATCGAGTTGATATGCCTCTGGGAGCCCAGGGAGCGTAGCGGGTGGCGGTGGCGTGCCGGGTCATGCCTGTCTCAGGTCGGGGGTATCGAGCCCCACGCGAAAGCCCTGTCTGCTCGCCTCCTCGGACAGAGAAGCGATGAGCTGCTCGAGCCGCTCTGGAAACGTGGAACTCGACAGGCCGGCGGCATCGTGAATATCGCCCAACTCCCCGATGGCGGACATCAAGGTCCGAACGAGCGGTTCGTGCTTCCGACCCAGCTCGCCTCGCATCGCCGTCATGAACAGCCGCTTGCGAGGATCGAACTCGATGCGGTCCATGAGCGCGATGAGCTCGAGGCTCCGCCGAAGCAGTTCGAGACACACGGTGGCCACGGACATGTTGTCCCCGGCCTCGATGGCCTGGTCGAGAGCGCGGGATCTGCGAGACAGCATATCCAGCTTGCCCTCGACTCGGTCTCTTCTCACGTCCGGATTCGCTGTGAGAAGCGAAGCGAGGCGCTCGAAGTACTGACCGTCAGGATCGCTGAGGGTCAGCGCGTTGCCGTACACGTACAGGTAGGCATCGTCGAGTTCCCGCAGCTTCCGCTCGACCTTCTCGAAGGCGATGCCGTAGTACTGCAACCGCACTCCGTCGAGCTGCTCCTCAGTCGGTCTGCCCCTGTCCCAATCGGTGCCGGCTGCAATCGAATCGTAGATGTTCCTGTCACAGACGACGGCGACGTCGATGTCGGAGGTCTCGCTGCTATCCCCCGTGGCAACAGAACCAACCAGCATGAAGGACAGCACGTCGAGGTGCTCCCTGAACCGCTCCAGGTCCATCAGGTAGGGCAGACACACATCTCGTGCGAACTGCTTTCGTGTTTCGCTGTCGCTCATGGCTTGTAACCCGCTCCTCCATCAACGCGCAGTCCACTACGCGCATCACAGCCGTGGGCGTCAGGAGAGCGCCGCTGAACACAAGAAGCGGCAGCATCAACGAGGTGTCGAGTGCAGCCACCACTTGGAAGGCATCCGTTCCACCTGGAGCCTGTCTTTGGGCAAAGACGTACGCAGCCAGAGCCACAGCAGCACACCACGTATCGAGCCCCTTGAGACGAGCATCAGTGCGACCGCCAGAAGAGGAACGGCAACAAGAAGAGTGGCCCAGTCATTCCCGAGCCAGCCCACACGGATGATCGCCGGATCGCGATACTGATCGCGCAGCACGAGCCCCAAGGCCGCCTGCAGTGTCAGAAGGCCTGTCAGGGCAACGCCGAGTCTGATCGGAACTGTGTCACCAGACCGCATCAGCTGCCTCAGGAGCGCCAGTCCCCGTCGTGACGAGCTCCGTCAGATATCGTTCCCCATTTCTTCGACGTAGCGCTTGTCGAGCAGGTCCGCAAGCCGTTCCCAGTCCAAGTCGTCGGGAATGTCGTAATAGGGGCGCACGGGGCCAAAGCGGTCGCTGAGCTCTTCAACACCGAGAAAGTGGGCGATCTTGCAAGGCATCCAGTGGTCCCTCTTCACGATCTCAGCAAAGAGCTTGTCGGTAGAGTCAGGCATCGGCTTCCGTCCTTTCGTTGTCGTGGTCGATGATCTCGACGTGGGCCCCGGACGGTGCGCCCGGAACTTCTCATTCGCGTTTCTGTTCCGGCGCGCTCACCATGCAGCCGAACTGGGTGCGGCGGCGCGCGGTGCCGGCTGCGTGCGCTGGTTGAGCGGCACCGCTGAGGCCCCTCACTCTCATCATGGCAGCTCCAGGACCGCCACGGCCTCTCCGCCCTCGATCTCGCCGGTGGTGCGGAAGCCAAGACTCTCGTACAGGCGTTGCGCCACCACGTTCGTTGGTTCGAAGGACGTTCGGATCTTCCGGCAGCCCGGAATCGCGCGCAGGCGAGCGATCACCTCGGCCATGGCCGCGCGGCCGTAGCCCCGACCCTGCTGCCCCGCAGCTACCATCAGCCTGTCAATGAAGCCGATTCCCTGCTTCGCATCGTAGTTGTACATTGTGAAACCAACCATCTCGCCATGTGCGTAGACCGCAAGAGGGATGGAGACACCGTCAGCCTTGGCCTCCGCGAGTGAGTACATGTTTGAGGCGACGTAGTCACGCTGGTCGTCTTTAACAGAGAAGCCGATGCACTCTCGAAAGTTCGCCATCGTTATCTCGCGGAGCTCTATGAGTGCTTCGCGTCCCACTTTTCCCGTCTCCCAGCGATGTCGTCTGACGAACGCCGCATCAGCGGCGGGCGTCACGCGTTGCGCGGCGGGTGCTCGCGCAGCGCCAGCTGCGTTCTGCAGTCCGCTGTGACGGGCAAGCCCGACAGCGGCAGACGCCAGTCGGGCGGCCCGGCGACCAACTGGTCAGAGCCTACAGGACTCCGGGAGTCGATGTGCCCACTGGTAGTCCCCTATCCGACCCACTCAGACGCTCGTAGTACGTCAGGGTCAGGGTGCCGGTTCGCGTTGCCCGATACTGCCCGAATCCTGCAACATCGTCCACGTCGAGCTGAACACGCCTACACACATACTCGCTCGCAAGCCTCGGGTCCCGGGACATCTCCAGGCCGGACAGGAACCACGCGTCGTCCGCAGTAGTCCCCTCTGCGGGCCCAATAATGATGTAGTCTGGCTGCCGTGACAGCACATACGAACCATCCCCCTTGAGATGTCCGGGAATCCTCTGCCAGGGCAGCTCATATTCTGTGATCTCGCGGTGCGCGATATGAACGTCGTTTAGGCCGAGCATGTCAATGAACCGGTGACTGGGAGCCCAGTACGGTGTTGAGCCTGCTGTGTTGAGAGCGACGAGCGAGCCTGGTGGCCATGCTGACTCAATGTGCTTCCCGACGAGCGTGCCGACGAATGCCGCCGGATCGGCGCGACGAGGGTTGAGGCCCGCATCACGAACCTGAAGCGCGAGAAGAGACAGCAGACATACGACTATCATGCAGGCGGAGGTCCCACTGAGTCTGGGCCACAGCTCAGCAAGCAACGCCGTCAGAAGCAGTGCGGCAATCGGTATCAGCGGCGACGCGAGACGATAAGCCGGCATGTGACATCCCCCAACGTACACAATGTACGCGAGGTACAGCACCACACCGGCGAGAACATAGATGACCGACCGGTCGAGCCTCCGTTGGACAGCCGCATACAAGAGAACTGCTCCTGCCATGACAAACGTGAACGGTGGACGAACCAGAAGAGCGAGTGCATACCGCAGACCTGACTGTATCCTCTCCGGCGTGACTCCTGATGCTTTGACCCAGAAGGTGTTGGGCGCGAGTGAGCCGTAGTACGCCCACCTCCAAATGAACCACGGCACGAACACCGCGCTGAAGGAAGCCAGGAATATCCCCATCCGACGCAGTCGACATCGGACAGGTATCGGTGCGAGAGCGAGGAAGAGCACGCTGACGGCCACGAACAGGATTCCATCCAACCTGGTTGCGCAAGCGAGCCCAAGTAGCAGGCCGCTCGACGCCAGCGAACACATCGCATCCTCTCGGTTGAGAGAGTCGCGGAATTTCCAGACCCCACCTGCGATCAGCGCCGCAAACAGCGGCCCCTCGAGCCCCCCGAAGATCCATACGATCAACGGGAAGCTCGTGACGACGATCAGAAAGGGGAGCAACCCGAGGGGCCGCCTCAACGGGCTGCCACCAACAAGCTCCGCGCCCTGATGCCAGGCAAACATCACGAGCGCGACGAAGGCCACGGCATTGATGGTCCGAGCCGCGGCTACCAGCGGCACACGAGCAGCTCCGAGGCCGGCTACCAGTAGCGTGAAGAGGAAGTTGGTGTAACCTTCCACGCGCTCACCCGAGTTCCACACCAGTCCGTGTCCCTCAGTGAGATTGCGGGCGTAGCGCAGGCTTATGAAGGCGTCATCGTGGAAGAAGGCGTGATTCGTGTATGCACCGAGGACCGCAAGCAGAAGCGCGGCGCCGATGGCTGCGAGGCACAGATTCCGTCGAACGCTCATTCCCATCCATCCTTGCCGGCTCAGGCTCCAGCCGGCGACGCCGTGAGCAACGCCGCCTGCGGCGCGCTCACAATGCAGCCGGTCCCGGGTGCAGCGGCGCCGGGATGTCGGCTGCATGCGTTAGTTAGAGGGTGCGCGAGGCATCACGCAATCCACTCGCGCTGCCCCTCACAATGTTCCTGATGGCTTCGTCAGGGCATGGCCTGCCCGCCCGGCGCGAGTCTCGACAAGCTTGGTCAGCCTTCTTGTGCTCGTCAATCGTGATGGAAACAGCGACCATCAGGTAGTTCGCAAGACGAAAATCCGGATCCTGCCGAAGCGCATAGCGAATCAGAGACAGACTCCACTCCGCCAAGTCGCGGCTTCGCAGTGGTCCCCTAGTTGCACCGAGGCAACGGCTCGTGTCTGCGAGGTTGCTCCACCGGTCCTCGGAGAACTGCAGGCTGTAGGACGAATGCGCTTGAGCAAGGACAAGCGCCAAGGAGCCGAACGCTGAACACGATAGACCGAGTCGATTCTCGCGATCCCATTGCAGGGATTGTCTCTGAGAGCGAGACGATAGCCACAGAAGACCGCTTGACCGGCCAACTGCGTAGGCAGACAGTCTGTCACTGTCTCCGCGAAGCCGATAAGCAGCTCCTGTAGCAACTCGTCTGGACCGAGTTCCTGAGCATCCATACTCTGTCGTAATTCCGACTGTGCTTCCCGTAGGTGGCCCGAGCATGCGAGATCAAGCGCTGCGTCAGAGTGCGCTGTACGACCACGATGAGACGAGCAACTGACAAGAAGCAGAAGCCCAGCAAGCAAAGCAGCAGGCGACGCTATGTGCCTCAAAGTGTGCATCCTCTCTCGCGCACGCCTCTAACGAATCGCGCGGCGTAGGGTAGCGCAGGGTGTGCCGCGCGAGCGAAACGAGCGCCCCTTTCAGATACCGTGACAGTGACGTCAGCGGGCGTCCGCGGCGGTGCTGCGGCCTGTCACTGATGCGGGAGGGCGGGAGCTGGGCATCTACTGCATACGGTAGTTGTGGCTACACACGGACACCACGCATCGTGTCTGCGAGTCTGTGCAGTGTCGCCAAACACGTGTAGTGTCCACTGACCGCAGAAGCCCGGCATTAGACGGAAGGTCACACTGATCCTGCAAGTCAAGTCGATATGATGCACGTGTCACTGCAATCAGACTATGTCCCCAGTAACTGCAATGAGAAAATGTCCCCTT
>CAZQSB010000057.1:10137-13139 GCA_964596015.1 uncultured bacterium | reverse complement strand
CATGGACCACGGCCGGGCTCTATCCGGACGTCGCCCATCGGGAGCCGTTCGTGGCCTCCGTCAACCGCATCGCTGCCTGGCGGGGTGCCGACCTCGGAGTCCGCTCGGGGGGATTCGTCCTCTCCGGCGAGCCGGTCCCGGCGCCGGACGCCGCCGGCCGACTCGCCAACGCCTTGTTCCTGCACGGTGCCGAGACCATCGGCTTCTCGGAGTCGCTGACCGCCGAGTCGCTCGCCCGGTTCTTCCGGATGATCTCCTTGTCGCCGGAGGTGGTCGCCGACCAGGGCGGGCTCGAGCGGATGGTCGACGCCGCCGGGCTGGCGGGCATCCGGCTCCTGATGCGAGCGCAGCTGACGAGTTTCGACGGGCCGCTCGATGGGACCTCTTCGCGCCCCAGCCCGCCGGACGAGCCCGAGGTGCCGTTCGAGTTGTCGTTCTTCGACCAGCTCGAGACCGTCGCCTCCCAACCGGACGCCGACGAGCGGACTGCCGCCGTCATGCATCTCGTCGATGGCTTCACCGAGCTCGGCGCCGACACCCAGGCCGACCTCCTGGACCGGCTGCTCGGTGGGATCCGATCCGACCTCCGTGACCTGTTCCTGGACCAACTCGCCCCCGAGGACCTCGCCCGCATCGTCGAGCACCTCGACCCGACCGCCTTCCGGGTGCTCGGCGAGTACGTCGCCTACATCGAGGGCCCGCGCCAGGGCGAGCTGACCGAGGCGATCGGTGATCCGGCGTCCGTGGCGAAGTTCCGGGCGCGGGTGGCCGAGTCGGTGCGCGACCGCATGGAGGGCATTCGGCTGTCCCGCCC
The DNA here is from genome assembly GCA_964596015.1 of uncultured bacterium. Taxonomy (GTDB): domain Bacteria; phylum Joyebacterota; class Joyebacteria; order Joyebacterales; family Joyebacteraceae; genus WJMD01. The sequence continues at coordinate 12,325 of CAZQSB010000057.1, read as the reverse complement.
GACGTCCCCCACCACGGACATGGACGCCGACCCCGACGGGTGGTTCGAGGCCTCGGTCGAGGTGATGGGCGGCCTCCCGCTCGTCGAGGACCGTCCCGACCGCCTCGAGAAGGTGGCCGACGCCTGGCGGACGCGGGTGTCGGTCTCGCTCGCCGGCGAGGAGGAGCGGCAGGCGGTTGCGTGGTACCGCTCCCTCGCCGACCTCGAGGACCCACCCGACGAGGTCATCGAGATCGCCCCGACGGTGCCGAGCGACGAGGAGATCCGTCAGCTGGTGCGTCGCCGCACCGGTGGGTCCGCCGCCGCCGATGAGTTCGTCGATCTGCTGCTCGGACGCGATCCGGCGAGGGTGGTCGGGCCCCTGGCCGCCTCCGGCGAGGGAACCGACCAACTCGCGGATCTCGCCGCCGCCGACCCCGAGGCCGCCATCGCCGCCCTCGAGGGCGCCGAGAACCCCCTGCCGATCGTCGTGGCACTGAAGGCCGCCGGCTATCGGGGGGGCGATCCTCGGGTGGTGGCACTGCTCGACGACCCCGGGACGCCCGGCCGCTCCGAGGTCCTCGTGTTGGTCGGGCCGTCGCTGGGCATCGACCGCCTCGGGCGGTTGCTGCTCGACGACGACGCCGCCGTCCGCCGCCAGGCCGCCGAGTTGCTCCGGCGGGGCCGCACCCCGGCGGGCGCCCGGTTGCTCTTCGATCGGTTCGAATCCGAGGACCTCGACGACGACGAACGGAGCCTGTTCGCCCACCTGTTGGCCGGCACGACCGAAGGAGCCGAGCTGCTGGCGGGGGTGACGAACCGTGCCTCGCTCATGCTGTCGGGTACGGGTCGCAAGATCCGGGCCGCCGCCAAGGCCGCCCTGCGGGCGTCGGAGTCACGATGAGCGCCCGCAGCTTCCTCTCGTCCTTCCGCCAGGCCAAGAACGCCATGGGTCTCTACCCCCAGGAGCACCCCACGGTCGTGGCCGGGGTGCTGGGCACCCTGAAGGCGCTGCGGGAGTCCATGGGCGGAGAGGGCGACGTCACCTTCACGCTGGTCGAAGGCCACCTCTACCGCGAACGGGAACCGCTCCCGCACGAGTCGCTCGAGTTCTCGGACCTCCTGGCCTCCCTGCGCGGGGCGGGCATCGAGACGATGACGTTCTCCGACCCGGTGCAGGTCAACGACGTGCGGCTGCTCATCGCCTACGCGGCGGGCATCGGCACCGAGCCCCCGAGTGTCGGTTCGGTTCGCCTCAACGAGTACCCCTACTCGCTCGAGGACCTGGGGATCGCCGAGTCGGACAGCCCACGCACCCGCTACGCCGCTGCCATGGACACCCTGAAGCGGGCGATGCTCTCGGTCGGCCACGACGAGCGGATCCCCATGGCCGACGCCACCCTCGCCGTGGAGCGACTGCTCGAGGTCACCGTCGCCCAGCCCTCGGCGGCGCTCCTGCTCGCCACCCTCAAGAGCCACGATGGCTACACCTTCTACCACTCGGTGAACGTGGCCATCCTCTCGCTGGCGATGTCCCAGGCGATCGGCATGGGGCCCACCGCCGCCAAGACCCTCGCCCTCGGCGCCCTCCTCCACGACGTCGGCAAGGCCCGCGTCGACGCCCGGCTCCTCACCACGGCCGGCCGGCTCGGGCCCGACGAGTGGGCGGAAATGCGCCGCCATCCCCAGGAGGGCGCCCTGGCGATCCTCTCGTCGGCTGCCCCCGGCCAGGAGTTCGCCGCCGTGGTGGCGTTCGAGCACCACGCCCGCTTCGACCGCACCGGCTATCCGCTGCTCGGCTACGCCCGCAGGCCGCACCCGTACTCACGGCTGGTCACCGTCGCCGACGTCTATGACGCCCTGACGACTCGTCGTGCCTATCGCCGGGCCGAGAGCCCGACCCGGGCGTTGCTCACCCTCGCCAAGGGAGCGGGGACGGAGTTCGATCCATCGATGGTCGACCTCCTCGTCGGCATGGTCGGCGTCCACCCGGTCGGGGCGGTGCTGGAGCTCGACGACGGGGCCATCGTCGTGGTGACCTCCGCCCCCAACGATGCCCGCATCGAGGGCCTGCTGGTCCAGACCGCCGCCGGGGAGCGGCTGGCCACTCCCGAGCCGGTGGTCATCGAGGAGCACCGGGTGGTCGAGCAACTGCCCGCCGACGTGGCCGACATCCAGCCGTCCCAGTTCCTGGACCTGGTCAGCTAGG
>CAZQSB010000057.1:0-10037 GCA_964596015.1 uncultured bacterium | reverse complement strand
CCATGTCCCTCCTCACCAAGATCCTCCGAGCCGGTGAGGGCCGTGCCCTCGAGCAGCTGGAGGCCTTCACCGCCGACGTGAACGCGCTGGAGGAGACGGTCACGCCGCTCTCCGATGCCGAACTCGCCGCCCGCACCGACGAGTTCCGGGCGCGTCTCGCCGACGGCGAGACCCTCGACGACATCGCCGCCGAGGCATTCGCCACCGTCCGGGAGGCCGCCCGACGGGTCCTCGGCATGCGGCACTTCGACGTGCAGATCGTCGGTGGGGCGGCCCTCCATCAGGGCGCCGCCATCGAGATGCGCACCGGTGAGGGCAAGACCCTCGTGTCCACGCTGCCCGCCTACCTCAACGCCCTCGACGGCCAGGGCGTCCACATCGTCACCGTCAACGACTACCTCGCCTCCCGCGACGCCGAGTGGATGGGCGGCGTCCACCGCTTCCTCGGCCTGACCGTCGGGCTCATCCAATCGAGCATGGATGCCCCCGCCCGTCGGGCCGCCTACGCCGCCGACATCACCTATGGCACCAACAACGAGTTCGGCTTCGACTACCTGCGCGACAACATGGCCATGCGACCCGAGTCGATGGTCAAGCGCGGCCACCACTACGCCATCGTCGACGAGGTGGACTCGATCCTCATCGACGAGGCACGTACCCCGCTCATCATCTCGGGTCGGGTCGCCGATGCCGCCAAGTGGTACCGGGACTTCGCCCGGATCGCCCGGTCGCTGCGCCCCGACGAGCACTACGAGGTCGACGAGAAGAAGCGGCAGGTGATCACCACCGAGGAGGGCGTGACGAAGGTCGAGCAACTCGTCGGGGTCGAGAACATGTACGACCACGCCGCGGTCGACCTCGTCCACCACCTCGAGGTCTCGCTCAAGGCGAAGGAGCTGTACCACCGCGACGTCGAGTACCTCGTCGTCGACGGCGAGGTGAAGATCGTCGACGAGTTCACGGGCCGGGTCCTCGACGGTCGCCGCTACTCCGAGGGCCTCCATCAGGCGATCGAGGCCAAGGAGGGGGTGGCCGTCAAGGAGGAGAACCAGACGCTCGCCACGATCACCCTCCAGAACTACTTCCGCATGTACGACAAGCTCGCCGGGATGACGGGCACCGCCAAGACGGAGGCGGGGGAGTTCAAGGAGATCTACGACCTCGAGGTCGTGGAGATCCCCACCAACCAGCCGATCGCCCGGATCGACGCCGACGACATGATCTACAAGACCGAGGACGCCAAGTTCGATGCGATCATCGACGACGTCGTCGGCCGCCACGAGCGGGGCCAGCCGATCCTCATCGGCACGGTCTCGATCGAGAAGTCGGAGCGGCTCAGCCGGGCGCTGAAGAAGGCCGGCGTGGCCCACGAGGTCCTCAACGCCAAACAGCACGCCCGGGAGGCCGAGATCATCGCCCAGGCCGGCCGGCGGGGCGCCGTGACGGTGGCCACCAACATGGCCGGCCGCGGGGTCGACATCCGGCTCGGTGGCGACCCCGAGCGGCTCGCCGAGTCGGCGGCCCGCCAGCGTGGCTTCGTCGAGGGCACCCCCGAGTTCGAGGCAGCTCGCGACGAGGCGCTCATCGGGTACCGGGCCGAGTCCGACGCGGAGCAGGCCGAGGTGTTGGCGGCGGGCGGCCTCTATGTCATCGGCACCGAGCGCCATGAGTCCCGCCGCATCGACAACCAGCTCCGAGGCCGGTCCGGTCGTCAGGGCGATCCCGGCGAGTCGCGCTTCTTCCTGTCGCTCGAGGACGACCTCATGCGACGCTTCCAGGGCGAGCGGGTCGCCTCGATCATGGAGCGCCTCAAGGTGCCCGAAGACCAGCCCATCGAGGCAAAGGTCATCAACCGGTCGGTCGAGCGTGCCCAGAGCCAGGTCGAGAGCCAGAACTTCGAGATCCGCAAGAACGTCCTCAAGTACGACGAGGTGATGAACCGCCAGCGCGAGGTCATCTACGAGTGGCGCTCGGGGATCCTCCTCCATGATCGGGCCGGCGAGCTCGTCGACACCTGGACCGACCAGGTGGTGGAGTGGACGGTGCTCGACGCCCTCGGGGAGGGGAGCCCGGCGACGTGGGACGACGAGGAGTTCGAGAAGGAGTATCGACTCGTCGTGCCCACCGAGGTGGACCTCCTCGACGACGCGGTATCGGCGAACGAGGTCGTCGACCGGGCGATCGCCGACGCCCATCGGCTCTACGACGCCCGCCGCGAGGAACTCGGCGAGGCGGTCCTGTCGGAGGTGGAGCGACGCATCGTCCTCTCGGTGATCGACAACAAGTGGCGAGAGCACCTCGCCGACATGGACTATCTCCGGGCCGGCATCAACCTGCGGGCCATGGGCCAGCGGGACCCGCTGGTCGAGTACCAGAACGAGGCGTACGACATGTTCGCCGACCTCGTCGACGCCGTGAAGCGGGACTCGATCCGGTACCTCTTCAACGTCCAGGTCACCCGGCGCACGCCCGAGCCGATCGAGCAGCCGAAGATCCAGCTCGCCGCGGCGGGGGCGTCGGTGTCGGCGGCGAGCCGACCGGTGCGGGTCGACGAGAAGCCGGGCCGCAACGACCCGTGCTACTGCGGTTCGGGCAAGAAGTACAAGAAGTGCCACCTGCTGCTCGAGCAGAACGCCTGACCGACCGGCGCCCCGGCCGACGATCGTCCGCCGCCTAGCCTCGGCCCCGTCCATGGACACCGATCCCCGCACCGCCATCGCCGACCTCCGAACGCGCCTCGACGACGCCCGGTCGTTCCTCGACCTCGAGGGGCTTGCCGCCGAGCGCGCCGAGTTGGCCGCCGAGGCAGCCGACCCCGGGTTGTGGGACGACCAGAACCGGGCCCGCGACGTGACCCAACGGCTCGCCCGCGTCGAGGGCACCATCGAGCGGGTGGGCGGCCTCGAGTCCCGACTGGAGGATGCCGAGACCCTCTACGAGTTGCTGCGGGAGGAGGGCGAGGACCCCGGGGAGGTCGACGAGGAGCTCTCGCGCATCGACCGGGAACTCGGTCGGCTCGAGCTCGAGTCGCTCTTCTTCGAAGAGTACGACGCCCACGACGCCATCGTCTCCGTCAACGCCGGTGCCGGCGGGGTGGACGCCCAGGACTGGGCGGAGATCCTGCTGCGTGCCTACCTGCGCTTCGCCGAGCAGCAGGGGTTCAAGGTGCGGATCGAGGAGATCCACGAGGGCGAGCAGGCCGGGATCAAGTCGGCGTCCTTCTCGGTGAAGGGCGACCACGCCTACGGCACGTTCCTGTCCGAGAAGGGCGTCCACCGCCTCGTGCGGATCAGCCCCTTCGACGCCCAGAGCCGCCGGCACACCGCCTTCGCCGGCGTCGACGTCATCCCCGAGGTCGACGAGGCCGCCGACGTCGAGATCCGACCCGAGGACCTGCGCATCGACACCTTCCGGTCGTCGGGAGCGGGGGGTCAGCACGTCAACACGACCGACTCGGCGGTCCGCATCACCCACCTGCCGACGGGCGTGGTCGTCTCCTGCCAGGCCGAGCGCAGCCAGATCCAGAACCGGGCCCGGGCGATGGAGATGCTCTCCTCGCGTCTCGCCCAGCGGGCCCGCGAGGAGCGGGAGGCCCAACTCGCCGAGATCCGGGGGGAGACCCACGAGGCGGCGTGGGGTCGCCAGATCCGGTCGTACACGATGCAGCCCTTCCAGCTCGTCAAGGACCTCCGGTCGGGGCTCGAGATCGGCAACATCGGGGCGGTGCTCGACGGCGACCTGCTGCCGCTGGTCGAGGCGTTCCTCCAGTGGCGACGCGCCGAGCACACCGACGTCTGACCCATTGACTCCGCGTATAGGGGGGCCATCGGTACCCTGCCGCTCGACGGCGCTTCCCGGCGCCCCCGCCTCCAGCCCCTGAACCGAGGCAACACCTCCCGATGATCCGTCTCGAGAACGTCACCAAGGTCTACGGCGGCGACACCGTCGCGGTCCGCGACATCACGCTCGACATCCAAAAGGGCGAGTTCGTCTTCCTGGTGGGCCCGTCGGGGTCCGGCAAGTCGACGCTGATTCGCCTCGTCCTCCGGGAGGAGGAGGCGACTCGCGGCAAGATCTGGGTGGCCGGCAAGGAGATCACCGGGATGCCGCGTCGCCACATTCCCCGCCTGCGGCGGACGATCGGCACCGTGTTCCAGGACTTCAAGCTCCTGCCGAACAAGACGGTGTTCGAGAACGTCGCCTTCGCCCTCGAGGTGCTCGGCCAGCCCCGGCAGGTGGTGCGCCAGCAGACCGCCCAGGTGCTCGAGCTCGTCGGCCTCGCCGACAAGACCGACCGCTACCCGGCCCAGTTGTCGGGTGGTGAGCAGCAGCGGGTGAGCGTCGCCCGGGCCTTCGTCAACCGGCCGCCGATCCTGCTCGCCGACGAGCCCACCGGGAACCTCGACCCCGCCACCTCGGTCGGCATCATGCGTCTCCTCGACCGCATCAACCGGACCGGGACGACCGTCGTCATGGCCACCCACGACCATGCCATCGTCGATGCCATGCGGCGTCGGGTGGTCGCCCTCGACAACGGTGCCGTCGCCCACGACATCCTCACCGGCCGGTACGAGGACACGATGGTGCAGGCCGCCGTGATCGGGGACCGCGATCCCAAGGCCGAGTTGGCGGCGCTGGACGAACTGGCGAACGAGAACGTCGAGCGGTCCGCGCTGCCGCACGCCCTCGCCGAGGCCGAGGCCGGGTCCGAGGACGAGGCCGAGGACGAGGCCGAGACCGACGACGAACCGGCGGAGCACCCCCTCGACACGCCGGCCCCGGTCGCCGGCGACCCGTTCGGCGACGAGGCCGATCGATGATCCGGCTCGGGTACGTCTTCCGGGACGCGCTGCAGAACATGCAGCGGAACGTGCTGGTCGTCACCGGCGCGATGATCGCCGTCTTCATCTCCCTCTCCCTGGCGTTCGGGGCGGTGGTGCTGAACGAGTTGGTCCGCATCAACACGCTCCTGTGGCAGGAGGGCGAACAGGTGATCGTCTTCCTGTTCGACTCCGACGAGGGCATCTCGGTCCAGGACCACCAGGTGCTGCTGGCCGAGGTCCAGGGGTTCCCCGAGGTCGAGACTGCCCGCTACGTCGACCAGGCCGAGGCGTACCAGGAGTTCCTGGTGCTGTTCGAGGACTCGCCGGCGATCCTCGAGGTCGCCGACCAGTCGGACGTCCCCGCCTCCATCCGTGTGAAGCTGAGCGACCTCGACGCCTACACGGACGTGGCGATCCGCCTCGAGGGGAACCCGGCGGTCCGCCGAATCGTGACGCCCGGCCAGGCCATCGAGCAGCTCGCAGACCTCAACACCTCGCTCAACGTCGCCGCCATCGTCCTCGTGGCCGTGCAGGGCATCGCCGCGGTGGTCCTGATCTCGAACACCATCCGCCTTGCCATCTATGCCCGGCGGGACGAGGTCGCCGTGATGCGTCTCGTCGGAGCCTCCAACTGGTTCATTCGCGTCCCGTTCCTCACCGAAGGCGTCCTCGAGGGGTTGTTGGGGGCGCTGTTGGGGGTCGGGGCGGTGGTGCTCCTCTACAACTTCGTGGCGTCGAGCATCGACCTCGGGCTCGTGACGTTCGCCATCGAGAACGTCTTCTTCGTCCGCTGGAGCCTCATCTTCCTGGCCTTCGGCGGCCTCGCCGGCCTGATCGGGTCGTCGGTCGGCCTGCGCCGGTTCCTCCGGGTCTGAGCCGAGCCGAGTCGTCGGGCTACCGTCGATCGCATGGCCAAGCGCTCCGCCGGGGACGGCACGAAGCTCATCGCCCAGAACCGTCGCGCCCGCTTCGACTACGAGTTGGTGGACACCTACGAGGCGGGGATCGCCCTGACGGGCTCGGAGGTGAAGAGCCTGCGAGCCGGCAATGCCGACCTCAAGGACTCCTACGTGTCGATCCGCAACGGGCAGGCGACGTGGCTCGGTGCCTACATCGCACCGTACCCGTTCGCCCGCGAGGGTGGCCACGAACCAGAACGGGAGCGTCGGCTCCTGCTGCACCGCCAGGAGATCGATCGGCTCGACAAGGCGCTGGGGGAGAAGGGGCTGACGCTGGTGCCCCTGCGCCTCTACTTCCGCAACGGTCGGGCGAAGCTCGAGTTCGCCACCGGCCGGGGCAAGAAGACGATCGACAAGCGCCAGGACCTCAAGCGGCGCGACCAGCAGCGCGAGATGGAACGCGGCTACCGCCGCTGAGGCTCAGCCCTCGTCGACGAGGGCCTGGACATCGGCCACGACGGCGAGGAACGACTCCTCCCCGATGGCGCCGCTGAAACGGCCCAGTACCTCGCCCTCGGGACTGGTGACGATCCACGCCGGCACGGCCGACATGCCGAGTTGGTCGGCGATGGAGCCGTCGTCGTCGACGAGCACGGGCACGTCGAGGGCCAACTCCTCGAGGTAGGGCCCGAGGGGATTGGGGCGGGAGTCGTCGATGAACGTCGAGACGGTCTGGATCCGCACGCCGTCGTAGCCGTCGAGTGCGCCGCTCGTGACGACGTCCTGGAGCATCGGCAACTCGTCCTGGCAGTAGGGGCACCAGTGCGCCCAGACCATGGTGATCGTGGCCTGGTCGCCGACGCCGAGGCGGATCTCCTCGCCGGTGTAGTGGTCGGAGCCGGTGATCTCGGGGATGATGAGGCCGACGGCCGGGTCCGGCCCCGACGCCGGGTAGGTGGGGAGGCCGGTCGCGGCGCCGGTGGACCCACCGGTGTCCGGCACCGAACTGGCCGCCTCGAGGCCGGCGACGTCGGTGGCGAGCCCGGCCACGTCGATGGCGAGGCGTTGGGTCTGGGCGTTGGCGTTGGCGACGTCGGCGGCCAGCTCGTCGGAGCGGGTCCAGAACAGCCAACCGAGGGCGACCTGGCCGACCAGCACGAGGGCGAGGAGGGCGAACATCGCCGTTGCCCAGGGCGGTCGGCGGTCGGCGTTCGGTGTCTCGACCGTCTCGTCGGTGGGGTCCTCGGGCGTTTCGGAGGCGGAATCGTCGGGAGTGTCCACGGGATCAGGATAGGAGCCCCCCGGGGTATCGATCGGGATGGATGCCGGGAACACCGGTACACTCGACGGTGTTGACATCCACATAGGGGCTGAAACGGTTTCGACGGTTCGTTCCGTTGCGACCGGTCACGATCCGAGTTGTCTCAGACTCGATAAACGGGGACACCAACAGAGATGCCGAAGAGCCTCTCGCCGTTGCTGCCTGATACCCAGGCATGACCAACGGTCCCGCCGCCCGGTAACGGGTAGGCCGCGTCGGACCCCCGCAGCGTGGGAACAGAAGCGAGGGTGGACGGTCCGGAGAGACGGACGGACGACTCGGAGAGACGAGGTGACGGCCACGAACAGTGTGGCGGCGACCCACCCCGAGGTCTGATCGGGGATGATCGTCAGGCCGTCCGCACGCCGCGCCGGACCCGGGTTCGACTCCCGGCAGCTCCACCAACCAAGGCCACCAACCAACCGACCGATCGATCGAAGCGCCTCAAGGGGGCGCTTCGATCGCGTCTGCCGTCGGTGGGCGGCCGACCTTCAGTCGCTCGGGGCGAGCTCGGGTTGCTCGGCGTGGACGATGGTGTCGACCAACAACTCTCGAGCCTCCGGGCTCAGCAGATCGTGGGTCGAGTCCGGCAACAGCAACCAGTGGGCGTCGTACCCGGCCTCGGCGAGTGTGTCGTGGGCCCAGACGTTGCTGTCCAGCAAGCTGAATCCACCGTCCTCGATCAGGCCCAACTCGTCGAGTTCCGCCTCCAGGTCCACGTCGACGTGACGGTGGCCGAAGAGGACATCGGGGTTGTCGGGGATCGGCGTCTCGTACGGTCCGATGGCGGTGTCGGCGGCGACGATGTGCACCGGGAACGGGTGCGCCTCCGGGTCGAGGTCTCGCCACGGGGTCAGGGCATAGAAGGCCTCGGGGTCCTCGGCCAGCTGCTGGTCCCAGCCCCCGCCCAGCAGTACGTCACCGTCGCCACTCACGACCGCGTTGGGCGTCACCCGGGATGCATCGACCGCACAGGCATCGAGGGGTTGGCTGTCGCCGAGCCCCGCCATGAGCGCCGCGTTTCCGCCGGCCGAGAAGCCGTAGACCGTGATGTGGTCGGGGTCACCACCGTGGTCGGCGGCATGGACTTTCGCGTAGGCGACCGCACAGGCGATCTCGTCGGTCAGGGCCTCCCACTCGGTCCGGAGCGGGACGTCGCGGCTCCATGAACCGTCCGTGTGCCCCCAGGCGGGCATGAACACCACCCGTCCGTGCTCGGCGACCTTGGTCCCGATCTGGCGGACCATCTCCTTGCTGACGTACCTCGGGTCACCGTGGAATGCCACCACCACCGGCCATGGTCCCTCCGTCGTCGGCGCCGCCACGTCCACGAGCCCGCTGTGCCGTCCGAACCGGTCGTCGCCCTCGTGGTAGGGGATCTCGGTCTCCACCTCCACCTCCACCGTGCCGGGCTCCACCTCGGGTAGGGCCTCGGCAGGTCCTGCGTCGCCATCGCCGCAGGCGGCCACGACGAGCGCCAGCGCTGCCACGAGCGCCATAAAGCGTGTCACGAAGTATCGCATCACGCATCACCTCCACACGGCCCCTTCCCCGAAGATGGCCGGGCAAACCTCGAACCCGCCTCGCTGGCACGGCGGGGTGGCCATGCCGATCCAACTCCTTGGACCCCGGGCGTGAACGGCGCGACGATGAGAGGTTGAGGAGGTGACCGACCATGCGTTGGTTGATCGGTCTGGTCGCCCGTGGCGTCGCCTTGTCGGGTTGCTCGACGAGCGACTCCTTCACCGTCGGTGAGGACGACCTGTGCGAATGGCTGACCGAGGAGCAGGTGGCCGCCGCGGCCGCAGCGGGATACGCCACCCTCGGGGTCGACTGGGACGGCGAACCCGAGGTGATCCACGAGGGTGCCGTCGTTCCGGCGCCCGGCGGGAGACGACACAGGTGTGCTCCTGGGCGGTGAAGGCCACAGGGAGCCATTCCATCCAGGTTCACTTCGCGTCGGCCGATGCCGTCATTCCCGACTGGGATGACGTCGAGGTCGTCCCACATCAGGACTACGGCCCCGATCGTGGGTCCGTTCAGGCCTTCGATCATCCCGCCCTCGATAGAGAGATCGTCGGGTTCGGCGCCGGAGGCTGGGGCGAGTTGGGCTTCGGGACACCGGGGACCGATGATGTGCTCGTCGTGAACGCCATGCTGGGCGAGGACAACCGGTCCGACCACGATGAGGCGACGATCGCCGTCGCCGCTTCGCTGATGAACGACCTCGGCTGGCCCGTCGAGGGTTGACGCGACGCGAGTCGGCAGCCGCCGTGGCGACGGCTCGGGCGTTGGGCCGGTGCTCGCCGTCGGTATTCTCTGGCGTCGGTCGGTTGCCCCGACCACCCGAGGGCCCGCCCGACTCGGGCGGGCTTCGTCCGTGGAGGCCGCATGTCGCTGTTCGTCGTCGCCGTGGTGGTCGGCCTCGTCGTCCTGCTGTGGGGGGCGGACCGGTTCATCGAGGGCTCGGCATCGGTGGCGCGCCACTTCGGGATGCCGCCGCTCCTGATCGGGATGGTGGTGGTCGGGTTCGGGACTTCGGCCCCCGAGCTCGTCGTGTCCCTCATCGCCGCCCTGCAGGGAAACCCGGGGGTCGCGCTCGGCAACGCCATCGGATCGAACATCGCCAACATCGCGCTGATCCTCGGCGTCACCGCCGTCATCAGCCCCATCGCGGTCCACTCCAAGGTCCTCCGCAGCGAGTTCCCGCTCCTGCTGGGGGCGACTGCCCTCGCGACATTGGTGTTGTGGGACCGGGGCCTCACCCGGGTGGAAGCGGCCGTGCTCCTGGTCGTCTTCGCCGGGATCATGGGCTGGACCATCTGGCGTGGTCTCACGGCCCGGGCGGACGCGTTGGCGCTGGAGATCGACGACGAGCTCTCGGCCCATCCCATGCCGATCCGGCCCGCCCTGCTCTGGCTAGCGGTCGGGCTCGTGGCGCTGGTCGCCAGTTCCCGAGCACTCGTCTGGGGGGCGACCGGCATCGCCGAGCAG
>CAZQSB010000056.1:0-13256 GCA_964596015.1 uncultured bacterium | reverse complement strand
GATGGTCACACTCTCACCCGCTACGGGGTCGAGCGGCTCCCACCAGACGCACGTGTCGGGCTGAACGCCGCCTCCGCTTCCGACCCAGACGTGCTGGATGGGCGAGCGCTTGACGTATCCGAGGCTGTCGGTCGCCTCGACGTAGTAATCGAGGAGCACGTCCTCAAAGCCCGTCAGATGCACGAAGTACTGGTCCGCGATGTAGTCCGGCATGACCGAGAAGTCGATCTCAGGGTCCGAGTAGACGTTCCCGGCCGGGAAGTCGCGATGCGTCATCGGGATGGTCTGCCACGCTCCGACGCCGGTGCCGCCCGCGTAGGTCTCGTTGACGTCGGTCGTCATCGGGTTCGTCCCGTCGTCGTCCAGGCGGTACTTGAAGTCGACCGACGAAAGCCCCGAGACGTCGTAGGCGAACGTCCAGACGTGGAAATTCTGGCTCATCGGCATGCCCTGACCGCCGGGATAGCCCCAGAGCGACCCGCCGCCGTAGCCGCCGGGGTTGTACGGGAGCCGCTGCGGGATCCAGACGGTCGGCGGGGTCGTGTCGGCGCCGCCGGCGATGACCGGGTCGGCGTGCGACACCGCTTCGTTGCACGCGAGCGACGGCTTGATCTCGAAGTCGAGCGCGCTTCCGTAATACATGTAGCCGCTCTCGTAGCCGGCCAGCAGGAAGTGCCAGGCCTTCTCGACCGCGTTCGCGCCCGCCGCCGGGTTCTGGATCTTGACCGGGTCCGCCGGGCCCGAGATGGCCTCGGCCGTCTCGACGCGGTTCTGCGCGGCCGTGAGAACAGCCCAGTTCCGTTCATCCACGGCCCAGCCATTCTCGATGTCGAAGTTCCCGGACGCGTCGTAGAGCGGCCAGTTCCAGTTGATGAACTGCGGGCTCCCGAAGTCGCCGTCGGCGTTCACCCACCCGCCGTCCTCCACGTGCACGATGTCAGAGGGGTCGATGGGGTGGTCCTCGAGATACTCGTTCACGGTCGTGGGCTCGTAGCCCTGACTGACCGCCGCGTTGCAGAACCCCGACACGTTCTCGTACCAGTACGAGAAGCCGCCCGACCAGGCGTTGTCGCCGTCGTGCGCGAAGAGGAAGAGCATCGGGTTCGCGGGGTCGTTGTACGAGGCGATGGCGTCGATCTGGCCGGTCCCGTAAAGGCCGTACCCCTCGTCCCACGACATCGCGTTGGCCGACGGCACGACGACGAGCTTCGACTCCTCCCCCGTCTCGGGGTCGACGTAGCGCGCGTAGTGCGGTCGGTAGCCGTACGGCGGCGGCACCTTCACCGTGACGCCGCGCGAGATGTAGATGCCGTAGTAGTACCCCTGAGCCGGGTTGACCTGGTCGGCCGGGTTCGGCGGGTCGCAGTTGTCCTCGTTGGCGTTGTACGGGTAGTCAGCGCACGCGCGGGAGATGTGGATGTCCGGGACGATGGTCCACTCCACACCTTCCTCGACCAGCACCGGGATGAGCCGCTCTGAGAAGCACGTCTCGGCCGGGAAGAACCCGACGGAGAAGTTCGAGTCGCCCCAGGCGCCTCCGTACGCCGCCTTGTGGACCTGGATCTCCTTCCGGAAGGCGTTCTCGTCCATGAGCGGGTTGATGCCGTGATGCGCGCCGACGATCACCATGTCGCACCGCGTGTTCCCGCCGGAGGTCGTCCATCCTCTGGCCTCGCGGTAGTCGGCGTACCAGTCGGACGCGTAGCCGCTCCATCCCGCGTCCCCGAGGCTCGTCACGTTCTCGATGAGCGCGGCAGCGTAGCTCACCTGCGCGCCGGCGTCGGGGATGTGAAGCACCGAGTTCAGGGCGTCGCGCGGGTACCACTGGTAGTCACCCACCCGGTCGTCCTTCGAAAAGATGGCCGCGACGTCGTTCTCGGAGTGCCCGAGCGTGATGGTCTCGTAGGCCTTCTCGTACTCGACCGGGCTCCATGTCGATGCGTCCGGCCAGTAGATGGGCTGGTGCATGTGCCAGAGATAGGTCGTGTGGATGGGCGCGGCCGCGACCGGCGCGGCGGCGAGGAGGACCGCGATGAACGCGGCCGTCAGGATGCGATGGCTCATGGACGGCTCCCCCCTGGAGTCTTCAGCTTCGTGCGTTCTGTAGTGTCTATTCTAGCACGGATGGCATGACCAACAAAGCGGCGCCCCCGTCCGGGGGGCGGACAGGGGCGCCAACCGAGGCTGAAGGGATAAGGGACTTGGACGAGACCCTGACCGCACCCCACAGCCTTGGCACACTCGCTCATGGAACGCTTACAAAGTCGTTGACAGAGAGCGAGGAAGGCGTACAATCCGTCCTATACGGGCCGCGAATCGGGTCAGCTCCGAATCATGTTTTGTGGCCCATTGCGGCGGGAGCGACACCTCCCCCGCTCTCATGGCCCCTGGGCATAATCGCCCGGGGGCTTGTCTTTCCGGGTCGGACCGCGCGACCGCTGCGTCTGATGACGAAGGCGCTGGTCGCCCCAGGCGACCTGCCGCTGCGCCGTCGGCCGCGCTACTTGCCTTCTCCGGCCGTGTGCCGGATGATCTCCCCTTCGACCAGATAGATGACGTCCTCGGCGATGTTCGTCGCGTGGTCGGCGATGCGCTCGAGGTTCGTCGAGACGCGCAGAAGCCGGATCAGGCTGTCGATCTTGTCCGGGTGCTTCCGGATGGCGGCCTGCACGTCGGGATAGACGCGACGGTTGATGGCGTCGACCTCGTCGTCCATTCCGCCGACCTCCCTGGCGAGCTCCGCGTTCATCTCCATCATCGCGTCGAGCGACTTCTCGAGCATCTCGCGGACGCGGCGAACGAGCCCCTCGAGGTCGTACGGTATGACCAGCCCCTCGACCACCGCCAGATGCAGCCCGATGTCCGCGATATTGACCGCGAGGTCCCCGATGCGCTCGAGGTCGTTGTTCATCTTGAGAACCGCCACGATGTACCGGAGGTCGTTGGCGACCGGCTGATGAAGCGCCAGGATCTTCAGGCACTCCTCCTCGACCTCGACCTCCTGGTCGTCGATGGCCGGGTCGGAGTCCAGCACCTCCCGCGCCAGCGTCTGGTCCCTGTCGATGACGGACGTCACCGCCTTCTCGACGTTCTCCTCCACGCGCGTCGCCAGCGACGAGATCATCCGTCGCAGCTTCTCGATCTCCCGCCTCAAGTGGACCGTCATCAACACGACCTCCGCGGCCTAGCCGAACCGTCCGGTGATGTAGTCTTCGGTTTCCTTCTTCTCCGGGTTCGTGAAGAGTTGGGTCGTGGGACCGTACTCAACGATGTACCCCTTGTAGAAGAAGGCCGTGAAGTCCGAGACTCGCGCCGCCTGCTGCATGTTGTGCGTGACGAGGACGACGGTGTACTTGTCACGCAGTATCTCGATCAAGTCCTCGATCTTGGCCGTCGCGACCGGGTCGATGGCCGAGCACGGCTCGTCCATGAGAATGAGCTCGGGCTCCGTCGCGATGGCGCGCGCGATGCACAGCCGCTGCTGCTGCCCGCCCGAGAGCGCGGTGGCCGGCTCGTCCAGCTTGTCCTTGACCTCATCCCAGAGCGCCCCGCGCTTGAGCGCGTCCTCGACCCTGTCCGACAGCTCTCCCCTGCCGATGTGGTAGTGGAGCTTCAGACCGTACGCGATGTTGTCGAAGATCGACATCGGAAAGGTCGTCGGCCGCTGGAAGATCATCCCGACCTTCTTGCGGAGCTCGATGACGTTCACCGAGGGCGAGAGAACGTTCTCGCCGTCGATGATGACCTCTCCCTCCGCGCGGTGCGTCCGGTAGAGCTCGTAGATGCGATTGTAGACGCGGATGTGCGTCGACTTCCCGCAGCCGGACGGTCCGATGATGGCCGTCACGCGATAGGCCGGGATGTCGATCGAGTTCGCGAAGAGCGCCTGATGGCTCCCGTAGAAGAAGTCGAGGTTCCGTACGGACACCTTGATGTCCAGGTCCCCGACCTGCTCGTCCGCGCGCGCAGCGTTCATCGCGACCTCGGACGGCGGCGCGATGATCGACCGCATCTTCTCCTCGCGCCTGCCCGTCGTGGGAGCTTCAGCCTTCGCGTCCGCGTCCTTGTTGCCGGTTGTCTGCATCGTTGCCTCGGTCACGTCTTCCTCTCTCTGAGTCCGAACCTCGAGAGAACCGCGGTCAGGAGCACGGCCACCGTGATGAGGAGCGACGCTCCCCACGCCTTCTGCTGCCAGTCGGGGTACGGCGACATGGCGTAGTTGTAGATGGTCACCGTGAGGTTCGCCGTCGGTTCCCCGAGCGACGTCGGCCAGTAGAAACTGTTCAAGGCGGTGAAGAGAAGCGGCGCCGTCTCGCCGCTCACCCTCGCCACGGCCAGCAGGATGCCGGTCGCGAGCCCGCTCTTCGCCGCGCGGAAGATGACCGTGATGGTCGCCTTCCACCGCGGGGCGCCGAGCGCGAGCGCCGACTCGCGCAGCTCGTCCGGCACCAGGTTCAGCATGTCCTCGGTCGTTCGCAGGACGACCGGGATCATGATGACAGCCAGCGACACGGCCCCGGCCCATCCCGAGAAGTGCCCGGTCCTGAGCACGATGACCGCGTAGATGAAGACGCCGATGATGATGGACGGCGTCCCCATGAGGAGGTTCGTCGTGAACCGGACCGCCGTCGCGAGGCGCCCCACGGTGCCGAACTCGGCGAGGTAGATGCCCGCCAGAATGCCGATCGGCGTCCCGATGAGCGTCGCGAGACCGGTCATGACGAGCGTCCCCAGGATGGCGTTCGCCAGCCCCCCACCCTCCATCCCGGGAGGGGTCGGAAGCTCGGTGAAGAACTGGGGCGTGAGCGCTCCGACGCCCCTGGCGATGACCTCCCACAGGATCCACGCCAGCACGGCGATGCCGATGAGCGCGGCGGGGACCATCACGATCTTCGCCGCCCGGTTCGTCGCCTGTCTCGCCCTGATCGATCTCGGCCTCATCGGTCTCCCGCCTCCTGTCGATGCATGCGGCGGACCCAGAAGTGGGCCGCGGTCTGGAAGACGAGCGTGAGGGCGAACAGCAGGAGCGCCAGCTGGAAGAGCGAGCTCAGGTAGAGCGGGTCCGACGCCTCGTTGAACTCGTTCGCGAGGCTCGAGGCGATCGTGTTCCCCGGGGCGAAGAGCGACGGCGAGATGCGGTGCGAGTTACCGATGACGAACGTCACGGCCATGGTCTCGCCGAGGGCGCGACCGAACCCGAGGAAGACGGCGCCGATGATGCCTCGTCGCCCGTACTTCAGGCTGATGTGCCGCACCGCCTCCCACATCGTCGCCCCCACACCGTGCGCCGACTCCTTGAGGACCGGCGGCACCATCATGAGAACGTCCCGCGTCACGGCCGTGATGAACGGAAGCACCATCAGCGTCAGGATGAGCCCGGCGGTCAGCATGCCGATGCCCATGGGCGGTCCCTGAAAGAGCGGCAGGAACCCGAGCGAGTCCTGAAGCGCCGGCTGGATGGTGTTCTGCATGAGGGCGGCGAACACGAAGAGGCCCCACATGCCGTAGATGATGCTGGGGACGGCCGCGAGGAGCTCGATGGCCCCGCCGACGAGCTTCGAGACCTTCGGATGCGCCACCTCGACCAGGTAGATGGCGATGATGATGCTCAGTGGGACGGCGAGGAGCATCGCGATGGCGGTCGAGACGATCGTCCCGTAGATGCTGCTGGCGGCGCCGAACTCGTTCGCGCCGGGGTTCCAGACGTCGCGGACGAGGAAGGACCAGCCGAACTCGCGTATCGACTGCGTCGAGTTCGAGACGAGCTCAGCGAGGATGCCGCCCATCAATACGATCACGACGAGCGCGCACGCCGCCGTCAACATCCTGAAGATGAGGTCGGCCCGGCTCTGCCGCGGCTTCTGCCCGACTCCGTCCGGCAATCAGACTCCCAGGAAGGAACATCGACTCTGACAGTCGCGGCCGGGCGGGGCGGCCGACGCCGCCCCGCCCTCGCCGCAGCTCAACCGGCAGCTAGCTCTTGAGCGGCGGGCAGACCGACAACCCGTCCGCCGTGATCTCCGCGCGCCACGTGTTCCGGACCATCTCAACAACGTTGTCCGGGATCGGCACGTAGTGCTTCTGAACGGCCATCTGGTCACCGTGGTCGTAGCACCAGTCGAAGAAGTCGAGCATGGCGCGGGCCTTCTCCGCGTCGTCCTGCTTCGCGTGCACGAGGATGAACGACGCGCCGACGATGGGCCAGCTCTCCTCGCCCGGCTGGTCCGTCAGCACCAGATAGTAGCCCTCGGTGTTCTCCCAGTCGGCGTTGGCCGCGGCGGCCTGGAACGACTCGATGGTGGGCTGGACCCACTGGCCCGCCTTGTTGCGCAGCGTGATGTGAGCGAGCTCGTTCTGCACGGCGAAGGCGAACTCGACGTATCCGACCGCCCCGTTCACCCGCTGGACGTACGCCGCGATGCCGGGGTTGCCCTTGGCGCCGACGCCGGTCGGCCAGTTGACGAGCTTGCCCCTGCCGATGTTCTCGCGCCAGCTCTCGGAGACCTTATCGAGGAAGTCGGTGAAGATCCACGTGGTCCCGGAACCCTCGGCCCGATGCACGACGGTGATCGGATCGTTGGGAAGCTCGAGGTCCGGGTTCTGTTCCTTGATGACGGGGTCGTCCCAGAACGTGATCTCGCCTGCGAAGATGGCGGCCAGAGCCTCGGTCGACAGTCTGAGCTCGCCCGGGCCGACACCCTGGATGTTGCAGATGGGGACGACGCCCCCGATGATCATGGGAAACTGTACGAGCCCGGCCTCCTCGAGCTCCGGTCCCTCGATGGGAGCGTCGGTCGCGCCGAAGTCGACGGTCCCGTCCTGGATCTGACGGATGCCGCCGCTCGAGCCGATGCCCTGGTAGTTCACCTGCACGTCCTTGAGCTGGTTGTACTGGTACATCCAGACCGCGTAGATGGGCTCTGGGAACGTGGCCCCCGCCCCGATGAGCTTCATCTGCGAGCATGCCGGTCCGGCCACGAGCGCGACCAGCAGAAGCCCCGCCGCCGCGACGATCCAGGTCGCTCTGGTCATCCCTCTCCTCCTTGCTTGGTTCGACCGAGTGCTCGCGTCGGGAGCCTACGCGTTCCGTATGAGCCCCGTGTCAGCGGCTCGTCAGAAGCGCGTGTGCCGGAGCGGCGCCCCCGGTCAGAAGTCGAACTGCAGCCTCGTGACGAAGGCATCGGCGCCGCCGATCTCCTCGTCATCCTCGTCCTTCACGGTCGCCATCACGTAGTTGCACATCATCCGGGCGTTCGCGTGGAAGTACCAGTTGACGCCCAGCGTGACGTCGTCCAGCCTTCCGCCGTAGACGCCCGCGCTCTCGTCGTTCAGGTCGAGACTCGAGAAGCGCATCGCCAGCTCGATCGCTCCGAGCCCGCCGTCCTCGAGCAGCGCGCGCTTTGGACGGTTCCTCGCCCAGTTGCCGCCCGAGAAGGGGCGCCCTTCGCCGGTCACGAAGTACCCCACCTGCAGGTAGACGCCCGAGAAGGCCGCGTCGTCCTCGAGACCGATGCGGTCGGGCTCCACCATCCCGTCATCGCCGCTCGTCACGCTCGCGTTGAGGAACTCGGCCGAGCAGTGGAACGGGCCATAGACGGCCGCGACCTCGCCGCCGAGCCGGATGACGTGGTCCACGTTCGTCATGGCACCCGTGTCGATGAGGTAGTCCGACATATGGTTCTCGGGACGCGCGCGGAACCGGAGCGACTCGTCAGGCTTCTGGTAGTTCCCGGAGAGGCCGACGTGGATGAACACGTCATCGTCCGGCTCGCCGAACGGCATGAACACCACCCGTCCGGCGACGCTGTAATCGTCGTCCCCGGACTTCGAGGCCATCGAATCGGTCGTGAGGAAGAAGCCGCCCTGCCAGAGGCCGCGTCCCTCCATGAACTCGCGATGAGCCATGACCCCGGCGTTCCGCCACGGCGCGAGCGCCGTGGGCAGCGCCGGCTCGAGGAACGTGTAGTACTTCGAGCTCATCTGCGACTGGAGTCCGACCGGCTCGAAGAAGTGACCCGCGCGGACGCTGCCCACGTACGGGAGGTCGCTGACCTCGAGATAGGAGTGCTTGAGACAGTAGTCGTCGCCTGCGGCGAAGTCCCAGCTCAGCTTGAAGGCCATGCGCGGGTAGATGAGCCCGGATGCCTCGACGCGCGCCGTGCGCGTCTCCGTACCATTCTCGAACGCGCCGAAGTGCGTCACGAGATCGTCGTCGACGTTCGACCATGCGCCGGCGTCCCACATGAACCGGCCGCCGAAGGTCACGTCCTCGACCTCGGCAGCCGACGTTCCGGCTATCAGACAGAGAACGACTGCGACAAGAGCGAGAGTTCTCGCCACGACTGCCCCCCTTCAATCGTGAGCCGCTCCTGGGTCGCCGCATCGGTCCCGCGAGCGGGGCGGTCACCCGTTCGACAGGCGCGGACGCGCGGCGGACCATGTGTCAGTTGTCCCTCCCGGCAGCGTGCGGCTCGCTCCGTTCCGGGCACAATAGCCTTATACAGCCAGAGGCGTGTGAGACGCTTGTTAGGATTCTGTTAGAAGGTTTCAGAGGTTCTCTGCTTTGGCAAGGAGATGGTGAAGACGCTCCCCTCGCCCGGCCTGCTCTCCACGGAGATGCGTCCCCCGTGGGTCTGCACGATGTGCTTCGCGATGGCGAGCCCGAGGCCGGTGCCGCCGAGCTGGCGGCTCCTCGCCTTGTCGACGCGATAGAAGCGCTCGAAGATGCGTTCGAGGTGCTCGGCGGCGATGCCCGTGCCCTCGTCGCGCACGCGGATATGGAACGCGTCGTCGTCCTCCGCCCCCTCCACCCAGACCGTGCTGCCCGTCTCGGAGTACTTGATGGCGTTGTCGAGAAGGTTCCCCACAGCGTGCTCGAGGAGCTGCGGGTTGACCCGCGCCGAGAGGGCGTCGTCGCAGCGGGCCACGACATGGATGTCCCGCTCACGCGCGGACGCGGAGAGGCTCTCGATGGCTCCCTCGATGATCCCGCGGATCCGCACCTCCTGCCGGCCGGCCAGCGACTGCTCGGGGTCTTGCTCGATGCGGGAGAGATAGAGCAGGTCCTCGATGATGGCGTTCAGCCGATCCACGTGCTTCAGGACGATCTCGAGGAAGCGCCGCGTCTCTCTCGGGTCGGCGCACGCCCCGTCGATGAGCGTCTCCACGAAACCCTTGATCGATGTGATGGGCGTCCGGAGCTCGTGCGAGACGTTAGCCACGAAGTCCCGGCGGACGTTTTCGAGACGACGCATCCTGGTCATGTCGTTCAAAACGAGGACCGCGCCGACCTGTCTTCCCTGCCCGTCCCGGAGAGCCGTGCCGTGCGCCTGGAGATACCGCTCCTCGGCCGCGCTCGGCTCGATGCCCGCCTCGACGGGACCGTCGCTCTCCAGAGCCCTCCGCGCGAGGACCTGCACGACGGTGTTCCTGATGACCTCCTGAATGGGCCTTCCCCTCGCGCGGCCCGCGTCGACTCCGAACATCTCTGCCGCGGCCCGGTTGATGGCGATGATGCGCTCGTCCGGGTCGACCGCGATGACGCCCTCGACCATGCTCGTGAAGACCGCCTCGGACTCGGCGCGCTGATGCGAGATGGTGCGGATCCTGACATCGAGTTCCGCGGCCATGGCATTGAGCGACTCGGCGAGGCTCGCGAGCTCCTCGGCCTTCGGCACCGGGAGGTCGTGCTGGAGCTCTCCCCTCGCGAAGCGCACGGCCCCCCGCTCCATGTTCTCGAGCGGCCGCGCGATGCGTCGCGATACGAAGAACGAGAGAACCGCGGCCAGAACGATCATCAGAAGGGCGGCGAGCCCGATGGGCCGGAGCAGCAGCGCGATCTCGGACTCGACGGCGGTCGTCGGCACCGAGGTTCTGACGACCGCGGCGACAGACCCATTGCCCATGACGGGAACCGCGGCGTAGACCCTTCTGTGCTGAAGCGTGTGACTGAAGCGCCGGGACGAACCGACCCGGCCAGCGTAGGCCGCGATGATCTCGGGCCGGTCCGCGTGGTTCTCCATGAGGAGCGGGTTCTTGTGAGAGTCGGCGATGACAACTCCGCTGGGCAGGATGACCGTCACGCGCACGCCGGCCCGCTCCGCCAGGTCGGCGGAGACGGCATTGACGACGTCGGGAGGCCTGGCGGCGATGTCCGGCCCGAGTCGCTCGACGAGAACGCGCGCGAGCGCCTCGAGATGCGAGGTGGTCTGGTCGAAGTGGAAGTCCGTCAGCGTGATGATGGCATACCAGCTGACGGCCGCGAGCGTGGCGACGACGAGCAGAAGATACGAAGGAAAGAGGTGCCAGACGAGCTTACGCCTCTTCATCTACTCGTCCCTGAACCGGTATCCGACTCCCCGGACGGTCTCGATGTAGTCGCCTGCATGACCGAGCTTCTTTCGAAGCCCGGCGATCTGAACATCGACCGCGCGGTCTGTGACGGGGTAGTGCTCGCCGTGGATCTGGTCGACGATCCTGGAGCGCGTGAAGACCCACCCCGGACGGCGCGCGAGAATGTGGAGGATCCGAAACTCGGTGAACGTCAGATGCACGGGCTCGCCGTCGACGCTCACCTCGTGTCGCCCCGGATGGATGACGAGGTCGTGGATCGTGATGACCTCCTCCTCCCCGACGGGCGCCTTCGCCTTCCTTCTGAGCACGGCGCGCACGCGCGCCAGGAGGATGCGCGGGCTGAATGGCTTCGTGACGTAGTCGTCGGCGCCGAGCTCAAGCCCCGTGACGATGTCGCTCTCCTCGCCCTTGGCGGAGAGGATGACGATGGGCACGTTCGCCGTCCTCGGGTCCGCCCGGAGCGCCCTGCAGACCTCGAAGCCGTCGATCCCCGGCAGCATGAGGTCGAGAAGCACGAGGCTGGGCACGCTCTTCTCGACGAACTCCAGGGCGTCCTCGCCGGTCGCGGCGCCCTTGACCGAGTAGCCTTCCTTCTCGAGGTTGATGCTGACGAGTTCGAGAATGTCCTCGTCGTCCTCGACGACCAGTATGTCCCGCTTGTTGGCCACGCTTCTCCTCCCCTTGTTCAGGCCGATTTGGATGAGAGTGAACCACACCGGCATGAGCGTAGGGTTAGGGCCGCGTTAGAACATCCGTCGCGGCGGAGCATAACCGAACACGTGTATGGTGGCAAGGCCTCGTGGCCGGGCGGATGGTCCTAACCAAACGCTCACAGAGTCGTAACAACAGAACTTGCGATGCGCATGCTATAATGCATTCTGTGTGTTGGTTGAGGCAGCGTGCCAGGCTCGTACAGCCACAGCGCGGTCTCAGCGTCAGGTCCCACCGCTCAGCCGTAAGGAGGCGAACCGTGCGCATCGCTACCGCTCTGGTCGTCGCTCTTCTCGCACTCCCCTCGCTCTGTCTCGCCGACTGCGCCTGGCAGCTCACAGATGAGCCGGGCGACGAGGCCCACCCCCGCTACTCGCCCGATGGAACCCGGATCGCGTTCGTCGCCATCTCCGGGGGAGCGCACGGCATTCACACGATGCCCGCAGGTGGAGGGACTCCATCTCCGCTGGTGTCCGGCATCGACCTCGGAGGCGTCGGCGTTGCGGCGTTCAACTGGTCGCCGGACGGTTCCGAGATCGCCTATGCGGCGAAGGTCGATGGGCAGTTCGAGATCTGGAAGGTCACGGTGCCCGGCGGCGTCACCACGCGTCTGACCGACAGGCCCTCGGAGTGGGACTACTGGCCGACCTGGTCACCGGATGGTTCGCAGATCGTCTTCGCGTCCTCGGCGCCGAACTGGGCGGGCCTGACGATCTGGACCATCCCGGCTGATGGCGGCTCCGCGATGGAGATCGGCTCGGGGCATGGTACGCATCCGTGCTGGTCCACCGACGGCAGCCTCATCGCATTCGTCTCTCAGCGTTCCGGCACAGGAGACATCTGGACGATGCCGGCCGGCGGTGAGCCCCCTGCGACGCAGATCACCTCAGGCGGCGCAGAGGACGGCGGCCCCGACTGGTCGCCCGACGGTAGCAGGCTTGTCTATCATACGAACGCCGCCGGCAACTGGAACATCGCCATGGTCGGCGCCGATGGAGGAACACCGGAGCTTGTCACAGACAACCCTGCGAGCGACTTCGGTGCTGACTGGTCTCCCGACGGCTCCCGTGTGGTCTTTGCCTCGAACCGCGGCGGAAGCTGGGATGTGTGGGAGCTTGAGGTCTTCGTGTCACCTGTTGCCGAGAGCAGCTGGGGCGCGATCAAGGCTCTCTACCACTAGCCGCGGCGGGACCGCGCCGGTCCGCCAACCCCCCACAACAAGAGAGCCGGGCCGCATTGCGACCCGGCTCTTCGTTGACGCGCTGTACGGTGATTCTAGTACATGTCCTCCGGCATCTCGGGGCCCTTCTTGTTCTTCTCGGGCTTGTCCGTGAGGATGGCCTCGGTCGTGAGAAGCAGGCTCGCCACGCTCGACGCGTTCTGAAGCGCCGTGCGCACGACCTTGGTCGGGTCGATGATGCCGGCCGCCACGAGGTCGCCGTAGGCGCCCGTCGCGGCGTTGTAGCCGTACCGGGCGTTCTTGTTGGCACGGATCTCCTCGACGACGATCGAACCCTCGGCGCCCGCGTTCTTCGCGATCTGCCGGATCGGCGACTCGAGCGCCTTGATGACGATCTCGATGCCGGTCTGGGTGTCGATGTCCTTGTCCTTCAGCTTCCTGAGGGCCTCGGCGGTCCGAAGGAGCGCGACACCGCCGCCAACGACGATGCCCTCCTCGACGGCCGCGCGCGTCGCGTGGAGCGCGTCCTCGACCCGGGCCTTCTTCTCCTTCATGGCCGTCTCGGTCGCGGCGCCCACATTCAGCACGGCCACGCCGCCCGCGAGCCTCGCCAGACGCTCCTGCAGCTTCTCCTTGTCGTAGTCCGACGTGGAGCGCTCGATCTCGGCGCGGATCTGCTCGACGCGGCCCTTGATGTCGGTCGACTTGCCGGCGCCCGACACAACGGTCGTCGTGTCCTTGTCGATGACAACCCGCTTGGCGCGTCCGAGGTCCTGCATCGTCGCGCCGTCGAGCTTCAGGCCCTTCTCCTCGGAGACGACGACGCCGCCCGTGAGGACCGCCATGTCCTCGAGCATCGCCTTCCGGCGGTCGCCGAACCCGGGAGCCTTGACGGCGGCGCCCTGGATGGTGCCGCGGAGCTTGTTCACGACGAGCGTGGCAAGAGCCTCGCCCTCGACGTCCTCGGCGACGATGAGGAACGGACGCCCCGTCTGCGCGATCTTCTCGAGCA
>CAZQSB010000055.1:0-13473 GCA_964596015.1 uncultured bacterium | reverse complement strand
CCCGTCGCCGGTGCTCCGGGGGTCGTCGTCGGGCTGGAACTCCACACGGATGGCCAGAAGGCGGACGAGCGTCCTGCCGCCGCGGACCGCGCCGCGGGCCTTCGCTCGCTCGATGGCGCTTGTCCGGGGGAGTTCGTCCTCGAACACCTTCCATTCGATCCTGGGCGGCTGGTCCCCGGACCGCTCGGCGGCGCCCTTCCGGAGGCGCATCAGGTCGGCCGAAGCGCACGCGGTCGCGGTCAGCACGAGCGCGGCAACAAGAAGCGCGCTCACGACGGGCCGGAGCTCGAATCGACGTCTCATCCTCTTCCCTTCACCTCACAGGAGCGGGCCCTCCCCACCACCCGGAGGCCCTGGAGCGGCGCTCGGGCCGCTGGAACGACGCTGGTTCCTCTAGAACGACGCTGAGAGCGAGAAACGGAAAGGCCGCTTGAGCCCCTCCGCCTGGGGGATCGACGCGACGTCGAACGCCCAGTCCTTGTACTTGAGGCCCAGACCGTAGGAGAAGTCCTTGATCTCGCCGTCCTCGTCGTAGACGTAGCCTGCCCGGAGCGAGAAGAGATCGTAGTAGGTGTACTCCAGGCCGGTGTTCACGATCACGCCGGTCGAGAGGTCGAAGAAGTCCTCGTAGATGACGAGCGACTTATTGTACTCGGCGCAGTAGAGGAGCTGGTTCATCTCGTCGTCGAGGATCTTGTATGAGGCGCCGAGCTTCAGGTTCCTCGGAAGCGGATCGGACTGCTCCTCGTCGATGTAGGCGATCTTCGGCCCGACGTTCTGGATCGCGCTTCCGACCCGCAGGCGGCCGTCGCCGACGACGTAGAGGACGCCCAGGTCGCCCGCGAAGGTCGTGCCCGAGCCCTCTCCCTGGCCGAACGTGACGCTCTCGGGCGCGAGGTCGACCCAGATGAACTTGAGGTTGATGCCGAGCGCGATGTCCTCGGTCAGCGTGGTCGCGTAGGCGATCGAGGGGATCACCTCATAGGAGTTGAAGGTGCCGATCGGGTCGGGACTTCCCTCCTCGGTCGCGACCTGCTCTCCGTACGTGAGATACGTCACCGATCCCGCCAGCGTGCCGAGACCCTCGACCTTCTGGGCGTACGCCGCGTACTCGTAGTACACATCGCCCCAGTCGGGCACGAGCTCGCTGTGCATCAGGATCAGGTTCTTCTCGACCGGCATGAAGGCCAGCCCCGCCGGGTTCCAGTAGCAGGCGCTCGCGTCCTCCGCCACGGAGGCGAAGCAGTCGCCCATGCCCGCCGGGCGAGCCCCCGGCTGGATGTACAGCGACTGGGCCCCGCCGATCGAGACCTGCGCGCCGGCGAACGTCGCCGCGGCCAGCACGACACACAGTGCGGTCAGAACAATCGCTCTCGTCATTTTCAAGCTCCGTCCTTCCTTCGGCTGTCCGAGTCCTACCGCATCACCACGGCCCTGCCGATGGCCTCGACCCGGTCGCCGCGGTATTCCTCCGACGTAGCGTGGATCCTGTAGAGATAGACTCCGTTGGCGATCTCGTCGCCCTCCTGGTCCAGCCCGTCCCAGTAGACCTGGTTCGCGCCGGCCGCCGCGTCGATCCCGTGGATCATCCTGATCCGGCGCCCTCCGACGGTGAAGATGTCGATATCGACCTCCGCGGGAGAGGGAAGCTGGAACATGATGTGCGTCCCATCGCGCCCCTCCGCCGGGAACGGGTTCGGGTAGTTCGCGACGTTCCTGATATCGAAGTCGAGAGACGATATGACATCGAAGCTCGTCGTCTCGACGGTCCTGTTCCCCATATTGTCTGATGCGGAAACCGAGATCGAGTGGCTCCCCACCCCCAACTCTCCGAGGTCGAACTCGAAGGTGCCGCGTGTGTAGCTGCCGAGGTCGTACAGGAAGCGTTCGGTCACGAGCGTCGAATCTCCGCCGTCGACCCTGAGAACGATGCCGTCTCCTGGGTCGGTGTCAACGAGGTTGATGCCGCTTTCGTCCTCGAGCGTCACCGTGATGGTCGAACCGGGAACGACGGCGCCGGTCTCGACGCCCGTGTCGATGGTCGGTCCCGTCGCGTCGGTCGTCTCTACGCTGTCCCGGATGGCCGCGTCCTCGTAGGAGTAGACGCCGTCCACGCCGGAGCCGTAGAAGTACGCCCGCACCCTTCCGTACGGTCCTTCCCCGGCGAGGGCCGACACGATGAACTCCGCGTCGAGTTCGCCGCCGGACACGCCGACCGTCCCGTCGAAGATGCGGCTGCCGGGCAGGTCGTAGTCGACCTGATAGGTCGCGGTCTGCGGGAAGACATGGAGGTACCCGGTGGTGTCGGCGCTCTCCTGCGCCTGGAGCACCACGACCCCGTCGGACCCGGCCGAAGCCCCGTCGTTGGTTCCGCCGACGCTCACGAGGTCGCGACGTCTCATCGGCTCGAACGACGGCTCCGTGAACTCGCCTGTGCCGCGTGGCGTGGCAAGCACCGTGCCCGGGTCGCCCACCAGCATGAACTTCGTGTTGTTCGACCAGCTCGAGGTCGCCGAGAACGCGGCCTGGAGCGATGTGCCGATGTCGAGTTCGGCTGCTGCGTTCGTCTGCTGGTGAGAGAACATGTGGCTGTAGAAGCTCCTGTTGAGCGACGCGTTCTGGGTAGCTCCCGAGTCTCTCGTGCTTCCGATGGAAGCGATCGAACCTCGTGAGGCGAGCTTCGCAAAAAGCTCGCCCATCGAATCGACGGTCGGCTGGTCGAACTTATTCAACCGGCACGAGGCCGCGAAGAAGAGCGGTAGCGCCCCGTCGTTCTCCAGAGCGTAGGCGTCGTCGTAGAGGAAGACGTTCTCGTGCGCCATGACGATCTCGGAGCCGTGACCGGTGTAGTTCACGAGCACGGCTCCGTCGTTCCATGCCTTCAGGAAGTCCGTGCGGGCGCCGGGCTTGTTGAGTCCGGTGCCGTCCCGCTCGTACTCGAAGAGGTAGATCTTCTTCCGATCCAGCGGGAACGGCAGGATGTCGCTCGAGAGCTGCTCGCACTGCTCCGTGTGGTAGAACTCGCAGCAGGTCTCCTTCTTCTCCTCCCCCTTGAACTGGTCGTCGGCGACGAGGATGGCTGTGTTGTGCCAGAGACCCTCCTCGCGCTCCGTCACGTAGTCGGTGATCTTGTCGATCATGACCGACAGCTCCTCGTTCGAGCGGACCGACAGGCGTCCGATGGCCATGGCGGGGAGGTAGCCCGTGTCCGCGTCGAAGCCGACGAACCAGAACTCCGTCGGCCAGTATGAACCGCCCGTGTACTTCGTGGGCAGGTAGGACTCGACGCTGGAGGCCAGATACCGACGGTAGTCCGATGAGGCGTCTCCCACGAGGAGTACGTGGGTCGGAGGCGGGGCGCTCGCTTCCCAGGCATACTTGAGGTAATCCCTGATCGCCGCCGGGTCGACCATCCCCCAGGAGAACTCGTCGTAGACGTCGGAGAGCCGGACGGTCCGCACCGAGAACCCGCCTCCCTCCGATGTCTGACGGAACGAAGCCAGTCGGAGCGCCTCGTCGTAGAAGCCGTCGTACACGATCATGATGTAGTCGGCCGAACTCGCGGTCCGGAGGTCCCCGAACGTGTCGATGGTCATGTCCGGCACGAGCCACGCACCGTCCTCGACGAGCTCGTACGTCGCCGTGTCGGACACGCTCGTGACGAACGTCGCGGCGTATCCCTCGGCCGAGGAAGTGACCGAGAGATTCTCGACGATGGAGAGGTCGTGTTTCCCGTCGAGACGATACGCGGAGACGTCGGACGTGGTGAAGGTGTCGACCTGGAACTCGACGCTGCCGGTGCGACCCGAGCTTCCGAAGCGTGCCCGTCCGTTGTCGGCGACGAGCTCGCGCCAGTACATGAGCTCGAACCAGTCGATCAGGATGTAGTCCTCCGCGTGAGTCGTGTCGGCCCGAGGGACCACGATGTAGAAGGTGTTGTAGCCCTCCCTCATGGGCATGTCCGGGGCCTCGAACGAGTACTCCTGGAACGCGTCCCACCTCCCGGTGTCCGCCGGGGTGTCGTTCAGGTAGAACTCGGCGATGTGGTCCGGGGAGACGAAGATGCTGTTGGAGTTGCCGTGGACGCTGGCCCGGAGCGTTCCGGTCGAATCCGTCACAACGTGGTTCAGGATCTCGTGGAAGTAGCGTATCTCGTACTCGCCCTGCTGCTTCATCTCATACCAGAACCAGTTGTCGCCCCTGCCCTGCCGCTCGAACACATTCTGCTCGAAGTGGGCTCTGTCCTTCGCGTCGGCGACGCTCACGTCGGGCGTCCCCGGGTCGGGATCGGTCGCGGCGCGCCTCGGAGGCGTCGTGAACGTCGAGCTTCCGCCGGTCCGTTCCCACGCAAGCCAGTAGACGGAGTTCCCCGTGTACGGATTCTCGTAGAAGGGCTCCGCCGGGCCGGCGATGCCGAGATGGTCCGCCCAGGCGTCCGGACCCAGAGCGTGGAAGACCACGCCGTCGCCCGGGTCGAAGCTCCCGTCGCCGCCGTCGTCGACCTCGATGGCGCACTCGGTCATCCAGTCGGGGCGGGGGTCGGTGACGTCCTGCGGCAGCGGGAGCCCCGTTCCAGCGAACACCCTGAACGAGGCGGGGTCTATCTCCGAGGGCTGAGCGCCGAGAGCGTCGAGCTGCGCGTGGCTGACGCGGTGGACGCCCGATTCCTCGACCTCCATCCGCGCCCAGTGCGACGCGTCGTCGTAGTAGTTCTCGGGACGGCCGGTCCTCGAGAGTGGCCACGAACGACGCCACGAACGGCCCGATTCGTAGTTGAGAAGCGAAGCCTCGAGCATCCTCTCGCGGCGCTCGAGGTCCCTGCGCGCGGGCGGGGTCTCCATGACCCCTTCAAACGACAGGACGACCTCGATGTCGCGGTGCCAGACGAGCGCTCCGGTCTCGCGGTCGTACCGGCACGGCGTGAACTCGATGTCAACGACCCGCTGCGTGGCGAAGTAACGCGGTTCGCTGACCGCGGCCGCGCTCGAGGGCCAGAGCCCGCGTCCGCGGTAGCGCTCGCCCTCCTCGTACACGGAAACGCTCGGCTCTCCGGGACCGACCGATCTGAGCGTCGGCTCCGGCACCGGCCGGACGCCTTCGAACCGTCCACCTCCCCGGACCGTGACGCTCTCGAGCACACGCCGGCACTCCGGCACCGCGACCCGCGCCGTCAGGACCGGGAGGTTCGGCGCGCCCTGGATGCCGAGGGCGTCGGCCCCCTGCATCCGGACGAACATGTAGGACGTTCCCTGCGCCTCGAAGGCGGTGAGCGAGGGTTCCTCCGCCACACAGCGAAGGACCACGCCCGACCGGTCGGACGAAACGAGCTCGACGGTCGTCCCGCTCGATACGGCGACGAACGTTCCGAGGATAAGCGCGACCGCCGCAAGAGTGAAACGCATCGACTTCCCCATTCCCTAGGAGGCCGCGCCGGTGAACGCGGCACTGACGTCGTTCCGCGTCATCACGCCGACGACGCGGCCCGAGTCGTCGACCACCGGCACGAACACGAGCTTCCTGTTGACCATGAGGGCGGCCACTTTCATGACGGACGTCTCGGGTCTGACCGTCACGGGATCGGTCACCATGATGTCCTCGGCGAGAAAGAGCGTGGGCTCGATCTCCGCCATCGTTTGCGCCTCGATGGCCCCGAGGTCATCGAGGAACGCGAGATCGTCGAACATCGAAAGGTAGTGAGGAATGAAGATGTTCATGATCTCTTCATGCGTCACGACGCCGGCCAGACGCCCGTCTTCGTCGACGACGGGCACTCCGGTGATCCTGCGGCCGGCGAGGAGCGCGGCTATCTCGGCCACGTGCGCGGTGCGCGTGACCGTAACGACGTCGGCCGTCATGTGGTCGCGGACCTTCATTCCCCCGCCTTCCGCTTCGGTCCCGCCGCCGTACGACGGCCGGGGAGCGCGTGGTTCTGCTACCTGACGGAATCGAGAAGTTCGAGGATCTCGCCGACGCCGCCGGCGTCCAGCATGCGGCGGCGGTTCTCCTCTTCCTTCATCAGGAACGAGAGCCTGGCCATCAGATTCAGATAGACCCGCGACGGTTCCTGAGACTTCGGTGCCCCAATGAGAAAGATGAGCCTTACGGGCTCTCCGTCAAGCGCGCCGAACTCGATGGGTCCGGTGGTCCTGCCGAACGCGAAGACGACCTCCCTGACCGCGTCGCTCTTGGCGTGCGGGAAGGCCACTCCGTGGCCGACACCGGTGGTCACGAGTTCCTCACGCGCCAGCACGTCCTCGAGGAGCTTCCTGCCGTCGCGAACGTGGGGCGATTTCGAGACGAGACCCGCGAGGCGCTCGAGGATCTCCTGTTTCGTGCCCGGCTCGAGGTCGAGCTCGATGAACCGCCTGTCCGTGAACGCGCTGAGCTTCATCTCACACCCCGGTTCTCAAGGAGGAAGCCGTATTGAGAGCGGCGACGACCACCGCGGCCGCCGCAAGAAGCGCTTGCCACCAGGCGTGGCGAACGGGGAGTTCCCTGCCGTGCGGCAGCCACCGCGCGAGCCTCGGTGAGTGTCCCGGGAAGACCTTACGCTCGTCCGGAAGGTAGCCCAGACGCCAGAGCAGGTTCTCGGCGTCCGGCAGGATCGCGCCCACGGCGCCCCAGAAGACCGGGGCGGTCCAGAGCCCCGCCCAGATCATTGCCGCGAGCGCTCCCGCCACGACGGCGATCTCAAGCCACAGCTTCTGGAACTCGTAGTGCGGTATGAGGTCCAGCGGGACGTGCACCGCCACACCCAGAAGCGCGGCCGGAAGCCGCCCGTCGAGGAACGATCCGGCCGCGGCCCCGACCGCCATATGCGTGAGCACCGTCACCGATCACGACTCCCGGAACCGGCCCATCGCCATGAACTTGTCCAGCCGCTGCCGGATGAGCTCCTCGGGACTCCTGCCGGACAACTCTGCGAGGTGCCTCTCGATGGCCTCGCCGACCTTCTTCGCCGCGGCCTTCCAGTCGCGGTGAGCCCCGCCGACCGGTTCCGGCACGATCTCGTCGATCACGTCGAGTTCCATGAGATCGGGTGCCGTGATCTTCATCGCTTCCGCGGCGGACTGCGCCTTCGACGCGTCGCGGAAGAGGATCGAGGCGCAGCCCTCCGGTGAGATAACGGAGTAGATCGAGTACTCGAGCATGAGCACGCGGTCGCCGACGCCCAGTCCCAGCGCGCCGCCGCTTCCCCCCTCGCCGATCACGATGACGACGATCGGCACGGGAAGCCTCGACATCTCGTGGAGATTCCAGGCGATGGCCTCCGCCTGCCCGCGCTCCTCCGCACCGACGCCGGGATACGCTCCCGGCGTGTCGATGAACGTCACGATCGGGCGCCCGAACATCGCGGCCAGACGCATGACCCTGAGGGCCTTCCGGTAGCCCTCCGGATTGGCCATGCCGAAGTTCCTGCGGATGTTCTCCTTGGTGTCGCGGCCCTTCTGGTGTCCGACGACCACGATGCGGCGGTTCCCGAAGCGCGCGAGCCCCGCGACGATCGCCGGATCGTCGCCGAACCTGCGGTCGCCGTGGAGCTCGATGAAGTCGGTCGAGAGGGCCTCGAGATAGTCAAGGGTATACGGGCGTCTGGGATGGCGGGCGATCTGGGTGACCTGCCAGCGCGAGAGCCTGCCGTAGATGTCCCGTCTGAGGTCCTCGGCCTTGGTCTCGAGCCGCCGGAGCTCCCGGGCGACGTCGATATTCTCCTCATCGGCGAAGCTCTTGAGTTCGTCGATCCGCTGTTCCAGCTCGAGGAGGGGCTTCTCGAATTCGAGCCAGCCGACCATACCAGACCTCCCGTCCCCGCCCCACTCCGGGAGCGGGCTAGAACGAATCGTAGAAGACGAACTCGAGCGAGCGAGACGAGAGGTCCGGCGACTCGCTCGGACCGACCAGATTCCGGAAGTAGACGTCGAGCTCGAGGCGGTCGTTGAAGACCCAGCGGAGCCCCGCGTTCAGGAAGCTGGTCTTCGAGTCGTCGTCGTCGTGCAGTCGGTCGATCCCGAGATGGTACTCCGCGACCACCGAGAACTCCTGCGAGAAGCGGGCCGTGAGCCCTCCGAAGAAGTCGGGCCTGACCTTCTTCATCTCGAGCGTCCTCGCCGCGCCGGCCGAGACCTGCCAGTAGTCGGAGAAGGGCAGCGTCTTCGTCGCCACGATGTAGACCCCGACGGAGGCCTTCTCGTATCCTCCGTCCTCGAGCTCCGCGCCGTAGCCCCTGGAGTCGTAGCCCACGGCGATGGCGGGAATGGCCTGTCTCTCGTCCGCCACGCGCAGTTTGATGTCGAACTCGACGCGGTCGTTCCAGTCGGGCTCGCCTGTCCCGATGGCGTTTCCCGCGCCGTACGTCAGCCCGACGCCCACGTAGGACGTCACGCCGACGTGAACGCCGCCAATGACGCCCCCGCCGGGAGTGACCCTGACGGACAGGCTGTAGCCGGCGCGCGACAGCGTG
The DNA here is from genome assembly GCA_964596015.1 of uncultured bacterium. Lineage (GTDB taxonomy): Bacteria > Joyebacterota > Joyebacteria > Joyebacterales > Joyebacteraceae > WJMD01. The sequence goes on along the minus strand of CAZQSB010000055.1, from coordinate 5,012 downwards.
TGGGCCGTCGGCGTGTCGACCAGGTCGACGAACGGAGCGCCATACATCTGCGCCGGCGCGGCGGCGGCCCCCATGAGCACAGCGAGGGCCGTAAGTGCCAATCTCATAAGCATCTTAGCGGCCCCCCACCGAGAGCGCTTACCGCCCCGATTGTGTGACCAGAATATACCAGCGACCTCCGCAAGTGTCAATCAGAAAGCAGGTTCCGGGACTCTGACGCCCGCGGACGCCCCCGCGAACGTGACGTTCGAGCCGCCCACGAGTTCGGTCAGGAGTTCGGCCAACCGACGAGACGGCTCGACCCGGACCCCGCCGGTCTCCACTGTGACGACATCGCCCCCGGCGGTCTTCACAGACAGGGTAACAGGTATCCGTCCCGGATGGCGCTCGAGAAGCGCGCGAAGCTCGATGAGTGATTCCTCCTCGAGGCCCGGGGTCGAGAGCGAGATCACGATCTTCTCAACAAACTGCTGATAGGCCCTCGCGAGCGGGACGATGTTCTCGACGATGATCTTCGGCTCCTCCTCCTCGCGGGTCGAGATGCGCCCCTCGACGATGATGGTCGCGTCCCGCGCGAGTTCGTGCTGCTTCTTCGCGTAGCACCCGGCGAAGACGAGGAGCTCCACCCTGCCGGTGAAGTCCTCGACGGTCACGAACGCCATGCGCTCGCCCTTCCTGTCGGTCGTCGTCTTGATATCCTCGACGATCCCTCCGATGCGAACGGGCTCGCCGTCCTCGAGCTCGGGAAGGTCGGAGATCGTGGCCGTCGCGAAGGTGGCGAGCTCGCGCTCGTACCTTGTCAGCGGGTGTCCGGAGACGTAGAGACCGAGAACGGCCTTCTCCCTGGCGAGCGACTCGATGTCGCTCCAGGGAGCGACCTCGGGGAGCTTCCTGGGTCGTGGAGAGGACTCCTCCGCCGCCAGTCCGTCCAGAAGTGACATCTGCCCGGAATCCCGCTCGCGCTGGGCCCGCTGGCCGATGTCGTGCGCGGCGCCGGACGCGTCGAACTGCTGCGCCCTGTGGCCGTGCAGTTCATCCAGGGCGCCGGCCGCCGCCAGGCTCTCGAGAACGCGCTTGTTGACCAGCCTAAGGTCGACCCGCGATGTCAGGTCGAAGAGGTCCTCGAAGCGCCCGTTCTCCTCGCGCGCCGCGACGATGCACTGAACGGCGGAGCGGCCGACGTTCTTGATGGCGGCCAGGCCGTACTCAATGTCGCCGTCCGGCGTGGCGCGGAAACCGGCCCGCCCGCGATTCACGTTCGGAGGAAGGACCCGGATGCCCATTCTGCGACACTCGTTGATGAGCACGACGATGCGATCGGAATTGTGCATCTCGCTCGTCAGGGTCGCCGCCATGAACTCGGCCGGGTAGTGCGTCTTGAGGTACCCCGTGCGCACCGCCAGCACCGCGTACGAAGCGCTGTGGGCCTTGTTGAACCCGTAGCCCGCGAAGTGCCCCATCTGTTCGAAGATGGCCTCTGCCTTCTTCTTCGGGACGCCTCTGTCGACGGCTCCGCGGATGAAGTCCTCGCGCTGGACGACCATCTGGTCCTCGAGCTTCTTCCGCATGGCGTTCAGGAGCACGTCGGCCTGGCTCATCGAGAACCCGGCGACCGAGCTCGCGAGCTGCATGACCTGCTCCTGGTAGGCGATGACGCCGTGCGTCTCCCTGAGGACCGGCTCGACCGCAGGATGGACGTAGGTGACCTTCTGACGCCCGTGCTTCCTCTTCACGAAGTCGTCCACCATGCCCGAACGAAGGGGGCCCGGCCGGAAGAGGGCGTTCACGGCGATGACGTCCTCAATGCGCTCCGGCCGCATCTTGCGCACCAGGTCGCGCATGCCGGAGGACTCGAGCTGGAACACGCCGACGGTGCAGCCGGTGGAGAGCATCTCGTAGGTCTCCGGATCGTCGAGCGGGATGCCCGCGGGCTGGAGGTCCACGCCGCGGGTCTCCCGGATCATCTCGAGGCAGTCATGGATGACCGTGAGGGTCCGGAGTCCCAGAAAGTCGAACTTGAGGAGACCGATCTTCGCCAGCGACTTCATGGCGTACTGGGTCGTGATCTCGTCGCGTGTCGATTTGAAAAGCGGCGACCACTCCTCGATCCTGCCCGGCGCGATGATGACGCCCGCCGCGTGAGTCGACGCGTGGCGGGCGAGCCCCTCGAGGTCGCGCGCGTAGTCGATGAGCCGCCGGTACCGTTCGTCGGAATCGACAAGGGCCCGAAGCTCCGGCTCCTTCTCGAGCGCCTCGTCCAGCGTGATGTTGAGCTCGCGGGGGATCAGCTTCGCGACGCGGTCGACCTCGGAGTAGGGGAACTTGAGAACGCGACCGACGTCGCGCACCGCCGCGCGCGCCTGCATGGTCCCGAACGTGATGACCTGCGCCACCGACTCGCGCCCGTACTTCCCGGTCACGTATTCGATGATCTCGTCCCGCCGCTCGTAGCAGAAGTCGATATCGAAGTCGGGCATGCTTCTGCGGGCGGGGTTCAGAAATCGCTCGAAGACGAGACCGTAGTGGAGCGGATCGAGCTGGGTGATCCCGAGCGCGTAGCTCACGATGCTGGCCGCGGCGGAGCCGCGCCCCGGTCCGACGGGGATGCCGCGACGCCGGGCCTCGTGAATGAAGTCGTGGACGATGAGGAAGTACCCGGAGAAGCCCATCTCGTCGATGAGCTGAAGTTCCTTCTCCAGACGTTCCTCGACCTCGTCGGTGACGAGTTCGTATCGCTCCTCGATCCCCTTGCGGGCAAGGGCGGACAGGTGCTCCCCGGCGGAGCGCGCGCCCTCGGGAAGCGGGAACCTCGGCATGTGGACCGTTCCGAACTCGAGTGAGAGGTTACACCTCTCGGCGATCTCGATGGTGCTGTCGCAGGCCTCCGGGTGCTCCGCGAAGAGCTCCCTCATCTCCTCCGGCGACTTGAGGTAGAACTCATCGTTCGGCATCCGCATCCGGGAGCCGTCGTCGATCTCCTTCCCGGTCTGGATGCAGAGGAGGACGTCGTGAGCCGCTGCTGCCTCCCGGCTGAGATAGTGGCAGTCGTTGGCCGCGACCAGCGGGATCCCGAGCTCTCGGCCGAGACCCGCGTACCCCTCGCGAACGGTCTCCTCCTCCCTGAGACCGTGGTTCTGGATCTCCAGATAGAGGTTCCCCTCGCCGAAGGTCTCGGCGAGCTCGATGATGGCCTTTCTCGCGGCCTCCTCGTCTCCCGCGAGGAGCGCCTGCGCGGGCCGTCCCTTGAGACAGGCCGTCGTAGCGATGAGACCGTCGGAGTGTTCCCGAAGAAGTTCGAGATCGATGCGAGGCTTGTAGTAGAACCCCTGGATGAAGCCCGCCGTGGACAGGCGCATGAGGTTCCGGTAGCCGGCGGCGTTCCTCGCGAGGAGCACGATGTGATGGTACCCCTCGGACGCCCGTCCCTCTCTCCGCGCGGAAAGCCCGGCGGGATCGACGTACGCCTCCATTCCGATGATCGGCTTGACCCCCGCCTCCATCGCGCAGGCGTAGAACTCGATCGCGCCGAACATGGTGCCGTGATCCGTGATGGCCAGCGCAGGCATGCGGAAGTCGCGCGCCGCGGCGACCATCCGGTCGATGCGGCAGGCGCCGTCCAGCAGGCTGTACTCGGAGTGGCAGTGCAGATGGACGAAATCGGCGTGCTGCATTGTCTGGCCCAGGCTGTCGTCAGCTGTCGTTGCGCTCCTGATGTCGGATCATCCAATCGAGATACTCGAGCATCTGCTTGTTGGCGTCGCCGACCTCTTCCGCGCGGAGCTCGTGGAGCGTCTCGTCGAGCTCGCGCACCCAGACCTCGGACGGGACGGCGACCAGGACGTAACCCTGGCAGATGGTCCCTCCGCCCTCCACGCACGGCACGACGTGCGTTTCCTCGAGGACGGCGGCCCCCTCGACCGCCGTCGCGTAGCTCTGTCTGCCGACGTCGGAGAGCTGAAAGCGCTCGATCGGCTTGAGCGCCACGCCGGAGCGCGCGTTGGCCTCGGTGATGAGAGCTGCGAACCGCTCCCGCGCGTCGCGGGAGATCTGAGACAGCGCGTCAAGGTATGCCTGGTCCAGCGCGGCCTTGTCCGAAGTCGCCATCGAGACCGCGCCGACGTACCACGACCTGCCGCCGCTTTCGACGGGCACGATACGGACCCATCTGGGAAGCTCCGGGGAATCGCCCCCCGCCTCGGCTGTCGTATCGACCGCGGCTCCTGGACTTCCGCAGCCCGACGCCGCGAGGACGGCCGACAGAGCGAGCGGCCAGAGTCGCTTCGCCAGAACGTTCATCCGACCCTCCTTCGGGACGCGTCGTCACATGGTGGAATGCAGACGGGGCGCCCGCGGGAAAAGGGTCCCGGGCGGGCGTACGCCGAGAGTACCAAGCGCGCGTCGGAAGCGTCAAGCGCGGCCCGCGCATACCGCGCGCATACCGCGCGTGCCGCGCACCAGGTCCGGCAGGACTCACGGCGGCGTCGCGCCCGCGCGGAACGCGGCGTGTCACGGGGCACAAAAAAAGCGAACCCCCCGCACCGTCAGGAGCGGGGGGTCCGTACGTCTCGGCAGCGTCCTACTCTCCCACAAGGTCACCCAAGCAGTACCATCGGCGCTGGAGGGCTTAACTACTGTGTTCGAAATGGGAACAGGTGTTTCCCCTCCGCCATCGCCACCGAAACAAGCTGTCGCCGGGATTCTCCCGGCTGATGCTCGGCACCCGGCACGGGGCCAGGCTCCGTGGGCCCCACCGGTCTCTTGCGAGCTGAATCGCTGACCGAACGAGCCAGGTGCCAGAGTTCAAGACAACTCATAGGATCGGATGGGAAGTCGCATCGATGGAACGTTATATAGTGGTCAAGCCTCACGGCCTATTAGTACCGGTCGGCTAAAGGAATTGCTCCCCTTACACCTCCGGCCTATCCACGTCGTCATCTACGACGAGCCTTCAGGTGGGTTACCCCACGGGATGCCTCGTCTTGGAGGAGGCTTCGCGCTTAGATGCTTTCAGC
>CAZQSB010000054.1:0-14565 GCA_964596015.1 uncultured bacterium | reverse complement strand
TCCTCGGGGTACTCGCCGCGCTTCCCGGGGATGAACGCCTGGTCCTGGTAGATGAGGTTCCGACGCTTCGCCTGGGCGATGAGCTCGGGCCGGAACTTCGGATGGGCTATCGAGATGAGTGACATCGCGCGCTCGCGGATGTTCTTTCCGTGAAGATAGGCGATGCCGTACTCCGTGACGACGTAATGCGTGTCGCCCCGGTCGAGCGTCACTCCGGCCCCCTGCTCGAGGTCGGCGACGATGCGGGAGACCTCGCCGTCTCTGGCGGTCGACGGCAGGGCGAGAATGGTCTTGCCGCCGGGCGCGAGCACGGCGCCCCGCATGAAGTCGGCGTGACCACCGATGCCTGAGAAGAACTGCTCACCGATCGAGTCGGCCGAAGCCTGGCCGGTGAGGTCGATCTGAAGTGAGGAGTTGATGGCCGTCATGTTGTGGATCTGGGCGATGGTCAGGGGATTGTTCGTGTAGTTGATCTGTCGGAACTGGACGCCGGGGTTGTCGTCGAGGAACTCGTACGTCTCCCTGTGCCCCATGCAGAAGGTCCCGACGGCCTTCCCGCGGTCGATCGTCTTCATGGAGTTGTCGACGACTCCGACCTTCATGAGTTCGACCAGGCCGTCGCCGATGAGCTCCGTGTGGATGCCGAGGTGCTTCTTGTCCCTGAGGTTCCTGATGACGGCGTTCGGTATGTCGCCGTAGCCGACCTGGATGGTGTCCCCGTCCTGAACGATGCGGGCGACGTACTTTCCGATCTCGTCGGCGATCTCGTTCGTTCCCGTCTCGCCGTACTCGAGGATCGGCTCATCGCGGGCGATGAGGTAGTCGATCTCTGACACGTGGACGAAGGCGTCGCCGTGAATGCGCGGCATGTTCGTGTTGACCTGCGCGATGACGAGGTGCGCTTCCTCGGTGGCCGCCTTCGTGATGTCGACGCTCACGCCCATGCTCATGTAGCCGTGCTCGTCAGGCCGTGAGACCTGGATCAGCGCGACGTCGACCGGCACCTGGCCGCGGTGCAGGAGGCCCGGGATCTGCGACAGGAAGACCGGTGAGTAATCGGCGATCCCCTCGTTCACCGCCTCGCGCGAGGCGTTCGAGATGAAGAACGAGTTGTGTCTGAAATGGTCCTGGAGCTTGCGGTCAGCGTACGGCGCGACGCCGAGCGTCCACACGTGGAAGATCTCCGCGCCGTAGATGGTGTTCGGGTGGTTCTGGACGAAGTCCGTCAGCGCCTGCACCAGATACTGCGGCTCGCCGCACCCGGTGCTGATGAAGATGCGGTCGCCCCGATGGATCTCTCCGAAGATCTCCTCTGTCGGAGCGAACTTCTCCGGGTACTTCTCCTGAAGGTGCTCGAGTCCCTCATGAGCGCACTTCTCATCCATGGCGCGTCCCGCCTTCCCCTCACTGACCGGCCGATCGGGCCGACTGAGCACTCACTCGCCAAATGGCGCCCTGTGCCGAGCGACCATAGTACCACCCGGCGGGCCGGTTCGCAAACGCCGGCATGTCCTGCGGCCGGTCCTCCCCGGCGCGACCGGCGAAGAACTGAAGGAGACCGGTGAAGGTGATGGCCTCTTCCGGCCGGTCGACCGACCGCCGTCGGCTCCCGCCCGGCTGACTCCCACCCGGCCGGCTCCCGCCCGGCCGGCTCCCGCCCGGCTGCGCGCCGCATGCGGAGGCCTTGTTACATGGGCCGTTTCTTGCACTCCACCACGCCGCTCCCGATGGCTGCAACACCCGGAATCGACACCAGGCGAAGACACCCAGGGAGATTGCAGACGGTGTTCTCAGGTACGACGCGACCTTCCACACAGCATCCTCAGCAGCCCCCTGTTCACGATACACGGCGTTCCGCGCGTATGAGCGCGGGCTTCCGCGTCGCTTGACGCGCTGCGGGCGTCCTCTCGCCCTCGACAGCGCGAAGAGGTCCGGAACCCCCGCGCCGACGGTCCGTCAGGGCCGCGCGGAGAGCCGCTTCGCACATCATCCAGTGCTCGTTTCACAGACATGGCGGAAGAAGGGAGTGAGTGCAGATGAAGACGAAACTGTCCTGCGCTGTTCTCGTCCTGCTGCTGGTCGGTCTTCTCGGCTGCAGTCAGGAGAGCCCCGTGGCGCCGATGAACGCGCTGTCGACGATCGGGGTCTACGGGGTCAACGGCATCCCCGGTGAGTTCTGCACGACGCTGTACGCCGGGCAGACGATCGACGTGGGCACGGTGTGCGTCGAGGTGGTGGACAACGGAGACACCGAGGACCTCCTCGTCACCTACACGACGGCGAACGGGTGGGAGCTCGTGGAGGCGCACCTGTGGGTCGGCATAAGCCAGTCCGACATGCCGCAGACGAGAAAGGGCAACCCGAAGGTCGGGAACTTCCCGTACCACTCCGGCGACATCGCCGGTCTCACGACGTTCACGTTCTCGGTGCCCCTCGACCAGTTCGGGGGCGAGGTGGAGCTCTGCGACGGAACGCTGCTGGCCGCCGCCCACGCGGTGGTCCAGAACGACGCCGGCGGCTCGGAGACCGCCTGGGGTGACGGGGAACGCATGGTCGAGAAGGGCAACTGGGCGACCTTCTTCGGCATCGGGCTCGCGTGCGACCCGACGACCCCTCCCACGCCCGATGAGTCCGTGATGGCGTTCGTCCATGGATGCGACCTCGCGACGTCCTTCCTCGAACTCGACCTTGACGGCGACGACGTCCCCGACTTCGACAACTGGGGCTGGACGAACTACATCGGCGCCGAGGGCGAGTACTACTTCGACATCTACGCGGGCGCCGGCGACGGAGACATCGCGAGCGGCATTCTGGTCGGCGAGCTCGTCATCCAGTACTACGGCGGCTCGGCGATGTTCACGGTCACGACGTGCGGCGGCTACACGATGACCGAGACCCATCTCTACGTGGGTGAGGACCCGCTGCCGATGTACGAAGGAGGGTACACGGTCGCGCCGGCCCACTACCCGTACGGCCACGTCGGACTCGACGATGTTCAGGTCGACACCTACGGTCCGTTCGCCGTACCCGCGGGCTTCTACGTCGTGGGACAGGCCGTCGTGTGGGGCGACTTCACGGTCGGTGACTGCGGCGAGAGGGGATGCATGTTCATCCCGACGATGCCGATCTAGCGCTGTCGCGCGCCTCGGGACACGGTGAAGTCACCTGTCCGCGGGCGCGCGTTCTGGAACCGTGGCACGGCGGGGCCGCCGGGTCCGGCGGCCCCGCCATCACGGGGAGACGGATGCAACGCATGAGGACCGTGCTGACCACAACGCTGCTCGCAGCCCTCCTGATGTCGGCGTCTGTCGCGTCGTCGGACGGAGGCGACATCGAACTCTCGCTCTCGACGTCCCGGTGGTTCGGGAGCACGAGGTACGAGATGTCGGCCCTCGCCGAGGACCCGACCGATACGGACGAGCTCGTCGACATCCGAAGCGAGCTCGAGTTCCCGCTCGATGTGACGCTCATCGGAGCGGAGTTCGCCTGGTCGCCCCGGGCGGGCGCGCTGTCGCGCTGGTCCCTGACCTGCGCGGCGCGGACCAACCTCGTCGACCCGGCCGGTGTGATGACCGATGAGGACTGGGTCGGCGATACCCAGCTCGCGTATACCGAATCCGGCGCCGCGGCCGAGGTGATAGCCGTGTCAACGGACTTAGGCTACGCGCTCCGTGAATCCGGGCGCCTTGCGTGGTCCGCCCTTCTTCACATCGACTACCAGCGCGTGGAGCAACGCCTTGAAGGCTACGAGGGCTGGCGCGGTACGCTCTTCTCGGACGAGCGCTACGAGGTCTCGGGAACGGCTCCGGTGATCGATTACGAGGTGACGTATCTCTCAGCCGGCCTCGGCGGTCGGGTGCGGTGGTCTCCGACGGAACACGTGCTGCTCTCGGGCAGGACGAGCGTCGGGGTCGCCCGCGCGTCGGACCGGGACGACCATCTCCTGAGAGGGAGGATCTCCGAGGGCTCGGGCTGGGGGATCGGCGCGGGCTCGCGGGTGGAGATGGAGCTCCTGCCCGGGAGCCTGCCGCTCGAGTCGCTGTCTCTCGCCCTCGCCGGCGAGCTGAGGTACTTCCTCACTGAGGGGACGGCCGACCAGCGTTGGTACCGCGACGAGGACATGCCGGCCGGAACCGTCATCTCAGGCCTGCCCCACCGCATCGAGAGCCTTCAGTTCGAGATCAGCGGGTCCGTCGGCCTGACGTTCTGACGCCGACGCCCTCCGGGCCCGAGCCACGCAGGCCGCCTACTCCGGCGGCAGCATCACGGTGTCGATGACGTGGATCACGCCGTTGGTCGCCTCGATGTCCGTCTTCACGACGGCGGAGCCCCCTACCGTCACGGTACCTTCGGCGATGGTGACGGGCGCCTCCATTCCCGCCAGCGTCTCGACCATGTCGGCCTCAACGACCTCGTTCGAGTAAACGCGGCCCGATACGACGTGGTACGTGAGTATCGTCCTCAGCCTCTCGAGGTTCTCCGGCTTCAGAAGCGACTCCACCGTTCCGGCGGGCAGCTTCCCGAACGCCTCATCCGTCGGAGCGAAGACCGTGAACGGTCCCTCGCCTGACAGGGTCTCCACGAGCCCGGCGGCTTCGACGGCCGCGACCAGGGTCGAGAAGGAACCCGCGTTCTGAGCCACTCCGACGACGGTGTCGGTCGCGGGCATCAGCACCGTGTCGATGACGTGGATGATACCGTTCGACGCCTCGATGTCGGTCTGCGTCACCGTGGCCTTGTCGACCATGACGGCTCCGCCGTCAACGGTGATGTCTATCCTCTGACCGCTCAGCGTCGTCGCGGTGTCCAGACCGATGACGTCTTCCGCCATGACGCTTCCCGAGACAACGTGGTACGTGAGGATCGTCTTGAGCCGATCGATGTTCTCAGGCTCAAGCAGCATCTCCAGGGTGCCCTCGGGCAGCTTGGCGAACGCGTCGTCGGTCGGCGCGAAGACCGTGAAGGGCCCCTCGCCCTTCAACACTTCGACGAGACCGCCGGCCTCGAGAGCCGTCGCCAGCGTGTTGAAGTCGCCCGCGGAGACCGCGGTGTCCACGATGTCCGCCTTCTCCTGAGCGCAGCCTGAGAACAGGACCACGGTCGTGACCAGAACGACCGCGGCAAGAACGTTCAACGTGCGCGTCATCTTGCTCCTCCCCCTCTCCGGGCGCAGAGCGTCCACACACCCCGGCGTTCTCACCAGGGAACATGCGGACACAGCCGGCGAACCCGGAGTCTCTGATGCGGTCCCGAACGTCGCCGCGCGGCTACTCGTTCGCCAGGCGGTCCGGCACCATCTTCCACAAGAGCAGCCGGTACAGGGCGCAAAGTCCCACCAGCGTGTAGACGACCCGCGAGACGACGGCGGACTGTCCGCCGAAGATCGCGGCGACGAGGTCGAACTGGAAGAGGCCCACCAGCCCCCAGTTCAGGCCTCCGACGATCAGCAGAATGACAACGATGACATCGAGCGCCTTCATGAGCCACCTCCCCGGCAAACCTCACGAAGCCCATATTCCCACAACCGCGTTGAAGATGAACCAAACTCACTCCCCCGTCAAGAGGGAATCCTCGTCCTCGGAGGCAGGTTGATGGGATGTCTGTGGAGTGCGCGGCAGGGCGGCGGGGGCTCGAGGCCGGGTGACCGCCCCGGCTGTCGGGCTCGCGGCGGGTGCGGGGCCCCGGGAGACGAGGCACAGAACCCGCCCGCGGGCCCACAGCGCCGGGCTCTCAGTCTGTCCGGCCGGTCTCGGATTCTCTGAGGCGGATCACCTCGGGCGAACTGAAGGCCTTCAGGAGGTTCGGGACGAAGCGGTGCCGGTTGTACGCCCTCGCCTCGATGCTCTCGATGCTCCCGAGGTTCCGTTGCATCCAGTCCTGCCCTCTGCCGTCCTCGAGCGCTTCCGAGAAGGCCCCCGACTGGAATCCGTATCTCCTCCGGACCTCGGCGAGCTCCCCAGCCGGCTCCTCAAGACCGAACTTGTGAGCCGGTCTTTCCGCCTCGACGGGCATCCTTGCGAGGAACGGCTCGGTGAGTCCGAGGGAGTGCACGACGAAGGCCCTTGGATGCATGTATGCCGTCCGGCACCAGTCCTCGACCAGAACGCGCGACTCCTCGCCTCTCCCGAGATACCTGGACTGGGCCGCGTCGTAGCTCAGCATGCCGACTCCGCCGCCACGCCCGGGGATGAGGCCCATCTTCGGCGCGCGGTGGAAAGCGGCGTCGCTGATGTGCTCGACGATGCTGTGCCCGAAGCCGAGCGGACGGAGGATCGGCGGACGCCTGAGCTGCCTGGGATGCGAGAACGCAACGGCCAGAACCACGAGCGCCGTCACTACCAGTGTGACGACCCTGACGGCCCGCGTCCGCTCGGCGATGATCGACTCGACCAGTCCTCCGCCCGCCAGGATGACGAGGCAGAACGGGAAGGCCAGGTCCTTGAAGTGGATGGGCGCGCCACCGACCCTGACCGTGTAGGCCGCGACCGGCGCCGCCAGGAGAAGCATGGCGAGTCGCGCGGTCTGCTGGCTCCCCCGCGAGCCCAACCGCCGCCTGACGACAACGTAGAGCGCGGCCAGCAAGGCCAGGAACGGCAGGGCCCAGTACGATGAGAACAGGTCCCACAGGTACACGAACCCCTGGCTGACCCATGCCTCGTCCTTCAGGTGGAACGTGTTCGGAAAGAGGTCCGCGTAGTACCAGACCCGGAACACGAGATACCCGCCCGTCAGGAACAGGCCCGACAGGATGGCCGGGACCGGAGTGCGTTTCGTTCTGAGACGGATGAAGATGAGAGCGAGGACGTAGGGCACGGCCAGCTCCGGCCGCACCAGTGGGGCGACACCGAGCGAGACCTGGAGTGTCGTCGAGTCGGGCCACAGGACAGCGCACGCAAAGAGTGCGGCCATCACGAGAACGAGGGGCGACTCGAGCCCCGACGTGAAGTAGCAGAGCGCCCCGTAGCACACGGAGAGATAGAGCAGCGGCAGGTTGAGCGCGAGCGTCCTCCGTCCCCGCTCCGTGGCAAGCCCCCTGTTGACGAGGACGGCCAGCCACCAGAAGACGGCGAACGCGGCGACGCCCGCGACGCGCACGGCGACCCAGTAGTCCGCCCGAAGGCCGCGGAGCCCGGCCAGAAGGAGCGCCCAGAACGGCGACGTAAAGCCCTCGACGAACTCACCGCCGTTCCATACGAGGCCCTTTCCTCCGATGACCAGGTTGTCGACGTAGCGGAAGTAGACGTAGGCGTCGTCCATGAGCCACGCGTAGCGGAGCACGAGCCAGCCGCCGATCACCAGCGCGGTGATCTCGACGATGGACGGTGTGACCCGCTCGCCGCCAGGCGTCCTGAACATCATCGTTTCCCCTCGTCGTCCGTCGTCCCGGAATTGTCACCCGCTCTGCCGTAGATCCGGTAGCCGAAGCCCGCGTGGACCTCACGGTAGTTCTCCCGCACGAACTCATCGACGGCGTGGAACCCCTTCTGTGTGTCCGGGCCCGAGACCCACGGCCGCAGCGTCTCGGTCCGGATGATGAACCGGGGCCTCGCGCTCTTGAGTTCATCGAGGAACCGCGCTCTGAGGTCCTGGATGGTCCCGGTCGAGACGTGGTGACTGAAGTGAAAATCGTAGACGAAGGGCGTCGCCAGCCGGGCGCCGGCCTTCAGCATGCCGTGCACGGCCCCGCCGGTCCAATCGAGCGGCTGCACGGTGTCGCCGGGACGGAGCGACTCGCTCAGGAAGCCGGCGATACGTTCAGCCCTCAGGACGTCGGGGGACACCCACCGCTCGCCCGCCAACTGCCGGGGCACCTCATCGGGCGGACGGAGGCCGAGCGCTGCCGCCAGAAGGAACGCGACGATGGCGACCCGTCTGAGGAGCGCTCTTCGCGGAGCTTCGATGAGCGTCAGGGCGGACAACAGAACCGCGAAGTAGAGGAAAGGCAGCCAGTGATAGGTCCAGAACTTGCCGCCGACCGCAGGGTAGACGCTGTAGGAAACGGCGAGCGCCGCGAGAAGAAGCGTCTGCCTTCGACGCTTCGGGGCGGCCAGGACCGCGAGCCCCGTTCCGAGCGCGGCCGGGACCATCCACGGCCAGAGCCCTCCGAGGCGGGCCCACTCCCCCGCGAGGTAGGCGGCCCGTCCGGACGGCAGGATGACCTCGTGGGTCCTCGAGAGGCTCGAGTAGAGCGGCCAGTAGTTCCCCGCGATCGCGAGGAAGTCGTCGAGCGCCCCGACCGAGGCGAGATGGAGCGCCGTGGTTGCGAGCGGCACGGCGAACCCGAGCAGCGACGCGCCGACGACGCTCCACGCCGAGCCCGCCTGCGCCTGCCCGACGCCTCGCTTCGCCGAGACCGCCGCGCCGTAGACGAGGACGGCGGGAAGACCGACGGCCATCCCGGGCTTGATGGTCGTCGCCACGCCGAGGAGCGCGCCGACGAGAAGCCAGAGCACGGGGGCGCTTCGCGCTCTCCTCGTCGTCGCGAGCACGAGCGCGCCGGCGACGGGCAGGAGCGCCAGGTACTCTCGCTGCAGACTGATGTCGGGACCGCCGCCCAGGTAGAGCGCTCCGAAAAGCGCGGTCGCGCAAAGAGCGACCCATCGCCCGTACCGCCGCATGAGGAGCCAGGTGAGTGCGAGCAGCGCCGCAAGCGCGGTGAGGTCGGCGATGCGGAAGCCGAGGTCTCCGTAGCCGAAGACCCGGCCGATGAGCGCGTCGGCGTAGTGCGTCCCCGGCGCGTTCATGTCGAAGAAGTCGACGTAGGGCACGTAGCCGAGATGCTCCATGCCGTAGGCCATGTAGAAGAGTATGGGAGCGTCGTGGGTCATGTGCCACTGGAGCGAGAGGCCGGCCACCAGCAGAAGCACGGCCCAGAGGACCGCGACGAGAGCCACGATGATCCGACGGTCGACGCTGGCGCTTGAGATGATCTCCTCCTCTGACGTGCCGGAAGCTGGAGGGCTCGGCTCCGCTGCTCCGCGGCGACCGACCGAGCATAGCCCGCTCGCGCCGCCGCCACAAGGGCTTGGTCCGCGCTCCCGAACGGCTATCTTGTGAGGCTGTCTGTCGCGTGATACGCTGGTTCACGTGGGAGACGCGTGAACCAGTGAGCTGAACCGGAGGCAACGTGCAGCGACGTGCTGGGTGGGTGATCATCGGCGTCCTGGTGACCGCCGCCGTCGTGTTCGGATTGACGCGCGACCGGGGAACCCGTTCGACCCCGGGCGCCTCGGAGCATGCGGGACCCCCCTCCTTCGTCATCATCGTGATGGACACGGCCCGCAGGGACCGTCTCTCGTGCTACGGGTATGAACGCGAGACATCGCCGAGGCTGGACGAGCTCGCTGCCACATCGACGCTCTTCACGAACGCCCACTCCACGAGCTCCTGGACCAGCCCGGCGCACGCGTCGCTCTTCACGGGCCTCTACCCGGCCTCCCACGAGGTCACCCAGGAACACTGGAAGATGAACGATGACCTGACGACGCTCGCCGAGGTCCTCGGCGGGAACGGCTACAGGACGATCGGCATCATCGAGAACCCGATCCTCTCGAGCGAGTACGGGTTCCAGCAGGGGTTCTCCGAGTACTACTTCACGGGCCGGATGCAGCGGGCGGTGGATCGAGCGGGCGGGGGACGTTCAGAGACCGGCAACCTGGCGACCGACCGGTTCCTCAAGAGCATCCGTGAGTTCGACGACGACACGCCGTACTTCATCTTCGTCAACCTCATCGCCCCGCACCAGCCGTACGACTCCTCAAAGCAGTTCATGGACACCTTCGTGACCGACGAGACCCAGAACATCACAAGCAACATGTGGCCGGAGTACTATCTCGGCGAGAAGCGCTTCACGCCTTCGGAGCTTCGGCACCTGAACGAGCTCTACGACGCCGAGATCCTCTACACGGACCACCTGGTGGGTCTCATGATGGATGGCCTCAGGGACCAGGACCTCCGGGACGAAACGGTGTTCATCGTAACGTCCGACCACGGTGAGAACATCGGCGACCACGAGCACATGGACCACGTCTTTTCGCTCTACCGCACGACGACCACGGTGCCGCTCATCGTGAGCGCCCCGGGTCGGCTCCCGGAAGGGGCGTCCGACGACAGGCCGGTCTCGCTCGTGGACATCTTCCCGACGGTGCTCGACATGGCCGGCATCGACAGGGACTCGCATCCCAACCAGGGTCTGAGCCTCACATCGGACGTCGTCGGCCCCGACCGGGCGATGCTCTCGGAGTACTACTTTCCGGAGCAGGCGTTCGGCCGGTACGACCCCGAGGACCGTGAGAGCGAGCGGCTCGACCCGTACCGCCGCCGCATCAGGAGTCTCACGGCCGGCGACATGAAGCTCGTCTGGGGCAGCGACGGCGCGCACGAGCTCTACGACCTCTCCGTGGACCCGAAAGAGGAGACGAACCTCCTCGAGCGTGGTCTCGGGTCCGACACGCTCGAGCGGCTCGAGCGAGTGCTCATGGAGACCGTCGACCTCCTCGAGGACGAGAGCGAGGTCGAGCCCGTCAGCGCGGCCACCGAGGAACTCAGCGAGGAGACGAAGGAGTCGCTGCGGTCGCTGGGATACATCCAGTAGAGCCGGCGCGGGATATCACGCGAGCTCCACCCCGAGGCCGGACACGAAGAAGGCCCGCCGAAGCGGGCCTTCTCTGATTCTCGGAGCGCGCTCGCTCGGAGTCCACCGACGCTCTCGCCCGGAGTCCACCGACGCTCTCGCCCGGAGTCTGCGTGCGCGGGAGCGAACGGGGCCTCCGCTAGAACCGCTTCCTGTACGCGTGGCAGTAGGGTGTGCTTCCCTTCCGCTCGTAGTAGTCCTGATGGTACTCCTCGGCCTCCCAGAACTCGCCCGCGGGCCGCACGTCGGTCACGACGTCGTAGCCCTTCTCCTTCAGGATGGCGATGAGCTTCTCGGCGGTCTCCTTCTCCTCGTCGGTGCTGTAGAAGACGGCGGAGAGATACTGCGGACCGATGTCCGGGCCCTGACCGCCCTCCTGGGTCGGGTCGTGGATCTCGAAGAAGTACTTCGCGAGTTCCTCGTAGGTCACCTTCTCCGGATCGTACTCCACCTCGACAGACTCGAGATGTCCGGTGCCCCCGGAGACGACCTGCTGGTACGAGGGGTCCTCGACCGAGCCGCCCATGTAGCCGGAGGTCGCCGAGACGACGCCTTCCTTCTGCTCGAAGAGGTGCTCGACGCCCCAGAAGCAGCCGCCGGCGAAATAGGCCTTGCGCGTGCCGTTCGACTGCTCGGAGGCCGCGTCGGAGTCGGGTTTGAACACCAGCGAGATCGAGTTCACGCAGTGCCGGACGTTCTTGTCGGTCAGCCGCTCCCCCTCGAAGACGTGTCCGAGATGAGCTCCGCAGTTGGCGCAGAGGATCTCGGTCCGGATGCCGTCGGCGTCGCGCTCCCGCCGGACGGCCCCCTCGATCTCGTCGTCGAAGCTGGGCCACCCGCACGAGGTCTTGAACTTGTCGGTCGAACGGTAGAGCGGCGCATCGCAACGCTTGCAGTGGTACGCGCCGCTCTGAAAGTGGTCGACGTACTTGCCGCTGAACGGCATCTCCGTGCCCTTGTTCACAATGACCCGCTCTTCCTCCGGGGTCAGTTCTCTGTACTCCTCCTGAGAGGAGGTGTTCTCTGCCTTAGCCGTCATCTCTATCTCCTGCTCGCCGCATGCTGAAGCCAGAAGAAGCGGAAGTGCCAGCATGGCAAGCATGACTGTGAGCTTCCTCATTGCTTCCTCCGTCCGTAAGTCAATTGTGCCTCATGTGTTTAGATACGCTGACGGGGCATTGGATTCAGGGGACCCGGAGAGTCGCGGTCCGCGCGACACACGTGAGCGAATGGACGAAGAGGCCGGCTGACGCCGGCCTCTCCTTCTGGAACCTTCCTGCTTCTCTGATCGCGCTGCCCGTCGGGAAGCGGTTGCCGGTCCCGGCCTTCGAGGAGCTCTCGACAGGCCCTTACTTCAGAAGCGTCAGCTTGACCGAGTCCTCTGCGTCGGGCGTCGTCAAACGGCAGGAGTACACGCCCGCGGCCACCGTCTGCCCGGCCTCGTTCCGTCCGTTCCAGACGACCTCGTGAGGCCCGGCCGGCATGGCCTCGCCGCTGACGAGCTCCCTGACCAGCCGTCCCGCGGTGCTGTAGACACGCAGAGTCACGGTGGCCGGCTCGGGCAGAACGTAGCTGATGGTGGTTCTCGGGTTGAACGGGTTCGGGTAGCAGGGACGGAGGAGCGGCGTATCGGCGATGCCTCCGACGATACCGGTCTCGGTTCCGAAGTCGAACCAGTTGACGTTGAACCCCTCTGACGTCGGCACGAACCGCATGAGCTGCCGACCGGCCGGGAGCGTCACGCTCGACGTGACGGTGGCCCAGCTCTGCCAGCCGCCGGTGACCGGCACGACGATGTCGCCGGTCCTGTTCTCTCCATTGAACTCGAGGTGGAACTCGCCTCCGGCCGAGAGAGAAGCCACGCGAACGTCGATGTCGTACTCGCCCGACACCGGGACGTCGAGCGTGTACTCGAGCCACTCGCCCTCACGGACCCAGCCGGCGTTGTACCCGCCGCCCACGTCCGAGCACGGCTCGATGTCCACGTCCTCCCCGGTACGGTAGGTGTTGCCGTTGTTCCCGGCATCGGTGTCGTGATAGGCCACACCCTCGCCGCCCAGGTCGAAGTCCTCCGCCTCGATCCTCGTCGGCAGGACGAACGGGCTTCCGGGATAGGGAGCCTGCCCGCACCCTGTGCCCACGGTGATGTCGGCGATGTCCGTCGCGAACGCGCCCTGGTCGTCGAAGGCCCTGGCTTCTATGGAGTAGCAGCCGTCGGCGACCGATGTCCACGTGAACGCGTAGGGCTCGGACGTGTCCTCTCCGAGAAGCGTCGTCCCGTCGTAGAACTCGACCCTGACCACGGCGCCGTCCGGGTCGGACGCCGTCGCGGCGATGGTGATGTCGCCCGGCGGCGGGTTGTCCCCCTCCGTCGGGTACGTCACTGCTACCTCAGGAGCCAGGTTCCCGGTCTCCTGGTACACGCGGACGTAGTCGATGACGTACTCCTGCGGCAGGTCGGCGCTGATGCAGCTCGTCTCGGTGCAACCTGTGTAGTTGCCGCCGACCGCGGCGTTCAGGATGATGTAGAACTCCTGGTCGAAGGGCGCGAGAGGATTGCCGGGAGCGTTGTCCGAGTACCACTGCGAGCTGTATCGCGTCAGGTAGTGCACGTCGTCGACGTACCAGCGGATCTCCTCTGGCTCCCACTCGATGGCGTAGACGTGGAAGTCGTCGGCGAAGTTGGTTCCTCCGAGGGAGTACGTCCCGCCGGAATGCGTGTTATCAGGCCAGCTGCCCCCGTAGTGGATGGTGCCGCCGATCCAGTCGGTGGCGTTCGCCGACTCCATGATGTCGATCTCGCCGCTCGCTGCCCATCCCCCGTAGGCGGCGTCCTGGGGCATCATCCAGAACGCGGGCCACATCCCGCCGCCCGTGGGGATCTTGGCCCGCATCTCGATCCTGCCGTAGAGGAAGGACTGCTTGTCCCTCGTGTGGACCTTCCCGGACGTGAAATGCCTGCCGCCGTAGTACTCATCCCTCGCCGTAAGCGTCAGGTATCCGCCGGCGACCGACACGTTCTGCGCCCTGTAGTACTCGAGCTCGTTGTTGCCCCACCCGCACAGGTCCGGACAGCCGTCACCGATGTCGATGGTCCAGTTGCCGGTGTTGAGGCTCGCGCCGTCGAACTCGTCCGACCAGACGAGCGACATGGCCCCCGACACCGGTGAGACCGTGCCCGCGACCAGAAGGACGGCCAGAGCGAGAGTACCGAACGAAGCGATCGTCTTCCGGGAAGTCATCCGATGCGTCCCCTTGGCTGCTGTCGTGATATCGGCGACCGGGCGCTCACGCTGAGCGCCCTCATGGCCCATTATACACTTTGTTCGGCCGCCGCACAATGCGAACTCGAGCGGCCTCCATATGCCACGGGGCCTCGATCGCGGGCCCCTGGCTGGTGTGGCGTCCCTGTTGGCTGGGAGTTGCACATCAGATCACGGAGTGGTCGCGCGAGGCACCACGAGTCTGTCGACCAGCGCTCTCGCTGAGGGAACAACGCACCGGGTCTCAACGGGCTTCCTGGAGTGAGAGGACCGCGCCTGGGGGCAGGCCGCTACTTCCCTAGCTAGGGAACCTGTGCTATAATGAGATAATCCGGGTCGCCCCAGTGGCGACCCGTCACCTCTCACCATCCACTCTCGAAAGGGCTTCTCCCATGCGCTGGAGACTGTCTGTTGCGCCCGTGCTGTTGCTCATGGTGTGTGTAGGCCCCGCTCTGGCCAGCGTCCAGACGATCGCCCTGCCCGCCCCGGAATCGAGAATGACCGTACTCGCTGACGACACAGAAGAGATGCGGTTCCGCATCGAGGTAGGTGAGCTGAAGGCCCTCGAGGTCAACACCAGTGTCGGGACCTTCACCCGCCTCTTCATTCCGGGTTTCCACGCGTCCCAGACCGTCGGTTCGCCGGAGCTTCCGATGATGAACCGACTGA
>CAZQSB010000053.1:0-14744 GCA_964596015.1 uncultured bacterium | reverse complement strand
CCCCCGCGGCTTCTTGTCTGACTAACCGTTCGTGATGTCGCCGTCCTCGTTGATGGAGCGGACGATGTCCGCCACCTCCGAGGCGTACGGGGCGGCATTCGCAGCAGCACCACCATCGCACTGGATGGTAAAGGCGGCCGCCGCCGGATCGCCGTCGAACGTGTAGCAGTTCGCGTCGAAGTAGCGACCGGACAGGTCGTCCGCCGCCACGTCGAGCGTACCGCCGGCTGTCACCAGCGTGCCGTCGGTTCCTGCGCCGACGTACGTGCCATGCTCAGCATAGTAGACACGCATCGCGCCACGGATCGTGCCGAGGGCGGCCACGGCCTCCGACGCCTTGGCGCGCTCGGTAGCGCCCTGGTACATCGGAATGGCCACAGCGGCCAGGATGCCGACGATGATCACGACGATCATCAGCTCGACGAGGGTGAAACCCCTCTGGTTCCCGCGTCTCATTGTTTTCACCTCCTTCCCACTCTCTAAAGGCCCTTGCCCTGATTGCTACTACCCAATGCCTGTCGCCATCTGGAAGATGGGCAGGTAGATAGCAAGCACCACCACAGTCACGATCGCGCCGAGCCCGACGATCAGGATCGGCTCGATCATGGAAGTCAGCTGCGTGATGGACGCGTCGACCTCGTCCGTGTAGAAGTCGGCGACCTTCTCAAGCATGTCCGGCAGATTGCCGGAGCCCTCCCCCGCAGCGACCATCGAGACGACCATCTTCGGGAAGACGGGCGATTCGGCCAGCTTCTCCGCGATGGTCGAGCCGTTGACGACGCCGTTCCCGACGTTCTCGACGGCCTCCCGAACGATCTCGTTCCCGGATGTGTCGCCGACGATCTCCAGCGCCGCGATGACCGTGACGCCGTTGTCCATGAGCGTCCCGAGCGTCCGGCTGAAGCGCGCGATCGCTGCCTTCTGAATGAGCTTCCCGAAGATCGGCGCCCTCAGGAGGATCTCGTCGAACTTGCGCTTTCCGCCGGGAGTGTTGACCCACCGGTAGAACGCGTAGGCGCCACCGACCAGAAGAATGATCTCGAACACGATGTAGTTCCCGACGAACCTGGAACTCGCGATCAGGAACTTCGTGAGCGGCGGAAGGTCGAGGCCGAAGTCCGAGAAGATGCCCTCGAACTGCGGGATGAGGAACAGCATGATGCCCGCGACGGCCACGACGAAGAAGCCGGCGATGAATGCCGGATAGGCGGACGCCGACCGGATCTTCCGGACGAGGGCGTCCTTCGCCTCCAGGTAGTCGCCCAGGCGTCCGAGCACGTTCGGGAGGGCGCCGGACTCCTCGCCCGCCCGGATCATCGCGACGAAGAGCGTCTGGAACGTCTTCGGGTGCCTGGCCAGCGCCTGCGACAGCGTGGAGCCGGCCTCGATGTCGGCCGTGACCTCGTGGAGCTTCTCGGAGAGCGTCTCGTTCTCGATCTGGTCCGCGATGCCCTCGAGGGACTCCAGAACCGGCAGACCGGCCTGAAGCATGGCGGCGAGCTGACGACAGAGGATGGCCAGGTCCTTCGTCCCGACCTTCTTCTTGCCGAAGCCACCTGACTTCGACTTGCCCTTCGAGGCGGCGGGCTGGACCGATATGACGATCAGGTTCTCCTTGCGAAGCAGGGAGACCAGACCCATCTCGCTCTCCGCCTCGCGGGTCCCCTGGACCGTGCGGCCGTTCGAATCCTTCGCCGTGTAGCTGAACTCGGGCATTGTTGCCTTTCCGGAGCCTTGCGCCCTCTCGGGCGCCGTCATCTGCCGCTACTGCCGGAGCGCCCGCCCTCTCGTCTGGGCCGTCCGGCTGAGATCACGCATGATGCCCTTGATGTCGTTCGAGGAGGCCACCGCGAGTTCGGTATCGATCTCCTCCTCGCGCACCAGCCGCATGAGCGACGCGTTCATGCTGTGCATGCCGTCCTTGGAACCGGTCTCGATCGCCGACCGGAGCTGCTGCAGATTGTCCTCGCGGATCAGGTTCCGGACGGCGCTCGTGGCGACCATCATCTCTGTGCCGAGCACTCGACCCGTCCCGATCGACCTGGGCAGAAGCTGCTGAACGAGAACGCCCTGCAGACAGAGCGATATCTGCGTCCTCACGCCCTGCTGCTCGTGCGGCGGGAAGATGTCGAGGATGCGGCTGATGGCCTGGGGCGCCTCGCTCGTGTGGACCGTGGTCAGCACGAGGTGTCCCGTCTCGGCCAGCGTCAGAGCCGTCCGCACGGTCTCGAGGTCTCGGATCTCGCCGATACAGATGACGTCCGGATCCTGTCTGAGGACCTCCCGAACCGCCTCCGCGAACGACGGCGTGTCACGTCCGACCTCTCGCTGGTTCACGATGCATGACTTGTGCCGATGCAGATATTCGATCGGGTCTTCGATGGAGATGATGTGCACGTGCTTCCGTGTGTTGATGTAGTCGATCATCGAGGCCATCGTGGTAGATTTGCCCGAACCGGTCGGCCCGCTGACGAGAATGAGACCGTTCAGCTTCTCGCAGAACTCCCTCATGATCCCGGGCACGCCCAGCTCATCCATCGAGGGGATGGTCCAGGGCAACCATCGGACGGCCGACGCGACCGTCGAGCGCTGATGGAAGACGTTCAGACGGAAGCGCCCCAGCCCCTCGGCGGAGAACGAGGTGTCGAGCCCGCGCTGGGCCTCGAACCGGGCGGCCCGCTTCTCGTCGATCATCGAGTACGAGAGCCGCTTGCTCTCCTCGGGCGTCAGCGGTTCCTGGTCTCTGGGGACCAGAACGCCGTCGATGCGGAACTGCGGAGGAACGCCGGGCGTGATGTGAAGGTCGGACGCGCGGCGCTCGACCATCTCCGAAAGCAGTGTCTGGATATCGACTTCCATCTCTCTCTCCTCAGCGTGGGGCACGCTCCCGACTAGACCGCCTCCGTGGCGACAGCGAGCACCTCGTCGAGCGTCGTGACTCCCTGCCGCACCTTCTCCATTCCGTTCTGCATGAGCGTGCGCATTCCGTCGCTGATTGCCTGTTCGCGGATGCCTGACCCGATCTCGCCCTTCAGGAGGGCGTCGCGCACACTGCGGGTGACCGGGAAGAGCTCGTAGATGGCCATTCGGCCTTTGTGCCCGGACTGTGAACACTCCGAGCAACCGGCGCCGTGATAGAACACGGTGTCGCCCGCGTCCGGAAGCACCCTGTGAAAGGGGTCCGTGAGCGCGGCGTCCGGCTCGTACGCTTCTCTGCAATGCGGACAGATCTTCCTGACAAGCCTCTGCGCGATCACGAGGTTCAGCGATGAGCAGATGAGGTACGGCTCCACGCCCATGTTGAGCAGGCGGTCGATCGACGACGTCGCGTCGTTGGTGTGGAGAGTGCTGAAGACCAGGTGACCGGTCTGCGCCGCCTTGATGGCGATCGAGGCGGTCTCGAGGTCGCGGATCTCTCCGACCAGGACCACGTCCGGGTCCTGCCTGAGGAAGGAGCGGAGCGCGGCCGCGAAATCGAGTCCGATCGCGTTCCGCGCCGCGACCTGGTTGACGCCGTGGAGCTCGTACTCGACGGGGTCCTCGACCGTCATGATGTTCTTGTCGGGCGAGTTGATGTGCGTCAGCGCCGAATAGAGCGTCGTGGTCTTGCCGCTTCCGGTCGGCCCGGTCAGGAGGACCATCCCGTGAGGCTCGTGGATAGCGTGCTTGATGGTATCGAGGTGCTCCGGCTCGAAGCCCAGCTCGGACAGGTCGGTCTTGAGGTTGGCCTTGTCCAGAAGTCGCATCACGACCTTCTCACCGTAGAGGGTGGGGATGGTCGAGACACGGATGTCGACCCGCCGGCTCATGATCTTCACGCGGCAGCTGCCGTCCTGCGGCAGCCGTCGCTCGGCGATGTTGAGTCCCGACAGGATCTTGATCCTGGAGGTGATGGCCCACTGCATCCGCTTCGGCGGCGGGAGGATCTCTCTCAGAACACCGTCGACGCGGAGCCGGACGGAGATCGTCTTCTCGCGCGGCTCAATGTGGATGTCGCTCGCGCCCTCCTCGATGGCCTGGAGCAGAATGAGGTTGACCAGACGGATGACGGGCGCGTCGTTCGGCTCGACCGAGAGCTGCTCCGCGTCGATGTCCGACGCCTGTACTCCGTCGACCTCCACGTCGACGATGCTCTGGATGCTCTTCTCGATGTCGTAGGTATCGCCGTAGTATTTGTCGATGGCGGCCTGGATCTCGGCGGGGTCGGCTTCGGCCGGCCGGATCTCGTAGCCGGTGTTCGCAGCGACCGTGTCGGTCGCGATCACGTCGAGCGGGTCCTCCATCGCGACGAGGAGCGAATCATCCTCGCGACCGACTGCCACGAGCCGGAATCTCCGCGCCATCTCTCTCGGGATGAGCCGGACGACGTGATAGTCGATCTCGAGTGACGAGAGATCGAGCTTGTCCTGTGTCTGTGATTCCAGGCGGTCCACTGTCTCGAAGCCCCCCACGATGTTCCGCTCTCCGGCAATGACAGGCTGACCCGTCCGTAAGGACTGCAATCCTCATGCCAGTCGGAATATCGTGTGTCGATGGAAGCTAAAGGCAGTGCAGTAAAGGACTTACGAGAGGCTCTCGCGTCGGTTGCAGAAGGTCGACACGGAAGGCATATCGGGGCTCTTCGCATCATGCATGGAAGGCCCGCCGGTGGGAAGGCCGCGGGACGAGGCATCCCGGGCGCCCGTGTGGAATGACGTCACGAATGCGCGGACGATGACGGGATCGAACTGCGTTCCGGCCGCCTCCTCGAGGATCCCGACCGCCTCCGCCTCGGGAAGCGCGTCGCGGTAGGGACGCTTCGACGTCAGCGCGTCGTAGGCGTCGGCGACGGAGAGGATGCGCGCGCCGAGGGGAATGTCGCTCCCCTTGAGGCCCTCCGGGTAGCCGCTGCCGTCGAACCGCTCGTGGTGGTGCATGACGATCTCGATGACGTCGCCGAGCTCCTCGATGGGCCCCAGGATCCGGGCGGCCACGACGGGATGCTGCTGGACCGACTCCCACTCGGCCGCGTCCAGCTTTCCCGGCTTGTTGAGCACGTTCTCGCGCACGCCGATCTTGCCGATGTCGTGGAGCAGGCCGGCCACCCAGATGCTCTGGACCTCGCGGTCGGGCAACGAGACGTAGCGGGCGATCTCGACGCCGAACTCCGCCACGCGGGCGGAGTGGCCCTGAGTGTACTCGTCCTTCGCCTCGAGCGCCTGGGCGAGGGCCTTGATGCTGCTCATGAACAGACGCCGGAGCTCGTCGTTGGCGTCGGCGAGCTGCTGGGTCCGCTCCTCGACCATCGACTCGAGATCGCGCTGGTACGCGCGGTTCTCCTCGATGAGGCGCTTCTTCTCGATGGCCCGCTCGACGGTGAGAGAGAGCTCGGAGAGGTTCAGGGGCTTCGAAAGGTGGTCGTAGGCGCCCAGCCTCATGGCCTCGAGCGCCGCCTCCATGTCGGGAGCCCCCGTGATGAGGATGACAGCGATGTCCTGGTCGGTCACCCGGATGCGGCGCAGGAGCTCCACGCCGTCCATCCCGGGCATGTGGATGTCCGAGAGAACGCAGTCGTAGTCGTCGCGCGCCAGTTCCTTCAGCGCGCTCTCCGCCTCCGACGCGTCGTTCATCTCGTAGCCGTCTGCCGAGAGCTTCCGCGTGATGATCTCACGGATGGGAGCCTCGTCGTCGACTACCAGGACCCGCCCCTTCGTCTCCGCCACACACCTCTCCTGCTCGCTGGAATCAACACCGCGAGGGGCGGTCAGACCCCTCAGGCACGTCAAAATAGCGTCGCGGGAGAGTGATGCAAACTCTGTACCAAGGTGAGAGAACTGCGGTAAGGCTCGGCCGGCGGGCCGGGGCCTGAGAGGCCCGCAGGGGCCCGTCCCAGGGCAGGTCGGCTCAGCGGGCCAGGTCCGAGACCTCCATCTCGACCCATCGGCGCTCGCGGGGAATCCAACGGTAGAGCTTGACCGTATCGACGTTCTCCGTATCTGAGTACACGCGCTCGACGTTCACGTCTCCCCCGATCCTCTTGGAATAATGCACTTTCTCCTCGAGGACGAGGGGATGGACCGCGCGTTCGAGCTTCATGCGTCCGGACGCTCCCTCGAAGACCGCCGTCTCGATGGTCATGTGCCGGTCCGGGACCTCCCGGACCTCATGTTCGAGGAACCCGAACTGCTTCTCGATCTGGTCGAGGAGCCTTTCCCATTTCGCCTGATGCACGTCGTCTCTCGCTTTCGAGTGCAGGGAGATGAGCGATTCTCATTCTACCACGCCGAGCTCCGTCCCGACACGCCGGAACGCGTCGAGGGCCCGGTCAAGGTGCCTTCTCTCGTGGGCCGCCGACATCTGCACCCGGATGCGCGCCTGCCCGCGGGGGACGACGGGGTAGCTGAACCCGACGGCGTAGATGCCCTCGTCCAGCAGCCTGTCCGCGAACGTCGTCGCCAGTTGCGCGTCGTTCTCGAACCTCGAGAACATGACAGGGACGATCGGGTGCGAGCCGGGCACGATGTCGAAGCCGGCATCGGTCATCGCCGAGCGGAAGTACCGGGTGTTCTCCATAAGCCGGTCCCGGAGCTCGGTCGACTCCGACAGGAGGTCGATGACACTGATCGTGGCGCCCAGCACCGCGGGCGGCACGCTGTTCGAGAAGAGATACGGCCTCGCCTTCTGCCTGAGGTACTCGATGATCTCGGCGTGTCCCGAGACGCAGCCGCCCGAGGCGCCGCCGAGGGCCTTCCCGAAGGTGGTCGAGATGATGTCGACGCGGTCCATCACCCCGTGGAGTTCGTGCGTCCCGCGGCCGCTCTCCCCCATGAAGCCCGTCGCGTGCGAGTCGTCCACGAAGACGAGCGCGTCGTACGTCTCCGCCAGATCGCATATGGCCGGCAGGTTCGCGATGTCCCCGTCCATTGAGAAGACGCCGTCGGTGACGATGAAGCGACGTCGGGCGTCGCGCGACTCGCGGAGCTTCTTCTCGAGGTCTTTCATGTCGGAATGCTCGAAGATGAAACGCCGCGCCTTCGTCAGGCGCACGCCGTCGATGATGGAGGCGTGGTTCAGGCGGTCGGGTATGATGGCGTCATCCGGCCCCGCGAGCGGCTCGAAGACACCGAGGTTCGCGTCGAAGCAGGCGTTGAAGAGGATGGTGTCTCCGGTGCCGAGGAACTCCGAGACCTTCCGCTCGGCGGTCTTGTGGATCTCCTGCGTCCCGCAGATGAAGCGGACCGAGCTGAGTCCGTACCCCCACCGCTCGAGCGTCCGCGACGCGGCGTCGATGACCTTCGGATGCGACGTCAGTCCGAGGTAGTTGTTGGCGCAGAAGTTCAGGACCTCGTCGCCGTCCTTCACCGCGACCACCGGGCCCTGACGCGAGGTCAGGACGCGTTCCTCCTTGTAGAGGCCGGCCTCGCGCATCTCGTCGAGTTCACGGATGAGCTGGTCCTTCAGTGGTCCGTACATGGCAACCTCCGGTCTCGCAACACGCCCACGGCCTCTCCCACACACAGGAGCCATCGTACAGCAAAAGCGGCCGGGAACCCAAATCGTTGCTGAACGTGGACTCAATAACTGTCCCTCGCGCTCTCACCCGGTACGTGGTATTCTCCTGTGGGGTATGACGTTGACCGCTTTCTCCATCGAAAGGTCCACCGTGCCGGCGAAGAGAATCGAACGCGTGCTCATCATGGGTTCCGAGGGGCAGATCGGAACCGAGCTCACGGCCGAGCTGCGCAGGATGTACGGCGGCGAGAACGTCCTCGCGGCCGACATCAAGGAGACGCCGTCAGAGTCGACGGCCCGGAGCGGTCCGTATGAGCGAGCCGACGTGACGGACAGGGAAGCGCTCAGAGACCTCTGCAGACGCCACAGACCGGACGTCCTGTTGAACATGGCGGCCGTCCTCTCGGCGGTCGGCGAGAAGGCGCCCATGAAGGCGTGGGAGGTCAACGTCACCGGCCTCGTGAACTCACTCGAGGTCGCGAGAGAGCTCGGCCTCGGACAGGTACTCTGTCCCAGCTCGATCGCCGTCTTCGGGAAGGGATGCCCGCGGGAGAACACGCCGCAGGAGACGGTTCTCAAGCCGACGACGATGTACGGCGTCACCAAGGTCACAGGCGAGCTGCTCTGTGACTACTACGTCTCGCGGTTCGGCGTCGATGCCCGGGGTCTCAGATACCCGGGCATCATCTCGTCGGAGGCGCTGCCGGGAGGCGGGACGACCGACTACGCGGTCGAGATCTTCTACAAGGCCGTCGAGGACGGCCGCTACACGTGCTTCCTCAAGGAGGACGCGTGCCTGCCGATGATGTACATGCCCGACTGCATCAAGGCCACGATAGACCTCATGACGGCTGACTTCGCGTCGCTCGAGCATCACGGCGACTTCAACGTGGCTTCGATGAGCCTGACGCCGGGCGAGATAGCGGCCGAGATCAGGAAGCACGTCCCGGATTTCGAGATGGCCTACGAGCCTGACGAGCGCCAGGCGATCGCCGACTCGTGGCCCAGCTCGATCGACGACTCGGCCGCGCGCGCCGAGTGGGGCTGGCGGCCGGAGTACGACCTCGCCTCGATGACGGAGGACATGCTCGCGAAGCTCCGTGCCCGTCACGAGGCGGGCGCGCTCTACGCGGTCTGACAGGGCATCCCCGGAGGCGGCAAAACTCAGCGAAGATGACAACAAGCGGCGGCCGCTCCCGGGAGGGGGCGGCCGCCTCTTCGTGCCGACACCGGTCCTCGCTACATGCCGTACTTCTCGATGATCCCCTTCTTGTCGAGGCCGATGATCCCGTACTTCTCCCCCACCGTCGCGAACGCGGCGATGCACTTCTCGATGTGCTCGGGCTCGTGCGCCGCGGAGAGCTGCACGCGGATGCGGGCCTGGCCGGCCGGGACGACCGGGAAGAAGAACCCGATGACGTAGATTCCCTCGGCGTACATGTCGCGGGCCATGTCGTTCGCGAGCTTGGCGTTGTAGAGCATCACCGGGACGATGGGCGTGACGCCCGGTCTGATGTTCAGACCGGCCTTCTCCATCCCCTCCCGGAACTGCCTGGTGTTGGCCTCGAGCTTGTCTCGCCGCTCCGTCGACTCTGAGATGTAGTCGAGCACGCGGATGGTGGCGCCCACGATGGGCGGCGCCAGCGAGTTCGAGAAGAGATAGGGACGCGCGTTCTGCCGGCAGAGCTCCACGAGCTCGCGGCGTCCGGACACGCAGCCGCCCGACGCTCCTCCGAGCGCCTTGCCGAAGGTGGTCGTGATGATGTCGACCTTGTCCATCACGTCGAAGTGCTCGTGAGACCCGCGGCCGTTCTTCCCGATGAAGCCGGAGGCGTGGGAGTCGTCCACAAGAAGCATGGCGCCGTACTCCTCACAAAGGGCGCACATCTCGTCGAGGGGCGCGAGGTCGCCGTCCATCGAGAAGACGCCGTCGGTCACCACCAGCACGTGGCGCTTGTCCTTGTGAAGCTCCAGCTTCTTCCGGAGATGCTTCATGTCCATGTGCTTGAAGGTGTCGTACTCGGCGGAGCACAGGCGAATGCCGTCGACCAGCGACGCGTGGATCAGCCGGTCGGCGATGATGACGTCCTCCTTGTCGAGGATCGCCTCGAACACTCCGGCGTTCGCGTCCATGCAGGACGGGAACAGGAGCGTGTCCTCCATCCCGAGGAAGGCGCTGACCTTGTCCTGGAGCTCGCGATGGATGTCCTGCGTGCCGCAGATGAACCGGACCGAGCTCATCCCGAAGCCGCGCTCGTCGAGAACCTTGTGCGCGGCCTCGACGACCATGGGATGGCTCGAGAGCCCGAGGTAGTTGTTGGCGCAGAAGTTCAGTACCTGCTCCTCCTCGGCGCCCTCGGGATACTCGACCTTGATCTCGGCGTCCTGCGGAGAGCATATGAAGCGCTTCTCCTTGAAGAGCCCCTTCTCCTTGATCGCCTCGATCTCGCCCGCGAAGGCCTTTCTTGTCTCGTCGGAAAACGCCATGGAGCGTCTACCTCCCGTTTCCCTCTATCCCATGTGCTTCTTCACGAGCTCCGCGATGGAATCGACCGTGTCGAACGCCTGAGGCGTCGCTTCCTCGTCGGGAAGTTTGATGTCGTACTTCCTCTCGAGGAAGACCTTCAGGGAGACCATCGAGAAGCTGTCGACGATCCCTGAGGAGATGAGCGGAGTGTCGTTCTTCACCTCGATGTCCTCGTCCTCCTCGACGTACTCGTCCACGATGTACTCGCGCACCACATCCTTGATCTCGTCCATTCCCCGTCCCTTCCTGTCTTGTGTGTCGGCCGCGGCGGAAGCCGGCGAACGGCGCCGGGTCTGCGCCGCCTCGTTACGCGGCCGGCTCGTCGTCCTCGAGCGTCGAGAGGTCGCCGACGTCCTCGCCCCACTCGATCGCCCTGAGGTACCTTCTCAGGATCTTGCCGGAGCGCGTCTTCGGGAGCTTGTCGACGAACTCGATCTCCTGCGGCATCGCCAGCGGCGAGAGCCGCTTCCTCACGAAGTTCATGATGGACAGCTCGAGGTCGCCCGATGGATCGAACCCGGGGTTCAGCGTGACGAACGCCTTGACGACCTCCATGTTGACCTCGTCGGGCTTCCCGACCGCGGCCGCCTCGGCCACCGCGTCATGCTCGATCAGCGCCGACTCGATCTCGAACGGGCCGACGAGGTGTCCGCCCGTATTGATGACGTCGTCATCGCGCCCCACGAACCAGAAGTAGCCGTCGGGATCGATGCTGGCTCGATCGCCCGAAACGTACCACAGACTCCGGTCCGTACGGAGCTCGTCCTCCGAGGCGTCCTCGGACGCGCCGACGAACTTGCTCCGGTAGATCTCCGGCTTCCCCCAGTAGCGACGGAACATGGCCGGCCAGCCGGGGCGGAATGCGATGAGTCCGACCTTCCCGGGGTCGTCGAGAGGCTCGTGGGTCCGAAGGTCGAGGACGGCCGCCTCGATTCCGGGGAACGGCTTCCCCATCGAGCCCGGCTTGATGGGCATGCCCGGGTAGTTCGCGATCATCATCGAACCGGTCTCGGTCTGCCAGAACGTGTCGTGGAACGGAAGCCCGTAGACCTCCTCGCTCCAGACGACCGCCTCGGCGTTCAGGGGTTCGCCCACCGACGCCAGGTGACGGAGCGAAGAGAGGTCGTGTTCCTTCACGACGTCGGCGCCGCTTCGCATGAGCGAGCGGATGGCCGTCGGCGCCGAGTACCAGACCGTCACGCGATTGTCCTGGATGAACTCGTACCACCGCTTCGCCGTGAAGCCTGCGTCGAGAACACACTGCGTGACGCCCAGGGACCAGGGGCCGATGATGCCGTAGCTCGTGCCGGTGACCCACCCCGGGTCGGCCGTGCACCAGTAGATGTCGTCGTCCGTGAGATCGAGCACCCACGAGGTCGTGAGCGCCTGGCCCCAGACCGAGCTGTGGACGTGGAGCGCGCCCTTGGGCTGTCCGGTCGTGCCGGAGGTGTAGTGGAGAACGGAGGGTGACTCGGCGTCGGCCCGGAAGACGTCGAACGACTCGACCCGGGGGGCCTTCTCGACGTCGAAGAAGACCTCGCCCTCCTTGACGGAATCGGAGCTGCCGGCGACGACGACGACGTGTTCGAGCTCGGGCAGCCGGTCGCGGATCTTCCGGACCTTCCGCGCGTGCTTCTGTGTGGTCAGGACGACGCGCGTCCCGGCGCTCTTCAGCCTGACCTCGAGCGACTCGTCGCCGAACGCGGAGAAGAGCGGCTGGGTGATGCCGCCCATCTTGAGGACCCCGAGGAACGAGAAATAGAGAGCCGGGACCTTGTCCATGAAGATGCAGACCCGGTCGCCCGGCACGATCCCCAGGTCGACGAGGAACTTCGCGAAGCCGTTCGAATGGACTTTCAGGTCTTCGAACGTGTAGGTTCTCCGCTCGCCCGTATGCCCTTCCCAGATGAGCGCCGTCTTCTGCGCCTTGCCCTTCTCGCAGATCCGGTCGGAGCACATGGCGCCGATGTTGAGAAGCTCCCCGTCCGTCCAGTCGAGGACGTCCTTGGCGATCTCCCAGTCGAAGCCCTCGAGTCGTTCCTCGTACGCGCCGATGTTGCTCAAGCGAACCCCTTTCGCGTCTTCGTGTTCGGTCCTCTCCGCCGGCTCTCCGCGTGTCACGCCCCGAGCACCACGACCGCCACGGCCGTCCCCTTCGTGTGTGAGAGCGAGAGGAAGCGCTCTGACGCGCCCACCTCACGGGCCCGGTCGCGCGCCGGGCCCCGCAGGTCGAGCGACACCCTCCCGTCGTCCTCGCGCTCCACGACGACATCGTGCCATCGAAGGCCCTGCTCGAGGCCCGCTCTGAGGGCCTTCATGGCGGCCTCCTTGGCGGCAAGGCGCGCGCCGAGGGTCTCCCAGGGACGAGCCTGAGTGGCCGCGTACGCGCGCTCGGTTTCGACGAAGAGCTCCGCCGCGAGCTCGTCCGTCAACCTGGCCCTGAACTCGGCCAGATCCACGATGTCGACACCGATGCCGATGACCAAAGGGACGCCCCCGGGACGCTCGCCGGTCCCGTCTGGAGCCGCTCAGGGCTGTGCTTGATTCGGAGTGGCCATTGTACAGGTCGTCGGTGGAGTGGTCAATATCGAGGCGGGATGGCGCGGCGGGCGCCGGACCATGCCTCCGGTCGGAGGACGCGTCCGGCGCCCGATCGAGGCTCCGAGCGGCTACGGCCGGTAGAGCGCCTTGATGCTCCCCCACGTCGTCCCGTCCGACGGGACGCATGTGGCGCACTCGGAGGCATACGACGGGATATTGGGCTCACCCGGCGTGGGGAACGACATGACCCAGTCCTGGGCGCTCGAGACGTTGTGGTCGACGCCCCCCGGGCAGCGGCCGATGCTGTTCCCCTGCGGACAGAGCTCGGCGAAATCCGGGTCGGCGCAGTCGATCCATGAGATGGGCACGGGATCGGGCGCGTCCCCCCAGTTGACGCCGTCCACGACCGTCCTGCAGTCGATCGACGCGATCGAATCCTCGCCCGTCGCGATGAGGACCCCGTCGCCGCTGTTGGCGAAGGCCGGGTCGGCGTCCGCCCCCGACGTCAGCACGATGTTCGGGACGTCCGGGTTGTCGTGGTCGTCGCCCGGATGCCAGAACTCCCAGTCGGCCGTCGAGAGGTCCGGCTCGATGCCGCCCCAGATCGCGTCGACCGCGATGAGGAGCGTCTCGTTCGCCCCGAGCAGGATCGTGTGACCGCCCCGCGCTCCGGGGAAGCGGAAGACGCCCTCGGGCATCCCGTCGTGCCCCTCGTCGGTGATGACCGCACCGTCGAGCGAGACCGGCGTGCCGCCCGCGTTCAGGAGCTCGATGTACTCGTTGTGCATGTCCTCGCCCGGAGGGTAGTAATACACCTCGTTGATGACGAGCCCGTTCCACGCCTCCAGCCCGAACACGGGGCCGGCCGCCGCAAGGACCAGCCAGAGACCGATGATCATCCGCACCATCCGCACCTCCCATTCCTGACCCGGACCTGTCGGAACCGATGACGAGAGCGCGATGGAGCACGTCCCGGGCCCGAGGACCCGGCGACCGGACAGGTCGAGATGGTGTCGTCAGTTAGGAGAGCGGCGCTTCGAGCGCACAGAGGCTTCCTGTCAACAGGGTGGGCAGTTCGGTCACCTCAGGCGGCGCCGGGGCGGCGGGGGCGCTTCGAAGCCCGCCTGACGGAGCAACCTCGAGGAGGCGGCGTTCGCCTTCTCCGAGATGGCCTGCTCGTCGCCTGTCACGAGGCGGCGGTCCTCGACCACGACGCGGCCGTTGACGATCGAGTAGTCCACGCGATGATCGAATCCCGTGTAGACGAGCGCGGCGCGGGGGTCCGACAGCCCGCCCGCGTGCCCGAGGCGCGAGGCGTCGAGGAGAACGATGTCCGCCGCGCGTCCGACCTCGAGGACGCCGAGCTCATCCCGTCCGAGGATGTCGGCGCCGCCGCGCGTCGCCATGCGGAAGACGTCTCGGGCCGAAACGGCGCCCGAGCCGCCGGTCAGGAGATGCAGCAGCAGACAGTTCCGGAGCTCCCCGAGCATGTCGGAGCTGTCGTTGCTGGCGCTGCCGTCGACCGCGAGCCCTACGCGCACGCCTCGCTCGAGCATGTCGGGTACGCGCGCCACGCCGGACGAGAGCCGCATGTTCGAGGTCGGGCAGTGGGCGATGCCCGTTCCCGTCCGGGTGAGAAGGTCGAGTTCGGCGTCGTTGAAGTGCACGCCGTGCGCGAAGAAGACATCGCGGCCGAGCCATCCGAGCTCTTCCATGAGCTCGAGAGGCCGGACGCCGTAGCGTTCGAGACAGTATCGGTTCTCGTCCTCGGTTTCGGCCAGGTGCGTATGCAGAAGCACCCCGTGCGCCCTGGCGAGCTCGGCGGTCCTGCGCATCAGCTCGTCGCTCACTGAGAACGGGGCGTTCGGCGCGAGCGCGATCCTCACCATGGAGAAGGGCGCCGGGTCGTGGTAGCGCTCGATGAGCCGAGCGGAGTCCGCGAGGATCGTCTCCGGATCCTCGACGACCTCATCGGGCGGAAGGCCGCCCGACGACTTCCCCAGCGACAGGCTTCCGCGCGTCGGGTGGAACCGGATGCCGAGTTCGCGCGCGGCCTCTATCTCGGCGTCGATGAGTTCGCTTCCTCCTCCCTTCGGGAAGAGGTACATCATGTCGCTCGTCGTCGTGCATCCGGTCAGAAGCAGCTCGGCGCACGCGAGCCGCGCCGCGCATCGGAGCTCCTCCG
>CAZQSB010000052.1:0-14813 GCA_964596015.1 uncultured bacterium | reverse complement strand
GAGGACGACCTTCTGGACGCGTGCCGCAGGTGCTACGCGTCGCTCTTCACCGACCGCGCCATCGCCTACCGGGAGGAGCAGGGGTTCGACCACATGGACGTCGCGCTCTCGGTGGGCGTCCAGGTGATGGTGCGTTCGGACAAATCGGGGTCGGGCGTGATGTTCACGCTCGACACGGAGACCGGTTTCCCGGACGTGGTCGTCATCAACGCGGCGTGGGGTCTGGGCGAGAACGTCGTACAGGGAACCGTGAACCCCGACGAGTACATCGTCTTCAAGCCGCTCCTGGACGACGAGCACGTTCCCATCGTCGGCAAGCATCTCGGCGAGAAGGAACGCAAGATGGTGTATTCCAAGAAGGGGGCGAGCAGTCCGACCAAGAACGTCGACACGTCGAAGACAGAGCGGAGCACGTACGTGCTGGACGACGAGGAGGTCCTTCAGCTCGCGCGATGGGCCGTCGCCATCGAGAAGCACTACGACAAGCCGATGGACATTGAATGGGCCCGCGACGGCAACTCGGACGAGATGTTCATCGTTCAGGCGAGGCCCGAGACCGTGCAGTCGCGCAAGCAGGCGAGCGCGCTCCACACGTTCACGCTGGAGGAGAAGGGGGAGCGGGTCGCGAGCGGGCTCGCCATCGGCGAGGCCGTCGCCTCAGGCCGTGCCGTCGTCATCCACGACGTGGAGGAGGGCGACCAGATCGAAGAGGGCGACGTGCTGGTGACGGGCATGACCGACCCCGACTGGGTCCCTCTGATGAAGCGGGCCGTTGCCATCGTGACCGACCACGGCGGTCGCACGAGTCACGCGGCCATCGTCAGCCGCGAGCTGGGCTTCCCGGCCATCGTCGGGACCGGCGACGCGACGTCTGTCATCGAGGACGGCTCCGAGATCACGGTGTCGTGCGCCGAGGGCGAGATCGGCTACGTCTACCGCGGAGCGCTCGAGTACTCGGAGAAGGAGGTCGACCTCGAGGGGATCCCCGAGACCGACACGAGGATCATGATGATCATCGCGAGCCCCGCGGCGGCATTCCGATGGTGGAAGCTCCCGGCGCGCGGCGTGGGCCTCGCGAGGATGGAGTTCATCGTCAACAACTGGATCAAGGTGCATCCCATGGCCCTGGTCCGGTTCGACGAGCTCGAGGACAAGAAGGCGAAGCGGCGGATCGAGAAGCTCACGCGCGGGTACGACGACAAGACGGAGTACTTCGTCGACCGGCTCGCACGCGGGATCGGGCGTATCGCAGCGTCCCAGTATCCCGACCCGGTCATCGTCCGGATGAGCGACTTCAAGACCAACGAATACGCCGACCTCATCGGAGGCGAGGCGTTCGAGCCCGACGAGGCGAACCCGATGCTCGGGTTCCGGGGCGCGTCGAGATACACGAGCGAGCGCTACCGTGAGGGGTTCGCGCTGGAGTGCCGCGCCATCAAGCGCGTGCGCGAGACGATGGGGCTCGACAACGTGGTCGTGATGATCCCGTTCTGCCGGACGCTCGAGGAGGCCGACCGCGTGCTCGAGGTCATGGAGGAGAACGACCTCACGCGCGGCGAGAACGGGCTCGAGGTCTACGTGATGGCCGAGGTCCCGTCGAACGTCATCCTCGCCGCCGGGTTCGCCGAGCGGTTCGACGGTTTCTCGGTGGGAAGCAACGACCTCACGCAGCTCACACTCGGCGTCGACCGCGACTCGGAGGAGCTCTCGGAGGTCTTCGACGAGCGGAACGAGGCCGTGAAGGAGATGATCGCGCTCCTCATCGAGCGGGCGCACGAGGCGGGGAGGAAGGTCGGCATCTGCGGACAGGCCCCGAGCGACCACGAGGAGTTCGCGGACTTCCTGGTCGCCGAGGGCATCGACTCCATCTCGCTCAACCCGGACAGCGTGGTGCAGGTGGCGCGCCGCGTCGCCGAGCTCGAGCGGAAGAAGAAGAGCTAGAGCGGGGGACGGCTCAGCGAGCGTCTCACCCTTTGAATCCGAACCGAACGACGGGAGGATCACATGGAACTCAAGAGCAGCGCGTTCAGAGACGGCGAGCCGATCCCGAGAAAATACTCGGGTGAGGGGCAGAACGTGTCGCCTCCCTTGACATGGAGCGACCCGCCGGAGGGCACGGAGGGGTTCGCGCTCGTCTGCGAGGACCCGGACGCCCCGCGCCCGGAGCCGTTCGTCCACTGGCTGGTGTACGCGATCCCGGCCGACTGGAGGGAGTTCGAAGAGGGAGGCGTCGGAGGAGCGATCGAGGGAGAGAACTCAGGGGGGAAGCCCGGGTACACGGGACCGATGCCTCCTGAGGACGACGGAGTCCACCACTACCATTTCACGCTCTACGCGCTCGATGCGCCGATCGCGCTCCAGCGGGGCTCGCTGAAGAACGAGCTTCTGGGCGCGATCGAAGGGAACGTGATCGGACGCGCGGAGCTCATCGGCACGTATGAGAGGTGATGAAGCATGGCGATCCACATAGAACGACACGTACCGGGCCCCATGTTCGCGTTCGAGAACCGGCTGGACGCCGGGAGGAAGCTCGCTGCGTTCATGAAGCTCGACCCCGACCCGAACGCGATCGTTCTGGCGCTTCCTCGAGGAGGTGTTCCTGTCGCCCGGCCGCTGGCGGTCGACCTCGGCGTGCCCGTGGAGCCGGTCGTCGTCAGGAAACTGCCCATCCCGGCCTCGCCGGAAATGGGGTTCGGAGCGGTCGCCATCGACGGCACGACCGTCCTCAATGAGGGCGTCGTCCGGTCCTTCAGGATTCCGGAGGAGACCATCGAGCGGGTTTCCGAGGAGGTCCAAAGAGAGGTCGAGCGACGGGCCGAGGCCTACGCGGGAACGTCGGAGCCCCCGGACGTCGCGGGCAAGACCGTCTACCTGGTGGACGACGGACTGGCGACCGGCTACAGCATGCTGGTCGCGGCGAGAATGGTCGCCAAGCGCGCCCCCGACTCGGTCATCATGGCCGTTCCCGTTTCGCCGATATCGTCGGTCGAGCTCATCGACAGCGTCTTCGATGAGAAGTACTGCCTCATCGCTCAGGACTCGCCGCCGTTCGCAGTGGCGGCGTTCTATCGGGACTTCCACGAGATGACCGACGACGAGGTGATGACCCATCTGGCGGCCGGAGCAAGGACGGGCTCGTGAACGACCACGACGACAGTCGCTCGGACCCGACCGTCGAGACGGCCTGGGCCAGGAAGCCGGATGACGTCGCATCGGAGCTCGAGGTCGAACCCGGTGAGGGACTCTCCGAGGAGGAGGTCTCCGAGCGACGACGGCGACACGGCCGGAACATGCTCCGCGAGACCGGGCGCGAGAGCGCCTTCGTCATTCTGGTCCGGCAGTTCAAGAGCCTGATCATCATCATCCTCGGCGCCGCGTCGGCGGCGTCGTTCGTCTTCGGCGAGTGGGAGCAGGCGCTCGCCATCCTCGTGGCGCTCCTCATCAACGCCGCCATCGGCTTCTTCACCGAGTATCGCGCCGTCCGCTCCATGGAGGCCCTCCGTGAGCTCGGGCGCGTGAACGCCCGGGTGAGGCGTGACGGAGCGGTGCGCGAGGTCTCCGCCGGCGACCTCGTTCCGGGCGACGTTGTGCTGTTCGAGGGCGGCGACGTGGTCACGGCGGATGTGCGGCTCATCGAGGCCTCCCGGATGCAGGCCGACGAGTCGGTGCTGACCGGTGAGTCCGTTCCGGTCGACAAGTCGATCGAGGCTGTCGACGAAGCCGCCGACCTCGCCGAGCGCAGCTCGATGCTATGGAAGGGGACCGCCGTCACGAAGGGCTCCGGCGAGGGCGTCGTGGTCGGGACCGGCGAGGCCTCGGAGATCGGCCGCGTGGCGTCGCTCGTGCGCGAGGCCGAAGAGGAGGTCACGCCGCTCGAGAAGAGGCTGGCCGTCTTCGGGCGGCGGCTCATCTGGGTGACGCTCGGCATCGCGGCCGTGGTCGCCGCGGCCGGAGCCGCGGCGGGACGGGACCTCGTCACGATGGTGGAGACCTCCGTGGCCCTGGCCGTCGCCGCGATCCCGGAAGGCCTGCCGATCGTGGCCACCGTCGCGCTGGCGCGCGGCATGTGGCGCATGGCGTCGAGGAACGCCGTGCTGAACCGGCTGGCTTCGGTCGAGACCCTGGGTGCGACGACGGTCATCTTCAGCGACAAGACGGGGACGCTGACCGAGAACAGAATGGTCGTCCGCGAATACGAACTCGGAGGCGGGGGCTATACGCTGACCGAGGAGGGAAACTTCGCGCACGGCGACGAGCGGGTCGAGCCAGGTGAGACGCCTGAGCTTCAGGAGGCGCTCCGCGTCGGCGTGCTCGTCAACAACGCCACGCTCGGCGAGGGAGGATGCGAGGACGACGAGTCGGGTGACAGGCGCGGTGGCGCCGAGGACGGGTCCGACGGCTCGCCGGGAGAAGACGGCTGCAGCGGGGACCCGCTCGAGGTCGCGCTCCTCCGGGCGGGCGCGCGCGCGGGGCTTCGGAGGAGCGAACTTCTGGACGAACTCCCGGAGGAGCGGGAGGAGGCGTTCGACCCCGAGCTCGCGATGATGGCGACGTTCCACCAGACGGGTGACGGCTACCTGGTGGCGGTGAAGGGCGCCCCGGAGGCGGTCGTGGAGGCGTGCTCGACGGAGCTCGGACGCGACGGCGAGGGGTCCAACGAGGAGAGACGGACTGAATGGCTCGACCGGTCGCGCGTCATGGCCGAGGAGGGGCTGAGGGTGCTCGCGCTCGCGAAGAAGAAGGTGTCGAGCGCGGACGCCGAGCCCTACGAGGACCTGACGCTTCTCGGACTGGTCG
Organism: uncultured bacterium; assembly: GCA_964596015.1. Lineage (GTDB taxonomy): Bacteria > Joyebacterota > Joyebacteria > Joyebacterales > Joyebacteraceae > WJMD01. Next base: position 10,016 of record CAZQSB010000052.1, on the reverse strand, counting down.
GTCTCTACGACCCGCCCCACGAGGCCGCCCGCGGCGCCATCGAGCGGTGCCGGAAGGCGGGTATCCGCGTGGTGATGGCCACAGGCGACCTGCCCGAGACGGCGCGGCGCATCGCGCACGCGGTCGGTCTGACCGAGCGCGAGGACGCGCCGGTCGTGCGCGGCGACGAGCTGGAGTCCGGGAAGGGAGGGGAAACCCGAGACGCGACGGCGTCTTCGGACGACGACCGGGGCGGCGAGGACGGCCTTCGCGACGACGAGCGGCCCCGCATCTACGCCAGGGTATCTCCCCAGCAGAAGCTCGAGCTCATCCGGCGGGAGCAGGAGGCCGGCGAGGTGGTCGCGATGACGGGAGACGGCGTGAACGACGCCCCCGCGCTCCAGAAGGCCGACATCGGCATCGCCATGGGCCGCCGCGGCACGCAGGTCGCCCGCGAGGCGGCCGACATGATCCTGAAGGACGACGAGCTCTCGACCATCGTCGAGGCCGTCGCGCAGGGCCGCGTGATCTTCGGCAACATCAGGAAGTTCGTGATGTACCTGCTTCCGTGTCACGTCGGCGAGATCGCCGCCGTCACCGTGGCGTCGCTCCTCGGGGCGCCGCTTCCGGTGCTTCCGCTCCAGATCCTGTACCTGAACATCGTCACGGACGTGTTCCCCGCGCTCGCCGTGGGCGTCGGGGAGGGCGACCCGACGATCATGGACCGGCCGCCGCGCGACCCGAGTGAGCCCATCCTGACCGGCGCCCACTGGTCGGGGGTCGGAGCGTTCGGTCTCGCGATAGCCGTGCCGGTGCTGTGGGCGCTGCAGCTGGCGCTCGGAAGGATGGGTTACGAGCGTCCGATGGCCGTGAGCGTATCGTTCCTGACGCTCGGTTTCGCGTCGCTCTGGCACGTGTTCAACGTCCGCGACCTGCGCTCCGGGGTCTTCGTGAACGACGTTACGAGGAACCCGTTCGTCTGGGGCGCCTTAGGTCTCTGCGTCGTGCTGCTTCTCGTCGCGGTCTACGTGCCGGGCCTCGCGGACGTTCTCAAGGTCGAGCGTCCGCCCGCGGAGGCGTGGCGGTTGATCATCGGCCTGAGCTTCCTCTCGCTCGTCGGTTCGCAGCTCGTGATGTGGGCGTTCGCGAAAGCGAGGCCGGAGCGGCGAGGCGGGTCGAACGGGAAGAGCTCCCCGGACGACGTGGGAACGCGCGAAGGCGGCTCGTCATGAAGCTCACGTTTCTCGGAACGAAGGGATACATCGACCCGGTGAGCAGGCGGCACCGGTACCACAGCTCGATGCGTGTCGAGTACCGGGGACGGGGGTTCGTGATCGACTGCGGAGAGGACTGGCTCGGGCGGATCGACGAGATGGGCGGGAGCGCGATTCTCGTGACGCACGCGCATCCGGACCACGCGTTCGGGCTCAAGGATGGCTCGCCGGTTCCGGTCTACGCGACGAGCGAGTCGTGGGAGAGGATGGAGGACTTCGATATCGACGAGCGGCGCACGATGCCGGTGACGCGCACAGTGACCATCGAGGGCATCGATGTGCGCGCGTTCACCGTGCAGCACTCGACGCGCGCGCCGGCCGTCGGGTACCGCGTGACGGCCGGAAAGGCCCGCGTCTTCTACGTTCCCGACCTGGTCTACATCCACGAGCGCGAGAAGGCGCTCGAAGGGGTGCGCATCTACATCGGAGACGGGGCCACCGTCGAGCGCTCCATGGTGCGAAAGCCGGACAAGGAGCTCATCGGCCACACGCCCGTTCGGACGCAGCTCACGTGGTGCCGGAAGGAGGGCGTGCCGGAGGCGATCATCACGCACTGCGGCTCGGCCATCGTCGGAGGCGACGAGAGGAAGGTCGGGGCGACCATCCGGGAGTTCGCAAGAGAACGCGGCGTGGAGGTCACCATCGCCCACGACGGCATGGAGCGGGTGCTTCGATAGGTTCAGCGGACGAACGCAGCAGAGCACTGAAGGGAGCCATCATGGTGAGAAGAGACACGGGAGACACGGATCCGGGACGCGAGATCGTCCTCTCGCTCGACCGAGTGAGCCTCGAGGGCGACCTCGGGGTGCCGGACGACGCGAAGGGCGTCGTGCTCTTCGCCCACGGAAGCGGGTCGAGCAGGAAGAGCCCGCGGAACCGACAGGTGGCGAAGGCGCTGGAGGAGCGAGGACTGGCGACGCTGCTCTTCGATCTTCTGACTCCTGACGAGGAGGTGGTCGACCAGCGGACGCGCGAGTTCCGCTTCAACATCGCGCTGCTGGCGGGGCGGCTGATGGGCGCGGCCGACTGGGTGACCCACGACCCGGACATCGGGGACCTCGACATCGGACTCTTCGGCGCGAGCACCGGCGCGGCCGCGGCCCTCATCGTGGCGGCCGAGGCTCCGACGCTCGTGAGCGCCGTGGTCTCTCGCGGCGGAAGGGTGGACCTCGCCGAGGGCGCCGTGGAGGGAGTGCTGGCGCCGACGCTCTTCCTGGTGGGAGAGAGGGACGCGCCTGTCCTCGAGATCAACCGGCTGGTGCTCGACCGCCTGGCCGCCGAGGACAAGAAGCTGACGGTCATCGAGGGTGCGAGCCATCTCTTCGAGGAGCCCGGCGCGCTGGAGAAGGTGGCCGACTTCAGTGGCGATTGGTTCCTGGAGCACCTCTCTTCGGTCGGGGCCGGGCGGGAAGGAACCGAGCGTGCCTGAGCTACCGGACGTCCAGGTGTTCCGCGAGTACATGAACGCGACGTCGCTCCTCCGGAAGGTGAAGGATGTCCGTGTCAGCAGGGCAGGGGACATCCTGGACGGCGTGTCGAGGTCGCGGCTCGTTCGCGAGCTCACCGGTTCGAGACTCGAGGAGACGCGCCGTCACGGGAAGTTCCTCTTCGCGCGCGTCTCGAGCGGCGGGTGGCTCGTGCTCCACTTCGGGATGACGGGGTGGCTCGACTTCAATAAGGGAGACGACCTGCCGGAGCACTGGCGACTCGTTCTCGAGTTCCCGAAGGGGTACCGGCTCGCCTACGATTGCCAGCGGCTTCTCGGTCGGGTCTCCTTCACCGAGGCCCCCGAGGCCTTCATCGAGGACCACGAACTCGGACCGGACGCGCTGTCTGACGAGCTGGACCGCGACGCGTTCGAGGAGCGCGTGCTTGAGCGGAAGGCGATGGCGAAGTCGACCCTCATGAACCAGAGCGTCATCGCCGGCATCGGGAACGTGTACTCGGACGAGATACTCTTTCACGCGCGGGTGCACCCGAAGCGCATCCTGTGCGAGCTCTCGAGGGACGAGAGGACGAAGCTCTACCGCGAGACCGGGCGCGTGCTCAGGAAGGCGATCGAGTGCCGCGCGGACCCCGGGAGGATGCCCGACTCGTGGATCACGCCGTGCCGCGGGACCGAGGGGAAGTGTCCCGCGTGCGGCGGCGAGCTCGAGACCATCAAGGTGTCGAGCCGGACGGCGTACTACTGCTCGAAGCGGCAGAGGAAGTGACGCGGACGCGGAGAGCCACCCGCTGCGGCAGGACCACTCAGGAAGGACCGGGAGCGACACAGTGAGCGGAAGGGGCACCATCAGGATCGGCACGTCCGGATGGAACTACGACCACTGGAAGGGGCCGTTCTATCCGGACGACCTCGCGCAGAAGGACTGGCTCGCGTTCTACGCCGAGCGGTTCCCGACCGTCGAGGTCAACAACACCTTCTACCAGCTCCCCGAGAAGAAGACGGTCCGCGCGTGGCTCGACGACGCGCCGGACGATTTCGTCTTCGCCGTCAAGGCGAGCCGGTACATTACGCACATGAAGAAGCTCAAGGACCCGAAGGAGAGCCTCAGGCGGTTCCTCGAGGCGACGGAGGTCTTCGGGGACCGGCTGGGCCCGGTGCTCTTCCAGCTCCCGCCGTCCTGGAACGTGAACGAGGAGCGGCTCGCGATGTTTCTGGAGGAGCTTCCCGATGAGCTTCGGTGCGCCTTCGAGTTCCGGGACGAGAGCTGGTTCAATGATGACATCATGGAACTTCTGCGCTCGCACGGTTCGGCGTTCTGCGTGTACCATCTGGCCGGTCGTCGGTCCCCGAAGGAGGTGACGGCGGACTTCACGTACGTGAGGCTGCACGGCCCGGGTGACAAGTATGAGGGATCGTACGACCAGAGAGCGCTCTCCGGCTGGGCGGGAGCGTTCTCGTCCTGGGCCGACAAGGGTCTCGATGTCTTCTGCTATTTCGACAACGACGACAGCGGCTACGCCGCGAAGAACGCGGACTCGCTCGCCGAGATGCTGGACGCGCGGTAGCGTCCCGCGCTCGCAGGTGCGCGGGTCCGGTTCCTGTGACTGTGCAGCCATGAGGCGCGGCGTCCCGGGAGCATCCGGAACGCGTCGGGAAACCGTGCGACCACGCCCGGTACGCGGCGTCATAAGAGGGAGGACGTGATGACCATACAACGACTGCTCGTGGTGAGTGTAGCGCTCCTGGCCGGCTTGGTCCTGTTTACGGGATGCGCGCAGGAGGAGGACGTGGCCATCGAGCCCGAGGCCGAAGTGCTCATGACGTTCCCGGTCGACGGTTCCCGGGCCGCGGCCGACACGCTGCATCCGGTCGTCTTCGACCCGGATGTCTCGAGTGACGGCAACGGGTCGTTCCGGGTGACGACCGAGGAGCCGGTGAACGTCACGCTCTTCGAACTCGGCGACATCGACATCGAGGGACAGCAGCTCACGTACAAGGCCCTCGTGAGGACCGAGGACCTCGAGGGACAGGCCTACATCGAGATGATCTGCGCGTTCGGTGACCAGGCGTACTTCTCGCGGGCACTTGATTCGCAGATACACGGGAGTGTAGATTGGACTGAGCAGGAGACACCCTTCTACCTGCAGGAGACCGAGAACCCGACGAACGTCAAGCTGAACCTCGTCGTCTACGGCAGCGGGACGGCCTGGATCGACGAGGTCACCGTCAGCAAGCAGCCGCTTCCTCCGGGGCAGGTACAGCAGTAGTTCGAGAGGGAGCGCGGGGGACGGTGGGAACCGCGAAGGGAGAACGCGTGGAAGAGAAGAAGAACCCGACCGTTGACGAGATCAAGGCCGAGCTCGACCAGTGCAGCAACAAGCTCACCGAGTACCGCGGTAAGACGATGAACGACAAGCTCGCGAGTGAGTTCCACGAGGTCGAGGACACGCTTCAGGCCTGTCGTCTGGCCGTGGATGAGATCGAGGGGAAGAGCGGCGACGAGGTGATCGACGCGAAGCACAACGTCGTGACGAAGCTCCGGGACGCGAGGAAGCAGCTTCGCCATCTCGGGATGAAGTTCACGTAGAGCCTTGAGAGCGGCGGTCGGGACCGTTCGTGCGGGCTCTTCCCGACCGCCGTCCGCTCTTCCTCCGGCCCTGTCCGGGAGACCCGCTCCGTCCGGGAGAGGAGACGTGGCGAAGAACACCGTGCGGATCAACCGCGCGCCGGTGCTCACCCTCTGGGCTGCGGTCGTGGCCGAGCACCTCGGGTACGAACGGGATGAGGCGCTCACGTTCGGCAAGGCGGTTGCGGGCCTCAACGCGCAGTCGAAGGGCCGTCGGCTCGGCATCTTCAAACCGAGCAAGGGCAAGGGCAAGACGCCGGAAGAGCAGCGGCCCGGCGAGGTGTTCCGCGTAGAGATCCTCGGCAGGGCGGTTCCGGCCGTCGAGACCGACGACGGCATCCGCGCGGTCAAGAAGGACAGGGAGATCGACCCCTCGAAGGTCCAGGACTACCTCGAACGCAAGTTCGGCGACGACCTCAAAGATGTCCGCGAGGCGATGGACGACCTGGCCGGCGGGTTCGACGATGACGAACTGGCGGACCAGGCCTACTCGCTCTACGAGTCGTTCCGGCCCGACATCCCCTCAGGCAAGAAGGGCTGGGGCGCCAAGGGCGACCTGGACCTCAAGCACATTCGTTCACTGAAGTAGCGCGGAGGCATCGCCATCATCGCGTGTCCGGCGCGCCGCCCGAAGCCAGGCGTGTTGGAGGAACGGACCGCGCGAGCCCGATGCGCGGCGGCACGTCCGACGCAGTTCCACTGGGGTGGTCATGTCCGCGAGTGAGAACAACCGGCTCGGCCTGTGCAAGGACGTCCTTCGGGCCACGGTCCAGCACTTCCTTCGTGAGCGCGTTCCCGAGGCCGCCGCGACCATCGCCTACTACACGATCTTCTCGCTCTTCCCGGTGCTCCTCATCCTGGCGGCCATCGGCGGCTCGCTCGTCGAGAGACTCCATGTCGAGCAGGAGATCCTCGACATCATCACGAACGCGTTTCCCATCCAGCGCGACCTCATCCGCTCGAACGTCGAGCGACTCGTCAGCGGACGCGGCGCCGGCGGAGTCATCGGCGTGATCGTTCTTCTCTGGGCGGCGACCGGCGCGTTCGACGCGATGGTCCGGAACATCAACCGGGCGTGGAGCGAGAGCACGAGGCGCGGGATGCTGAAGAACCGTCTGACGGCGCTGGCTGTCGTCGGGGGGCTGGTGATGCTGCTCGCGATCTTCCTGCTGGCGCAGGCGGCCATCGGCGTCATCACCGAGGAGGCGTCTCCCGCGGCGACGGGATTCGTCCAGGTACTCGAGGCGATTCCCTCGAACCTGATCTTCTTCGGCGCCGTGTTCATCATCCTCCTTGCCCTGTATCGGTACGTTCCGAGCAAGCACGTCCGATGGAGAGAGGCCGCCGCCGGCGCGGTGGTGGGCGCCTTCGCCTTCATTCTGGCGACCGGCATCTTCAGCTGGTACCTCTCGAGCGGTCTCGCGAGCTACAATGTGGTGTACGGTTCGCTCGGCGCCCTCATCGCGTTCCTCACGTGGGTCTTCATCATCGCCCTCATCACCCTCGGCGGCGCCCACCTGTGCGCCGCCGTCGCTGCGTGCACGAGAGAGGAAGCCGGGAGCCTGCCCCAGTCTCCGGAGGAGCCCGAGCCGGAGGAGGGGCGGTCGTAGCTCCCGCGTCGGTCGCCAGCAGGACGGCAAGTCAACGCTTCGTACCCTGACCATTGCCTCGTTGAATACTGTGAATTCGTGATGTCCAGTCATTTAAAAGTCCGGGTCAGAACGGTTAACCGCATAAACCATCTTTTAGTTGACATGCCGATGCTTCCCATGTAGACTCTCTTCCACATCAGGGCATCACTCCACGTCACGGGCGCAGAGACCATGCGCCGCACATGTGTGTGGGAGAGGAGGGCGACGATGACGAACCGCACGACGGACTACGACCGGCTCGAGGAGGAACTCGTCTCCTTCGAGTCCCGACTGACTCAGTTGAAGAAGATGAACGGCTCGGACGACGGAGCCGCCCGGGAGCTCAGTGACATCGAGTCGCAGATACTGTCGTGTCGCGACAGGATCTCGATCATCCCGCGGTTGACCGGTGATGTGGAGACCCAGGACGACATCTACATTCTGCAGGGTCGGATGAAGGAGATCGGCGAGAGGATTCAGTCGCACGAGCAACGGGCGGGGTTGAAGGTCTGAGTCACCTGCCAGGAGCCGTCCGACAGGCTATTGAGCGGTGAGCCGGGACCAAAGCGGTATCACAGAGAGCGGCCCGGATGGAAAGGCCATCCGGGCCGACTCTGCTTCAGGCGGGCTCTATGAGGCGCCGGGTCACACACGTCGCTCCACGAACGGGCCGGCGATGATGCTCGGAACGGGTTCATCGCTCAGTCCTTCCGCGCCGACGAGCTGCACGAGGCGTTCGAGCTGATCGGCCATGAGCTCCCGATCGTCGCCGCTGAGCTCGTCCAGGAGCATCCGGAACGCGCTGGCATGGCTGAGCGTCCTGGCAGCGAGTTCCTCGCCGGCGGGCGACAGCTTGCTGTGGACCAGTCGGCGGTCCAGGTGGTCACGCTCTCTCACGACCGCGCCCATTGCCTCCAGCTGGTCCAGCACCATCACGGCGGCCGACGGCGTGACGCCGACGGCGTACGCGAGCTCGCTGACGATGAGTCCGGGTCGGGAGGAGACCGCGCTCACGACCGCCAGCTGGATGTGCGTGATGTTGTTGCTCTCGGCGATGTCCCTCGAATTCATGGACATTCTTCGGATGAAGCGCCGCAGAGCACTGAGCACGCGCAGTGTCGGGTCGGACTGCGCTGATCGAGCGTCAGTTGATGAGGCCTCTTCTGTCCCCACTTCATTTGCCCCTTCCTGACTCGGACGTGTGGTGTTCCTGTGCCACGTCGCGAGGCCGTCGGTAGTACCGAATGGGGCACTGCTGCGAGCTCAGTGCGGATGGTGAAAAGAGAACCACCGTACGCCATTGACTGAAGCGCGTCAATAAGAGCTTGCCAGACGCGGCACGTGGTGTGCCGTTTCGCTTCGCTTGACCTTCGTCCATATTGTCCCGTGGAGGCGCCCTCCGCGCCGCCGGCAGAGCACCCCGAGACGGCATCCCCGAGACGGTACCAGCCGAGAGACAGTCCCCAGAAGTCGGCTTCCGGGAAGTGGCCTCCGAAGAACGGCTCCCGGGAAGCGGCCTCCGAAGAACGGCTCCCGGGAAGCGGCCCCAGAGAACAGCACACTTGACGGTGTCCCCGAATAGCAGGTATAGTGGACTTGCGTTCGCCTCCTGCCGTGGGCGGCGTTCATACCCCCCTGTCAAGGGAAGACCAGCCATGCTCTCGAAGGCCACGACCCTGCGCCTTCTGTATGTCCCGAGCGACGAGACGAGCGGTCCCGGCGGCTCCAGCCCCGAGACCGGCCATGCCATTTCCGACCACCAGATCCTGACGGACGAACTCGAGCTCGACGAGCTTGTACTCCGCGAGGGCGGTCCGAAGCCGCGGCCGCCGCTCAAGCTCCTCGACCGCGTGCGGCGCGCGCTTCAGTCGCGTCACTACAGCAGAAGGACGGAGCAGGCCTACGTCGGGTGGGTGAAGCGTTTCATCCTGTTCCACAAGAAGCGCCACCCGTCGACGATGGGGCCGTGGCACGTCCGGGAGTTCCTTTCGCATCTGGCGGTCGACCGACACGTCAGCCCATCGACACAGAACCAGGCGCTCTCGGCGATCGTCTTCCTCTACAAGGAGGTGCTCGGACACGACATCGGCTGGATCAACGATGTCATCCGGGCGAAGAAGCCGAAGCGACTTCCGGTCGTGCTGTCGCGGTCGGAGGTGAAGCAGGTGCTGGCCCACCTCGAAGGCGACAGGTGGATCGCCGCGGCGCTTCTGTACGGGGCGGGACTGCGCCTCAAGGAGTGCCTGGAGCTTCGGGTCAAGGACCTCGATTTCGACCGGAGACAGATCATCGTGCGGGCCGGCAAGGGAGATCGTGACCGGGTCACGGTCCTGCCCAGGGCGGTCGTCGAGCCGCTCAGGGAACACCTGTCCGAGGTGCAGCGCATCTTCGGAAGAGACCGCGAAGTCGGCGATGTCCCTGTGACGATGCCGGCCGGACTCGAGCGGAAGTACCCGAACGCGCCACGCGAGTGGGGATGGCAGTACGTGTTCCCGGCTGTCGGGCTCACGACCGATGACGACGGCAGGACGCGCCGGCACCACGTCCACAGATCGTCGGTGCAGCGCGCGGTCAAGGACGCGGTGCGCGCCTCGGGAGTGTCGAAGCCGGCGAGCTGTCACACGTTCCGCCACTCGTTCGCCACGCACCTCCTGGAGGCCGGGTACGACATCAGGACCGTGCAGAAGCTCCTCGGCCATCGGGACGTGAGAACCACGATGGTCTACACGCACGTCGTCGGCGGCAGCGAACTCGGAGTGAAGAGCCCGGCGGACATGCTGTAGACGGCCTGCCGGTTTCCTGCGCTGCCCGATTGCTTGACAAGATGCCGGTCGCTGGGTGGGAGTGTCGCAGGTGTGGATGTCCCGCAGCATTTCACCGCGAGCGATATGGCGCGCATCTGGATGAGCCAGCCGGCAAGCGGTGTGGGGAGGGGGCATCGACTGCGCGGTGAGTTGCGCACAGCCCCTCCCGCAACCCAAGCTCGCGGCAGACCGCGCGACCTAGTTCTACCTAATTGTCGTTAGGCTGAGTGGGCCACCCAAGGGGATTCGAACATG
>CAZQSB010000051.1:0-15351 GCA_964596015.1 uncultured bacterium | reverse complement strand
CGATCGTGCCCACGTTCACGTGGGGCTTCGTCCTCTCGAACTTCGCCTTCGCCATTCCTGTTGCTCCTCCGGATCAGTCGTTTCTCAGGTTCCAGGGTCCGTCTTCCGCCCGCCGCCCTTCGCGGCCGTGCGGACGCTCATCTATCTCCATCCCCAGTCCGCCATGATCTTCTCGAACTTCTCTCGAGGCACCTCCGCGTAGTGCGAGAACTGGGTCGTGTAGACTCCTCTGCCCTGCGTGAGCGACCGAAGCGCCGTCGCGTATCCGAAGGTCCGCCCCAGGGGGACCGTCGCGTCGACGACCCGTGACTCCGCCCGGAGCTGCGTACCCTCGATGCGCCCGCCGCGGGCGTTGAGGTCGGCGATGACCTCGCCGACATACCTCTCGGGGACGACCACCTCGAGCTCGACGACCGGCTCGAGAAGCACTGGTCTGGCCTTCTTCGCGGCCTCCCGGAACGCGATCGAGCCCGCGGCCCTGAAAGCGATGTCGGACGAGTCGACGTCATGGTACTCGCCGCCGGTCAGGGTCACCTTGAGGTCGATCATCGAGTAGCCTATGAGAACGCCGTTGTCGACCGAGCTCCGAACGCCGTCCTCGACGGCCCGGATGAACTCGCGCGGTATGACACCCTCTCTCGTCTCGTCGACGAACTCGAACCCGCCGCCCTCTCCGAGCGGCTCGACCCGGAGTTTCACGACGCCGAACTGGCCCTTGCCGCCGCTCTGGCGGATGAACTCGCCGCGGGCCTCGGCCGCCTGCGTCACGGTCTCGCGATAGGCGACCATCGGCTTGCCGACGTTCGCCCTGACCCCGAAATCCCGGACCATGCGCGTGGTCAGCACGTCCAGATGGAGCTCGCCCATCCCCGAGATCAGGGTCTGCCCGGTGTCCTCGTCCGTCCTGATCAGGAATGTCGGGTCCTCCTCGGACAGACGGTCGAGCGACTGCCGGAGCTTGTCCTCGTCCGCCTTCGTCTTCGGCTCGATCGCGATCGACACGACCGGCTGCGGGAAGACCATCGACTCGAGGAGTATCGGCTTCTTCGGGTCGCAGAGCGTGTCGCCGGTGCCGGACTGCTTGGGCCCGACGGCGGCGACGATCTCCCCCGCGCTCGCCGAATCGAGGTCCTCCTGCTTGTTGGCGTGCATGAGGAGGATCCTCTGGATGCGCTCCTTCCGGCCCGTCCTCGGGTTGAGGAGCTGCTGACCCTTCGTGATCGTGCCCGAGTAGATGCGGAGGTACGTGAGCCTCCCGACGTATGAGTCGGCCGCGATCTTGAAGACCAGGGTGGCGGCCGGCGCCGAGGGGTCCGCCTGTCTCGCCTCTTCCTTGCCCGAATCGGGATTCGTTCCGACGATCGGCGGCACGTCGTTCGGGGACGGCAGGTAGCTCACGACGCCGTCCAGAAGACGCTGAACCCCGACGTTCTTGAGAGCCGACCCCGCGTAGACCGGCACGAAGGCGGCCCGAAGGGTCCCCTTCCGCACGGCGCGCTCGATCTCGTCGCTCTCGATGGTCTCGCCGTGCACGTACTTCTCCATGAGCTCCTCGTCGACCTCGCTGGCGCGCTCGACCAGCTTCTCGCGATATCGCTCGACGTCCTCCGCCAGCTCCTTCGGCACATCCTCCTCAGTGAAGACGGCGCCCAGAGACTGCTCGTCGAACCGGAGGGCCTTCCTGTGGATGACGTCGACCACGCCCGAGAAACTGTCGCCGCTGCCGATCGGGAACTGAAGCACGACCGGCACGGCTCCCAGGCGCTCCCGCATCATCGTGAGCACGTTCTCGAAGTCCGCGCCCACCCGGTCCATCTTGTTGATGAACGCGAGCCTCGGGATGCGGTACTTGTCGGCCTGCTTCCAGACCGTCTCGGACTGCGGCTCGACCCCTCCGACGCAGCAGAAGACCGCCACGGCGCCGTCGAGGACCCGGAGCGAACGTTCGACCTCCATGGTGAAGTCGACGTGGCCCGGCGTGTCGATGATGTTGATCCGATGGTCCCGCCAGTACGTCGTCGTCGCCGCCGACGTGATGGTAATGCCCCGCTCCCGCTCCTGCTCCATCCAGTCCATCGCGGCGGCGCCGTCGTGCACCTCGCCCATCCGGCGGACCTTCCCGGTATAGAAAAGAACCCGCTCGGTCAGCGTCGTCTTGCCGGCATCGATGTGCGCCATGATGCCTATGTTCCTGACCGATTCGAGTGGGTACGTGGCGTCCATCGTCCTCGTCTCAGCTCCCTGCGTTCTCACGCGGCCCACGGCGCCGGGGGGTCGTGCGACCTCACGGACCGTCGTTCTGATGCTCGAGCTCTGATGCCGCGTCTGCACGTCCGATGCCCCCTCTTGGCGGGCGCCGATGGGGATGAGTCCCCGGCTACCACCTGTAGTGGGCCATCGCCTTGTTGGCTTCAGCCATGCGGTGCGTGTCGTCGCGCTTCTTGACGGCCGCGCCTTCCTTCTTGTAGGCGGACACGAGCTCTCCGGCCAGCTTCTCGGCCATCGAGTGCTCCGAGCGCTCCTTGGCGAAGGTCAGGATCCAGCGAATGGCGAGCGCAGTCCGGCGCTCGGGCCTGACCTCGATCGGCACCTGGTAGGTGCTGCCGCCGACGCGCCGCGACTTCACCTCGAGCATCGGCTTGACGTTTCCCAGGGCCTTCTCGAAGACCTGAATGGGGTCCTCACCGGTCTTCTCGGCGATGATGTCCATGGCGCCGTAGAAGATCTGCTCGGCGGTGCTCCTCTTGCCGCCCTTCATCATCGAGTTGATGAAGCGGGTGGCCAGTGGGCTACCGAACTTCGCGTCCGGCTGCCTCTTCCTTTTCGGTACCTCACGCCTTCTCGGCATGCGTCGTTCCCTCCACGATCCTGAGGCTCTTCCAGCGGGCCTACTTGGGCTTCTTCGTCCCGTACTTCGAGCGGGACTGTCTGCGCCCCTCGACGCCGGCGGCGTCGAGCGGCCCGCGGATGATGTGGTACCTGACACCCGGAAGGTCCTTGACCCTGCCGCCCCTGATGAGCACGACTGAGTGCTCCTGCAGGTTGTGGCCCTCGCCCGGGATGTACGCGGTGACCGAATCGCCCTTCATCAGGCGGACTCTCGCGACCTTCCGGAGCGCGGAGTTCGGCTTCTTCGGAGTGGTCGTGTACACCCTCGTGCAGATGCCGCGGCGCTGCGGATGGCCCTTGAGCGCGCGAGCGGGCTTCTTCTTCACCCGGCGATTGCGGCCCTTCCTGATCAGTTGATTGATCGTCGGCACTCGTTCCTCCTGTACCTCGATTGCTTCGCTGCCCGGCCTCCGGTCACGCGGACGCGGAGGTCAGCGTTCCTACGTCCTCTCCCTCGGGCGCCTCGTCGGGGCGCTCGACGATCTTCGGCTTGGGCTCCTCGGGCTTCGTGACCTCGATGCGCTCGAACTCATCGAGACCGGTGCCCGCGGGGATCCGCCGTCCGATGATGACGTTCTCCTTGAGTCCGCGGAGATCGTCGGTCTTGCCCTCGGTCGCCGCCATCATGAGCACCCTGGTCGTCTCCTGGAACGAGGCCGCCGAGATGAAACTGTCGGTCGTGAGAGCGGCCTTCGTGATCCCGAGAAGCAGGGCCTCGTGCCTGGCCGGCTCGAGCTTGTCCGCCTTCTTCTTGCCCTTGTTCTCCTCGGCGATTCGGCGGTTCTCCTTCTCGAACTCGACGCGGGAGACCACCTGACCCTCGAGGAAGCTCGTGTCGCCCGGGTCGGTCACCCTGACGCGCTGCAGCATCTGGCGCACGATCATCTCGATGTGCTTGTCGTTGATCTTCACGCCCTGCAGCCGGTAGACCTCCTGGATCTCGTTGAGGAGGTACTCCTGCACCGCCTTCTCGCCCTTGATGGCGAGAATGTCATGCGGGTTGACCGGACCCTCTGAAAGCCGGTCGCCCGCCGACACGACGTCTCCGTTGTGCACGCGGAGGTGCACGCCGTGCGGGAGCTTGTAGGACTTCTCGACGCCGTCGCCCGCAACGGTGATCTCGCGGAGACCCTTCTTGACATCGCCGAACTGGACGATGCCGTCGATCTCCGTGATGGTCGCCGGGTTCTTCGGCGGCCGCGCCTCGAAGAGCTCCTCGACCCTGGGAAGACCGCCCGTGATGTCCCTGGTCTTGCCGAACTCGCGCTGGATCTTCGCCAGCACCTGACCGGGGTGGACGGCCTCGCCGTCCTGCACGAACACGCGGGCGCCGGTCGGCAGAATGTACTCGCCGACGGACTTGCCGTTCTTCGACTCGATGACGATCGAAGGATGGAGCTCCTTCTCGGGGTCCTCGATGACCACGCGCTCGCGGTGCCCGGTCGTCTCGTCGGCCAGATGATCGAGCGTCCTGCCCGTCACCATCTGGTCGTAGCGCACGGTGCCTCCCGAGCGGACGATGATCGGGTCGTTGTAGGGATCCCACTCGAAGAGCGTGTCGCCCTCGTCGACCCTCTGCTCGTCGTCGACGCGCAGGATCGCGCCGTACGGGATGTTGTACGAGCGCTCGCGGCCATCGTCGCCTTCCTTCACGAGACGGACGCTCCTGCCGATGACCACCTGGTTGCCCTCGGGATCGATCCGGACGCTCGACGACTTGTCGAACGGGAATCGGACCGTGCCGGGGGCCTTCGCCTCGCGCTTCGACACCTCTGCGATGCGGCCCGCCGTGCCGCCGATATGGAATGTCCGGAGCGTGAGCTGCGTGCCCGGCTCGCCGATGGACTGCGCGGCCACGATGCCGACCACCTCGCCCATCTCGACCATGCGTCCGGTAGCCAGGTTCCGTCCGTAGCAGCCCGCGCACACGCCGCGATCCGACTCGCAGGTCAGCACGGAACGGATCCGGACCGACTCGACGTTCATGTCGGAGAGACGGTCGGCCATCTCCTCGTCGATGAGCTCGTTCCGCTTGACGATGACCTCGCCTGTCACCGGGTCCTTGACGTCCTCGGAGACGATGCGGCCCAGGACGCGCTCGGGAAGGGGTTCTACGATCTTCCCCGCTTCGATGAGCGCAGCGGTCTCGATGCCCCGGGAGGTGCCGCAGTCAGGCTCGGATATGACGACTTCCTGCGACACATCGACCAGCCGGCGGGTGAGATACCCCGCGTCGGCGGTCTTCAGGGCGGTGTCGGCGAGGCCCTTCCTGGCGCCGTGCGTCGAGATGAAGTACTCGAGGGCGGTCAGCCCCTCGCGGAAGTTCGACTTGATCGGCGACTCGATGATCTCGCCCATCTGACCGGTCAGCTTCTTCTGCGGCTTCGCCATGAGTCCGCGCATGCCGGCGAGCTGGCGGATCTGGTCCTTGGAACCTCTCGCGCCCGAGTCGGCCATCATGTGGATCGGGTTGAACCCGCCGGCCGAGATCTCCATGCCCCGCGCCATCGCGTCGGCGACGTCGCTCGACGCGTGGGTCCACGTGTCGACCACGCGATTGTACCGCTCGGTGTCGGTGATGACGCCGTCGCGGTAGTACTTGTAGATCCGGTTGACCTCCTTCTGCGCCGCGGCGAGGATCTCCTTCTTCTCGTCGGGGACCAGCACGTCATCGATGCCGATGGTGATGCCGGCCAGCGTGGCGTAGTGGAAGCCTGTGTCCTTGAGCTTGTCCAGAACGTCCGCGGTCTCCTCCTGCCCCATCAGGCGGTGGCAGCGGCCCACGAGGTCGCGGAGCTTCTTGGACTCCATGACCTGGTTCACGAACCCCAGCTCATCGGGAAGGATCTCGTTGAAGAGAACCCGGCCGGCGGTCGTGAGCTTCGTCTGTTCATTGATCCGCACCTTGATCCACTCGTGAAGGTCGAGACGCTTCGAATCGAGCGCGAAGATGACCTCCTCCGGGGACGCGAACGCGCGGACCTTCGTCTCGTCGGGCTGGGTCGCGAGCGACTTCGTCAGGTAGTAACAGCCGAGGACGATGTCCTGCGACGGGCTGGCGACCGGCCGGCCGTCGGCCGGAAGCAGGATGTTGTTGACCGAGAGCATGAGCACCCGGCTCTCGATCTGCGCCTCGAGCGAGAGCGGCACGTGCACCGCCATCTGGTCGCCGTCGAAGTCGGCGTTGAACGCCGAGCAGACGAGCGGGTGGATGCGGATCGCCTTGCCCTCGACCAGGATGGGCTCGAACGCCTGGATGCCCAGGCGGTGAAGCGTCGGCGCGCGGTTCAGGAAGACCGGATGGTCGCGGATGACGTCCTCGAGCGCGTCCCACACCTCCGGGCTCTTCCGCTCGATCATGTTCTTCGCGGCCTTGACCGTCTGAGCGTGACCCAGCTCCTGAAGCCTCCGGACGATGAACGGGCTGAAGAGCTCGAGGGCCATCGTCTTGGGAATGCCGCACTGGTGCAGCTTGAGCTCGGGGCCGACGACGATGACCGAGCGTCCCGAGTAGTCCACGCGCTTGCCCAGCAGGTTCTGACGGAAGCGTCCCTTCTTCCCCTTGAGGAGGTGGGACAGCGACTTCAGGACCCTGCGTCCGCGGCCGCGCACCGCGCGCGACCCTCTTCCGTTGTCGAAGAGCGCGTCGACCGCCTGCTGGAGCATCCGCTTCTCGTTCCGGAGGATGATCTCCGGAGCCTTGATCTTGAGGAGGCTCTTCAGGCGATTGTTCCTGTAGATGACCCTGCGATAGAGGTCATTGAGGTCCGACGTCGCGAACCGACCGCCCTCCAGAGGAACGAGAGGGCGAAGGTCGGGCGGAAGCACCGGGATGACGTCCATGATCATCCACGAAGGCTCGTTCCCGGAATCGCGGAACGCGTCGTAGACCTGAAGCCTCTTGATCGCCTTCTTCTTCGACTGCTTGGTGGCCTCAGGGTCGCGGACGAGCGCGCGGAGTTCGTGATACTCCTTCTCCACCTCGACCTTGTCCATGAGCTCCCGGATGGCCGCCGCGCCCATCTCGGCGCGGATCCCCGAGTCGGGGGTCGTCTCGTTGAGCTCGGCCATCCTCTCGCCCGAGAGAAGCTCGCCGACCTCGAGGTCCGTCTTCCCCGGATCGAGCACGATGTACGACTCGTAGTAGAGCACCCGCTCGAGGTCGCGGCGCTTCATGTCGAGCATGCGTCCGATGATGTTCGGGTTCCCGCGGAAGAACCAGACGTGCGCCACGGGGACCGCGAGCTCGATGTGCCCGAGCCGCTCGCGCCGGACCTTCGACTGAGTGACCTCGACGCCGCAGTTCTCGCAGATCATGCCGCGGTACCGGATCCTGCGGTACTTGCCGCAGTTGCACTCCCAGTCCTTGACGGGCCCGAAGATGCGCTCGCAAAAGAGCCCGCCCTTCTCCGGCTTGAACGACCGGTAGTTGATCGTCTCCGGCAGCGTCACCTCGCCGTGCGACCAGCTTCTGATCGCCTCCGGCGAGGCCAGCCGGATACGGATGGCCTTGAAGTCCTGAGGCTCTCTCTGTTCGTCAAAGATGCCGAAATACAATGGGCGTCCCTCCCTGAGGTGATCTATTCCTTGACCAGCGTGACGTCCAGGCCGAGGCTCTGGAGCTCACGCATGAGCACGTCGAAGGAAGCAGGTGTGCCCGGTTTCGGTGGATCCTGGCCTTTGACAATCGCCTCGTACGTTCTCGAACGTCCGACCACATCGTCGGACTTCACCGTCAGAAGCTCCTGGAGCGTGTGCGACGCGCCGTACGCCTCGAGAGCCCAGACCTCCATCTCTCCGAAGCGCTGGCCGCCGAACTGCGCCTTGCCGCCCAGGGGCTGCTGCGTCACAAGCGAATAGGGACCGATGGAGCGCGCGTGGATCTTGTCGTCCACGAGATGCAGGAGCTTCATGATGTAGATGCGCCCGGTCGTCACCTCGTGCTCGAAGGGCTCGCCCGTTCTGCCGTCATAGAGCACGGTCTTGCCCGACGTGGGGAGGCCGGCCTTCTCGAGCTCTTCCTTGATGCTCTGGATGGTCGCGCCGTTGAAGACAGGCGTCGCCGCCAGGTACCCGAGCTTCTCGGCCGCCCACCCGAGGTGCGTCTCGAGGATCTGCCCGAGGTTCATTCGCGACGGCACGCCGAGAGGGTTCAGCACGATGTCGACCGGCGTCCCGTCCGGGAGGTACGGCATGTCCTCCTGAGCCATGATCTTCGCGACCACGCCCTTGTTGCCGTGCCTTCCCGCGAGCTTGTCGCCCACCGAGAGCTTGCGCTTGGTGGCGACGTAGACCTTCGCCAGTTTGACCACGCCGCGCGGCAGGTCCTCGCCCAGCTTGACCCGCTCGATGTCCCGGTCGCGCTGCGGCTCGACGGCGTCGATCCGCTCCCTGTATTCCTCGTAGAGCGCCTTGACCTTGCGGTTCGTCGATTCGTCCTTGACGATACCGGTCTCCCAATCCAGCCGGTCGAACCGGAGGATCCGCATGACCTCGTCGTTCACCTTGCGGCCTGCGCGGACCATGAGCTCGTCGGTCCGGCCGTCGCGGATGGAGACGGTCTTCTTGCCTTCGAGAATGTTGAAGATCCTACGGTCCCGCTCGCGCATCAGTCGCTTCATCCGCGTGCGGGCCTCGCTCTTGATCTTCTCGATCTCCTTCTGGACGATCTTCTTGCTCCGCTCGTCCCTCGCGCGCCTCGAGAAGAGCTTCGTGTCGATGACGATGCCCTTCATGCCGGGAGGCGCCTTGAGAGACGTGTCACGGACGTCGCCCGCGCGGTCGCCGAAGATGGCCCGAAGCAGGTTCTCCTCGGGTGTGAGCTCCGTCTCGCCCTTCGGCGTCACCTTGCCGATGAGGATGTCGCCGGCGGAGACCCGGGCGCCGGGTCGGACCAGACCGTTCTCGTCGAGGTCCTTCAGGCGCTCCTCGCTCACATTGGGGATCTCGGGGGTGAACTCCTCCATCCCCCGCTTGGTCTCCCGGACCTGCGCCTCGAACTCCTCGATGTGGATCGAGGTCAGTCGATCGTCGCGGAGGATGCGCTCCGAGACCAGGATCGCGTCCTCGAAGTTGTAGCCCTCCCACGGCATGAAGGCGACGAGGAGGTTCGCGCCCAGCGCGAGCTCGCCGTCCTTCGTGGAGGGGCCGTCCGCGATGACGTCGCCCGGCTCCACCTTCTGTCCCGTCCGAACGACCGGGCGCTGGTTGATGCACGTGTTCTGGTTCGTCCTCTGGAACTTCCTCAGGTCGTACTCCTGGGTCGCCTCGGAACCGTCGAGCGTGTCGGCGTGCCGGATGATGATCTTGTCGGCCGTCGCCCGCTCCACAACGCCCTTGTGCATGGCGGTCGTGACGGCGCCGGAGTCGATGGCCACGCGCTCCTCGATGCCGGTGCCGACGAGCGGCGTCTCGGTCTTGATGAGCGGGACCGCCTGACGCTGCATGTTCGATCCCATGAGCGCGCGGTTCGCGTCGTCGTGCTCGAGGAACGGGATGAGAGCGGCCGCGGCCGAGACGAGCTGCTTCGGCGACACGTCGTTGTACTCGATCTCCTCGCGCGGAACCTGCGGGAAGTCGTCCCTGTGCCGCGCCAGAAGCGTCTTCTCAACGAGCCTGCCGTTCTTGTCGACCGACTCCCCGGCCTGCACGATGATGTACTTGTCCTCTTCGGACGCCGTGAGGAAGTCGATCGTATCGGTCACGCGACCGTTCTCGACCCTGTAGTACGGCGTCTCGATGAAGCCGAAGTCGTTGATCCGTCCGTACGTCGAGAGCGAGCTGATGAGGCCGATGTTCGGCCCCTCGGGCGTCTCGATCGGGCACATCCGGCCGTAGTGGCTGTAGTGAACGTCCCTGACCTCGAAGCCGGCCCGCTCGCGCGTGAGTCCGCCGGGGCCGAGCGCCGAAAGGCGGCGCTTGTGCGTGAGTTCGGCCAGAGGATTGGTCTGCTCCATGAACTGCGAGAGCTGGTTCGAGCCGAAGAAGGCCCTGACGACCGCCGAGATCGGTCTGGAGTTCACGAGCGTCGCCAGATCGAAGTCGTCTCCGTCGCCCGTCGACATCCGGTCCCTGATCACGCGGACCATGCGCGAGAGGCCCGCCGAGAGCTGGTTCTCAAGAAGCTCGCCCACGGCGCGGACCCTGCGGTTCCCAAGATGGTCGATGTCGTCGATGTCGCGCTTGCCCTTGACGACCTCGAGCACAGCCTTGATGGTCTCGACGAAGTCGCGCCGCGTGAGACAGATGGTGTCGAGCGGGACGTCCTCGTCCGGAATGTCCAGCTGCCGGTTGATCTTGTACCGGCCGACGTTCTTCAGGTCGTACCGGTTCGGGTCGAAGAACATCCGGTCGACGAGCTCGAGTCCGGCCTCGATCGAAGGCAGGTTCCCGCCCTTCATCGTCTTGTAGATCTCCTGGAGCGCGTCCTCCTGCGAGTGCGTCTTGTCCCTCGCGAAGGTCGCGTCCAGCACCTTGAGGTCGACCGGGTCGATCCGGACGAGCTCGACCTCGCGGATGTCGGCCTTCCTGAGAAGGTCGACCACCTTCAGCGTGAGCTTCTCGTGCGTCTGGACGATGACCTCGCCCGACGGGTCCTTGTACATCTGTGCCGCGATGCGGCCGACGAGCTCAGCGTCGCGCTCCTCGTCCTTCTTGACGAGGACCCTCGCCGTCTCGGTGATGAGTACGTCGATGTCCTCGAAGCCCAACGACTTCAGCGCCTTGACGTGCTTCGGCCGGAGCTCTTCTCCGACCTCGACGACGACCTCGCCCGTTTCCTCGTCGACGACGCGGACGCCTGCGAGCCTGCCGCACGGCGGGTCGGCGCTGGTGTACTTGCCGGTGGGGAGCTCGACCTGCTCCTTGGCGTAGAAGAGCGCGCGGATGTCCTCGTCCTTCGAGTATCCGAGCGCCCGGAGGAACGTCGTCATGCGGAACTGGTGGCGCCTGTCCGTCCGGATGAACATCTCGTCCTTGATGCCCATCCGCACCTCGACCCACGTCCCGCGGTACGGGATGATCTTGGCGAAGTAGAGCATCGTCCCGTTCGGGTGCGTCTTCTCCTGGAAGAACACGCCCGGGGAACGGTGCAGCTGGCTCACGATCACCCTCTCGGCGCCGTTGATGACGAAGGTGCCGCGCTCGGTGATCAGCGGAATGTCCCCCAGGTAGATCTCGGCCTCCTCGGCCTCGAGGAACTTCCGCTCGCCGCCCTCTCTCGGCTCCCAGCGCACCAGGCGGAGCGTCGCCTTCAGAGGCGCCTCGAACGTGAGGTTCCTCTCGCGACACTCCTGGATGGTGTGCTTCGGCTGACCCAGCCTGAAGCCCTTGTACTCGAGGGTGTAGGTCCCCTGATGTCCCTCTACCGGGAAGAACTTCTTGAAGATCTCGTCCAGACCCGACGGCTCGCCTTCCGACGTACCCGTGCCGAGACATGCCCTGAACGACGCCAGCTGGACGTCGAGCAGGTTCGGCATCGGCAGCTCGCTCTCGATCGAGTATCTGGAGAAGATCCTGCGTTCGACCTCGCGGGGTCCTGCCACGCTTTCGTCACCCTTTCTTGCGAACCATCAGAAGCGGACGGACGGCCTTCCTGTCCTCTCCGCTCGGAAACCCCGGAAGACCGCGGCCGCCCGCGATCCTTGGGGGGCTCATTCCGTGCGCCCGGTCCCGGCTCGGCGCCGCCACGGCGGCGCCGACGTCCGGTGTCCGGTGCATCCTACTTGAGTTCGGCCTTCGCTCCGGCCTCCTCGAGCTTCTTCTTGACCTCTTCCGCCTCTTCCTTCGAGACGGCCTTCTTGACGGCCTGGCCGGGCTCGTCGACGAGACCCTTCGCCTCCTTGAGGCCGAGGTCGGTCACCTGACGGATGACCTTGACGACCTGGAACTTCTTCTCGCCTGTCTCGGTGAGAACGACGTCCCACTCGTCCTTCTCCTCGGCCACCTCGCCGCCGGCCGCGGGCGCCGCCGCCATCGCAACCGGAGCGGCAGCGGACACGCCGAACTTGTCCTCGAGGGCCTTCACTAGCTCGGCCATCTCGAGCACCGTCATGTTCTCGATCGTCCCGAGTATGTCGGCGATCTTGCCGGTCGGAGCAGGCTTGGCTTCGGCCTTCTCCTCGGCCGCCGCCTCGGTCTTCTCTTCGGCCTTCTCCTCGGCCGCCGTCTCCACTGCCTCGTTCTTCTCTTCTGCCATCGTGGTCCTCCGTCGAACCTCTGGTCGATTACCAGGTCAAGGGTGCACCGCAGTTCTTGTATCTCTTCGGCCCGAAGGAAGCTCCCAGACAGTCACGGAGGCCAGTCCACATGGCATCCGAGCGGCGTCGCTTCGGGGCCGGTTCAGCTTCTTCACATCCTGCGCGCTAGGCGCCCGAGGCCGCGCCCTTGGTCTTGCCGACCTCGTCGAGCACCGACACGAGCTGCCTCAGCATCTCGTGCATGATGCGGGCGAACCCGGCGACCGGCGCCTGGAATCCCGCGGCGATCTGGGCGAGCAGAACCTCCTTCGGAGGCAGCTCGGCGAGCCGCTTGATCTCCGCCTCTGTGATAAGGACCGACTCGACCCAGCCCCTCTTTATCTTCGGCGTGTCGGCCTTCTTCTCGAACTCGGCGAGGATCTTCGCGGGGGCGACGGGATCGTCCTTCGAGATGACGACCGCGTTCGGGCCCTGGAAGAGGTCCGCCAGCTCGTCGAGCCCGGCCTCCTGCGCCGCCAGCTTCGCGAGCGTGTTCTTCACGACGCGGAACTCAACCGACTCCTCGCGGAAACGGCGGCGGATCTCGGTCGCCGTCTCGACGTCCATCCCCGTGAAGTCGCTGAGGAGGATGACGTTGTTGCCCTGAAGGAACTCGACGAGTTCCTTGACCCGGGCTTCCTTCTCCGCTCTCATCATCGGCATGGAACTGAACCCTTTCTCCTACCCGACGTTGAATCAGGTTCGCGTGGTGTCGACGAGCGATGAGGCGTCCACGTCGACGCCGGGTCCCATCGTCGTGCAGATGGTCACGTTCCGGATGTAGCCGCCCTTGGCCGCCGCGGGGCGCGCCCGTGCGATCTCCCGCGAGATCTCCAGGAGATTCTCCCTGAGGCTGTCCGCGTCGAACGACGCCTTGCCGATAGGGGCATGCACGTTGGCCGTCTTGTCGGTGCGGTATTCGATCTTGCCCGCCTTCGCCTCGCTCACGGCCTTCGCGATGTCGTTCGTCACGGTGCCCGTCTTCGGGTTCGGCATGAGCCCGCGGGGACCGAGGATCTTGCCGAGCTTCCCGACGTCCTTCATCATGTCCGGCGTGGCGACGACCGTGTCGAAGTCGAGCCACCCCTCCTTGATCTTCTCGATGTACTCGTCGTCTCCGACGTAGTCGGCTCCGGCCTCCTCCGCCTCGGTCACCTTCTCGCCCTTCGTCAGGACGAGAACGCGGACGTCCCTTCCGGTGCCGTGCGGCAGGACGACCGTTCCCCGAAGCTGCTGGTCCGACTTCCTCGGATCGACGCCGAGCCGGAACGCGACCTCGACCGTTTCATCGAACTTCGCGCTCGCCATCTCCTTGACAAGGCGGATCGCCTCTTCGACCGGGTACGGGCCGCCGTCCTTGAGCCTCGACGACTGCTCCCTGTACCGATTGCTTCTCCTCATGCCTCGTTCCTTTCCTTCGGGGGCCCGTCGGGGCCTTCCCTCCCGCGTGACCGCGCGGTGGCGGTTCCGGCTCAGCCCTTGACCTTCGGGCCTAGCCGACGATCTCGATGCCCATGCTCCGGGCGGTGCCGGCGATCAGCTTCATGGCGGCCTCGTCGTCGGCCGCGTTGATGTCCGGGGCCTTGAGCTTCGCGATCTCGAGAAGCTGCGCCCTCGTGACCTTCCCGACCTTCTCCCGGTTGGGCACCCCGGAACCCTTCGCCAGTCCCGCGGCCTTCTTGAGCAGCACCGAGGCCGGCGGCGTCTTCGTGATGAAGCTGAAGGTCCTGTCCTGGTAGATCGTTAGGACGACCGGGATGATCATGCCGGGCTCGCCCTTGGTCTTGGCGTTGAACTGCTTGCAGAACCCGCCGATGTCGATCCCGTACGGTCCGAGCGCCGGGCCGACCGGCGGAGCTGACGTCGCCTGCCCCGCGGGGATCTGAAGCTTGACGGTGCCGATGACCTTCTTCGCCATTGTGGTCCCCTTCTCACGCCCGCGAACAGCCGCGCGGGCCAGTCAAACTCGATCTAGGTCGCGTCGACCTGCAGGAAGTCCAGCTCGACGGGCGTGGCGCGCCCGAAGATCGAGACCATCACCTTGACCTTGCCGCGCTCGGCGTCGACCTCGTCGATGAGCCCCGAGAATCCGGTGAAGGGTCCATCGACGACCCGCACCTGGTCGCCGACCTGATACGGGATCTCGGGAAGCTCCTTCGAGGGCCTTCTCTCGATGCGCCCGAGGATCCGGTCGATGTCCTCCTGGTCGAGCGGCTGCGGACCGGACGTGGTTCCGATGAACGCCGACACGCCGGGGGTGTTCGTCACGAGGAACCGGGTCTGGTCGTTCATGTCCATCTCGATAAGGAGGTAGCCCGGGAAGAGCTTCCGCTCCGAGGTCCGGCGCTTGCCGTCCTTCATCTCGACGAACTCCTCGGTGGCGATGATGATCTGCCCGAACTGCTCGGTCAGATCCGACTGCTCGATCGCCTTCCGGAGCTTGTCGCGGACCTTGAACTCGTGTCCCGAGTACGTATGCACGGCGTACCAGCGCATGACTGGATCACCTCGCCACTTACGTCTTGGCTCAAGGTGCCGTGCTCAGGGGTCTAGCCGAGGACGAATCCCATGAGGTAGGAGAGCGCCCGGTCGACCAGGCCAATGAACACAGCAAGGATCAGGACGATGACGATGACCACGGTCGTCGAACCGCGCAGCTCATCGCGAGAGGGCCACGAGACCCTCTTGAGCTCGTTCCTGACTTCCTTGAGGAACTTGACCAGTCTCTCAAACATAAAAACACCCGTCCGGACGCCTGTCGCGCAGGAAGTGATAGTGGCAGGCCTGGAGGGACTCGAACCCCCAACATCCGGTTTTGGAGACCGGCGCTCTAACCAATTAGAGCTACAGGCCTGCTCAACCTGCCGATGCGGACTACCCTTTGGTCGCGGGCGCCGGGCATACCTGCCCGGTCCGCCCCCAAGCCTGCGGGATACGTGTCCCCGGATGGCCTGCCGACCTACCGCGTCTGCTTGTGCACCGTGTGCTTACAGCAGAAGCGACAGTACTTCTTGTACTCCAGGCGGTCCGGATGTTTCTGCTTGTTCTTCGTGTATGTGTAATTGCGGCGCTTGCACTCGCCGCACGCCAACACAACGATGTCGCGCACCGTGCGTCTCCCCTATGTCAGGGGCCGGGGCGCACAGCGCGCCCAGCCTCGTTCGAGAACTTCTACTCCAGGATCTTGGTGATGGTGCCGGCGCCGACCGTGCGGCCGCCTTCGCGG
>CAZQSB010000050.1:0-15387 GCA_964596015.1 uncultured bacterium | reverse complement strand
GCAGCCGGGCTCACAAGTTTCCCCGGGACGCCTCCTTCAGGATCGCGATGTCCAGAGCCTGTTCACCAGCAAGACGCTTCAGCCGTGCGTTCTCTCGCTCCAGTTCTTTCAGACGGCGAGCCTGCTTAACGTCCAGACCACCGTAGGTCCGCCGCCAGCGGTAGTACGTCTGTTCCGCGAACCTCAGCTCCCGGCACATCTTGGGCACCGTACGGCCCTGGCTGACGGGAACCTCGGCCTCCCGAAGATGATGCACGATCTGCTCCGGCGTGTACCGCTTCCCGGACATGACGAACCCCCTTTCCTGCCAGCCTCAGTCTACCTCTGCGGCTGGACCAGTTCTAGGGGGTCAGGTCAATAGCATACTTGGCTGGCCTACATCTGCCTGGCGTCCTCCGCCGGGACGAACGCCCGCTGCCCGCAGACATGGGAGCTGGAGTTGCATAGCCAAGTCTCCGGAGAGTCCGAGGTTGCTCAGAGAGCGCACGTACTCCGAGTGTGAGACGTTGCCTCGCAGTCGGAAGCCATGCACGGGTATCATCTGGTCGTGCCTCTTCGGCATTGATTGCTCATTCGGTGGTTCGATCGCACTTGCCTCTGGGAGTCCATCCTGTAGACTGTCCTCTACGGGAGGAGGGGCAGCCACAGTGTTCGACGACAAGCTCAAGACACACATAGCCGAGGTGCTCTCGAAGCTCGGACTCCCCGAGACCGAGGTCGACCTCGCCGTGCCGCGCGACCCGTCGCACGGCGACGCGACGACCACCATCGCCATGGGTCTGGCGAAGGAGGTCGGGCGCAACCCGCGCGAGCTCGCGACCGAGATCACCGAGGCCATCGACAAACGCGCGGCCCAGCTCGACGCGGTCGAGGTCGCCGGCCCCGGCTTCATCAACTTCCGCTACGGCGCCGGCTGGTACGACGACCGCCTCAGGGCCATCGTCCGCGAGGCCGACGCGTACGGCCGAAGCGACGCGCTCGAAGGCCAGCGCATTCTGCTGGAGTTCGTGAGCGCGAACCCGACGGGGCCGTTGAACATCGTGAGCGCCCGGGCCGCCGCGGTAGGCGACGCCATCGCGAGCCTTCTTGAGGCCGCGGGCTGCGAGGTCCACCGCGAGTTCTACGTGAACGACGCGGGCGTGCAGGTGGAGAAGCTGGCGCGCTCGATCGACGCCCGCATCCGGGAGTTATCCGGTGACCCTCTCGAGATCCCGGAGGGCGGCTACCACGGCGAGTACCTGAGGGACATCGCGCAGCAGATCGTCGAGACGCACGCCGGCATCACCTCGAAGGGCGATGACGCGCGCCTCGAGACGCTGAAGGAGCTGGCCGTCGAGAAAATGGTCGCGTGGCAGCGACGCGACCTCGACATGTACGGCGTCACCTTCGACCGGTGGTTCCACGAGACGGAGCTCGGGGAGCGGGTCGACCGCACGCTGGAGGCACTGAAGGAGACGGGGGAGACCTACGAGTCCGAGGGCGCGCTCTGGCTTCGGACGACGCCGCACGGGACGAACGACGACAAGGTCATCGTCAAGGCCGACGGGTACCCTACGTATCTGCTGCCGGACCTCGCGTACCACATCGACAAGTTCGACCGCGGGTACGACCCGGCCATCGACCTGTGGGGACCCGACCACCACGCGCATATCGCGGAGATGCACGCCGCGCTCGAGATCCTCGGCCACGCGAAGGAGCAGCTCGAGGTCCAGATCATCCAGCAGGTGAACTTCCTCGAGGGCGGCGAGCGCGTGAAGATGTCGAAGCGGGCGGGGTCGCTCGTCACGCTCCGCGAGCTCTGCGAGGACGTCGGAGTGGACGTGGCGAAGTTCTTCTTCCTCATGCGGAAGCAGACGAGCCACCTCGACTTCGACCTCGACCTGGCGCGGGAGCAGTCCGACGAGAACCCGGTCTTCTACGTCCAGTACGGCCACGCGCGCGTGGCGAGCCTCATCCGGTTCGCCCACGAGCGGGGGACGAGCGTGCCGGACGCGGACTCGGTCGACCTCACCGACGTGACCACCGGCGACGCCCGGGTGCTCATCCTGCTCCTGGCCGACTTCCCCCGGCTCATCGCCGGGGCGGCCGAGGCGAGGGAGCCGCACAGGCTCACGACCTATCTCCGGGACGTCGCGTCGCAGTTCCACAAGTACTACCACGACAACCGCATCGTCTCGGACGATGCGGCCGCCACCGACGCGCGCCTCTTCCTCTCGGAGGCCACGAGGACCGTGCTGGCCAACGGTCTCACGCTCCTCGGGATCTCCGCGCCGGACCGCATGTAGGCGCAAGCCGCGCCGCCACGACCCCGTAAGTGAGCGCATGGTCACCGTTTTGTCTTGACACGGTGGCCGAGCCGGACGAAGTATGCTAAACTGATGTTGCCAGGCGTCCCACGGGTCGCATCCTTCGCGACCCCGACACCGGAGGTGCCACATCCTGCTCAAGGGACGCGACAAGGTCCATCCTGTCGACGAGGTCGAACGGTGCGTCCGCGGACTGAGGGACGTGAGGTCCGCGAGCATCGTGCCCGATGATGCGGGCTCCATCCTGGAGGCCCACATCGTCGCGGCGCCGGGGAGGAGCCCCAAGCAGATCGCGCGGGACGTCGAGTCGATGCTCGTGGCGAAGCTGGGCATCCCCATCGACCACCGGAAGATCAGCGTCGCGCAGGTGGATGAGGAGTTCCAGGAGCAGAAGGAGGTCGGGGAGGAGGCTCCGGAGAAGGAGCCCGCGAGGGAATGGAAGGCGCCGTCGCTCAAGGGCGGCTACCTCGACCCCGAGGACTACCGCATCGAGTTCATCGGCGTGTCGGTGGCGCAGACCAAGATGCGCGCCGAGGCGCGCGTCGAGCTTCGAGTCGGCGAGCTCGACTCGGTGGCGAGCGCGGTGGGCGCCGACTCGAAGGAGTCGGTCATGCGCCTCATCGCCATGGCGACGCTCGAGGCGGTCGGCCAGTTCTTTGAAGACGAGTGCGTCCTCGCTATCGAGGCGATCGAGCAGTGCTCGGTGGGAGGGCGACCTGTTATCGTCGCGAGCATCTGTCACCTGTCCGCGAGGCAGGAGAGGATGCTGGTCGGCGCGTGTCCCGCGAACGGGGACGTGCCGCGCGCCGCGGCCCTCGCGACGCTCGATGCCGTGAACCGGTTCCTGAGACGCCTGAGGCGCAAGGAACCAGTCGAATACGTTATCGGGCCGGCACCGGACGACACTACGTCCAACGAGTGAAGGAGATGTTGAGCGGAGCGGAATCGAACCGCACCTCATAGCGAAGCGCTGATACCCCTTTTGCCCTTGGCCGGGTAAGGACCGAGAGTCAGCGGCCGTAGGAACGACCAGGGGCAGGTGAAGCGTGAGGGAGGTGAGATTTTGCTTCTCATCATGAGGTTCATTGAGATTCTGCTTTCAGGCAGGTCTGGCTGGGCGTAGTCAGTCTGATAGCGCTAGGTGTCGGCCCGTTCTCTTCGAGGTGTTCTGCCTTGACCGCCCCCAGAAACAGCGGCCCCTTTGAGGGGACGAGCCTCCCGTTTCGCCTCTACTATTTCGCAGTCGTGGCTCTCGGGATCTTCCTTGCAGTAAGGACCTTCCCTACAGCAGACATCGATTCCTGGACCCCCCTCATCTGGTGGCTAGCCTTCGCCGTTGTGGCTGAGCTGAGTCCCATAATGCTCCCAGGCTCCAGCGCTTATATCACCGTCGCCTCGGCTCTGGATTACGCCGCGATCGTGGTGTTCGGACCCGTGGTTGCGGCGATGATAGCGACTGTGAGCAGCATCGTCACGGCCACACTGGTCTCTCGTCGCGAACCCCATAAGGTGTTGTTCAACGTCTGCCTCTTCATCATCACGATTCTCGGGGCTGGGTATGTGTTCGATCTTGTGGGAGGCAGGCCCACACCGGACATCAGTGAACTGGTTCTCCCACTTGCAGCGTGCGGAATCACATACTTCTTGCTGGACACGTTTGGTGTCAGCTTCATAGTCGCTCTCATGCAGAGCACGAATCCGTGGCGTGTCTGGCAGAGAACTTACTTGTGGACCACTGTAACGCATCTCGTTGGTTTTGTGCCGCTGGGTGCGATTGTTGTTGTGATCTACCTTCACATTGGGATCCCTGGCGTAGCTCTGTTCTTGATTCCCCTACTGCTCGCACGCTACTCCTTCAAGCTCTACACCGAGATGCGTCAGATTCACATAGATACAGTCCGGGCACTAACCTCTGCGATAGACGCGAGTGATCCCTACACAAAGGGCCATTCGGAGCGAGTCACCGCATACGCAGTAGCGATTGCCAGGGAGATGGGATTGTCCGAGCGTCGCGTTCAGACAATTGAGTATGCGGGGCTTCTTCATGACATGGGCAAGATCGCGCTCCAGCACGACGTTCTGCTGAAGCCCGGAGCCCTCTCCGAGGAAGAGTGGAGGATCATGCGCACGCATCCCGAGACTGGGGCGAAGATTGTGTCTGACCTTCAGTTTCTCAAGGGCGCCCGAGACGTTGTGCTGCACCACCACGAGCGCTACGATGGTTCTGGCTATCCAGATGGTCTCTCAGGAGACTCCATCCCCCTTGAAGCCCGCATAATCAAAGTAGCGGATGCGTTCGATGCCATGCTCTCCAACCGACCCTATCGTGACTCACTTGGTGTGGAGCGAGCCATCCGCGAGATAGAAGATGGAAGCGGAACTGAGTTCGACCCTCGCGTCGCAGATGTCTTCCTTAGACTCGTCAGGGAAGGTCGAGT
The DNA here is from genome assembly GCA_964596015.1 of uncultured bacterium. Lineage (GTDB taxonomy): Bacteria > Joyebacterota > Joyebacteria > Joyebacterales > Joyebacteraceae > WJMD01. The sequence goes on along the minus strand of CAZQSB010000050.1, from coordinate 10,643 downwards.
GGAAGTTGACTGAAGTGGTGGAGCTCTCTCAGAGTCGTCCATGCGCTTCTCTTCAATAATGCCCAGAGCATAGATGTGTCGTTAGACTCGTTCTTCAGAGTGCAATGAACTCACTCTGATTTGGCACTGATGCGCCATGTGTCCCTGCATCCAGCCCCAGAGCAAGATGTAGTCAAGTGCCTCTGCTAGGGCGGTCCTCTGTTGACCATCTTCTAAGCACCTCCAGGCTCTAGCAATGACGCACGCTACGCCTGATACTCTCACACAGTAAGTTGTGGATTCCCCTTACTCTAGTAGGCCCACTGCTCTGGAGCCATTCCGTACAGCCAGGGAGCATGGCATGACCATCAGCAACTCAGAAGAAGCAGTCGAAGCAGTCGTCGCTGGTGCTCTCACTTCAGTCGTCTCGCGACTCCGGGTGGCAGGGAGTGCTGGCCTGCTCATAGTCGATCACGAGAGTGGAAGTAGGTACACGTTGGTCGATGAGGTCGAGGCGGCAGCTGAATCGCTGGGAGTTCCAGTGACCTGCGCCACATTGATGGCACCACCGGGCTATCCCGTTCATCTCTGCGAAGGTCTGCTCAGACTGCAACGAGCTGCATCAGACGGTTACTGTGGTGCATCGACAAGACTGTCTCCCCAATCTCGCTTGGGAGAAGAGCCGCTGGTCCTGGTTCTCGACGGCGTCGAACTCTTGAGTCACACCGAGACTGAACGAATTAGTGCTCTCATGCGGTCGACAAGCGAGCTGGGGTACAGGCTCCTTGTGGCGGCTATCGCACGTTCTTTCCCTGCATCTCTCATTCGTTCATGGCAAATGCTCGTAGCAGAGCCCGTGATGGTGGGAATAGGGAGAGGAGGGAACTTCTTCTGGGAGATTCTGGAACTCCAGGAGGCCCGACAGGTAGCGCCGCTAACTGCGCAACACAGGGTTGATGTCTCCCCAGGCGCAACTCGCGTGTGCAACCTCATAGCGCCATCCGAACGTGCAGTCCTTTTCTTGGGAGCCGGCATTCCGGCTGACGTGTTATTGAGCTGTCTGTCACAGCAGGCTGTCGGAGTTCTGACTGAGAGCATGGCTGTGGACACCTCCTCCAATGCGCTTCGATCCCCTCTGGACCTGCCGACCAACGAGATCAGTGCACTTGCAGCAGGGTTGACCGACAGCGATCTTCGAGAAGGGCATTCGCGGCTAGCTGACCTACTCGGTGAGAGGCTTCCGCAGACAATCTGGGATCGAGCTCGACTGTCATGGCATACACACGGGGCTTCCAGAGCAGAGGCATCAATCTCCAGGTGCCTTGAAACAGCTCACGATTTCCAGGAGATAGGTTGGAGTGAGGAGGGCAGGAGATTCGCTTCGCTGGCGCGCGAGTGTGTCATGCATCCGGGCGACCATGAGGTGAGTAGTGAGCTGTTGTTGGATCTAGTTGATACACTGTGGGCGCTGGGCGATGCCAATGGTGTTGCTGAGGTCTCAAGTGAAGTGCTTTGCAGACAGCCGTCCCAAGAGCCGCTGCCTGACAGTGTTCACATGCACTTCTGCTGGCAACTGGGAAGAGCTCTGGGACGTTGTGGTGACTCGAGAGGTTCGCGAGCGGCCTTCGAGAGGCTCCGGTATGAGGCAGTCAAGTGCAGCGCAAGCTACTGGATTGCCGTTGCTGACCTTGGTCTGGCCTCCGTGTGTCAGATGACTGGCGATCTGAACCGAATCCAGACCCTCGCTGACTCGGCGCTATGCATAGCTGAGCAGCAAGGGGACATCGCGTTGATTGCTAAGGCATGCAACGTCAAGGGCAACGGCTTGGTCGCCGTCTGCCAGTGGGAAGACGCGAAGCTCTGGTATCGGCGAGCCAAGGAAGCTGCTGAGAAGATCGAGGACGACGTCCTGCGCCAGTCTGCTGCTGCAAACATCGGTGTAGCGAACTACAACCTTGGAAACTGGTTTGAGGCACACGCGGACTGGACAGAGGCGCTTCAAGTCGGGGAGGAACTCGGCAGCGCCTATGCGATAGCTCTTGCAAGGAGTAATCTGGGGCTCCTTCTCATGAGGCGGGGTTCACTAGAACACGCCGGAATGTGTTTCAGGCAAGCCATTCGATGGGCTTCTGCGGCTACTGACAAGTGGCTGTTGAGCCACGTCTTCAGCAACTCAGGGGAACTCGAATGGCGGCGAGGGAATCCTCAGTCTGCTCTGTCGTTCCTCGACCGCGCAGAGGAACTGATGCTCAGCAACGAGTTGCGCGACGATCTGCCTGAACTCAGGAGAAGGAGAGCCGAAGTCCTTCTTGAACTAGATGCACTGGAAGAGGCTCGGTCACAGATTGCGCGCGCGGAGACCTGCGCAGAGGAAGTGGGCAACCGACTCGAGTCCGCATCTGTGCTGCTTGTCAAGTCAAAGCTCTTACACAAGCTCTCCGAGTGGAAGGCAGCACAGGCGGCTGCGCAGCGTTCCATCTCTGAATTCGACAGTCTCTCCGCCCGATATGAGTTTGCTAAAGGGCTGCAGCTCATGGCTGGAATCGTCAATGATGGGAGGCTTGGGAACCCTGACCTTGCGGTCGATCTTCTGGTACGTGCGCGGGATGTACTAGCACAGCTGGGGGCAGCCAGAGATCTCGCAGAAGTCACATCTGATCTAAGAGCCATGCGATCCAATCGGCCGCTCGAGCCATCAGTACTTCCAACAGGAACGGACAAACTGGCAGCATTCGCCACGATCGCGCGCGAACTCGCCGACTATCGGGATAGGGACGAACTCCGCCGCAATCTACCGCAGATGATCTCAGGTGCCATTGGCGCGGATTGTTGCGGAGTGCTGCTCTTCGTTGGAGACGAGACTCTGGCTGGTTTCTCAAGGCCTGCCGGTTGTGATGTACCGGCTCCTGAGGAGTCGATAGTGCGCAGCCTGCTTCCCGAGGCTCGCTCTGTGGGGAGGCTGCTCAGTCTGCAGACGTCCGAGCTACCGATTGGGGCACGCGATGTCGCAGGAGTAGCCGGCATTGACTCATTGCTGGTCTGCCCAATGAAGGCCGCGGAGGGGCTTCTTGGCGTCATCTACGTTGACCGGCGTCAGGCTGGAGCGGGGTTCACGAGCAGGGAAGAGGAGCTTCTTGCATCGCTGTCCAGTCAGACCGCGGTCGCACTGGAGAATCTGCTTCTCAGGGAGAGAATGAAGCATGAGATAGAGTCGCTCCGCTGGGAGGTGGACTCTCGTCACTCCTTCGGGGAGATGATCGGGCAGAGTCTCCCAATGCAGAGGTTGTTCTCAGAAGTGCAGAAAGTCGCCGCGTCAGACGTGACTGTACTCATCGAGGGTGAGAGCGGAACTGGGAAGGAGCTTGTCGCCAGAGCGATACATCAGCAAGGCACTCGGAGGGATAGACGGTTCGTTGCTCAGAACTGCGCGGCTCTGCCTGAGCAGTTGCTCGAGAGCGAGTTGTTCGGCCATCTTCGCGGGGCATTCACCGGGGCCCACAGAGACAAGAAGGGACTCTTCGAGGTCGCAGACGGGGGCACTTTCTTCCTCGATGAGATCGCTGACATGCCCGCGATGTTGCAAGTGAAACTCCTTCGCGTCTTGCAAGACGGTGAGATTCGTCATGTGGGAGGCACCAGCCCAGTGAAAGTAGATGTGCGGATTGTCGCAGCTACGAACAGGTCTCTTGAGCAGGAGGTGAGAGAGGGGCGCTTTCGCAGAGATCTCTTCTATCGCCTGAATGTAGTGAGACTCGAGTTGCCGCCTCTGCGAGACAGGCGTGATGACATTCCTCTTCTTGCGCAGCGTTTCCTTGACTCATTCTCTGCCGAACAAGAGAAGGCAATCGAAGGGTTCACTCAAGGTGCAATGGACCTGCTCGTGAACTACGATTGGCCGGGCAATGTGAGAGAACTCGAGAATGAGATAGAGAGAGCTATTGTGTTGGGGGCTTCTGGGAGGCCGGTTTCAGCTAGCTTACTCTCCGACCGCCTAAGAGAGGTTGAGGTCGCGATCAAGCCCATCAAGCCTGGTATTGGCGCAACGCTCAAGGATCTTGTTGAAGATATGGAGCGTCGTGTGATACTCCAGGTCCTTGCAGAAATGAACTGGAACAAGTCTCAGAGCGCAAAGAAGCTCGGACTGAGCAGACAGGGCCTCCTGAAGAAAATCGGTCGTTTTGGTCTGGTTCCCGGTGATGAGAACTGAGTTCAGGGACAGTGGAAGATGCCCAAAAACACCTACTCCAACTCAGGCGTCAACATCGACGCCGGTATGGAAGCCGTCGAGCGGATGAAGGAGTCCGTGCGCTCCACGTGGGGCGCGCGGGTCCTCGGTGAGTTCGGCGCGTTCGCCGGCATGTTCGACGCCGTCGGCGACGAGCGCGGCGACGTGCTCGCCATGACGATCGACGGCGTCGGCACGAAGCTGAAGGTCGCCGTGATGGCCTCATCCTACGCCTCGGTCGGCGCCGACCTTGTGAACCACTGCACCGACGACCTGCTGGTCTCGCGGGCGCGGCCTGTTCTCTTCGCAGATTACTTCGCCACCACAAACCTCGAGCCTGCGGTCGTCGCCGAGGCCGTCGGCGGCATGGCCGAGGCCTGCAGGGCGGTCGGCTGCTCCCTCGTGGCGGGCGAGACGGCCGAGATGCCGGGCGTCTACTGCGAGGGCGAGATCGACCTCGTCGGATGCATGATCGGGCTGGCCAGGAAGAGCGAGCTTGAGAGCGCAGAACCGGTTCAGCCCGGCGACGTCCTGCTCGGACTTCCCTCCACCGGACTTCACACGAACGGCTACTCGCTCGCGCGGCATCTGTGCTTCGCTGTCCAGGGCTGGGATGTCGATACCGAGGTGCCGGAGCTTGAGGGCACCGTTGGCGATGCCCTCCTGGCCGTCCACCGCGAGTACCTGACGGCCGTCGAGCCGCTCCTGGGCGACCCCGCGCTCCACGGCATGGCGCACATCACGGGCGGGGGACTCATCGACAACGTCGCGCGCTCGCTTCCCGACGGATGCGAGGCGCACATCGACACGACCACGTGGCAGCCGTTCCCGATCTTCGACCTCCTCGTCGGCATCGGGGAGCTTCCGAAGAACGAGGCCTATCGCACGTTCAACATGGGCGTAGGCTACGTGCTCATCGTCGCGCAGGGCGACGCCGACCGCATCAGGGCGTCGCTTACGGAGCGCGGCGAGATCGTCCATCAGATCGGCGAGGTCCGCGAAGGCCGGCGTCGCGTCATCCTGGACTGACATCAGAGCCCATCGCGCCTCCCGGGAGTGAGGATTCCTCTGGAGGCACCATGACCACACGACGCATGCGAGGCGCGCTCGCGCTCCTTCTGTTCGTTCTTCTGATGTCGGCGCCGCCGGTGCCGGCGCAGGAGGCGGGGGAGGAGGCGGCAGCTCCGGTCGAGGAGACGACCGCCGTCACGGAGGAGGCGCCCGCCGAGACGCCCGCCCGGGACCGCTTCGTCCCCATGGCCGAGCGCGAGGGAGAGGGCTTCGAGGTCCGCCGGGGCGGCGGGCCCGTCACCGCAGTCGAGTTCACCTTCCGGCGCTTCGTCATCATCATCTGGCCGGCCGCCATCGTCCTGTTCGGCGTCGGCATTCTCACCATGGCCCTCATCCAGATCGTGAAGGACGTCTTCCCGGTCCGGGCCGCCTTCCAGCGCTCGTTCGTCATCGGGCGCTGGCTTCGGCCCGCCGTCGAGCACGCCCGGGCGACCTACCGCGACGAGATGGTCGAGGGCTCGACCTACGGGGAGGTCCGCGAGCGGCTCATCGACCTTGCCGCCGGCGGCGACGCGGGAGCCCTCTTCTCGCTCCACGCCGACGGCGTCGCGGGGCAGCTCCACGCGGCCGCCTCGGCCGCCCTCGACGATCCGGTGGAGCACCGGTGGCTTCTCCGGTCGCTCGCGAGGAAGGCACGGCCCTCCGACGTCGAGCTCCTCATAGCGGCCCACAAGAGCCTCGAGGGAAGCGGCGGACCGTATCCGTCCGACACCGACGTCGTGGACGCCCGGAACCGCGTCTACCAATCCATCCAGCGCTCACTGGACGCGCTCCAGATCTCCATGCAGGCCGCGTGGTCGAGACGCATCAAGGTCACGGCCATCGTGCTGAGCGTCGTCATCATCTACGGCGGCATCAGTCTGTATGCGCCGATGGTCGTGGCGACGACATGGCAGAAGGTCATCTGGGTCGCCGCCGGCATCCTCGGCGGGTTCCTGGCCCCCGTCACGCGCGACCTCGTCGTCTCCCTGAAGAGCCTGAGGGACCGCTAGCATCATGCCGGCCGCAGGCGACATCTCGGTCCGCGAGGAGGGCACAGGCGGCGTCGTCGGCGCTCCGCGCGCGACGCCCGACGGCTGGCTGGACGGGCGACGGCACGTCGTGCTGCTGGTTCACGGGTACAACGCCGACACCGACGACGCGCGGCGCTCGTTCGACGCCTTCCTCCGAATGCTCCCGGCGAGGTTCCCCCCGGCGGGCCGGGTCTACTGGCCCGGCGACGCCGACTGGGGCATCTTCTCGGCGGCCTCGTACCCCTGGAAGATCCCGGTTGCTCGCGACTCGGCCGGGCACCTGGCGGGGTTCGTCTCGAAGCTGCGCGGGCCGGGCGGCGGACCCATCGAGCTCACGCTGGTCGGCCACTCGCTCGGCTGCCGCGTCATCCTCGAGCTCCTGGAGGACCTCTCCTGGCTCAAGGCGTCGCGGGCGGTCGTGCGCGTGGTCGTCCTGATGGCGGCGGCCGTGCCGCACGACCTCCTCGAGGTCGGCGGACTGCTCCGGCGCTCGGCGCTTCGTCCCCTGCACCGGCACGTCTACTTCTCGGATGATGACCGCATCCTCCGCTTCGCGTTTCCCGTGGGGCAGGCGGCGGCACAGCTGCTGGGCATGGAGCCCGGGGACTCGCTCGAGGCGGTCGGGCTTCACGGGCACCCCGTGAGCTACCCGTCCCGCTCGCGCGACCTCTCCGGGAACCGCCACTCCGACTACTGGAAGGACCGCCGGGCCGTCCGGCAGGTGGCGACGCTCCTGGGCAGCGCCATCCCGAGGGTGCTCGAGCCCCGGACGCTGCCGGTGAGCGAGCCTCCGACCAGGACCCCGCCGCCCGCGCGAGAACCGCGGTTCACGCGCAGGCTGCCGAGGCGGCCGGTCCCGCCGTGCACAGCGGGTGGCGCGGCGCGAGGAGCGTGACGATGGGACGGAAGGTCTTCGACTGGTTCATGCTCGCGGTCTGCGTGGCGTTGATCGTCCTCGCCGTGACGCGTCCTCTGGACGCCACGCGCCGCGCGCTCGTCATCGGCGCCTCGCTTTTCATCGGTGTCAGGCGGGCCATTCACCTCGTCAACGCAGACAGCGACTGAGACGCCGGCCGATTGCGGCGCGGGGCCCCTGATGCTAGGATGTGAGGGGTAACGGGTCATGCGGCACCATGACGGAGGAGACGGGATGAACGGAACGGACGGCGGCCGGTCGACGGGTGCGGGAAGACGGGGTTTCATGGCATCTTTCGTTCTCTTTGTGCTCATCGTCTCCGCGGCGTTGCTGCTCACCTCCTGCAGCGAGCCGGCCGACCCCAGACCCGACATCGTCATCGTCGTCCTCGACACCGTCCGCGACGACTACGTCGGGATCGACGTTCCGGGGTACCCGGGCGAGCCGCTCACACCGTGGTTCGACCGCGTTGCCGCGGAAGGCGTCGACTTCACGCACGCGTACGCGAACGCCCCGTGGACCGTGCCGTCGCACGCCTCGCTTCTGACCGGACGCTACCCGTCCACCCACAAGTGCACCGGCTACAACTGGAAGTTCGAATATCCCGGGCCGACGCTCGCAGAGCGGCTGAACGAATCCGGCTATACCACGGTCGCGTTCTTCAGCAATCCCTGGCTCACCGATCGCCTGACCGGCATCATGCGCGGGTTCGACGAGCAGTACGTCGACCCCCGGTTCGGGAGCGAGGTCCTCTCCATTCCGACGCAGGGGGGACCCGAGACCATCGGGTTCGTCGAGCGGTGGCTCGAGGGGCGCGAGGACGATGCGCCGTTCCTCATGTTCGTGAACATTCTCGAGGCGCACCTGCCGTACGCGCCGCCCTCGTACTACCGTGAGGCGTACCTGCCCGAGGTCGGCCCCCGCGAGGTCGTCCGGGGCGAGATGGCCGATTCGGTGAACGTCGGCCTGAAGGACTGGGAGGACGTCGACTGGGAGCACGTCCGGCGGATGTACGCGGGCGACGTGAACGCGGCCGACAGCCTCTTCGGCATGCTCGTCCAGTCGCTCAGGCGCCACGACGTCTACGACGATGCCGTCATCATCGTGACCTCGGACCACGGCGAGCTCATCGGCGAGTACGGTTTCTTCGAGCACCAGTTCGGCGTCTACGAGGAGCTTCTGGCGGTGCCGCTGGCCATCCGGGCGCCGGGGCACCTGGAGGCGGGCGTCAGGAACGATCCGGTCATGCTTACCGACCTCTACGCGACGGTCCTCGACCTCGCAGGGCTCGAGTCGCGGGTCGAGCCCGAGGTGAGCCACACGCTTCTCGGCGAGCCCCTGCCGGACGACCGGCCCATCGTCGCCGAGTACGCGGGGCCCAGCTCGCCGCTCCTCGTGAAGGTCCACGAGCTCGCGCCCGAACTCGACGAGCCGTTCCTCAAGACCGCCTACTCGACGGTCCGCGTCGGGGACTGGAGGCTCACCGTCGGAAGCGACGGCTCGAACCGCCTCGAGGACTTCTCCGACGAGCCCATGACGCAGGAAGAACTCCAGACGCGGGGGAGGGAGATCGCCATGGCCCTCCGCCGGTTCCTTCCGCATCCCGTCACCGCGGCCTCATCGGCCGACCTCGAGGCCGACGAAGACCTCCAGGAACGCCTCCGCTCACTGGGGTACATCAACTGACCTCACCGTCTGGCCTTCAGTCAGCGCACGCCCCGAAAAAAGGCATGCAACCTTCTGAGTGACTCCTCAGTCAGATTAGATACACCCTCCTGCAACACAGCTCACGGAGACATCGGACGCTCCCGTCTCCGCCCCGGTCCGCGGCGCTTTCTTCGCCACGGACGCGGCGGACCGGAGGACGTCGTGTCTCGCCTGGCAGGAGGGAACCTCCATGCTCCGAACGCTCTCGCCCTCGCGACTCGCAGTCGCCGCCCTCGCCGTCGCGGTAGCCGTCGTCCTCGCGTTCCTGCTCGCTTCCTGCTCCGCGCCCGCGAGGACCTCGCCGAACATCGTGCTCGTCGTCCTCGACACCGTGCGGGACGACTTCGCGGGGGAGAGCGTGCCCGGGCGACCCGGCGAGCCGCTGACCCCGTCGCTCGACCGCCTCGCAAACGAGGGGACGAGCTTCACGAGCGCGTGGTCGAACGCGCCCTGGACGGTGCCGTCCCACGCGTCGATCTTCACAGGAGAGTTCCCCTCGACCCACGGGTGCACCGGCCACAACTGGCGCTTCAGCTACTCCGGCGCGACGATGGCCGAGCGCCTTCACGAGGCCGGCTACCGCACCATGGCTTTCTTCAGCAACCCGTGGCTGACCGACGAGCTGACCGGCGTCCTGCGCGGGTTCGACGAGCAGTACGTCGACCCGAGGATCCTGGGTCGCGCCTTCTCCGCCCCGGACCAGGGCGGGGGCGAGACCGTGGATGTCATCGACCGGTGGCTCGATCGGACCCGCGACGACGAGCCGTTCCTGATGTTCGTCAACATCCTCGAGGCGCATCTTCCGTACGCGCCCACCGGCACGTACCGCGAGCGCTACCTTCCGGACGTCGCGCCGTGGGAGTCCGTTCGGAGCGCTTTCGCCGATTCTGTGAACACCGGGCTCAAGGACCTCGAGGACGCCGACTGGGACCGCGTCCGCAGGATGTACGCGGGCGATGTGGCGCACTCCGACAGTCTGCTCGGCGCGGTCGTGGCCGCGCTCAAGGCGCACGACCGCTACGACGACACCGTCGTCATCGTGACCTCGGATCACGGCGAACTCATCGGCGAGCACGGCTTCCTCGAGCACCAGTTCGGCGTGTACGAGGAGCTTCTGGACGTGCCGCTCGTCATCCGGGCCCCCGGGCTTCTCGAGCCCGGCCTGCGCGACGACCCCGTCATGCTCTCCGACCTCTACGACACCGTGCTCGACCTCGCTGGGCTCGAGCCCGACGGCGACAGCGTCAGGAGCCGTTCCCTCCTGGGGCCCCCGGCGCTCCAGAACCGGCCGCTTCTGGCCGAGTACGCGGGGCCCAGCCTGCCTCTCAGGAGGAAGCTGCACGCCGTCGCTCCCGACCTCAAAGCCTCGTATCTCACGACCGCCTACGTCACGCTTCGTGTCGACGACCTCCGCCTTACGCTCGGAAGCGACGGCTCGAGTACGCTCGAGGACGTCGAGGGCGCTCCGCCGCCGCCCGCGGAGCTCTCGCGCAGGCGGGAGGACCTCATGGCGACGCTTCGGAGCCTGAAGCCCCGGCCGGGCCGTCGCACCGCGACGGGGGAGGTCCGGACCGACAGGAACCTCGAGGAACGACTCCGCTCGCTGGGGTATATCAACTAAACGGACTGCGGCTCTCACTTCCACCAGACCGTCCCGCGCAAGTTATGGTTGACAGCCAGTCACCATGTGGCGTATCGTGAAGATGTCCCCGCGACCAGGCTTCCGCCTCCT